>NZ_JBJFZU010000012.1:0-175797 GCF_045032955.1 Serinicoccus shuyuelongi | reverse complement strand
TGGGCCTGGCGTGCGCGCCGGTGGGGGTGCGGGCCCTGGTGTTGGGGGCGATGGATCGTGGGGAGATCGGGTGGGGTCGGGCGCGGGCGTTCTGGCGGCGGTGCGCCCGGTTGCCGGTCGCGTAGGCCGAAGCCGTCGCGGAAGGGCTGTTCGGGTGCGACCCGGCGACGGCCGTCGCGGAGCGGGTGGACGGCGAGGGTGAGCTGGTGGTGCGGCCGTGGCGCGAGGGTGACTATGTCGCGGCGTTGGAGCGGGAGGCGGTACGGGCCGAGGGTCAGGACGTGATCGCCGAGCGGGAACGGCGCCGTCGGGCGTATGAGCAGCGGCACGCCGAACTCGTCGTGGCCGATGACGGGAGTGCGGCGTTGACGCTGGTCGGGTCGTTGGTCTCGTTGTGCGCGGCCCACACCCGCATCGATCGCGCCGCGCGGTTGCTGCGCACCCAGGGCGACCCGCGGACCCTGCCCCAGCTGCACTGCGACGTCGCCGCGGCCCTGCTCATCCACGGCACCCTGCCCCAGGCCCAGGCCCAGGCCCAGGCCCAGGCCCAGGCAGAGGAGGAGCTGGCGGTGGCGGACCTGGAGTCGATGGCACGGGTGCTGCACGCACTGCCCCCGATCGATCTGCAGGTCATCGTGCCCTGGGACACCCTCACCGGCACCCCCGCAACCCCCGCAGAACCGGCAGGCCCTTCTAGAGTCCCGCACGGCCAGGGGGCGCCCGGGTGCACCCCGGCCAGCGAGGACACCCAGGCCGGCGCTGGGGTCGGCGTCGGTGCTGGTGCTGGGGTGGGGTTGGTGGTCGGGGACCGCCCGGTGTACGTCTCGCCCGGGCAGGTCAGGGAGCTCGCGCTGGTCCCGGGCACGACGGTGCACCGGTTGCTGACCGATCCCGCGGACGGGCGGCTGATCGAGCGGACCCGGCAGCAATACCGCCCGGACGCGGACATGCGCGCCCACGTCATCGCTGCTGACGTGTTCTCCCGCGCGCCGGGCTCACGAACTCCTGCCGGCCGGTGCGAGCTGGACCACGTCACGCCCTGGGGCGCCCAGGGCGGGGTCACCGGCACGAGCAACCTCGTCGCGCTGTCGAAGCGGGCGCACCAGGCCAAGACCCTGCACCTGGCCACCGCCACCGTCAACCAGATGCGGGACCTGACCTGGACCACCCTGCTCGGACAGGTCCACACCACCCGCTCCCACGACTACCGACAACACACCCGCCCAGCGCCGGGTTCAGCACCCCCGGAGCACAGCCAGATCGGCCCGGAGGCGCTCGGCCCTGCCGGGCTGCGCCAGGCGCTGGACACCATCGCACCGGTGAACCCCGCCCCTGACGGCCATCGTGGGCAGCACCCCTCACAGCGGGCCGACATCGACCACCGCAGAGACACCGTGGCCCGCGTCCTGTACGCGGCCCTGGCCCACCGCGGACCCCACGCGCTGCTCACCGACGACGACGACCACCCCGGCTCCGCCGAGCACGGCGGACACCTCGGCGGCTGGCTCTTCATCACCCACACCACCCCCAGCAGATCCCGACGCCACGGACCACGACCAGAAACCCCCACCCCCGCCGACATCCTCCACCTCACCACCCCCGAGGAGAACACCCCTCCACCTGTGGGCCCGGATGACGAGCCCCCACCCTTCTGATCGCGGTCGTCCGCAGCAGTGGGCACAGACCCCTCGGGCGAGCCGTTAGCCTTGGTGGCCGGCGCAGCGCAGGACCGGCCGCGCCCGGGCCTCTAGCTCAATTGGCAGAGCTGCGGACTTTTAATCCGTAGGTTGTGGGTTCGAGTCCCACGGGGCCCACTTCGGAGTTACTGCTGGTCAGAGGGGGTGCCGCTCCGACTGATAGCCCTTCCGAGGAAACGGTCGGCGGCTGTTGAGCCGTCACGTAGGCCGTCACCGCCGACCACCCAGATTGCCGTCGAGTTCCACGGCCGCGCGAGCCCCTGCACATCCCGACGGGACGTCGACTCGTTAGATTGCGCTGGTGGAAGGACGCGATGGCACCGTGCGCTGGAACTTCCGTGAGGCGGAAGCCAGCGACACCGCAGCAGCGCAGGCCGCCTACAGGCAGATCGTCGACCACCTGGCGGTGACGGTGGACTTCCCGCACTGGCATACCGAGAACCGTCCGAGCGAAGCAGAGGTCCAGGAATGGATCGAGGCCGGCGAGCTGTACCTCACCCTTGACCAGGCCGGCGGGCGGATCGCCGGCGTCGTCGTGCTGAACCACGCCGCCCCCGACGCATACCTGCATGCACCGTGGGCCCTCGAGGTCCCCCCCGAGCAGATCCTCGTGGTTCACGCCCTGGCTGTATCCCCAGACTTCCTTCGCCAAGGCGTGGCGCGCTTCCTCGTCGAAGCGTCGCTCGACGTGGCCAGGGAGAAGGGCTGCCGCTCGGTCCGGCTCGACACCTACGTCGAGAACATCGCCGCTCGCGAGCTGTACACCCGCTGCGGGTTCACCGATCTAGGAGTCCACACACTGCACTACGAAGGCACTGACCTGAACCAGTTCCACCTCTTCGAGCGCGGGCTCTAGCGTTGCGGCGAGGGCCGACTCCGAGTTCGCCGCCGTGAAGCCGCGGCTGCACGACCTCGCGACCGAGCCACCTCGTTAAGGTGTGAAGATGGACGGATGAAGACTGTCATCCTCGTCCTGCTCGCGCTCTGGCTCGTGTTCGCCGTCCTCGGCGCGGTGCTGGAGGGCCTCTTCTGGCTCACGGTCATCGGCCTCGTCGCTTTCGCCGCCACCGCAGCCTGGGGATGGCTCAAGCTGCGGCGGTGACCCTGGTTGCTGCAGATCGCAGCGACGCGCGGGCCACAGCCGCCAAGCGGCGACCGTGACCCACGCGTCAACGCCACTCGGTCACTCGGACCGTCGTGACCCGGATCGGTGGGTGATCAGCAACCCGCCAAGGCCTACTGCCATGGCGACCAGCCCTGTCGTCAAGAGGGTGACGTTCATCCCGCCTCCGTCGCCGCCACCGGTCTGGACGCCACCGACGGGCCACGTCCGGACCTGCTCGTCGATGGGTCCTGGTTCACTCGGCTGAGGACCTCGCGGGCCCGGCTCGGTGGGCACAGGGTTGACGGGTCCCGGCTCAGTGGGCTCGGGCTCCGTCGGGACCGGTTCCGTGGGCACGGGCTCCGTCGGCACCGGCTCCGTGGGCACGGGGATCGTCGGCTCGGGCTCCGTCGGGACCGGCTCCGTGGGCACAGGCTCCGTCGGCACCGGCTCCGTGGGCACGGGGATCGTCGGCTCGGGCTCCGTCGGGACCGGCTCCGTGGGCACAGGCTCCGTCGGCTCCGGGATCGTCGGCTCCGGCTCAGTCGGCACGGGCTCCGTCGGGACCGGCTCAGTCGGCACGGGCTCGGTCGGCTCCGGGATCGTGGGCTCCGGCTCCGTCGGCACGGGCTCGGTCGGCTCCGGGATCGTCGGCTCCGGCTCCGTCGGCACGGGCTCGGTCGGCTCCGGGATCGTCGGCTCCGGCTCGGTCGGAACCGGTCCGGTCTCGCACGCGGGGACGGTGATGGTGTTGGTGTCCAGGGTGACGGCGCCGTTGCGAGCCAGCAGCCTGCCCTGCACGGTCGCGCCCGTGGTGGCGGTGATCGACGTCAGGGCCATCACGGTGCCGGCGAAGGCGGTGGTGGTGCCGATGGTCGCCGAGCTGCCGACCTGCCAGTAGACGTCGCAGGCGTCAGCACCGTTGATGAAGACGATCGAGCTGCTCGACCCGGTGATGAGTGTGCTGGCGGCCTGGAAGATGAAGACGGGGTCGATCTCGTTCCCGCCGTCGAGGGTCAGCTGACCGTTCAGGGCCAGGGCGTCCCCGGTATACACACCCGGGGTGAGGGACTGCCCCGCCAGGTCCGCGGTGATCGTGACATCCGTGGCTCGGCCGGCCGCGTCGTTGTAGGCGGTGGTCAGGTCGTCCTGGGCCACACCCGCCACCGCGTCGGCGGCATGCACCTCGCCGTTCACCACACCGGGAGGAAATCCGGTGATCGCGGTGCCGGGAGCGACGCCGAGGTCCCCATTGATCACTGAGGGGCCGGTATTCGTCACTGCGGATCCACCGAGGACGGCATAGCTGGTCGCAGTCCCCAACCCGACGCGGTCCAGCGCCGCCACCGGGCCGACCCCCGTCACGACGACGAGCGCCAGGGCCACCCCCAGCCCGAGCAGCACAGCGAAGAATTTTTGGGGCAGAAGAGAGTGGCGGTGAATGGCGTGAGCCGGCATGAATGCCCCAGACTGAGCGCTGAGCGCGGATGTATCGGAACCGCAATTCTAACATGAACCACACCACACCAAATACCTCTGCATATTACTGACCTCGGCACACTGGCAATCTCGAAGAAAACTGCACGCCGAATTTTGAGGTGATAGTTTACGCCGTTCACTCTGGCCATGGGTGCCAAACTTGGTCACGTTTTGACAGGTTGGGTCATGTTTTGACAGGTGCACTCGCTCAGACCCCCTCACCCGCCACAACGACCCCACTGCGAGCCGTCCCCCACCTCTCTGTCGGACCCGGCACCCATACTGAGAACAACCCGACAGACGGAGGAGATCCCGTGACACCAACCCTCACCCCTGAGCAGGCACGCCAGGTCCCCGGCATCGTCCGCTCCTATCTCACCGCTCGTGACTCCGGCCGGTATGCCGACGCCGCCGCGCTCTTCGCCCCCGACTCCGTGGTGGTGGACGACGGCCGGACGTACACCGGCATCGACGCGATCGCCGACTGGGTCACCGAGTCCGCGACCGCGGTCGAGCACACCACCACGCTGCTGGAGCACAGCGTCGTCGACGCCGAGACCGTCGACCTGCTCGTCCGTATCGACGGCGCCTTCCCCGGCGGGACCGCCACCCTGCGTCAGCGCTTCCACACCGACTTCGGTGTGATCCGACGTCTCACCATCGAACCGGCACCGGAAGCGGGCCTGACCCCTGGGTGACGCTGGCCTGTGGTCTACGGGGCGAGCCGCTTGTGCACCCCGTCGCACCAGGGCAGCCGCTGACTGGCCCCGCACCGGCAGAGTGCGACGACCGGGCGGGTGACGGCATGCGTGACACCCTCGGCGTCGATGACGGTCCGGGCACGGCGCACCAGCAGCGGCCCGTCCGGGCACTCGGTGAGCCGGACCTCCTCGGCCGGCAGCGGGGTGGCCACCGGCGGTCGGTCCGCGCTCATGCGGCCACACGCGACCAGGGCGGCAGCGGCACTTCCAGGCATGACCGCCCTTCACCCCAGGCCGCCATCGCCTGCTCGGCGACCAGGCCCTCCACGTGCAGCCCCAGCACGGCGCCGACGAGCAGGGTGTCCAACGCCTGCGGGTCGTCCGCCACCAAGGCACCGCACAGGTCACGCACCGCGACCTGCTCGTGGGCGGCGTCCGCCTCCACGTGCTCGTCGAAGTACCGCCAGGCCGCCTCGGGAAGCCCCAGCCGTCGCGCCCCTGCGACGTAGAGCTTGGACGGCAAGGCGCTGGTCGTCTCCACCATCGTGAGGTGCCCGACGACGGCAGGAGCCCACCGACGCCGAGCCGCGAGCCAGCCCAGTGTCACGTTGGCCAGCAGCACGGGCGTGGGCCAGGCGTCGGCATACCCGCCGTAGGAGCCGTCCAGACCCACGGCCCGCATGGCCCGGGCGAAGAGTTCGGAGTGCATGGCGGTCGGGTCACCGCTGCCGTACTCGTCGAACTGGATCTCCATCAACGCCACCTTGGCGGCCCCGGGGATGCGCGGGACGGCGAAGGTGTGCGGGTCCGCCTCCTTGAGCTGGGAGGCGGACCGGAGCACGAGCATCTCGCGCCACTGCTCGGTCGTCATCGACGAACGTGCCCAGGCCGAGACCGACGGCGCGAAGGCGGCGACCCGGTCGGGCAGGGAGAAGAGGGTGGCGGTGAGATCGGCCTGCGCCTCCGGCAGCAGGGCCTCCACGACGGGAGCGGCGACGCTCAGCAGCTCCTCCTGCAGAGCGGCCTCCAGCCGCGTGCGCACCTCGAGGACGGCCAGGTCCCACTCCAGGTCGGCGAGGACATCGGCATACCCGTGGTAGCTCAGCCCCTGCACCAGCCAGAGCGCGAGGAGGGCGTCCTCGTTGTCGATGACCCGCGAGGCCGGCTCCGCCTGCCCCACCGCCCGGAGCCCGTCCTGGGTCGTCGGGGATGCGTCACGCAGGTGGTCGATCACCGCACGCGACACCGGTCCACGTGCTGCAGGCAGCCTCACCTGGTCTCCTCTCGTCGGAGCTCCTCACGGTAGGTCGTCCGGGCCGACGGCGCGCCCCCATCCGACCGCCGGGGCCCGTGCGCGGAGTGAGCACCGGAGCGCGAGCATTTATCAACCAGATGGTTGACGACGCTGGAAGGCCGCGCTACCTTGGTATTCCACCGCTTGGTTGACAAGGAGTATCGATGAGCGACCAGCTGTCCAAGGTCTTCTCCGCCCTCGCGGACCCCACCCGTCGGGACCTGGTGTCCCGCCTCGCGGCCGGTGACGCCACCGTCGGCGCCCTGGCCGAGCCCTACGAGGTCTCCCTGCAGGCGGTGTCCAAGCACCTCAGGGTGCTCGAGGACGCCGGCCTGGTCAGCCGTACCCGGGAGGCGCAGCGCCGCCCGGTCCACCTGGAGGCACAGGTGCTGCACCTGATGACGCGGTGGATCGAGCGCTACGCCCGGAAGGCGGAGGAGCGCTACCAGCGCCTGGACGAGGTCCTGGCCGAGCTCGACGAGACCGGGGACACCCGCCCCCGGCAGCACACCCCCACGGAAGGACAGGCGTCATGACTATCACCACCACGGCCCGCATCGAGGCCGACGAGCACGTCCCGATGATCCACATCTACCGGGAGTTCGCGGCGAGCCCCGCCCAGCTGTTCCGGGCGCACACCGACCCCGAGCTCTTCACGCGCTGGATCGGACCCGCCGACATCGGTGCCGACGTCGACTACTGGGACGCCCGCGACGGCGGGTCCTGGCGCTACACCGCGGGCCGCGAGGAGTGGTCCACGTCGTTCCGCGGCTGCTTCCACACGGTCAGCCCGGAGCGCCTGGTGCAGACCTTCACCTGGGAGGAGATGCCCGATGCCGTCGCGCTGGAGACGCTGACCTTCACCGACCTCGGCGACGGGCGCACCCTGCTGCACGCCACCAGCCTGCGCGACTCCTTCGAGGCCCGCGACCAGTGGCTGGCCAGCGGGATGGAGACCGGCGTCTCCGAGGGGTACGCGGCGCTGGACGCCCTGCTGGAGGACGGCACGGTGTGAGCTGTATTCCGACCGCCCCGGCCGCCCGCCACCGCGTCATCTCGAGCCGGTTCGGCGAGCTGGTCCGGGACACCCGGGACTGGCGGGCCCCGACCCCGGTGGCCGACTGGCGGGCCCGCGACGTCCTCGGCCACCTGATCGACTGGCTGCCCGGACTGCTGGCCTCGGGCAGCGCGGTCCACCTGGAGGACGGCCCGGCCGTCGAGCAGGACCCGGTGGGCGCGTGGACGGCACGGGCCCGGGCGGTCCAGGCGCTCCTCGAGGACCCGGTCGTCGCGACCCGACCGTTCGCTGATCCGCACATCGGCGAGCTGACGCTCGCCCAGGCCCTCGACCGGTTCTGGACCCCGGACGTCTTCCTGCACAGCTGGGACCTGGCCCGCGCCACCGGCCAGGAGTCCACCCTGGACCCCGACCTGTGCCGCGAGCTGCTCGCGGGGATGCAGCCGGTAGAGGAGATGATGCGCTCCTCGGGACAGTACGGACCCCCGGTGCCCGTCGACGAGGACGCCTCGCCGCAGGACCAGCTCCTCGGTTTCATCGGTCGCAACCCGCACTGGCACGTGTGACCCGCGCGCAGGGTCGGCCGGGTCAGCCCTAGCCGGACCTGACCACCTCGGAGGTGGCCACGTCGTCGACGATGTCGATGACGATCCGGGACATCTCGATGAGCCCGCCGTAGAGCGGCCAGCGCAGGTCCGGGAGTCCGCCGTCGGAGAGGTCGGAGGCAAGCCGGTCGGTCCACCCGCGCAGCTCCTGGACGTCCGCCTTCGGGTCCTCGACCCTGCGTCCCAGCTCGTCCAGCAGGTCGATGAACGGCTCACGGAAGCCGGGTTCCCACTCCTCCGCGTCTGCGGTGGACTCGTGGATGAGCCGGGACATCCCCCGCACCTGCGCGATGCCCTCCTCCAGCCGGCCCAGCACCCGGGACAGCTCCTCACCGCTGGAGGCGCGACCACGCCGCGGGTTGCCCCAGGTGCTCTCTCTGGCCTCGTAGACCAGGGTCCAGGCGGTGTCCAGCCGTCGGTCCAGCGTGCGGGTGCGGTCCACCCAGTCGCCGGTGAGCTGGTCGTCAGCCCGCTCGCGCAGGCCCGCCGCCATGTCCTGCAGCAGCCGGCCCAGCCCCCGGTCGATCTCCTCGATCTGCTGACGCGCGCTCTGGTCCCGCAACGGAGCCACCACGACGGTGTTGACGACCAGGGCGACCGCCACCCCGATGGCGGTCGCGGCCAGCCGGTCGGCGAGCCCGCTCCAGCTGGTTTCCGTAGAGGCCGTGATGACGAAGAGCACCGTGGTGGCGACGGTGATCCCCTCCGCCCGCATCAGCCCGACCCGGGCCAGCAGCATCGCGACCAGCAGCGCGACCGCCAGGGTGAGGGCACCGTGCCCTCCCAGGAGGACCGCGGCGAAGGCGAGCGTCACCCCGACGGAGGTGGCGAGCATCGCCTGCGCCCCGCGGGAGAGGGTGCGGTAGACGGTGGCGTGCACCGTCAGCAGCGCGGTCCACGGGGCGAGGAAGGCCTGGTCCAGACCGAGGGCGGCGTCCGCCACCAACCAGGCCGTGACCGCCGCGATCACGCTCTTGACGACCTGCACCAGGTCGCTGCGGACGTCAGGACGGCTCAGCCAGCGCAGGACGCGCTGCGGACGGGACGACATGACCTCGACTATGGCATCCGGCCGGTATACCGCACCAGCAGCCGACGCGGTCAGCACCCCTGCGTCAGGGGGTGCGCTCCAGCACCCGCCCGAGGAAGCGCTGCACCGCGGCCCGCTCCTCGGTGCTCATCTCGTCGAAGAACAGGCGACGCACCGTGCGCACGTGGTCCGGTGCGGCGGCCTGCAGTGCCTGCTCCCCGGCGTCGGTCAGCACCACGAACGAGCCACGGCCGTCCTCGGCGCACTCGATCTTCTCCACCAGCCCGCGCCCGGCCATCCGCCGCAGGTGGTGCGAGAGCCGGGACCTCTCCCAGTGCATCTCCTCCGCGAGGGCGGAGATCCGCAGACGCCCCTCGGGCGCCTCGGACAGCCGGACCAGCGTCTCGAAGTCCTGCAACGACAGCTGACTGTCCTCGTGCAGCGCCCGCCCCAACGCGGAGGGCAGCTCCGTCTGTACCCGCAGCCAGGTACGCCACAGGTCCATCTCGGTCTCGTCGAGCCACGGGGCCCCAGGGATAGACATGACTCCAGAGTAACACTTGCGTGACACGTCATACAGGTCTAGAGTAGTCGTTGAAGCATCAACAACCTCTGCGGAAGGACACCACATGAGCACCCTCAACCAGCTCGACGGCACCTACACCATCGACCCCTCGCACAGCCGGATCGGCTTCTCCACCCGGCACGCCATGGTCACCAAGGTCCGCGGCGCGTTCAACGAGGTCGAAGGCACCGCCACCACGGGCCCCGACCTGCAGGACGCCCGCATCGAGCTCGCCATGCAGGTGGCCTCGGTCGACACCCGCTCGGCCGACCGTGACGGCCACCTGAAGTCGGCAGACTTCTTCGACGTCGAGAACTACCCGACCATGACCTTCGCCTCGACCGAGGTCACCGCTGTCGACGGTGACACCCTGCGCGTCACCGGCGACCTGACCATCAAGGACGTGACCCGTCCGGTCACCGTCGACTTCGAGTTCGCCGGCGGCGCCACCGACCCCTTCGGCAACGAGCGCGTCGGCTTCGAGGGCAGCACCGTCGTCAACCGCAAGGACTTCGGCCTGACCTGGAACGCGGCGCTGGAGACCGGCGGCGTCCTGGTGGCCGAGAAGGTCACCCTGGAGTTCGAGATCTCGGCCATCAAGTCGGCCTGACCTCCTCCACCCCACAGACTCCCCGGGCCGGCCCCACCGGCCCAGGAGACCCGAACGGCCCCGCCGCGCCTCGAGCGCAGCGGGGCCGTTCGGCCATGCAGCAAGCATGCAGGGGCGGGTCACCCCGATGGTGCGGCGTTCCGACCCTCAGTCGCGGAACTGGGTGAAGTCCGCGGTCTCCGGGTCCGGGAACATCCGCTGGTCGCTGTCCATCGCGGTGAGCGCGGCCATCTGCTCGTTGTCCAGCTCGAAGCCGAAGACGTCGGCGTTGGAGGCGATCCGCGCAGGGGTGGCGGACTTGGGGATCACGATCCGGCCCTGCTGCAGGTGCCAGCGGATGACCACCTGGCCGGGCGTGACGTCCAGCATCTCGGCGATCCGGGTGACCGCCGGGGCCTGCAGGTCCTCGCCCTGGCCGATCGGGGCATAGGCCTCGACCGCCAGCCCGGCCGCGGTGGAGGCCTCCTGGGTGTCGGTCTGCTGGAAGCTCGGGTGCACCTCGATCTGGTTCACCGCGGGCACCACCTGGGCGGTCTCCAGCAGTCGGGCCAGGTGGTTGGGCAGGAAGTTGGAGACGCCGATGGCGCGCGCACCGCCGTCGGCGTAGACCTCCTGCAGCACCTCCCAGGTCTCGGCGGCCAGACCCCTGCTCGGCACCGGCCAGTGGACCAGGTAGAGGTCGATCGCGTCGACCCCGAGAGCCTCGCGGGAGGCCTCGAAGGCGTCCCGGGCGCGGTCCCGGCCCTGGTCGCCGTTGCGCAGCTTGGTGGTGATGAAGACCTCGTCGCGGGCCAGCCCGCTCGCCTTCAGGGCGGCGCCGACGCCGGCCTCGTTGTAGTAGCCGGCCGCGGTGTCGATGTGCCGGTAGCCGGCCTCCAGCGCGGTCTCCACGATCCGCTGCGTCTCGGCCTCGTCGACGCGGAAGGTCCCGAAGCCGAGCTGGGGGATCTGCACGCCGTTGTTCAAGGTGATCATGGGCTGAGTCGTCATCCCGCAAGCCTACGTCGGGCACACTGGCAGGTATGTCGTGGGATGAGCCTCCCGACGGTCCGCGCCCAGGGGATCCACGGGACAGCACACCCTTCGAGCGCGCCGCAGCCCGCCTGCGGCTGCAGCTCCCGGGCCTCATCGAGCGGCGGGTCCCGGTGCGCGGCCTCACCCCCGGGCCGGTGCACGGGGTGGGCCGGCTGCGGATGGCCGACTCCACCACCTACCTGGTCGGCAGCGTCGAGCCCGGGGACCTGGGACGGCTCACCCGCTTCCTGCACGACCGGCGCTCCATCACCCTGGCCGGCTGGGAGAGCAGCCCGGCGGGCCTGCTGCTGACCCTGGGCGGGACCCTCGGCCGGGAGCCGGTCCGGCTGTGGCTGCTGGGGCCTGATCAGCCCGACTGAGCCGCCCGGCCGACCGCGCGCAGCATCGCCTGCGCCTTGTCCTGGGTCTCGGCATACTCCTGGGCCGGGTCCGACAGCGCGGTGACAGCCCCACCGACGCCGAAGGTGACGTCACCGTCGCTCCAGGTCAGCGTCCGGATCACGATCGAGGTGTCCATCGAGCCGTTGGCACCGACCCAGCCGATCGCCCCGGAGTAGACGCCGCGGGCGGCGCCCTCCAGGGCGTCCAGGATCTCCATCGTGCGCACCTTGGGGGCGCCGGTCATCGAGCCGCCCGGGAAGCAGGCCCGCAGCACGTCGGTGGGTGTCATCCCGGGCGCCAGCTCGCCGCGCACCGTGGAGACCAGCTGGTGCACGGTGGCGTAGCTCTCCACCGCGAAGATCTCCGGCACGTGCACGCTGCCGGTGCGGCAGACCCGGTGCAGGTCGTTGCGGAGCAGGTCGACGATCATCAGGTTCTCCGCGCGGTCCTTGACCGCCGTGGCCAGGTCGTCGGCCAGGGCGACGTCCTCGTCGGGGGTGGCCCCGCGGGGCCGGGTTCCCTTGATCGGGCGGGCCTCGACGACCCCGTCGCGCACCGACACGAAGCGCTCCGGCGACCCCGAGAGCACGCTCAGCCCGGCGCTGCGCAGCCACGCACCCCTGGGCACCGGGGAGGCCTCCCGCAGCGCCAGGTACAGCTCCCGCTCGTCCAGCCCGGCGCCGGTGACCGCGCAGGAGGTGGTCAGGCACACCTCGTAGGACTCGCCCCGGGCGATCTCCTGCTGCGCCCGCCGCACCAGCCGGGTGTACGCCTGCTCGTCGTGCCTCGCGGTGACCAGCGACGCGCCACGGTCCTGATCCTGCCGGGCCGTGGACGGGGCAGCAGGAGTCGGGGCGGCGGGGCGCGGGCGGGCAGCGGCCACCGCGTCCCGGACCGTCCCCACCCAGCGCCGCTGCTCGTCGGCCACCGCCGCATCCTCCAGCCAGAGCGCCCAGACGTCCCCGTCCTCGTGGTCCACGACCACCCCGCGGTCGGCCAGCACGAACCAGGCGTCCGGCCACCGGGAGCGGTGCGCGGCCGACCCCCCGGTCTCGGCCTTCAGCTCGTAGCCCCAGTAGCCGACGACGCCCGGTCGCCAGCCGAACGGTGTCGACGGGTCCTCCCCCACCAGCTGCCACCGCCCCAGCAGCTCGTCCAGCCGGTCCAGCAGCGGCGGGTGCTCACCGACCCGGTGGGTCAGCTCCTGCGCGAGCGGGCCGCGGGAGTCGACCAGCAGCGACCAGCCCCGCCCGTCCGAGGCGTCCAGCCACACGGAGCCGGCCGCGTCGCCGAGCAGGGCCTCGTGCAGGGCAGGCGCGTCCACCGGTCCGGGCACCCGGGCCGTCCGCACCGTCAGCCTCCGTCGCTCCCCGCCCGGCCGGAGGTCGTGCCGGCCCAGCGCGTCGCCGACCGCGACCATGCCCTCACCGGTACCGCCGGATCCGACGCCGGACCGGGGCACCCCGGCCAGATCCAGGAAGTTCGCGATGATCCGCTCACCGTGCCCGGAGAGCACCGACTCCGGGTGGAACTGCACCCCCCAGCGCGGGGCACCTGGCTCCGCGAGCGCCATCACCGACCCGTCGTCCAGGGCCCGCGCCGTGACCTGCAACGACGAGACCAGCGGCTCGGCGACCTCCAGCGAGTGGTAGCGGACCACCCGCACCGGGGAGGGGACGCCGACGAACAGGCCGGTGCCCCCGTGCGCGACCTCGCTGACGATGCCGTGCCGGGGCAGCGCCATCTCGACCACCTGCTCACCGGCCCGGTGCGCCATCCCCTGGTGGCCCAGGCATACCCCCAGGACGGGAACCTCCCGCTGGCTCAGGGCCAGGTCCGACAGACCCATGTCCGTGGCCACCTGCGGCCGGCCCGGACCGGGACCGACGACGATCGCGGCGAACCTGCGCAGCTCCGCGGTGTCGGCGGGGTGGTCGTGGCCCATCAGCACGGGCGGGCGGCCCAGCACACGGTGCAGCAGGTCGACGATGTTGTAGGTGAAGCTGTCGACGTTGTCGATCAGCAGCACCTCGCTCGGCGTTTGCTCGGCCACCGCCTCAGCCACGGGGGCGCAGCCGCACCTGCGGCAGCACCGGGGCGGGCAGCGCCTCCAGGCCCGGGTGCTGCACCGCACCGAACCGGCCCTGCGGGAACGCCCCGGTGGCCAGCTCCTGCTGCCACCGTTGCCGCGCCTCGACCACGTCCTCGTGCGAGCGTCCGATGAAGTTCCACCACATGACGATCTGCTCACCGAAGGGCGGGCCGCCGAGCAGCAGCACCCTGGCCCCCTGCTCCCCCGCCCGGAGCCGCAGCCGGTCCCGGCCGGGCCCGAGGTAGGCCAGGTGCGCGGGCGCCACCTCGCGACCCTCCACCTGGACCTGCCCGGTGTCGCCGAGCACCCCGTGCTCGAAGCCCGGGTCCACCGCCAGCTCGAGCTCTGCGCCGGGCTCCAACCGCACCTCGGCGCCGAGCAGCGGGGTGTAGGTGCGGACCGGCGAGAGGAGCTCGCGGTCCCCCGGCAGGCCCAGGGCACCGAGGAACAGGCTGACCCGTGCCCCCGGCAGGGTCACCGGCTCCGGGACGTGATGCTCGAAGGAGGGCGCCACGTCGGCGTCCGCGCTCGGCAGCGCCACCCACAGCTGGGCGCCGTGCAGCACCGCGGGCGCGCCGGGACCGGTCACCGAGACCTCCGAGTGGCAGACCCCGTGCCCGGCGGTCATCAGGTTGAGCTCGCCGGGGCGCACCACGGCCTGCACCCCGGTGGAGTCACGGTGCTCGATCTCCCCGCTGAACAGCCAGGACACCGTCTGCAGCGCGGTGTGCGGGTGCGGCGGCACCACCATCCCGCGGCCCTCGACCGGGTCCGGACCGTAGTGGTCCACGAAGCACCACGCCCCGATCATGGTCCGCTCCCGGGAGGGCAGGGTGCGCCGCACGGTCATCGCCCGGGGGCCGCCCAGCGGCACCTCGCGGGGCGGCAGCACCGACAGCTCCAGCGGTTGCGGCCGCTGCGCGCCGCAGGTCGTCTCGTCCGGCCGCGTCTCCAGCGAACTCATGCCCCCAGTCTCCCACCGTGACCAACGTCTCGTCGTCGTCGGCATACCCGAGGGGCCGGACGGGAAGCCTGAGGGGCCACGATGCGGTTGACTCAGGTATGAGCACCGACACCCAGACCCCCGCCCCGCACAGGGTCCTCGTCATCGGCTCCGGCTTCGGCGGCCTGTTCGCCGCCAAGGCCCTGTCCGATCCCTCGGTCCAGGTCCTGATGGTGGCGCGCACCGGTCACCACCTCTTCCAGCCGCTGCTCTACCAGGTGGCCACCGGCATCCTCTCCGAGGGCGTCATCGCCCCGCCGACCCGCGACATCTTCGCCGGCCAGGCGAACACCACCGTCATGCTCGGGGATGTCGAGGCGATCGACCTCGAGGAGCGCACGGTGAGCACCGTGACCGCGGGCGAGGACATGGTCTACACCTACGACAGCCTCGTCCTGGCGGCCGGCGCCAACCAGTCCTGGTTCGGCAGCCCGCACTTCGCCGAGTACGCGCCCGGGATGAAGTCGATCGACGACGCGCTCGAGCTGCGCGGGCGGATCTACGGCGCCTTCGAGCTGGCCGAGATCGCGGCGGCCGCCGGGCGCGAGGAGGACGTGCGGCAGCTGCTCACCTTCGTCGTCGTGGGGGCCGGGCCGACCGGGGTGGAGATGGCCGGGCAGCTGGCCGAGCTGAGCAAGCGCACGCTGCGCAAGGAGTTCCGGCACATCGACCCGACCAGCGCCCGGATCCTGCTGGTGGACGCCGCCGACCAGGTGCTGGGCAGCTTCGGCGACTCGCTGGCCGGCAAGACCGAGATCGCGCTGGCGAACCTGGGCATCGAGGTGAAGCTGGGCCGGATGGTCGTCGACGTGGACGAGGGCGGGGTCGTCCTGCAGTCGATGTCCGACGGCGCCCAGGAGCGGATCGAGTCCCGCACCAAGGTGTGGGCGGCCGGCGTCCAGGGCAACCCCCTGGGCCGCAAGGTCGCCGAGCAGGCCGGCGCCGAGCTGGACCGCTCCGGCCGGGTGAAGGTGCTGCCCGACCTGACCCTGCCCGGACACCCCGAGGTGTTCGTGGTCGGTGACCTGGCCGCCGTCGACGGGGTGCCGGGCGTCGCGCAGGGCGCCATCCAGGGCGGCCGGCACGCCGCCGACCAGATCCTGCGCCGGCTCCGCGGGGACGAGACCGGTCAGGCCTTCGAGTACCACGACAAGGGGTCGATGGCCACCATCTCCCGGTTCCGCGCGGTGATGAAGCGGGGCCGGCTCGAGCTCACCGGCTACCCCGCCTGGATCGGCTGGCTCGCGGTGCACCTCTTCTACATCATCGGCTTCAAGAGCCAGCTGGCCACACTGATGCACTGGGCGGTGAGCTTCGTCGGCCGGGACCGGTCCGAGCGGACGGTCACCGAGCAGCAGGTGTACGCGCGGCTCGCGCTGGAGTACCTGGGCGACGACTTCCGCAAGCCGCCGCGCACCAAGTAGTCAGGCGCGGGTCATCGGCAGGTGCGGGATGCCGTCCTCGAGGAAGTCGGGGCCGCCGCGGACGAACCCGAACCGCTCGTACCAGCCCTCCAGGTAGGCCTGGGCCTCGATCGTCACCGGACCGTCACCCAGCAGCCGCAGCGCCTCGGTGACCAGGCGGGCGGCATACCCCTGACCGCGGTGGCCGGTGTGCGTGGCCACCCGCCCCAGGTGCCGGGCACCGTCGGCGTCGACGAGGGTGCGCAGGCAGGCTGCGACCTGCCCGTCCACCTCCACCCACAGGTGCCGGGTGCCCGGCTCGACGTCCCGTCCGTCGATCTCCGGGTAGGGGCACTGCTGCTCCACCACGAAGACGTCGACCCGCAGCCGCAGCAGGTCGTGCAGGGTGCGCGGGTCGAGCTCGGCGAAGGGTGCGGTGCGGACGCTCGTCATGGCACGAGCGTAGGACCTCACCCCGGCCTACGCTGAGGCCATGACTGCTGGGCCGAACCCGCTGGAGCCGGTGGACGCGCTGCGCCGGATCGCCTTCCTGCTCGAGCGCGAACGCGCCGAGACCCGCCGGGTGGAGGCCTACCGGAAAGCGGCGGCGGTGATCCTCCCGCTCGGCGAGCAGGGCGTCCGGGACCGGGTCACCGCCGGCACCCTGACCGAGCTGCCGGGGATCGGGCCCTCGACGTCCGCGGTGATCGAGCAGGTGGTCGCCGGAGCCGTCCCGGACAAGCTCACCGACCTGGAGTCCCGGGCCGGCGAGCCGCTGGTGACCGGCGGGGAGCGGGTGCGGGAGGCGTTGCGCGGTGACCTGCACAGCCACTCCGACTGGTCCGACGGGGGCAGCCCGATCGAGGAGATGGTGGCCAGCGCGATGGAGCTGGGCCACGAGTACCTGGCGCTGACCGACCACTCCCCCCGGCTGACGGTGGCGCACGGGCTCACCGCGGACCGGCTGCGGCGCCAGCTGGCGGTGGTGGACGCGGTCAACGCGCACACCGCGCCCGGGTTCACCCTGCTCAAGGCCATCGAGGTCGACATCCTCGACGACGGGGGCCTGGACCAGGACCCCGACCTGCTCGCCGAGCTCGACGTCCGGGTCGCCTCCGTGCACTCGAAGCTGCGGATGGAACGGGCGGCGATGACCCGCCGGATGGTGGCTGCCGTCCGCAACCCGTTGACCTCGGTGCTGGGGCACTGCACCGGGCGCCGGGTGTCCCCCCGCCGGGGGGACCGCGGGGCGCGCAGCGGCTCCGGGACGCGACCGCCCAGCGACTTCGACGCCGCCGCCGTGTTCGCGGCCTGCGCCGAGACCGGGACGGCGGTGGAGATCAACAGCCGGCCGGAGCGCCAGGACCCCCCGGGTGAGCTGCTCCGCCAAGCCATCGACGCGGGGTGCCTGTTCGCCCTCAGCACCGACGCGCACGCCCCCGGGCAGCTGGACTTCCTGGACTACGGCTGCGAGCGCGCGCAGCGCCACGGGGTGCCCCTGGAGCGGGTCGTGAACACCTGGCCGGTCGAGCGTCTGCGGGAGTGGGCGAGGCCCTCGAACGGGGCCTGAGGAGGCGTTTTGATTCTTGGCGCGACGATCACGTATGCTCGCACCCGTCCTCAACGGATAGGTCCCCATCGTCTAGTGGCCTAGGACCCCGCCCTTTCACGGCGGTAACACGGGTTCGAATCCCGTTGGGGATGCACCACAGGTCTCGACCTGAAATCGAGGCCCCGTAGCGCAGTTGGTTAGCGCGCCGCCCTGTCACGGCGGAGGTCGCGGGTTCGAGTCCCGTCGGGGTCGCAGAGTGTGAGCGGCGTGGTCACCGGAGCAGTCCGGTGGCCACGCCGGATCACTACTCCGGCCAGGTAGCTCAGTTGGTACGAGCGTTCGACTGAAAATCGAAAGGTCGGCGGTTCGACCCCGCCCCTGGCCACGCGACAAGCCGCGGGTCTGCCCCTGAGACACCCGCGGCTTTCGCGTACCCGGGGCCAACCCCTTCTCTCCCACCGAGCGTCGGGTGTGGTTGCCGGCCATCACTTTGCCAACAGACTCGTGACTGTGGTGAAGTTAGGGTGTCCTAAGTCGCCCGTCCCAGGAGCCGTCCCATGTCCCGCACCCTGCGCCTCGCCCTGACCTCCACCGTGCTCGCCGCGACCCTGGCCGCCTGCGGCGGCACCGAGGGCGGTAGCGACGACACCACCACCGATGACACCACCAGCACGGACGACGACGGGGCCTCGGCGGACGCGACCGGGGGCGACGGCACCGTCACCCTCTACTCGGGCCGCAACGAGGACCTGGTCCAGCCGGTCATCGACCAGTTCACCGAGGCGACCGGCATCGAGGTCGAGGTGCGCTACGCAGGCACCGCCGAGATGGCGGCCCAGCTCCTGGAGGAGGGCGAGAACTCCCCCGCCGAGGCCTTCCTCGCCCAGGACGCAGGCGCCCTGGGGGCGGTGGCCGCGGGCGGTCTGCTCCAGGAGCTGCCGCAGGAGACGCTGGACGCCGTCCCTGAGACCTTCCGGTCCGCGGACGGCACCTGGGTGGGCCTGACCGGACGGTCCCGGGTGCTGGTCTACAACAAGGACCTGGTCTCGGAGGACGAGCTGCCGGCCTCGGTCGACGAGCTGACCGAGCCGCAGTGGGAGGGCCGGGTCGGCCTGGCCCCGACCAACGCCAGCTTCCAGGCCTTCATCACCGCGATGCGGGTGCTCGAGGGCGACGACGCGGCGACGTCGTGGATGGCCGACATGGCGGCCAACGACCCCCAGCTGCGCGAGGGCAACGGACCGATCGTCGCCGACGTCGAGGCCGGCACGATGGATGCCGGGCTGGTCAACCACTACTACCTCTACGAGGTGGCACAGGAGCAGGGCGTCGAGGTCGAGGATCTGGGCTCCGCGCTGCACTTCTTCTCCGAGGGGGACACCGGCGCGCTGGTCAACATCTCCGGCATCGGGATGGTGGGCGAGCAGGCAGACGGCGAGGCCCAGCTGCTCATCGACCACCTGCTCTCCACCGAGGGGCAGACCTACTTCGTCGAGGAGACGTCCGAGTACCCGATGATCGAGGGCCTCGGCGCCCCCGAGGGTCTGCCCGCCCTCGAGGAGCTGCAGACCCCGGAGATCGACCTCAACGACCTCGAGGACCTGCAGACCACGGTGCAGATGATCACCGAGTCGGGGCTGCTCTGACCTCTCGTCCACCGGGCAGATGGCTCGTCGCCGGGGCCCTCGCCGCCACAGCGGTGGCCCTGGTCCCGCTGGTCTACCTGCTGCTCCGGACCGCCCAGGAGGGTCTGCCCGCCTGGTGGGAGCTGGTCACCACCGAGCGGGTCGCACGGCTGACCGCCACCTCGCTCCTGCTGGCGGCGGTGGTCACCTCCGCCTGCGTCGTCATCGGGGTCGGCGCGGCCTGGCTGGTGACCCGGTCCGACGTGCCCGGCCGCGCGCCGCTGGCGGTGCTGCTGGCCCTGCCGCTGGCCGTCCCCAGCTACGTCGCCGCCTTCACCTGGGTCTCCGTCTCCGATCTGCTCCCCTTCGTGCAGGCCGGACGGTTCGAGGGCTTCGTGGCTGCTGCCGTGGTGCTCACCCTCTACACCTACCCCTACGTCTACCTGCCCGTCGCGGCGGCGCTCGCCCGGGTCGACCCCAGCCAGGAGGAGGTCGCACGCTCCCTGGGACGGGGTCCGTGGGACACCGTGCTCAGCGTCACCCTGCCGCAGGTGCGCCCCGCGATCGCCGGCGGCGGCCTGCTGGCCGCGCTCTACGTCCTCTCCGACTTCGGTGCCGTCTCGATCCTGCGCCTGGACACCTTCACCCGCGCCATCTTCACCGCGCTGTCGACGGGCTTCAACCGCTCCATGGCCGTGAGCCTGGCGGTGCTGCTGGTGCTGCTCACCGTCGTCATCCTCTACGGCGAGGGGATCAGCCGCCGGGCCGGGGCACGGTATGCCTCCCCCTCCGGGGTGCGCCCCGCACGGGCTCTCGGGCTGGGCGCCTGGCGCTGGCCGGGGTTCGCCGGCATCGTCGCGGTGCTGGTGGCCGCCCTCGGGGTGCCGGCCGCGTCCCTGGCCCGGTGGATCGGCGCCGGCACCTCCACCGACCAGGTCTGGGACCGGCTCGGTGACGCCGCCTGGGGCTCGCTGACCGCGTCCCTGCTGGGGGCCGGGCTGACGATGCTCCTCGCGCTGCCGCTCGGCGTCCTGGCCGCCCGGCACCCCGGGCGCCTGAGCGCGCTGCTGGAGCGGACGGCCTACCTCGCGCACGCCCTGCCGGGGGTGGTCGTGGGGCTGTCGCTGGTGTCCCTGGGGGTCACCCTGCTGCTGCCGCTGTACCAGACCACGGCCTTGCTGGCGCTGGCCTACGCCACCCTCTTCCTTCCCCTGGGGGTCGCGGCGGTCGCCGGTGCGGCGGCTCAGGCACCCCCGTCGTTGGAGGAGGCGGCCCAGTCCCTGGGCACCACCCCCGCGGCGGTCTTCCGCCGGGTCACCCTGCCGCTGACCCTGCCCGGTCTGGGCGCGGGAGCGGCCCTGGTCTTCCTCACCGCCATGAAGGAGCTGCCGGCCACCCTGCTGCTGCGCCCGACCGGCATGGACACCCTGGCCACCCGCCTGTGGGGGGCCACCGGTGTGGGCCGCTACGCCGAGGCGGCCCCGTACGCCCTGGTCCTGGTGGCGCTGGCCGCGATCCCGACCTGGGTCGTGGTCCGGCGCACCGGCATCGTGCCCGCCGTCACGGGCCCGGTGCCCCGCGCCGGCGCAGCCCGCCGTCGGCCCGGCGTCCGGCGGGCGCCGGACCCTGACCTGGTGCGCGACGTGGCACCATGAGGATCACCATGCCCCGTGTGCCCGCGCCCACGCCGGCCGCTGCCGCGCCGGCGCCCACGACCCCGACGCACGCCGTCGAGGTCGCGTCGGTGTCGAAGTCCTTCGGCGACGTGCTCGCCCTGGACCAGGTGTCGCTGCACCTGGACGACGGTGAGTTCGTCGCGGTCCTGGGGCCGTCCGGATGCGGCAAGACCACGCTGCTGCGCTGCGTCGCGGGGTTCGAGCGGATCGACGCCGGGCGGATCTCGTTGCGCGAGCACGCGGTCGCCCTCCCGGGGATTCATCTGCCCACCCACCGTCGTCAGGTGGCGGTGGTCCCGCAGGAGGGGTCTCTCTTCCCGCACCTCACGGTTGCCGACAACGTCGGCTTCGGGCTGAGCCGCCGCAGCGGCCGTGGCCGGGCCGCACGGGTGGCGGCCTGCCTGGAGCTGGTCGGCCTGGACGGGCTCGGTGCGCGCTGGCCGCACGAGATCTCCGGGGGCCAGCGTCAGCGGGTCGCGCTGGCCCGGGCCTTGGCGCCCGACCCCTCGCTGGTGCTCCTGGACGAGCCCTTCAGCGCCCTGGACGCCTCGCTGCGCACGGAGCTGCGCGCGGTCGTCCGGGACGCGCTGCGCCAGGCGGGCGCCACCGCCGTGCTGGTGACGCACGACCAGGGCGAGGCGTTGTCGATGGCGGACCGGGTGGCGGTGATGCGCGAGGGCCGCATCCGCCAGGTCGGCACCCCCGAGCAGGTGTATGCCGCGCCCACCGACGCCTGGGTCGCCCGGTTCGTCGGCGAGGCCGACCTGCTGCCGCTGGGACCCCTGACCGAGGGCACGACCGGGGGCTCGCGGATGACCTCGCCGCTGGGCCCGGTGACGCTCTCCCCGGCCGGCGTCGCACCGGGGACGACCCATGTCGTCGTCCGTCCGGAGCAGGTGCTGCTCGACCAGGGCGGGGTGCCGGCGACCGTGCGCGCGGTCGACTTCCACGGTCACGACGCCCTGGTGACCCTGACGGTGGAGGACGGGACCGTGCTGCGCGCACGGTGCGGCCCGTGGCCCCCCGCGGTCGGGGACCGGGTCCGGGCCCGGGTGTCCGGGGTATGCCGCGCCGTTCCCGGCGAGGAACGGGACGGCCCCGGCGGCCTCCCTGGCGGCCGCGGCGGCACGGGATGAGCGCCCAGCGCGTCGGACGGCTCAAGGCGCTGGCCGGGTCGCCCCGCGCGCTGCGCCACGGGATGAACGCCTGGCCGCCCTTCGCGTTCACCGGCATCCGCATCCTGGACATCTCGCCCGGCTTCCGTCGGGTGCGGGTCCGCCTCCGCCGCAGCCCGCTGACCAGCAACTACGTCGGCACCCTCTTCGGCGGGTCGATCTTCGCGATGACCGACCCGTTCTGGATGCTGATGGTGCTGCGTTCCCTGGGCCCCGGCTATGTCGTCTGGGACAGGGCGGCGGAGGTCGAGTTCGTCTCCCCCGGCCGGTCCACGGTGACCGCGACCTTCGAGCTCACCGACGAGGTGCTGACCGAGATCCGGGACGCGGCCGCGGACGGGAGCAAGGTGCTGCGCTGGTTCGGGACCGAGGTGGTCACCGACGACGGCACCGTCGTCGCCCGGGTCCGCAAGCAGCTCTACGTGCGGCTCAGGCGAGCGCCTGCCGGATGAGCCCGTGCAGGGCGACCATCCCATCCCGGGAGAGCACGGACTCCGCGTGCCCCTGGACGCTGGCCACACCGGCCCCGCGCAGGCCCACCACCGCGTCGTCGGGCTGGTGCACCGCCTGCTCCAGCACCCTGTCCCCGAGCGCCGGCTCACCGGGGCGCGCGACGAAGGTGTTGTAGAAGCCGATCCGGCGCACGTCGCCCCACAGGTCGACGGGCAGCTGCACGCCCTGGTTCGGCGACGGCAGCTTGGTCACCCGGAGCCCGGCCATCGAGGCCAGCACCTGGTGGGACAGGCAGACGGCCAGCACCGGCAGCTGCTGCTCCAGGCGCGCGCGCAGCAGGCCGTGCAGCCGCGCGATCCGCGGGTCGTCCAGGTTCGTCGGGTCGCCGGGGCCGGGCCCGAAGAGGACCAGGTCCCAGCCCGGCATACCGCTCGCGCCCCGGTCCCCCACCCTCCGGGTCACCTCCTGCTCGGTGACGCTCTCCCAGCGGCGCACCTGGGCCGACATCCCCACGTGCCGGACCATGTGCGCCAGCATCTGGGTCCAGGTGTCCTCGGCGTCGACGACTAGCACCCGGCGACCGACCAGGGTGGGGTCGGGCCGGGCCTCCTGCGGGCTCAGCCAGAACGGGGAGAGCGAGTCGTTGCGCAGCGCCAGGTCGTGGGCGACCCCGGGCAACGAGACCAGGTCGAGGGCGTGCCGCAGCTCGCGGCGCTCCCGCAGCCCGAGCGCGGCCAACACCCCCCGGGCCTTGGCCGCGGTCTCCGCGCACTCGGAGACCGGGTCGCTGTGCCGGACCAGGGTCGCGCCAGCGCTGACGGTGATCCCACCGGCGCCGTCCAGGTGGGCGGTGCGGATGAGGATCGGGGCGTCCAGGCGCTCGGACCCCTCCTCGTCGAGGTCGATGAGGGCGAGCACCCCGGAGTAGTACCGCCGCCCGGTGGGCTCGTGCCGGGCGATCACCGTGCAGGCGTTCTCCATCGGGGAGCCGGTCACCGTGGGGGCGAACATCGTCGCCCGGAGCACGTCGCGCACGTCCGCCTCGCTGCGGCCGTCCAGCAGGTACTCGGTATGGGTCAGGTGCGCCATCTGCTTGAGGTAGGGCCCGGTGATCCGCCCGCCGTCCGAGCAGATCTGCGCCATCATCTTCATCTCCTCGTCGACCACCATGAAGAGCTCCTCGGTCTCCTTGGTGTCCTTGACGAAGGCACTGAAGGCCTCCTGCATGAGTGCCCCGTCAGGCCCCGGGTCGACCGGGTGCCGGAAGGTGCCGGAGATCGGGTTCATCCACACCCGGCCCTCGCGCACGCTCACGTGCCGCTCCGGGGTCGCCCCGACCAGGGTGTGCCCGGGGGTGTGCATCGCGAAGGTCCAGTAGGCGCCGCGCTCGTCGACGAGCAGCGTCCGCAGCCAGGTCAGCGCGGCCGTCGCCGGGTCGGCGTCGGTGCGCGCCTCCACGTCCCGCCGGATGACGAAGTTGGCGCCCTGCCCGTCCCCGATCTCCTCCTCGATGACCCGCGCGACGGTGGCCGCGTAGTCGTCGTCGCTGACGCTGAACCGCTCCCCGGTCACCTCGACCGGGGCGGTGGGCAGCGCCGCGACCAGGTCCTCCAGCTCCAGCCGCTGCACCGCGGTCGGCAGCAGCACCCGCAGCGGGGTGCCGTCGTCGTGCACGGCGAAGCCGCGCTCGGCGATCTGCCGGAACGGGACGGCGGCCAGCACCGGCGCACCGGGGGTGGGTCGGGGCAGCTGGGCCAGCTCGTCCAGGTCGACCACGTCACCGACCAGGACCTCGACCCGCTCCTCGTCCTCGCGCCAGAGGATCGCCCAGGACTGGCCGGAGGGGTCGGCGACGATCTGGTCCAGCAGCGAAGCGGGCATGGGCGGAAGTCTGTCACGCGAGACATCAACGCACCGGCCTCATGACGTAAATAAGGTGAGGGTAACCTTGGGACCTCATCCCCCGCGAAGGAGCCCTGCATGTACGGAACGGTCGTGCGCACCGAGCAGCTCACCCCGCAGCTGCTCCGCGTCGTCCTCGGTGGCGAGGGTCTGGCCGACTTCGCCGACCCGCCCTCGGCCGACGCCTACGTCAACGCCTTCTTCCTGCCGGAGCAGGCCGACTACGCGCCGCCCTTCGACACGGAGACGGTGCGCGACCTGCCCCGGGACCGGCGCCCCTACCCCCGGCGCTACACCGTCCGCGGCTGGGACCGGGCGACCGGCGAGCTCACCATCGACTTCGTGGTGCACGGCGACGTGGGGTATGCCGGTCGCTGGGCCACGCACGCGGCTCCCGGCGACCGCCTGGAGCTGCGCGGACCGGCGGGCGACTACTCCCCGCCCGCCACCGCCGACGCCTACCTGCTCGTCGGCGACGAGAGCGCGGTGCCGGCGATCGCGGCCTGCGCCGAGGCGGTGCCCGCCGGGGCCCCGGTGACGGTGCTGCTGGAGGTCGAGGACGCGGCCGGACGGTGCGAGATCGCCTCTCCGGGCGAGCTGACCGTGCACTGGGTGCACCGGGCGGGGGTCGACGGGGCGGAGCTGGACACGCTGCTGGCCGACGCGGTCGCCGCGCTGCCCCGCCCTACGGGCACGCTGAGCGCCTTCGTGCACGGCGAGGCCGAGTCGATCCGGGCGGTCCGCCGGGTGCTGCTGGGCCAGGGGCGGGTGTCCCCCGAGCTGCTGTCCTGCTCGCCGTACTGGCGCCGCGGTCACACCGACGAGCAGTGGCGCACCGTCAAGCGCGACTGGGTCCGGGAGATGCACGCCGACCAGCCGTAGGCATACCTCTCCCGGACCCGCGTCGGCTCAGTGGGTGACCGCTCCCACGGACGCCGACCGGACGAGCGCGACGTACTTGGCGAGCACCCCGCGACGGGCCCGTTCGGGCGGCTCCGGGGCCGACCACTCGGTATGCCGTCGCTCCAGCTCGGCGGCGTCCACACCCAGGTCGAGCCGGCCGCCGGCGACGTCGAGGGTGATCGGGTCACCGTCGCGCACCAGGGCGATCGGGCCACCGTCGGTGGCCTCGGGGGCGATGTGCCCCACGCACAGGCCGGTGGTCCCGCCGGAGAACCGGCCGTCGGTGACCAGCAGCACCTCCTTGCCCAGCCCGGCACCCTTGATCGCCCCGGTGATCGCGAGCATCTCGCGCATCCCGGGCCCGCCCTTGGGGCCCTCGTAGCGGATGACGACCACGTCCCCGGCGGTGACGCTGCCGTCCTCGAGCGCGTCCATCGCCGCCCGCTCGCCGTCGAAGACGCGCGCGGTGCCCTCGAAGACGTCGGAGTCGAAGCCGGCCGACTTCACCACCGCTCCGTCCGGGGCCAGCGACCCCTCCAGGATCGTCAGCCCTCCGGTGGCGTGGATCGGGTTGTCCATCGCCCGCAGCACGGTGCCGTCCAGCGGCGGCGCGTTCAGCTCGGCCAGGTTCTCGGCCATCGTCCGGCCGGTGACGGTGAGCACGTCCCCGTGCAGCAGGTCGGCGTCCAGCAGCGCCTGCATCACCACCGGGATGCCGCCGATCCGGTCGATGTCGACCATCACGTGCTGGCCGAACGGCTTCACGTCGGCCAGGTGCGGGACGCGTCTGCCGATCCGCCGGAAGTCGTCCAGGGACAACTCCACCTCGGCCTCGCTGGCGATCGCCAGCAGGTGCAGCACCGCGTTGGTGGAGCCGCCGAAGGCCATCGTCACCGCGATCGCGTTCTCGAAGGCCTCCCGGGTGAGGATCTGCCGGGCGGTGATGCCCTGGCGGAGCATCCCCACCACGGCCTCCCCGCTGCGGCGGGCGAACCCGTCCCGGCGCCGGTCGGTGGCCGGCGGTGCCGCCGACCCGGGCAGCGACATCCCGAGGGCCTCGGCGGCGGCGGCCATCGTGTTGGCCGTGTAGAAGCCGCCGCAGGCACCCTCCCCGGGGCAGATGGCCCGCTCGATGACGTCCACGTCCTCCCGGGACATCAGCCCGCGCGAGCACGCACCGACCGCCTCGAAGGCGTCGATGATCGTCACCTCCCGCTCGCTGCCGTCCGAGAGCTTGGCGCGCCCGGGCAGGATCGAGCCGGCGTAGACGAAGACCGAGGCCAGGTCCAGCCGGGCGGCCGACATCAGCATCCCGGGCAGCGACTTGTCGCACCCGGCGAGCAGCACCGAGCCGTCCAGCCGCTCGGCCGACATCACCGTCTCGACGGAGTCGGCGATGACCTCGCGGGAGACGAGGGAGTAGTGCATGCCCTCGTGGCCCATCGAGATGCCGTCGCTGACCGAGATGGTCCCGAACTCCAGCGGGTAGCCGCCGGCGCCGTGCACCCCGTCCTTGACCGCCTTGGCGAGCCGCTCCAGCGACAGGTTGCAGGGGGTGATCTCGTTCCAGCTGCTGGCCACCCCGATCTGCGGCTTGACCCAGTCGTCGTCGCCCATCCCGACGGCCCGGAGCATGCCGCGTGCGGCGGTCTTCTCCAGGCCGTCGGTGACGTCCCGGGAGCGGGGCTTGACGTCGACCTCAGCCACGGGCGGCCGACCCCTCGACGTAGTCCTTGTCGGACTCGTGCCCCTTGACCCAGGACATCATCCCGCGCAGCTCCCTGCCCACGTCCTCGATCGGGTGGGCGGCACCCTTGGCGCGCAGCTCGCGGAACTCCGGGGCCCCGGCGTCCTGGTCGGTGATGAACCGGTCGGCGAAGGCGCCGTTGCGCACGTCCGCCAGCACGGCCTGCATGTTCTTCTTGACGCTGGGGTCGATGACCCGCGGTCCGGAGACGTAGTCGCCGTACTCGGCGGTGTCGGAGATCGACCAGCGCTGCTTGGCGATGCCGCCCTCGTACATGAGGTCGACGATCAGCTTGAGCTCGTGCAGGCACTCGAAGTAGGCGATCTCCGGCTGGTAGCCCGCCTCGATGAGGGTCTCGAAGCCGTACTGCACGAGCTGGCTCATGCCGCCGCAGAGCACCGCCTGCTCACCGAAGAGGTCGGTCTCCGTCTCCTCGGTGAAGGTGGTCTCGATGCCGCCGGCGCGCAGCCCGCCGATGGCCGAGGCGTAGCTCAGCGCCAGCGCCTTGGCGTTGCCGGTGGGGTCCTGCTCCACCGCGATCAGCACCGGCACGCCGCGCCCGTCGACGTACTCGCGGCGCACCAGGTGCCCCGGGCCCTTGGGAGCGACCATGCACACGTCCACGTCGGCGGGCGGCGTGATGTAGCCGAACCGGATGTTGAAGCCGTGGCTGAAGAACAGCGCGTCGCCCGGCTTGAGGTTCGGCTCGACGGCCTCGGCGTAGACGAGCCGCTGCACGTGGTCGGGGACGAGGACCATGACGACGTCCGCCTCGGCGCAGGCCTGCGCGGGGGTGAGGACACGCAGGCCCTCGGCCTCGGCCTTGGCCCGGCTGCTGCTGCCCTCGGCGAGACCGACGCGCACGTCGACCCCGGAGTCGCGCAGCGACAGGGCGTGCGCGTGACCCTGGCTGCCGTAGCCGAGCACGGCCACCTTGCGCGAGGAGATCAGGGCGAGGTCGGCGTCGTCGTCGTAGTACATGGTGGCCATGGGGTGAGCTTCTCCTGTGGGTGGGGAACGGTGACGTGGTGGTGCTGGTGGTGGTGCAGGTATGCCCTGATCGGGAGGGCGGTCAGAAGGCGGCGGCCGCCATCGCGCCGACCGGGCGCGGGCCGTTGTCGTTGATCTGCCACAGCTTGGCGCGGATGGCCTCGGCGTCCTCGATCTCCTCGATGTGGATGACCTCGACGAGCTTGTCCAGCTGGCTGGTGACCTTGTGCAGCTGCTCGGCGTTGACGTTCACCACGACCGTCATCCGGGACACCTTGTTGTCCTCGGTCGGGCCGACCACGAGGTGGTCGATGTTGAAGTTGCGGCGGGCGAACAGGACCGAGACCCGGGCCAGGACGCCGGGGTTGTTCTCGACCAGGACGGACAGGGCGTGGCGGGTGCGGGCGACGTCGTCGCTCATGGTGGTGCCTTTCGTCGGTGCTGCGGTGCTGCGCGGGATGCGCGGTGGTCGGTATGCCGGCGCGGGGGTGGGTACCTCCGCGGCGGTCGGTGGGTATCCGGACAGAAGGGTCAATCGTCCTCCCCGAAGTCGGGTCGCACGTCGCGTGCGTGCTGGATCTCGTCGTTGCTGGTGCCGGCGGGGACCATCGGCCAGACCATCGCGTCCTGGCTCACCCGGAAGTCCACGACGACCGGCTGGTCGTCCACCTCCATGGCGGCCTCGATGGTGGCGTCGACGTCGCCGGCGTTGTCGCAGCGCAGCCCCACGCAGCCGTAGGCCTGGGCCAGGGTCGCGAAGTCGGGGATCTGCATGGACGGGAGCTGGGAGTGGCTGAAGCGCTCGGAGTAGAACAGCGCCTGCCACTGCTTGACCATCCCCAGGCCGGCGTTGTTGATGATCGCCACCTTGATCGGGATGCCCTCGACGGCGCAGGTCGCCAGCTCCTGGTTGGTCATCTGGAAGCAGCCGTCGCCGTCGATCGCCCAGACGGTGGCGTCGGGCCGACCCACCTTCGCGCCCATCGCGGCGGGGACGGCATACCCCATGGTGCCCAGGCCCCCGGAGTTGAGCCAGTGCCGCGGCCGGTCGTAGGTGATGAACTGGCTGGCCCACATCTGGTGCTGGCCGACGCCGGAGGCGAAGACGGTGTCCGGGCCGGAGATGGCCCCCAGCCGCTCGATCACCAGCTGCGGCGCCATCGCCCCGTCCGAGGGGGTCTCGTAGCCCAGCGGGTAGCGCCGCTTCCAGCCCTGGCAGCGGCGGACCCAGGCCTCGTGGTCGGGCACCGCGCCGGCGGCGGTGCGTGTGGTCCACTCGGTCACCAGCCCGCGGATGCTCTCCTTGGCGTCGCCGACCAGGCCGACGGCGGTCGGGAAGTTCTTGCCGATCTCGGCCGGGTCGATGTCGGCGTGCACGATCGTGGCGTCCGGGGCGAAGGTGTGCTTGGCCCCGGTGACCCGGTCGTCGAAGCGCGCACCCAGGCTGATGATGAGGTCCGACTTCTGCAGGGTGGCGACCCCGGAGACGCTGCCGTGCATGCCGGGCATCCCCATGTGCTGGGGGTGGCTGTCCGGGAAGGCGCCGCGGGCCATCAGCGTGGTGACCACCGGTATGCCGGTCAGCTCGGCCAGCTGCAGGACCTGCTCGGAGGCGTTGGAGCGCACACACCCGCCACCCACGTAGAGCACCGGACGGCGGGCGGTGAGCATCAGCTCCACCGCGTCCCGGACCGCCTCGGGCGCGGGCCCGACAGGGGTGCGGTAGCCCGGCAGCGGCAGCTGCAGCAGGGACTCGTCGGCCGCGGCGACCAGGGCGTCCTTGGACACGTCGACCAGCACGGGGCCGGGGCGGCCGGTGGAGGCGATGTGGAAGGCGGAGGCGATCGTCGCCGCGATCTCCTCGGGGCGGGTGACCAGGAAGGAGTGCTTGGTCACCGGCATCGAGATGGACCGGATGTCGGCCTCCTGGAAGGCGTCCGAGCCCATCGCGGTGCTGGCGACGTTGCCGGTGATGGCCACCATCGGCACCGAGTCCATGTTGGCGTCGGCCAGCGGGGTGACGAGGTTGGTGGCGCCCGGGCCGGAGGTGGCCATGCACACACCCACCCGGCCGGTGGCGGCGGCATACCCCTGGGCGGCGTGCCCGGCACCCTGCTCGTGCCGGACCAGGATGTGCCGCACCTTCGCCCCGTAGAGCGCGTCGTAGAGCGGGAGCACGGCACCACCAGGGAGCCCGAAGACGTGCTCCACCCCGAGCCGCTCGAGGGTCGCGACGATGGCCTGCGCCCCGTTGCGCGGGGTGCCGGAGGGCGCGTCGGGGCCGGTGGTGGCGGGGGCGGTCACGGTGGCGCCGTCCGTGAGGCGATCACTGGTCAGGTGCGTCGCGGTCATGGGAGGGTTCCTGCCTGCTGAGGGTGGTTGTCGGGATCGTGGCAACAAAAAACCCCTCGGCCCGGTGGGCAGACGAGGGGAGGACGCGGCGGCGGTGGAGCCGGGACGCGTCCCTAGGTAATAAGTACGAGTGCACAGAACTGCATGAGAGCCATACAACCCCCTGGGCGACGTCGCGTCAACCCCCTGCATGGATATGTGACCCAGTGCACAGTCATGCATCGTCCGAGATTTATCGACATATCGTTGACACATCACGACACGTCACGCTATTCTTGCGTAAGACGCCGGGCGTGACACCGGCGACACCTCACGGACGAAGGAGACACCCATGACTTCACGACACCAGCACGGACAGGGACCCGGCTTCGGGGGCCTCGGCGGGCTCGAGGACCAGATCTTCGGCCCGAACGGCCTGCTCGGACAGGTCCTCGGCAACCAGGGATCGGCCGGCGGCTGGCCGGGCGCCGGCGCACGGCACGGCGGCCCGCGGCCCGGACCCGGCGGAGACCGGCGACGTGCCCGCCGCGGCGACGTCCGCAACGCGGTGCTGCACCTGCTGGGCCGGGAGCCGATGAACGGCTACCAGCTCATGCAGGAGATCGCGCAGAGCTCCGGCGGTGCCTGGCAGCCCAGCTCCGGCGCCATCTACCCCGCCCTCGCCCAGCTCGAGGACGAAGGCCTGGTCGCCCAGACCGAGGTCGAGGGCCGACGCGCCTACCGGCTGACCGACGAGGGCCGGGTCGCCGCGGACGCGCTCCCGCCGCAGGGCTGGGCCAGCGAGGAGGACACCGCCGGTGACGACGCCTGGGGCGAGCAGGTCGGCGGCCCCGGTCGTGGTGGTCCGGGGCGTGGCGGGCGTGGCGGCCCGGGACGTCCTGGTCGTGCCGGACCGGGCGGCCCAGGACGTGACCACGAGCACGCCGGTGGTCGCAGCGGCGGCTGGGCCGCGGCCGGCCGCAGCAACGGCACCCTGCTCAAGGCCCTCGGCAGCGTGGCGCTGGCCGCCCAGGCGGTCGGCCAGGTCGGCGACCAGGACCTCAGCCGCCAGGCCGCGGACCTGCTCGACCGCACCCGGCGCGACCTCTACCGGATGCTGGCCGAGACCGAGGTGGCCAAGGACAACGACGACCACCACGAGGACGACGAGATCACCGAGGCGGAGATCCTCGACGAGGGCTGACGCCTGTGCGATAACGGTGTGTCACATCCGTCACCATCACGACGGATGTGACACACCGTTCCTGCACATCCGTGGTGCGATGGCGGCCACCCCGATCCCCCGCGGCGGGCGGGCGCGCGGCGCCCACCGGGCCCACGGCATACTGGTGCCATGGCCGATCACTATGACGTTGTTGTCCTGGGCGCCGGCCCCGGTGGGTATGTCGCGGCGATCCGCGCCTCCCAGCTGGGCAAGAAGGTGGCCGTCGTCGAGAAGCAGTACTGGGGCGGGGTCTGCCTCAACGTCGGGTGCATCCCGAGCAAGGCGCTGCTGAGGAACGCGGAGATCGCGCACCTCCTCGCGCACGACAAGGCCAAGTACGGCATCGAAGGGGACGCCACGATGGCCTACGGCCCGACGTTCCAGCGCAGCCGCAAGGTCAGCGCGGGCATCGTCAAGGGCGTCCACTTCCTGATGAAGAAGAACAAGATCACCGAGGTGGACGGCTGGGGCACGCTCACCTCCGCCACCTCGATGGACGTGGCGGTCGAGGGCGGCGAGAAGAAGGAGCTGACCTTCGACAACCTCATCCTGGCCACCGGCTCGGTCACCAAGATGCTGCCCGGCGTCGAGGTCAGCAAGAACGTCGTCACCTACGAGGAGCAGATCCTCGACGAGGAGCTGCCCGGCTCGATCGTCATCGCCGGCTCCGGCGCCATCGGCGTGGAGTTCGCCTACGTGATGGCCAACTTCGGGGTCGACGTCACCATCGTGGAGTACCTCGACCGGCTGGTGCCGCTGGAGGAGCCCGAGGTCTCCAAGGTCCTGGCCAAGGAGTACAAGAAGCTCGGTATCACCCTGATGACGAGCACCAAGGTGGAGAACGTCGAGGACACCGGCTCCGGGGTGAAGGTCACCGTCGCCCCCGCGGACGGCGGCGACAGCCAGGTGCTGGAGGCCGACAAGCTGCTCTCCGCGATCGGCTTCGCCCCGCGTGTCGAGGGCTTCGGGCTGGAGAACACCGGCGTCGAGCTCACCGAGCGTGGCGCCATCGCGATCGACGACTACATGCGCACCAACGTCGACGGGGTGTATGCCATCGGTGACGTCACCGCCAAGCTGATGCTGGCGCACGTCGCCGAGGCGCAGGGCATCGTCGCCGCGGAGACGCTCTCCGGTGCCGAGACGATGCCGCTGGACTACCGCTTCATCCCCCGCGCCACCTACTGCCACCCGCAGATCGCGTCGATGGGCCTCACCGAGCAGGCGGCCAAGGACGCCGGCCACGAGGTGAAGACCACGACCTTCCCGTTCTCGGCCAACGGCAAGGCCATGGGCCGCGGCGACGGCGTCGGTTTCGTCAAGGTGGTGGCCGACGCGGAGCACAACGAGATCATCGGCGCCCACCTGGTCGGCCCCGAGGTCACCGAGCTGCTGCCGATCCTCAACCTGGCGCAGACCTGGGACCTCACCGCCGACGAGATGTCGCGCACCGTCTTCGCCCACCCGACCCTCGGGGAGGCCGTCAAGGAGGCCGTGCACGGCATCGCCGGGCACATGATCAACCTCTAGTCGGGGAGGACGCGACCCGTGGCGGCCCGGTGGAGCATCGGCCGCGCGGCCGTGCTGGTCGCCGGGCTCACCGGGGTCTCCACCCTCCTGGGGTTCGTCCGGGACGCCGTCATCGCGGCCGTCTACGGCGCCGGCCCGCAGCTGGACGCCTACTTCGTCGCGCTCGGGCTCGCCAACATCGTGCTGGGCCTGCTCGGCACCTCGCTGACCCGGGCCGCGACGCCGGTGCTGGCCCGGGAGGCCGACGGCGAAGAGGTATGCCGCGGCCACCGCACCTTCGACGTGGTCATCTCCACCTCGGTGGTCGCCATCGGTGCCCTCAGCGTGGCCCTCGGGGTGGCCGCCGCACCGGTGTCCCGGGTGCTGGCACCCGGGCTCACCGGCGAGGGTGCGGACCTGCTCGTCCTGCTCACCCGGATCGTGCTGGTCACCACCGTGCTGGTGGCGGCGACCGACCTGCTGGTGGCGCTCGCGCAGGCGCACGGGGTCTTCCGCTGGGGGGCGCTGCAGGGGGTGCCGTTCAACCTGGTGATGATCGCCTCCGCCGGGCTGCTCGGCCCGCACCTGGGCATGGTGGCGCTGGCCGCCGGCTTCGTGGTGGGCTCGCTCGCCCGGCTCGGGCTGCAGCTGGTGCCGCTGGTCCGGCACCGGTGGCCGGTGCGTGCCCGATGGGACCTGCGCTCCCCCGGGGTCCGCGAGATGGGTGCGCTGCTCCCCCCGCTGGTCGTCGGCCAGGCGGTGCTCAACGTCAACACCCTGGTGGACCGGGCGGTCGCCTCGACGGTGGGCGAGGGGGCCGTGTCCGCGGTCTTCCTCGGTTGGCGGCTGGTGAACCTGCCCGAGATGCTCGTGGTCGCCGCCCTGGTGGCGCCGCTCTACCCCGCGATGGCCGCAGCCGCCGACGACCCGGCCCGGATGCGCCACCTGGTGCACCGCGGGCTCGCCGTCTCGCTGACCCTGCTGTGCCCGGTGGCGGTGGCCCTGCTGGTGGCGCCCGAGGCGGTGGTCACCCTGGCCTTCGGCCGGGGCGCCTTCGACGAGCAGGCCGTCGCCCTGACCGCGGTGGCCGTGCTGTGCTTCCTGCCGGGGCTGCTCGCGCTCGCCTGCCGACAGGTGGTGGTGAGCGCGTGCTACGCCGTCGGGGACGTGCGCTGGCCGGTGGCGGTCGGCGTCCTGGCGATGGTGGTCAACGTCGTCGGCGACCTCACCCTCGCCCCGATCTGGGGGGTGGCCGGCATCGTGGCCGCGACCTCCGCCTCGCTGGTGCTGGCGGCCGTCCTCAACGGCTGGCTGGCCGCGACCCGGCACGGGCTGCTCGGGGGCCGGGCGACCGGGACGCTGCTGCTGCGGACCGTGGTCGCCACGACCGGCTCCGCGGCCACCGCCGCGCTCCTGCTGGCCTGGGCCGACCCCGGCGCGGCCTGGGCCAGGGCGGGCCTCGCCCTGGTCGGCGCGGCGCTGGCCTACCAGCTGATGCTGGCCTTCATGCGGGCTCCCGAGCGCTTCGTGGCGCTCGAGGTGGTGCGGCGGGTGCGCTCGCGCTGACCGGGAGGTCGTCGCCCCGGTCCGTCACCAGCCGGCCGGCGAGCAGCCCGAGGACCGGCCCGGGGTCGTCCCGGCGCAGCAGGCTGTGCTGCGCCCCCACGGCCCAGCGCAGGCTGGAGCAGACGTCCGCCGGGAGCCCTCCGCGGCGTTCCCGCACCGCGCGCCGCAGGTCTCCGGGGAGCCAGTGGTAGCGCACCCCCACCCGACCGTCCGGCAGCGCGGGGACCGGGAGCCCGACCGCGGCCCGCAACGAGGCGTCCACCAGACCGGGACGCGCCCGCTCACCAAGGGCCAGCGAGCCGTAGAACCGTCCGTTGAGGTCGATCAGCCGCGGGACCCTGTCCGGGCCGAGGAGGAACTGCAGCTCCACCAGCCCGGTCCATCCCAGCTCCCGGAGCAGCGCCTCGCTGCGGGCCGCCAGGTCGAGGTCGAGGGGCACCGTGACCGCGCGGGCCGAGGCACCCGAGGGGGTCGGCCACAACCGCGGCGAGACCTGCGCCACCCTGCCGGTGAGCCGCCCCTCGTGCATCACCCCCACCACGGCGGACAGCCGCCCGTGCACCATCTCCTGCAGCACCGGCTCGTCCTCGTCACCGCCGAAGCTGGCCAGGTGCGCCCGCAGCTGCTCCTCGGTCTCGCAGACCAGCGCCTCGATGCGGTGTCGTCGGTGCTGTCCGGGGGCCCAGTGCGACCGGTTCTTCACGACGACCGGTGGGCGCAGCCGCTCGTCCTGGCCGACGGTGAGGGTCTGGGTCACCGGGGTCCCCACCCCCACCCGCTCGGCGAGGCGGGCCAGCTCCACCTTGTCCATGGCCGCCGTCACCACCGACCGGGGCGGGTGGGCCACCGGCAGCGGCAACGCGTCCCGGTAGTGGGAGAGCGCCGACATCCAGTCGTCCCCGGACCCGACGACCACGTCGTAGGCACCCTGCTCCTGCGCGCTGCGGACGCCGGCGAGGAAGGCCTGGCCGTCCCCGGTCGGCCGAGGCACGACGTGCACGCGGCTCACCCCCCGGGAGGCCCCCACCAGCCCGCCGTCACGTCGTGGCGACCCGACACCGACCCGCCACCCTGCCTGGGCCAGGGCCCGTGCGGCGGTGACGACACCCCGGTCCCGGACGTGCGCCAGCAGCAGCACAGATCCGACGGAGGAGGCCATACCGACCAGCCTAGGCCGTGCGGGCCCGGTGCCGGGTGAGGATCGCCGCCGCGCCGCGCGATGCACCCACCCGGACGCCCCACGGACGAGCACGGGCGACACCGCGGGGGTTATCCCCCGGGCGGCTCCGGTCGCCAACCGGCTGCCGGGCGGACGTCCGCCCGGGGACCCTGGAGGTATGGACGAGAACCTCACCCCCACCTCCCCCCACTCCCTGCCACCGATCCTGCCCGCCCAGCGCACCGGCCCGTCCGGCACTGACTCCACCGGTCCCGGCCGCTCCGGCGGCGCGCTGGAGGGGGCCTACGCGGCCCTGCGCCGGCTGCCGGCCCGGGACACCGGCCACGCCGTCCTCGGCGGCGTCTGCGCCACGGTCGCCGACCGGCTGGGCGTCGCCCCCGTCGCGGTCCGCGCGGTCGCGGTGGTGAGTGCCTTCGTCGGCGGGCTCGGCGTCGGCCTCTACCTGCTGGCCTGGGCGCTGCTGCCGGACCGCGCCGGCAGCACCCACCTGGAGCAGGGCCTGAGCGGGGGCAGCGGCCGCTCGCTGGTCGTGCTGGCGCTCGGTCTCCTCGCCGCCCTCAGCCTGCTGACCGGCGGGATGTCCGTCCTGGCCTCGGCGCTGCCGGCGGTGATGGCGCTCGCGGTCCTGGTCGGTGGGGGCGTCTGGGCCTGGGGACGCCTCACCGACCGGGGCGAGGGGGGACGTCGCAGCGGGCATACCTCGGTCTGAGCCCGGACCGGAGCAGGAAGCGCCTCAGCCCGCCACCGCGGCGGGTCGGGGCGCTCCGCTGTGCAGCTGGCGCGCGGCGATCAGGGCCAGCACCCCGCCGAAGGCGCTGAGCACCAGGCCCGGGCCCGGCAGCCACCCCTGGACGCCGACGAGCTGCAGCACGTGCACCACCTGCCAGACCGGCAGCACGATCGCGACGACCGCCGAGAGCGCGGCCTGCACCATCGCCACCCTGTGCAGCCGGGGCGGCAGCAGGGCACCGGCGATCGCGAGCATCCCCACGTAGAAGACCCACAGCCCGCCGCCCACCGCACCGCTGACCGCCCCCGCCTGGGTGTACACCCAGGGCAGCCAGCCGCCGAGCGCCATGAACGCCCCCGCGGCCAGCAGCCGCAGCTGTCCCGGTGCTCGTCGCTGGCGCATGCCCGGCACTCTAACCCCCGACCTGCGCGAACCCGGCCGGAACGACGGCTTCCGGCCCCGTCACCCGGCCCCGCAGCCGCCGGGGTATGCCCACTCGTCGCGCGGATCGTGCCGCTCGGCGCACCCGGGGCACCGTTCACCGACCCGCCTCCCCCGGCTGCTTGCCCCACCGTCACGACCTCGTGTTGCGTGGTCGCCGCGGCACCAACCCTGGCCGCTCGTCCCGCTGAGCAAGGAGGCTCGATGCTAGACGCCGACCAACGCCGGGAGTACTGGCGGCGCAACGTCCGACTGATGTCCGTCCTGCTGGTCATCTGGGCCCTGGTGTCCTTCGGCGCCGGCATCATCTTCGTCGACCCGCTGAACAATCTCAGCATCTTCGGCATACCGCTGGGCTTCTGGTTCGCCCAGCAGGGCTCGATCGTCGTGTTCGTCCTGCTCATCGCCTTCTACGTGTGGCGGATGGACAAGCTGGACGCCGAGTTCGGCATCGAGGAGTACGACCAGGAGGTGCACGGACATTGAGCCCCATCCAGGCATGGACGCTCGTCTTCGTCGTCCTCACGTTCGGCATCTACATCTGGATCGCCTACCGCAGCCGGGTCTCCGACACGGCCGGTTTCTACGTCGCGGGCGGGGGCATCCCGGCACCCGCCAACGGTGCCGCGATCGCGGCCGACTGGATGAGCGCCGCGTCGTTCATCTCGATGGCGGGTCTCGTCGCCTTCAGCCAGAACGGGTATGCCGGGTCCGTCTACCTCATGGGGTGGACCGGCGGCTACGTGCTGCTGGCGCTGCTGCTCGCCCCCTACCTGCGCAAGTTCGGCAAGTACACGGTCCCCGACTTCGTCGGTGACCGTTACAACGAGACCGCCCGCCTGGTCTCCGTCGTCTGCGCCCTGGTCGTCTCCTTCGTCTACGTGGCCGGTCAGATGGCCGGCGTCGGCGTCGTCTTCCAGCGGTTCCTGGGCGTGGACCAGACCTGGGGCGTCGTGCTGGGGATGACGATCGTCTTCCTCTATGCCGTCCTGGGCGGCATGAAGGGCATCACCTGGACCCAGGTGGCGCAGTACTCCGTGCTGATCGTCGCCTACCTCATCCCGGCGGTCGCGATCTCCCTGCAGCTGGCCGGGAACCCGTTCCCGCAGATCGGGTTCGGCGCCATCCTGGAGGACCTCAACGGTCTGCAGGAGGACCTCGGGCTGGCCGCCTACACGGAGGCCTTCACCCAGACCTCCATGGTCAACATGGTGCTCATCACCGCGGCTCTGATGTTCGGCACCGCCGGGCTGCCGCACGTGATCGTGCGCTTCTACACCGCACGGTCGGTGCGCGCGGCACGCTACTCGGCGTTGTGGGCGCTGTTCTTCATCGCGCTGCTCTACACGACCGCCCCGGCCATCGGCGCCTTCACCAAGTACAACGTGCTCACCCAGATCCCGGGCACAGCGGTGGACGCGACCCCCGAGTGGTTCAACAACTGGCGTGACGTGGGCCTGATCACCGTCGACGACGCCAACGGCAACGGCATCATCGACGTGGCCGGCGCGATCGGTGAGGGCACCGAGCTGATGATCAACAACGACATCGTGGTGCTGGCCACCCCGGAGATCGCCGGGCTGCCCGCCCCTATCGTGGGGCTGGTCGCCGCCGGTGGCCTGGCCGCGGCCCTGTCCACGGCCTCCGGCCTGCTGCTGGTCATCTCCAGCTCGGTCGCCAACGACATCTACTACAAGAAGATCAACCCGCGGGCCAGCGACGCCCAGCAGCTGCGGGTCGGTCGGATCGCCATGGGCGCCGCCATCCTGGTCGCCGGCTACCTGGGCATCAACCCGCCCGGGTTCGTCGCAGAGGTGGTCGCGCTCGCGTTCGGCCTGGCGGCGGCGTCCTTCTTCCCGATCCTCTTCCTGGGGATCTTCTGGAAGAAGGCCACCGCCACGGCAGCCGCCTCCGGCATGGCCGTGGGGCTGGGCGTGACGCTGCTCTACCAGCTCTGGACGCTGCCGACGTTCTTCGGCAACGCCCCGATCTGGGACATCCCGGCGACCGGGATCGGCACCATCGGGATGATCCTCAACCTCATCACGATCGTCGTCGTCTCCCAGTTCACGGAGAAGCCGAGCGAGCTGATGCAGAAGGTGGTCGAGGACGTCCGCTACCCGGGCCGTTCCGAGCTGGTCGCCGCGCACGCGGCGGGTCACCTGGAGGACCTCGCCGGGGGCGAGGACCTGCGGCACGACGGCCACGACGGACACGGGGGTGACGGCGAGCACCGCTGAGTCCCCCTCCCCGGACCCCGGACGCGCGTTCTGCCCTGCAGAGCGCGCGTCCGGCTGTGCGGGGCAGAACGGTGCGAGGCCGGCGGCGCGGGGTCGACGGCACCCGGCCGGCGGGGCGAGGAACCGGCGCGGGTGACGCGACGTCATACCGGCACGCCTCACCGCCACCCGCGCAGCACAGGAGCCCGCCATGACACCGACGTCCGGCCGCACCCGCACCCTCGCCGTCACCGCGGCCCTGGTCGCCGTTCCCCTGGCCCTGGCGGCCTGCACCCCCGGGGACGTGCTGGCTCCGCCCCGGGCGGCCGCCGCGGAGCTGACCGACTTCTCCTCCTGCGACGAGCTGCTGGACTGGTTCCACGAGCACGCCCTGGAGCGGGTCGGGCCGTGGGGCTTCGGCACCGGCGGCTCCTGGGGGGACATGGCGACCGCCGACGCCGGTGCCGACAGCGCCGGGGGCGTGAGCATGCCCAGCTCAGCAGGCTCCGCCGAGATGAGTGCCGGGGACGACTTCTCCGGGACCAACAACCAGGAGGAGGGGGTCGAGGAACCGGACCTGCTGCAGACGGACGGCGAGGTCGTCGTCACCGTCCGCGGTCAGCAGCTCGTCGTGGTGGACGTCGCGGCCGGGGAGAAGGTCGGCTCGCTGCGCCTGCCCGGCCGGGGCGAGGGTTCCGAGCTGCTGCTGGACCGGGAGCAGGATCGGGCACTGGTGCTGTCCCGGGAGTGGCCGCAGGCGTCCCCGCTGCCCGCGATGGACGGGGTGAGCACGGCGCCCGCCTTCCCCACCTCCCGCACCGTGGTCACCCTGGTCGACCTGTCCGACCCGAGCTCCCCGGTGGCCCAGGGCAGCCTCCGCCTGGAGGGCGACTACCGGTCGGCCCGGATGCACGACGGGGCCGCGCGGGTGGTGCTGGTCACCCAGCCCCCGGGGCTCGCCCTGACACAGCCCCGCTCCGGGAGCCTCGCCGCGGAGGGCGAGGCGGAGCGGGCCAACCGGGCCATCATCGAGGAGTCCACGCTGGACGACTGGCTCCCGCACCTGCAGAGCATGGGCACCGGGGACGGCTCGACCGGCAGCACGGACCCCGAGCGGGCGGTGCCCTGCGAGCAGATCGCCCGCCCGGCCGAGTTCTCCGGCCTGTCGACGATGTCGGTGCTCACCTTCGACCTGGGTGCCGGGTCGCTGCAGACGACCTCCTCCGCCGGGGTGGTGGCCACCGGCTCCACGGTGTACGCCTCCACCGACCGGCTGGTGGTGGCGACCAGCCCGTGGGAGGCCTGGCCGGTGGACGGGACCTCCACGGCGAGCGACTCAGCCGTCGGTCCCGGCCCGCGCGGAGAGGTCAGCACGACGCTGCACACCTTCGACCTCACCGCCCCGGACGGCACCCGCTACCTGGCCTCGGGGTCGGTCCCGGGCCGCCTGCTCAACCAGTTCAGCCTGGACGAGAGCGACGGGGTGATCCGGGTCGCCACCACCAGCGAGGGCGACCCCGGGACCCCCTCGAGCAGCTCGCTGGTGGTGCTCGCCGAGGAGGATGGCCGGCTCGTCGAGCAGGGACGCGTCGACGGGCTCGGGGAGACCGAGCGGATCTACGCGGTGCGCTACCTGACCCCGGAGACCGCGGCGGTCGTCACCTTCCGGGAGACGGACCCGCTCTACCTGGTGGACACCTCGGACCCGACCGCGCCCGAGGTCACCGGTGAGCTGAAGATCCCTGGCTACTCGGCATACCTGCACCCGGTCGGGGAGGACCTGCTGCTCGGCATCGGGCAGGACGCGACGCAGGACGGCGTGACGACCGGGCTGCAGGCCGCGATCTTCGACATCTCGGACCTCACCGCACCGACGCAGGTGGCCAAGCAGACCTGGACCGACCACAGCTCGGACGCCGAGCACGACCACCGCGCGTTCCGGTACTGGCCCGCTACCGGGCAGCTGCTGCTGCCCGCCCACGCCTGGTCCGAGAAGGGCGACTGGACCGGGGTGGTCTCCGCGAGCGTCGACGGGACCTCGCTGGACCAGGGTCCGCGGCTGCAGCTCGGGAGCTCCGGGACCGGGCAGTGGGACCAGGCCCGCCGCATCCTGGTGATCGGTGACCAGGCCTGGGTGCTGGGCGAGCACTCGCTGCACGTGGCCGACCTCGACACGCTCGAGCGTCAGGACGAGATCATCCTGTAGAGGGCTGTGGTGGGCGGGCCACGCAGGGACGGACCCTGCCGACGATCCTGGGCTCCACCGAAGATCAACGTCATACAAACCCTATACCCGAAGATTCCACGAAACCGCCGCCTCCTATGCCGCTGATGTCGCATTGACTTCGGAGAACGTGCCCTGGTAGACAGATCCCCATGAGGACCGACACCCGCCGAATGCGTCGCTGCTGAGCCCACCCCTCGCAGCCGACCAGCAGTGACCCCCAGGGTCCCGGCCCGGTCCACCCCCGCTGCCGAGGCGGGCTCAGCAGAGTGACCACCACCCTGCTCACCCCACCCTCAGCGGAAGAAGCTTCGACATGGCGACCTACACCGACTTCACCACCCGGCAGATCCACGCCGGCCAGACCCCCGACTCCCAGACGGGCGCGCGGGCACTGCCCATCTACCAGACCACCTCCTATGTCTTCGACAGCGCCGACCAGGCCGCGGACCGGTTCGCGCTCGCCGAGCTCGGCCCGATCTACACCCGGATCACCAACCCGACCACCGAGACGGTGGAGAACCGGATCGCCGACCTGGAGGGCGGGGTCGGCGCGCTGCTGGTGGCCTCCGGGTCCTCGGCGATCACCCTGGCCGTACTCAACCTGGCAGGAGCCGGTGACCACGTCGTCTCCTCCCCCAGCCTCTACGGCGGCACCCAGAACCTGTTCGCGCACACGCTGCCCCGGCTCGGCATCGAGGTCACCTTCGTCGACGACCCGGCGGACCCGGCCAGCTGGCGTGCGGCAACCCGGCCGAACACCAAGGCCTTCTTCGGGGAGACGATCGCCAACCCCAGCAGCGACGTGCTCGACATCCGCGCGGTCGCCGACGAGGCGCACACCGCCGGGGTGCCGCTGATCGTCGACAACACCGTCGCGACGCCCTACCTGTCACGCCCGATCGAGCACGGCGCCGACGTGGTGGTGCACTCGGCCACCAAGTACCTGGGCGGCCACGGCACCGCGATCGCGGGCGCCATCGTCGACGCCGGGCGGTTCGACTACGGCGCCGAGGAGGGTCGTTTCCCGGGCTTCACCGAGCCGGACCCCAGCTACAACGGGCTGGTCTACGCCGAGGCGCTCGGCGAGGGCGGCCTGCTGGGCGCCAACGTGTCCTACATCATCAAGGCGCGCGTCCAGCTGCTCCGCGACCTGGGGCCGGCCGTCTCGCCCTTCAACGCCTTCCTCATCGCGCAGGGCCTGGAGACCCTGTCGCTGCGCATCGACCGGCACGTGCAGAACGCCCAGCGGGTGGCGCAGTGGCTCTCCGCCCACGAGCAGGTGCGCTCGGTCGCCTACGCCGGACTGCCCGAGCACCCCTCCTACGAGCGGGCCCGGACCTACCTGCCCGGTGGCGCCGGCGCGGTGCTCGCCTTCGAGATCGAAGGGGGCGCAGCCGCCGGACGGGCGTTCGTCTCCGCCCTGGAGCTGCACAGCCACGTGGCCAACATCGGTGACGTCCGCTCGCTGGTGATCCACCCGGCCTCGACGACGCACAGCCAGCTCTCCGAGCAGGCCCAGCTCGCCGCCGGGGTGACCCCGGGGCTGGTCCGCCTCTCGGTCGGGATCGAGGGTGTCGAGGACATCCTGGCCGACCTGGAGTCCGGCTTCACCGCCGCGGCAGCGGTCGCCCGCGACAGCGCGGCGGCCTGAGGATGAGCGCCGAACCGGTCACGCCGCCGCCCGCCTCCGGCCCCGGCCCCGGCCCCGGCCCCGGCCCCGGCCCGACCGCACGCTCGCACCGGCGCACCCAGCCGGTGGGCACCCTGGCGCTGGAGTCGGGGACGGCGCTGGAGGACGTGCGGGTCAGCTACCGGACCTGGGGGCGGCTGAACGCCGACCGCTCCAACGCGGTGCTGGTGCTGCACGCCCTCACCGGTGACAGCCTCGTCGTCGGCGAGCGGGCACCGGGCCAGCCCACCGCCGGGTGGTGGCCGGGGCTCATCGGCCCGGGCGCCCCGATCGACACCGACGAGTACTTCGTCATCGCCCCCGACGTCCTCGGTGGCTGCCGCGGGACCACCGGGCCGTCGGCCCCGGCCCCGGACGGGCGTCCGTACGGCAGCTCGTTCCCCTCGATCACCGTGCGTGACCAGGTGCGGGCCGAGGCGCTGCTCGCCGACGCGCTGGGCATCGGCACCTTCGCGCTGGTGGTCGGCGGCTCCGTCGGGGGTATGCGCTCGCTGGAGTGGGCGGCGACCTTCCCGGGCCGGGTCAGGCGCTGCGTGGTGCTGGCGGCCAGCGCGGCCGCGAGCGCCGACCAGATCGCCTGGTCGGTCCCGCAGCTGCACGCGATCCGGCTGGACCCCGGCTTCCACGGCGGCGACTACTACCCGGGCCCGGGCCCGCGATCCGGCCTGGAGGTGGCGCGCCAGATCGCGCACACGACCTACCGGTCGGCCGACGAGCTGGGTGCACGCTTCGGCGGCCTCGCGCAGGCCGGGGAGGAGCCGCTGCACGGGGGACGGTATGCGGTGCAGTCCTACCTGGAGCACCACGGCAAGAAGCTGGTCCGCCGTTTCGACGCCAACTCCTACCTGGTGCTGACCGAGGCGATGAACAGCCACGACGTCGGCCGAGGGCGCGGCGGGGTGGAGGCCGCCCTGCGGCGGGTCACCGCGGAGCTGACGGTGGCGGTGGTGAGCAGCGACCGCCTCTTCACCCCGGCCGACGGCGAGGTCGTGGCCCAGGCCCCCGCGTGCCGTGAGCTGGCCGTGATCGACTCGCCCTACGGCCACGACGCCTTCCTGATCGAGACCGAGCAGGTCTTCGCGGTCATCACCCGGGCCCTGGCCGGCGCCCCGGTCCCGCCGGCGAACCGGCCGCCCCGCCGGGCCGAGCCGGCGACCCGCCGGGGCTGCGCCGAGCCCGCGCCCGGGGTCGGCGCGGCCGGGCAGCAGGACACTCCCCGGCTGGTCGGCAGCGGCCTCTGGTAGGGGGCTCGGCCACACCCGGGGGAACCGCCCGGGCCCGCGACTCGTCAACCCCGTAGGATCGATGATCACCGGGGAAAGGAGTCCTCATGCCTGACTGGCTACGCGATTCACCGCAGTGGCTGTGGTGGGTGGGTGCCGCCCTGGCCTTCGGGATCGTCGAGATGACCACCCTCGACCTGCTCTTCCTGATGCTGGCGCTGGGGGCGCTGGTCGCCGCGATCGTGGCGGGCACCGGCATCGACCTGATCTGGCAGGTCCTCATCTTCGCCGTCTCGGCCGGGCTGTTCGTCGTCGCCCTGCGACCGGTGGCGCTGCGCTACATACAGCTGGAGGGCCGGGGTGGGCCGATGAACGTGGAGGGCAACATCGGCCAGACCGCCACCGTGCTGCAGCAGGTCACCGACCGTTCCGGTCGGGTGAAGCTACGCGGGGAGGAGTGGAGCGCCCGGGCCGAGCTGGAGGGGCAGACCTTCGAGCCGGGCGCGCTGGTGGACGTCGTCCGCATCGACGGCGCGACCGCCGTGGTGACGCCGTCCACCCCCGAGGACAAGCCCTTCGACCTGGAGCCGCCGCCCCGGACCTGAGCGGCGCACCGACCTGGCAGTACACAACAAGGAGATCGCAACCACATGGAACCCGTAGACTTCATCATCTGGGCGGTGGTGATCCTGGTGGCGCTCTTCGCCATCACCGCCATCGCCCGCGCCATCCGGATCGTGCCGCAGGCCACCAGCGTCATCGTCGAGCGGCTCGGCAAGTACGACCGGACGCTGGACGCCGGTCTGCACTTCCTGGTGCCCTTCGTCGACCGGCCGCGCGCCGTGGTCGACCTGCGTGAGCAGGTCGTCAGCTTCCCGCCGCAGCCGGTGATCACCAGCGACAACCTGGTGGTCTCGATCGACACCGTCATCTACTTCCAGCCGACCGACCCGAAGTCCGCGACCTACGAGATCGCGAACTACATCCAGGGCATCGAGCAGCTGACCGTCACCACCCTGCGCAACGTCATCGGCTCGCTCGACCTCGAGCAGACGCTGACCAGCCGCGACATGATCAACGGCCAGCTGCGCGGGGTGCTCGACGAGGCCACCGGCCGCTGGGGCATCCGGGTCAACCGGGTGGAGCTCAAGGCGATCGACCCGCCCGCCAGCGTGCAGGACTCGATGGAGAAGCAGATGCGCGCCGAGCGTGACCGTCGCGCCGCGATCCTGAACGCCGAGGGTGTCAAGGGCAGCCAGATCCTCACCGCCGAGGGCGAGAAGCAGGCCCAGATCCTGCGCGCCGAGGGTACGGCCCAGTCCGCGATCCTCGAGTCCCAGGGTGAGGCCCGCGCGATCCTGCAGGTCTTCGACGCCATCCACAAGGGCAACCCGGACAGCAAGCTGCTGGCCTACCAGTACCTGCAGATGCTGCCCGAGATCGCCAAGGGCGACTCCAACCAGATGTGGGTCGTCCCGACCGAGCTCACCGCCGCCCTCGCCGGCATCGGCAACGCGCTCGGCGGCGGCAAGGGACCGGACACCGCGGGCCTGGACGCCCCCTCCAGCGGGATCAGCTCCGAGGTCGGCGACATCGACCTGGGCGAGGACGTCCCCGTGCTGGAGGACCCCCGTGAGGCCCTGCGCCGGGCCCGCGAGGAGGCCGAGGGCGCGACCCGCGACGCCGAGATCTCGACCCGCAAGCGCTCCAAGCAGGACGCCGACGCCGCCATCGCCGAGGCCGCCGAGAAGGCCCGTCAGGCCGCCAAGCCGCACGCGGCCGGGCAGCAGGACGAGGCCTCGCAGGCCGAGCTCGGCACCCTGGAGCAGGAGTCGCCGGTCGTGCCGGACCTCCCGCAGCAGGACACCGGCTCCGCGCAGCCGGAGCGGACGGGCGAGCAGCAGGACCCGGAGCGCCGCGACGGCTGAGCACCGACGACGGCCCCGCCACCGGGGCCGACCGACCCGCAGGGGCGTGACACCGCACGGTGCCACGCCCCTGCGGCGTCCCCGCCCCCTCTCTCCCACCGGGCGTCGCTCGTGGTTGCCCCCGGACCCACCGGGCGTCGCTCGTGGTTGCCCCCGGACCCACCGGGCGTCGCTCGTGGTTGCCCCCGACGCGTCCTTAGAGTGGCGGGATGTGGATTCGTGACGTGCGCCCCTGGGGCGGTCCCGCTGCCGACATCCGACTGGAGGGCGAGGCCATCGCCGAGGTATGCACCCACGGCGGCCGCGGGCGCCCCCGTGCCGAGGGTGGGTCGCCCGGCGTGAGCGAGGACGGGCATACCGAGGAGCTGGACGGGCGCGGCCGGCTGCTGCTGCCCGCCTTCGCGGACGTCCACGTGCACCTCGACTCGACCCGGCTCGGGCTGCCGTTCCGGCCGCACACGGGCGGGCCGGGCGTGTGGACGATGATGCTGAACGACCGCGAGCACTGGCGCGACGCCGAGGTGGGGATCGTGGAGCGCGCCACGCATACCCTCGGGCTGATGATCGCCCGCGGGACGACACGGGTGCGCTCCTTCGCGCAGGTCGACACGGACGCCGGGCTGGAACGGCTGGAGGCCGTGCTGGCCGCCCGGGACGCCCACCGGCACCGGGCCGAGGTGCAGGTCATCGCCTTCCCGCAGGCCGGGCTGCTGCGCGAGCAGGGCTCCGCCGCCGTGCTCGAGGACGCCCTGCGCGCCGGGGCCGACGTGGTCGGCGGCATCGACCCGTGCACCCTGGACCGCGACCCCGTCCGCCACCTGGACATCGTCTTCGACCTCGCGCAGCGGTATGCCGTGCCGGTCGACATCCACCTGCACGAGCCCGGGGAGCTGGGCCGCTTCTCCGCCGACCTGATCCTCGAACGGACCGAGGCGCTGGGGATGCAGGGTGAGGTGCTGATCTCGCACGGGTACGGGCTGTGGGACGGCACCCAGGAGCAGACCACGACCTTGGTGGAGAGGTTCGCCGCGGCCGACATCGCCACCGCGACGATCGCCCCGGGAGGGCGCCAGACGCTGCCGCTGCAGCAGCTGGCCGAGGCCGGTGTCCGGGTGGGGCTCGGCGAGGACGGCCAGCGCGACTACTGGTCGCCGTACGGCAACGCGGACATGCTGGACCGGACCTGGCAGCTCGCGTTCACCCACGGCTTCCGGGCGGACGAGCTGGTGGAGCACGCACTGGCGGTGGGCACCCGTGGCGGGGCCGGCATCATGGACGCCTCGCTGACCCGGCTCACGGGCGTCACCGACCGTCCCGGGCTCGCCGTCGGTGACCGGGCCGACCTGCTCCTGGTGGCCGGGGACGCCCCGACCGCAGCGGTGATGGACCGGCCCACGGACCGCACGGTGCTGCACCGGGGCAGGGTCGTCGCCGACGCCCTCGTCCTGACCTGAGCGGGCCCGGCCGCGGGACCCTCAGAGGTCCAGCTGCGCCACGACCATCCGGGCGATGCGTTCCGGCGGGTTCGCGACGTCGATCGTCACCCCGCGCTCGTCGGGTCCGAGCGGCTCCAGGGTGTCGAGCTGGGACTCCAGCAGCGAGGGTGGCATGAAGTGGTCCCGACCGCTCATCCGCTCCAGCAGCAGACCCTTGTCCCCGAGCAGGTGCACGAAGTAGGTCCCGGCACCACCCTCGCGGAGCAGATCGCGGTAGTTGGTCCGCAGCGCTGAGCAGGTGAGGATCGTGGGCCGACCCTGCCCGTCGTGCTCGGCCGTCCAGTCCGCCAACGACCGCAACCACGGCCACCGGTCGGCGTCGACCAGGGGCCGCCCGCCGGCCATCTTGTCCACGTTGGACTGCGGGTGGAAGTCGTCGCCCTCGGCCATCTCCCACCCGAGCCGGTCCCGCAGCGCGGTGGCGATGGTGCTCTTGCCCGTCCCGGAGACGCCCATGATCACCAGGTGCAGCGGCACCCCGGTGGCAGGGTCGGGCAGCGGCGTCATGGCACCACCATCCACAGCCCGAGGGCGATCACGAAGATGGACAGCCCGAGCGTGGTCTCCATCACGGTCCAGGTCTTCAGCGTCGTCCTGACGTCCATCCCGAAGAACCGGCTGACCAGCCAGAAGCCGGAGTCGTTCACGTGCGAGAGCACCGTCGCGCCGGCGGCGATCGCCAGCACCAGGCAGGCGATCTTGAGGTCGGAGAGCCCCTCGGCGGTGACCGCGGCCGAGATGAGACCGGCGGTCGTGGTCAGCGCGACCGTCGCCGAACCCTGGGCGACCCGGAGCAGGGTGGCGATCAGGAAGGCGGAGACGATGATCGGCAGCCCCAGGTCGGCCATGCTCTCCGACAGCGCTGCCCCGATCCCCGAGTAGCGCAGGACCCCGCCGAACATGCCGCCGGCACCGGTGATCAGGATGATCGCGCAGATCGGGCCCAGGGCGTCGTTGAGCAGGCCCTCGATGGTGGACAACGAGCGGCCCTTGGTGCCGAGGACGTAGGTCGCGACCAGCAGCGTGATGAGCAGCGCTACCGGTGTCTGCCCGAGGAAGATCAGCACGTCCAGCGCGGCACCGTCCCCGAGCACCCCGGCCGCCCGCAGGGTGGCCGTCCCGGTGTTCAGCGCGATCAGCAGGAAGGGCAGCAGCAGCAGTCCGAGGACCAGCCCGAACGAGGGCGGGGCCGCCTGCGGGGAGATGTCGGACGGTCCGCCCGCCCCGCCGGTGTCGTCGGCACCGGAGTCGGTCCCGCCGTCGGTGCCCGACCCGCCATCGGTGCCGGACCCGCCGCCACCGACGGAGACCGTGCTGCGCGACATCGCCTCGTTGATCGGGACCATGATCTTGCCGGCATAGGCGGTGGTGAACAGGTAGACGCCGACGTACCAGGCGACGAACGCCACCGGTATACCGATCAGCATGCTGAGCCCGATCGACCCACCCAGCTCGGTCGCGGCGGTGACCGGACCCGGGTGCGGCGGCACGATCGCGTGCATCGCCGCGAAGGCACCGGCGGCGGGGATGGCATACATGAGCACCGAGCCGCCGAACCTGCGGGCGACCGAGAAGATGATCGGCAGGAAGACGACCAGCCCGGCGTCGAAGAAGATCGGCACGCCGAAGAGCAGCGCCGCGACGCCGAGCGCGAACGGTGCACGTTGCTCACCGAACCGGCTGATCATCGTGTCGGCCAGCACCTGGGCGCCGCCGGTGACCTCCAGGATCCGGCCGATCATCGCGCCCAGCCCGACCAGCAGCGCCACCTGGCCCAAGGTGCTGCCGAAGAAGCTGACGGCCACCTCGGCCAGGTCTCCGAACGGTATGCCCGCCGCCAGTCCGGTGATGAAGCTGACCACGATGAGCGCCACGAAGGCGTGCATCTTGAGCCTGATGATGAGGAAGAGCAGGACGGCGACCGCGACCGCCGCGATCGTCAGCAGCACCCCCGCGCCGTAGACAGGTTCCATCGGTTCCATGGCGACTCCCGGGTCGTCGTTGACGTAGACGTGCCCACGGTAGACCCCGGGTACGACCGACGTGTGCGCGGCGACCACGAGCGACGCTCGGTGGGTCTGAGTGCAACCACGAGCGACGCTCGGTCGAGAAGAGTGGGCTGGAGGGAGCCGGTCAGGACGGGATGAGGGTGGCCAGCACCTCGGTGACCAGCGCCGCCTGGGCGTCGACCACGTCGTACGGCAGCCCATCACCCGCCTGGTCCGCGAGCACCGACAGCTCCGTGCAGCCCAGCAGGACCGCGTCGGCGTCGCCGCGCAGCCGTCCCACGAGGTCGAGGAAGTCCCCGGTCGGCACCTCGACCCCGGCCTTGACCCCCTGGTAGATCACCGCCATCACCTCGGCCTGGCCGGCCGCCTCCGGCAGCAGCACCTGGGCCCCGGCGGCCTCGAGCGCCCGCTGGTAGAGCCCGCTGCCCCGGGTGCCGTCGGTGGCCAGCAGCATCACCCGGGGTCGACGGGCGGCATCACCACCCCCGGCCCCCGCACCGTCAGCGCCCCCAGGACCACCTGCGGCCCGGACCGCTCCCCGGGCGCCCACCTCGATCAGCGACAGCAGCGGCACCGGCAGGTCGGCGGGCAGGAAGGCGTGTGCCGTGTTGCAGACGATCACCGCGAGGTCGGCCCCCAGCCGCCCCAGCAGCTCCAGGTCCCCCATCAGGTAGGGCACCGGGTCGGCGGTGGTGTCGTCCTGCAGCCGGGCGGTCCGGTCGGGCGTGGTGGCGTGCCCGAGGACGACCGTGTCGATGTGGTCCTGGTCCCGGGCCGCCGGGGTCGCCCGCACCAGCGCATCCAGGAAGGTGACGGTGGCGGCCGGGCCCATCCCGCCGAGCACGCCCAGCACCGGACGCCGCCAGGTGTCCGGCAGCAGCCGCTCGTCGCGTCCCCCGCTCATCCGGTCACCGGCGAGCGATGGTGGGTGGCGAAGTCCCGCACGTAGTGCACGTCGTTCTTCAGCTGCGCGAGACGGCGCTCACGACCGTGGTCGGCGGCATACCGCAGCGGGCGCAGCACCCGGCCCTCCCGGCGGATCCGCCGCAACCGGGTGCGGACCCGGTCGTCCGTCACGTACCGCATCAGCAGCGGCACCGGCACGATCGAGTAGAGCCAGTCGTCGGTCTCCGCGCCCATCTCGACGTCCTCGAGCGGGTCCCGGCCCTCCACGTGCTCGCGCACCATCGGCACCAGGAAGGGGTGCCCGGCGGCGCTCATGTAGGCGTGCGAGCGCCCGAGCCGCGGGTTGAGCTCGAAGACGTGGCCGGTGTCGTCGCGCGGGTCCACCTTGACGTCGAAGTTGGCGTAGCCGGTCCACCCCACGTGCTCCAGCAGCCCGCGCACCTGCTCGGTGGCGACCGAGTGCTCGCCGTGCACGACGGCCAGCGGGTTCCCGATCAGCATCGGGTCGTGGTCCTCCAGCAGCACCTGCCCCATCCGCCCCCAGCGCACCCGCCCGGAGGCGTCCGAGTAGGTGGTGAGCACCCGCATCTGGTCGTCGCCGCCGGGGATCCGCTCCTGCACGACCAACCCCCCGGTATACCCGGCCGCGGCCAGCTGCTGCCGCAGGGCGGTGAGCTCGGCGGGTGAGTCGCAGTAGGCGACCTTCTGCTTCCCGGCGTACAGCAGGGTGCCGAAGGAGACGGAGTCGGCGGCCTTGACCACCACCGGCCAGCGCAGGTCACCCAGCAGGCCCACGGCCTCCTGCGCCCCGGCGGTGTCCGGGACGAAGGAGGTCCGGGGGTGGGCCACCCCCAGCTCGCCGCAGAGCCGCGCGAACTGCTCCTTGTCGGAGAGCCGCTCCATCAGGTCGACGTCCGGGTAGGGCACCGCGAACCGCTCGTCCAGCCGGGGGGCGAGCCGCGAGAGCGTGGTGCACCAGGAGTCGATGATCCCGAGCACCAGCACGCGGCGACCGGGGTGCGCGTCCGCGATGCCGCGCAACGTCGCCAGCAGCGTCTCGTCGTCGTCCATCCCCGGGCACGCCACGTGGTCCAGCACCGCCGAGCCGCGGACCGCGTAGGGCACCGTCCGACTGACCACGCTCGCGCGCACCCCGAGGTCGGCGTGGAAGGCCCGCGCCAGGGTGTAGGCCGCGAGCTCCGCGCCCAGGATCACGGGGACGAAGGGCACGGTGGTGGGGTACGGCGCCATGGCCTGGAAGTTATCAGCCACCGCTGGCCGGGCCCTGCACGTCGTCGGCGACGTCCCGCCACCCCTCCGAGCCGGTCCCCGGCAGCGGCTCGGCCCGGCCGCCGGTCAGCTCGGAGACGAGGGCGGGCAGGTCACCCGCCTCGGTGACCGGCACCTGCAGCCGCAGGGTCACCCCGGCGCCGTAGCGGACGTCCCCGATGCCCACGCCACGCGCCCGCAGGTCGTGCTCGACCCGCCCCGCGACGTCGTGGCCGACCTGCACGTCGACCTCGCGGACACGGACCCGGGTCAAGGTGCTCGCCTCCTCGACGGCTGCCCGGACCGCGCCTCCGTAGGCGCGGGCCAGGCCACCGGTGCCCAGCAGCGTCCCGCCGAACCACCGGGTGACGACCGCGACCACGTCGGTGAGCCCGGCATGGGTGAGCACCTCGAGCATCGGCATACCGGCCGAGCCCGCGGGTTCCCCGTCGTCGTTGCTCCGCACGGTCGCCCCGTCCGGGCCCAGCACGAAGGCCGAGCAGTGGTGGCCGGCACCCCAGTGCTCGGTGCGCGCCTCCTCGACCACCGCCCGCGCGCCCGCCTCGTCCTCGACCCGGCGCAGCCAGCACTCGAACACCGAGCGCCGCTCCTCGGTCCGGGTCCGGACCGGGGCGGCGAGCGTGCGGCAGGTGGTCGGTTCCACCCACGCAGGCTACGCCCAGCAGCCGTCCATACTGTTGGGGTATGACGCGTCTGCCCAGGATCCCGCTCGCCCTGCTGCTTACCGGCGCCCTCGTGCTGGCCCCCGGGGCGGCCCAGGCGCACGACGAGCTCACCGGCTCCGAGCCGGTGGACGGTGCGACCGCCGAGGCGCCGGAGGAGGTCACGCTCACCTACAGCGGTCAGATCGCGACCGTCGGGGCGACGGTGCAGGTCACCGACGAGGACGGCCAGGAGGTCACCGACGGCGATCCCGAGGTGGAGGGCACGAGCGTCGTGCAGGACCTGGTCGACGACCTGCCCGACGGTGAGTATGCCGTCGCCTGGCGGGTCACCAGCGAGGACGGACACCCGATCTCCGGTGAGTTCGGCTTCGCCGTGACCGGCTCGCAGGAGCAGGCCACCGAGGAGGAGACCAGCGCCGAGGAGAGCAGCGCACCCGCACCCACCGAGGAGACCGGTGCGGCGGAGACGACCGAGCCGGAGCCGACGACCGCGGAGGCCACCGAGGAGGAAACCGAGGACGCTGGCAGGGAGACCACGACCGAGGGGACCTCGGAGGCCACCGACGCCGCCACCGAGGCGAGCACCGACAGCGACTCGGGCGGACTGCCCTTCTGGGCCTGGGCCTTCATCGCGGCCGCCGTCCTCGGACTGGGCGCCGCGCTGGCCATGTCCTGGAGCCGCGCCCGCCGCTGAGCACCGTGTCGCGCAGGGTGCAGACCCGGGCGCGATGCGGGACGTGAGGGTCCTCTCATGTACCGTAGGCAGCACGGATTACACACATACCCGGGCCGGCTCCGCGACCTGAGCAATCAGCCAGCGATGCCGCTCCGGCTGACTCGATACAAGGGGGTCTCGCCATGGGGCGCGGCCGGGCCAAGGCAAAACAGATCAAGGTTGCACGGAAGCTGAAGTACTCGGCACCGGAGACCGATCTTTCGGCACTCGAGCGTGAGCTGCACGGCTCACGGGACGGAGACCTAGGACGCTCCGTACCCGCCGCCGAGGAGGAGCCGGACGAGGACGACGACCCCTACTCCGCCTACGTGGCGGACGACGAGGGTGAGGACGACGACTACGGGTCCTGGACGGCGGGCGACGGGCGCTGAGTCCCAGGAACCGCCAGGAGGCCCGGTGGACCCATGAGGACTCCACGGTCACGGGTCGAGGCAGACGGAACCGCGGCTGGGTACTCATTCCCCTGGTCGCGGTCATCGTCGTCGCGGCCACCGTGGGGTATGTCCGTTTCATGGGCTTCGAGACCATCAGCTACGAACTCCGGCACTGCCAGGAGACGCTGAGCGGGGACGCCGACTGGGAGCAGGTGCAAGCCGCGGCCTGCGACCCCCAGGACGCCGCGACGACCACCGTGGAGTTGGTGCACGAAGGTGGTGCGGAGTCCCCGGACAGCACCTCTGGCTCCGTCTACACCTTCGAGGACTGGCCGGTGAACTCTCCGTCGCACAGCATCTCGGTGACCACCTCGGAGGCCGTCAGCTCGGTGATCGTGGTCGAGCCGACGAACGAGGTCGTCAGGGACGAGCTGACCAGTGACGCGTCGGACACCCGCTGGAGCGGGTTCATCGGCTCGCGTGGTCCGACCGAGTACTGGGTGCTCGTCACGCCCTGAGGCGCGGCACGTCCAGGCGCTTGGTCGGGCATACCCAGACGCCCGGTCGGGCATTACGGGACGCCCGGTCAGGCATCTCGGGACGCCCGGTCAGGTGTAGGCGCCCACGACGCGGACGGTGCCGCCGTCCACGCCCTTGGCGCCCTGCACGACCGTGACGTCGTCGTGGTCCGGCTGCCCGGGCTGCGGGTCGCCCAGGTCGACGGTGCCGATCTGCCAGGTGTCGATCTTGGCGTCCGTCAGCAGCGAGGTCGCCCGTCCGGCCAGCTCGGCGTCCACGACCGCGACGAAGCCGACCCCCATGTTGAGGGTCTGCTCCAGGTCGGCCAGCGGCACCCGCCCCAGCTCACGGACCAGGGTGAAGACCGGCGGCAGCTGCCAGCAGCGTTCGATGGTGGCGGTCGCCCCGGCCGGCAGCACCCGCGCCAGGTTCGCGGCCAGGCCTCCCCCGGTGACGTGCGAGAGCGCGTGCACCCCACCGTCCAGGGCGCGGATGAGCGAGAGCAACGGCAGCGAGTAGATCCGGGTCGGCTCGAGGCACTCCTCACCGAGCGTGCGCCCCAGCTCGGGCACCTCCCGCTCCCAGCCCCAACCGGCGGCCTCGACCACCCGGCGCACCAGGGAGTAGCCGTTGCTGTGCAGGCCCGAGCTGGCCAGCGCGAGCACCACGTCCCCGGAGCGCACCCGCTGCGGGCCCAGCACCTCGTCGCGCTCGACCACCCCGGTGGCCGCCCCCGCCAGGTCGTACTCGTCCGGGTCCAGCAGACCCGGGTGCTCGGCGGTCTCGCCACCGACCAGGGCCACCCCCGCGAGCTCGCAGCCGCGGGCGATGCCCGAGACGATCGCCGCGATGCGTTCGGGGACCACCTGGCCGCAGGCGATGTAGTCGGTCATGAAGAGCGGCTCGGCACCGCTGACCACGATGTCGTCGACGACCATCCCGACCAGGTCCTGGCCGATGGTGTCGTGCACGTCCATCGCCTGCGCGATCGCGACCTTGGTCCCCACCCCGTCGGTCGAGGTCGCCAGCACGGGCGCCCGCATGCCGCGCAGCGCGGAGGCGTCGAACATCCCGGCGAAGCCGCCGAGCCCGCCCAGCACCTCGGGCCGCTGCGCTCGGCGCACCGACTCCTTCATCAGCTCGACGGCGCGGTCGCCGGCGTGCACGTCGACCCCGGCGCTGGCGTAGGTGATCGGCTGGTCGGTCATCGGTGTCCCCTCGAAGTGGTCATCGGGTGGCAGCGGACGGCAGACGGCGTGGGCGTATGCCGGGTCGGGCTCAGGGCCGGCGGACGGCCGCGTCGGCGCCCGGGGAGGCGGTGACGCCGACGCCTTCGACGTCCAGGGTCCCCACGTCGGTCGGGTCGGTGCCCTCGTGCACCACCGGGAACTGCAGCTCGAGGACGTCCTTGCCGAGCTGGCCCTCCTCGGGCAGCCCGATCGGGTACTCCCCGGAGAAGCAGGCGGTGCACAGGCTGGAGCGGGGCTGCTCGGTGGCGGCGACCATCCCGTCCTCGGAGATGTAGCCGAGGGAGTCCGCCCCGATGCTGGTGCAGATGTCACCGCTCTCCAGCCCGGTCGCGATCAGCTCGGCCCGGGTCGCGAAGTCGATCCCGTAGAAGCAGGGCCAGCGCACCGGCGGCGAGGAGATGCGCACGTGCACCTCCGCGGCACCGGCCTCGCGCAGCATCCGGACCAGCGCGCGCTGGGTGTTGCCGCGGACGATGGAGTCGTCGACGACCACCAGGCGCTTGCCCTTGATCACCTCGCGCAGCGGGTTGAGCTTGAGCCGGATCCCCAGCTGCCGGATGGTCTGGCTGGGCGCGATGAAGGTGCGGCCGACATAGGCGTTCTTCACCAGCCCCTGGCCGTAGGGGATCCCCGACTCCTGGGCGTACCCGATGGCGGCGGGCGTCCCGGACTCCGGGGTGGGCATCACCATGTCCGCGTCGACGGGGTGCTCGCGCGCCAGCTGACGGCCCATCTCGACCCGGCTGTTGTAGACCTCGCGACCGGCGATGGTGGTGTCCGGCCGGGCCAGGTAGACCCACTCGAAGACGCAGCGCTTGGGCGCGGCCTCGGCGAACCGGCGCGAACGCAGCCCGTCGGCGTCGATGGCGATCAGCTCGCCGGGCTCGATCTCACGGACCACGGACGCGCCCACGATGTCCAGCGCCGCCGTCTCCGAGGCGACCACCCAGCCACGCTCCAGCCGGCCCAGGACCAGGGGGCGCACACCCTGCGGGTCGCGGGCGGCATACAGCGTGGACTCGTCGCAGAAGACCAGGCTGAACGCGCCGCGCAGCTGCGGCAGCACCTGCATCGCGGCCTCCTCCAGCGGGAGGTCCTGGTCGGCGGTGAGCAGGCCGGTGACGATCGCGGTGTCGGTGGTGCTGCCCCGGCTCACCTCGCCGCCCGAGCGTGACAGGTCACCGCCGTGCGCCTGGCGCAGCAGGTCCCGTAGCTCGGCGGTGTTGATCAGGTTGCCGTTGTGCGCGAGCGCCACGGTGCCGTCGGCGGTCCCGCCGAGCGTGGGCTGGGCGTTCTGCCAGCTGTTGCGGCCGGTGGTGGAGTAGCGACAGTGGCCGACCGCCAGGTAGCCCTGCAACGAGGCCAGGGCTGACTCGTCGAAGACCTGGCTGACCAGCCCCACGTCCTTGTAGACCACCAGCCGCGAGCCGTCGCTGGTGGCGATCCCGGCCGCCTCCTGGCCCCGGTGCTGCAGGGCGTAGAGGCCGTAGTAGGTGAGCTTGGCGACCTCCTCACCGGGCGCCCAGACCCCGAAGACACCACAGGCGTCCTGGGGCAGGCGTTCCTCGGGCAGGAGGTCGTGCGAGAGCCGTCCGTCAGCGCGAGCCACGACCTCATCGTCCCACAGCCGCAGCGTGCCGGACACCCACGTCCCGCCGGTGCGACCCCGTCAGGACCCGAGCCGCGGCCGGTCGGCGACGAGATAGGCGAGCGCCCCCAGCGAACCGCCCACCCCGACCCCGAGCACGGTGAAGATCAGGTACTCCTCCAGGCCGTTGACGTAGGGCACGTCGTCGCCGAGGACGGCCACCAGCAGGCAGATCACCACCCCGGTCACAGCACCGACCACCAGGTACCTGACCAGGCTCGGGTGACGCGGCGCCATCGCTCAGTCCCGCTGGCTCAGCCGGTCCAGGACCAGGTAGAGGATCGCCGCGGCGAAGCTGGTGAAGATGGCCCCGATGGTGCCGAGCAGGACGATCTGCTGCAGCACGGTGCTGCCCGCCACCTCGGGTCCGCGCAGGGCCACCACGACCCCCAGCACGAAACCGACCAGGCCCCCCACCACGAGGAACCTGCTCAGCTGCGGGCGGCGGTGGACCCGCTGGGGTCGCGGCTGCGGGCCCGGGCCGGTGGGCGGCGCACTGGTGTCGTCTCGGTCGGGTACCACCACACCAGTATCCCCCTCCGCGGCGGTGCCGCGGAGGGGGCCCGGTCCGTGCTCACTCCTGCGGGAGGTTGCCGGTCGTCGAGCTGCCCGAGGGCCGAGCCGCGGGCGGGGCGGCCGCGCCGAAGAGCGCCTGCAGCTGCGCCTGGACGGCCGGGTGCACCGCCGACTCGCCCCCGACGACGGTGATCAGCGGGAAGGAGAACCCGGTGATCAGCCGGTCGACCTCACTGATCACCGCGGCGGGCACGGCCTCCGGCCGGGTCAGCGCCACCCCGGCACCGGTCCGGGCCGCCACCGGGACCGCGGTCAGGCTGTCCGGGAAGTCCTGGCCGGTGGCGACCAGCACCTTGCCCTCGGCCGGGAACTGCTCCAGCACGGCGGCGGCGGTCGCATACCTGTCGGCGCCCTGGTAGCGCGTCCACGGCTGGCCGCCGGCGACCTCGTCCAGGACGGCGTCCCCGAGCACGGCGGTCCCACCGGCGGCGTAGACGTGGTCGTAGTCGAGGGCGGTGAGCGCGGCGCCGGTGGCCGACGGCACCTCGTCGCTGCGGACCAGCACCAGCGGAGCCTGGTGCCGCGCGGCCAGTGCGCTCAGGACGAGCGCGTCCGGGAAGGCCTGCCCCGAGGCCACGAAGACCTCCGGGCTGCTGTCCTGGATCACCTGCTGGGCGACCAGCCCGGCGGTCGCGTAACGATCCGCGCCGGAGATCCGCTGCACGGTCGCGGCCGGCAGGCTCGCCTGCACGTCCTCCAGGACGGCGTCCCCGACCGCGGCGCTCCCACCGACGACCAGGACGTCCTCCGGGGACAGCCGGGTGAGCTCGGCACCGGTGGCCGCGGACAGGCCGCCGGGATGGGTGAGCAGCAGCGGGGCCCCGAGCTGGCCGGCCCAGGGCGCTGCGGCCAACGCGTCCGGGAAGTCCCGGGCGGTCGCGATGACGACGGTGTCGGCCGACACGAACTTCTGCTCGGAGAGCATCGCCGCGGTCTCGATCCGGGTCGGGCCACCGATCCGCTCCACGTCGAAGGCGCAGGGCCCGTCGACGTCGTCGGGGTAGAACGGGTCGACGACGTCCAGGGTGCCGACCTCGACGTCGGCCCCGTCCACGTCGCTGATGACGATGCCCACCCCCGGTGCCCCGCCGCCGTAGAGGCCGACGAAGGACAGGAAGGCGGACAGGTCACGGGTGGTGCCGACCTCGACCTCCAGGGTGCGGCTGTCCTTGAGCGCACCGTCGTCCCACACCTCGAAGCGCACCCGGTCGAAGCCGCCGACGTCGTCCGTGGTGCCGGTCACCCGGGCGTCGATGACGTACTCGTTGCGGCTGCAGTCGTCGTTGACGAACTGCACCCCGGTGATCTCGTGCTCCTCCAGGGTCGCGGCGAGCGCGGGGGCGCCGGCCAGACCGGTGGCGAGCAGCCCGAGGGCGGTACCGGCGGCCGTGCTCGGGCCACCGCCTCGACCGGGTCTGCCGCGTCGGCCGGGTCGGGCAGCGGGGTGGGTGGGGCGTGCGGTGCGTCTCATCCTGGGGCCTCTCCACGGGCCGGTCGACCTGCGACCGGGCGGCGCCGGGAGACCTGGGTGCCTCCGCTGGGCGTCGCCCCCTGAGAGCACCGACCCGGCCGCTGGATACCCCGCGGCCGGCCGGTCGGTCAGGACCGGGAGCCGGCGAGCGCCTCCAGCACCCGCACGTCCGCCCGGTAGGGCGCCTCCGCACGGGGCCAGTGCACGACGACGTCGGTGAACCCGGCCTGCTGCGCGCGCCCGATCCGGTCCTGGACCTCGTCCAGGCTGCTCAGCGCGGGCGCCCCGGCGTCCAGCGAGAGGTAGCGCTCCAGCGGCCGGTCCCGGCCCGCCCCGGCCTCCAGCTCGTCGACCCGGGCGGCGAGCTCGCCCACCCCGCGCCACCAGGCGTCCAGGCCGTCCTCGGCGGCATCGGGCGGCCCCGTGGTGAGCCACCCGGTGCCGTGCGCGACCGCCAGCCGCATCGCGCGGGGCCCGTTGGCGGCGACGACGAAGGGCACCCGGGGCTGCTGGACGCAGCGGGGACGCGCCCCGGCCCCGGCCACGGTGAAGAACTCGCCCTCGGCCTCGACGTGGTCCTCGGTCAGCAGCCGGTCCAGCAGCGGCACGAACTCCTCGAAGCGGGCGGTGCGCTCGCCGCGGCTGTGCTCGTCGCCGAGCAGTCGGCTGTCCAGGTCGCCCCCGGCGCCCAGACCGAGCAGCACCCGACCGGCGCTGAGGTCGTCCAGGGTGGTCACGTCCTTGGCCAGCAGGGCCGGGTGCCGGAAGTTCGGGGACGCGACGAAGGTGCCGAGTCGGACCCGGTCGGTGACCATGGCGGCCGCCGCGAGGGTGGCGACGGTCGAGTGCCAGGGCGCCTGCGGCAGCCCTGCCCAGACCAGGTGGTCGTAGGTCCAGGCGTGCTCGAAGCCCCAGTCCTCGACCTGCCGCCACAACGGCTCGGCCTCGCGCCAGGGGTGCTCGGGCAGGATGCAGACACCGATCCTCATGGGAGCCGAGGCTAACGCGAGCGGTCCCGCCTCAGCCGACCGGTGCGCGCTCCGGCTCGAGCTCGTGCGCGTCCACGAGCGACTGCGGGACGGTGGCGCCGACCAGCAGGGTGGCCAGCAGCATCACCGAGGCCACCCCCACCAGCACCACCGGGATGCCGAAGAGCTCGGCGACCTGGCCGCCTGCCAGGGCACCCAGCGGCATCGCCCCGAAGACCAGCACCCGGGAGGCGCCGCCGACCCGGCCCAGCACGTGGTCCTGGACCATCCGCGGTCGGATCGACCCGGAGACGATGTTGCCGACCACCCCGAGCGGCCCGACGCCCAGCAGGAAGATCGCCAGGCCCCAGGCCGTGGGCCACAGCAGCGGCATCAGGTTGAGGACGCCGTTGAGCCCCCAGCAGACGACCAGGACGCTCATCTCGGACCACCGCCGCAGCAGCCGTCCGGCCACCATGCTGCCGAGCAGCGCCCCGGCCGGGAGCGCCACCATGACCAGCGAGAACAGCTGCGGGGACAGACCCCCGACGGACTCCGGGCCGACCATCCACAGGATGATCACCGCGCTGAAGGCGGTGGACGCGAAGTTCCACAGCCCTGCGGCCAGGGCCAGCGGACGCAGCACCGGGTGGGCCCACAGGGTGCGCATCCCCGAGGTCAGCTCGGCCCACCGGGTCCCGGCGCTCTCCGCCTCGGGCCGGCTCGCGGCATACCGGCCACGCAGCCCGAGCGCGAGGGCCAGCACCGCGGCGACGGCGACCAGTGCGGAGGTCCCGACCAGCCAGGCGGCCCCCAGTGCCACCAGGATCCCGGCCAGCGGCGGCCCGGCGAAGCCGTTGCAGAAGTGCTGCACCGCCAGCAGTCGGGAGTTCGCCCGGCGCAGCCGTCCCGCGTCGCGCCCCACCAGCGCCGGCACCTGGGCGGCGGCGGCCAGGTCGGCGAAGACCTCGGTGACACCGTAGCCGAGCGCGAGCACGATGAGCACCCCGATGGTGAGGAGGTCGGCCCACGCGAGCAGCGCGACCCCGCCGAGCAGTGCCGCGCGGACCAGCAGGCTGCAGATCATCGTCCGGCGACGGTCCCAACGGTCGACCAGGACACCTGCGGGGATGCCGCACACCAGCCACGGGAGCCACACCGCGGCCGTCAGCACCCCCATCAGCAGCGGTGACCGGGTCAACGTGACCGCCAGCAGCGGCACCCCGATCTGGACGACCCCGTCGGCGAGGTTGGCCAGGCCGACGGCGGACAGGTGGCTGCCGAACGGGCGCCCCAGCGGCGACCCGGTGCTCCTCGGCGTGGTGGTGGTGCCGGTCATGGCGTGCTCCCCTATGCTCAGTGCAGAAGAAGTTATGCAAACAACTCTTTGCAAAGGTACCTCTGCACCATGACCGAGCGCAAGGCCTCCGCCGTCACCGCCCGATCCGTCGACGCCGCGACCCTCAAGGCGTTCGCCCACCCGCTGCGGATGCGGATGTACGACCACCTCAAGGACCACGGCGCCGCGACCGCCTCGATGCTGGCCCGGGCGATGGGCGAGAGCACGGGGCAGACGAGCTACCACCTGCGCCAGCTCGAGCGGCACGGGCTGGTCGAGGAGGAGACCGGGCGCGGCTCGGCACGCGAGCGCTGGTGGGTGGCCGTCGGCTTCTCCTTCGGCCCCGAGGTCGCGGCCGGCGACGCGGACGACGGGACGCGGACGGCCGCCCAGGCGGTGATGCACCACCAGCTGCGGACCCGGACCGCCCGGCTGCAGGAGTGGGTCGACCGGATGGACGACGAGGACCCGGGCTGGGCGGCGGCCTCGCTGTCGAACGAGGTCACCACCCTGCTGACGGTGAGCGAGGTGGAGTCGCTCTCCGACGCCCTGGCCGAGGTGCTGCGCGAGCACCTGGACCGGGCCAAGGCCGCCCGGGACGCCGGGCAGGGCGAGGGGCGGCGGATGGTGAAGCTCTACCAGCAGGTCTTCCCGCTCCCGGCGAGCGACGACGGCGCTGGTGGCGACGGCGCTGGCTGAGTGCTACCGCAGCGGCAGGTATGCCGTGAGGTCGGCCCGCTGCCCGGAGGCCCGGACGGTGCCGTCGGCCACCGCCGCCGGCCATGTGGTGCGGCCGGTCACCAGCTCCAGCCAGGTCTGCGGGTCGGTCTCGATGACGTTGGTCGGGGTGCCCCGGGTGTGCCGCGGCCCCTCGATCACCTGCGCCGCGGCATACGGGGGCACCCGCACCTCGACCGAGCGGCCGGGGGCCCGCGCGACCAGCTCCTCCATGGCGTAGCGCACCGCGGTGGCCAGCACCCCGCGCCCCAGCTCCTCCCCCGGCTGCAGCGCCTCCCAGGCGGCCAGCGCCTGCTCGCCGTCGGCGACGTCGACGCGGCGTCGGGCCGGCATCAGCCGACCGGGTCGCGCTCGATCGGGCAGGACATGCACCGCGGACCGCCGCGCCCCCGACCCAGCTCGGAGCCGCCGATCTCCAGCACCTCGACGCCTTGCCGGCGCAGGTAGCCGTTGGTGACGGTGTTGCGCTCGTAGCCGACGACCACCCCGGGCTCCAGCGCCAGCACGTTGCAGCCGTCGTCCCACTGCTCCCGCGCCGCCGCCCGCGGGTCCTGGTCCGCGGCGAGGACCCGCAGCTTCTCCAGGCCCAGGGAGTGGGCGATCACCTGCTCCATCTTCTCCGGCTGGTGCCGCTCGATGACCAGCTGGAGCTCGCCGTCCACCTCGTCACCGGCGGTCATCGTCCAGGAGGTGAGGTCGGGCAGGCCGGTGTAGCGGGTGAAGGTCTCCTGGTCGACCATCGTCATCACGGTGTCCAGGTGCATGACCGCCCGCGCCTTGGGCATGTCCAGCGCCACCACGGTATGCGCGTCGCCGGCGGCGAGGATGGTGCGGGCCAGCCGCTCCACCCCCATCGTGGTGGTCCGCTCCGACAGACCCACCAGCACCACCCCGTTGCCGGGCACCAGGATGTCCCCGCCCTCGGCGGTGGCCGGTCCGTCCTCGATCCCGTGGCTCCACCACCGCGTCCCGGACCCCGCGAACATCGGGTGGTACCGGTAGATCGCGTCGTAGTGCACCGTCTCCCGGCGCCGCGCCTTCTTGTGCATCGAGTTGACGGCGACGCCGCCGTAGACCCAGGCGGAGGTGTCCCGGGTGAAGAGGTGGTTGGGCAGCGGCGCGAGCACCGAGTCGTGCAGGCCGAGCTGGTCGACGACGACGGAGCGCGGGCTGCCGATCCTGGCCAGCACCTCGGCCTTGGTGATCCCCCCGATGAGGTGGGTGGTCAGCTCCGCGTCGTCCATCTCGTCGAACATCACCCGCAGCTCCTGCGCGGCCTGCGGGCCGACGTGCCGCTCGTCGAGGCTGTGGTCCAGCACGTGGTCGCGGGCCGCGGGCACCGCCAGCGCCTCCCGCAGCAGGGTGTCGAAGTGGTGCACGGTGACGCCGCGCTCGGTCATCACCTGGACGAAGTAGTCGTGCTCGGCCTGCGCCCGCTCGACCCAGAGGATCTCGTCGAAGAGGTAGCGGTCCTTGTTGTCCGGCGTCAGCCGGTGCATCTCGAGCCCCGGCCGGTGGACGATCACCTGGCGCAGACGGCCGACCTCGGAACCGACGTGGTAGCTCATGGCGGGATCCTTTCGCGGACTGGTGCCGGTCATCCTGCCACGCACCGACCCGGCACGGCAGGGCATGAAGAACCCCTCGCGCACCTGGAAGAGCTCGGCTGCCCTTGCTGCATTCCTGCCCTGGGGGAGTTCACCGAGGTACCACCGCACGAGGGGTCCGTGGACCAGTCTAGGACCTGGGACCGGCGCCTTCCAAGCCGTCCGCCGGCAGGCACGGTTTTGGCTGCCCCGAGGGCTCTCGGGTATCGTCTCCGGCGGAGGATTCGCATAGTGGCCTAGTGCGCTCGCTTGGAAAGCGAGTTGGGATAAAACCCTCGGGGGTTCGAATCCCCCATCCTCCGCCGAGGCGTCACGACGCCGGCACCAGGACCCGGGGCGCGATCAGCGCCCCGGGTCCTCGTGCGTCCCCCGGCGCAGCAGCCAGATCGCGACCAGAGAGACCAGTGCGAACCCGGCGGCCACCACGCGGAGCGCCTGGTCGGCCCCCGGGCCGTAGATCGCGGCCGGGTCCACGGACCCCTCGCCGACCCGCGCCAGCACCAGCGACGACGCCCCGAGCAGGGCGATCCCGGCACCGGCACCGATGGTGAAGGCGCTCTCCTGGATCGCCCCGGCGTCAGCCGTCCGGTCCTCCGGCGCCGAGCTCATGATGAGGTTGGCCCCGATCGTCATGATCACCCCGGTCCCCAGCCCGAGCACCACCATGGCGGCGACCCGGAGCCCGGGGCCGGGACCGGCCAGGGCCAGCATCCCCAGCCCGGTCGCCGCGGCCCCCACCCCCACCATCAGGGTCCGTTCCGGCGCCAGCAGGTCCTGCACGCGGGGTGCGAGGACGGCCCCCAGGGCGCTGGCCAGGGCCAGCGGCATGAGCGCCCAGCCGGCACCGATGGCGGTCATCCCCTCCACCTCCTGGAAGCGTTGGGTGAGGACGAACAGCACCCCCGCGAACGCCCCGTTGGCGATGAGGACGACCACGGTGGAGGCGGTGAAGGAGGGCAGCCGGAAGAGGCGCACGTCGAGGAAGGCCCGCGGCAGCCGCAGCTGCCGGAGCACGAAGAGGACGAGCAGCAGCGCCCCGGTCAGGGCGCCGGCCAGGCTCAGCACCACCGGCACCTCCTCCTGGGCCAGCCCCTTCAGGCCGGCCACGACCAGCGCCACCCCGCTGACCGAGGCCAGCACGCTGGGCAGGTCGAAGACCGGCGGGTCCGGGTTGCGGGTCTCCGCCAGGACCATCGCGGCGGCGACGGCGCACAGCAGCAGCACCGGGACATTCACCGCGAACAGCCAGCGCCAGTGCCCCCACTCCACCAGCGCACCCCCGACCAGCGGCCCGAAGGCCGAACCGACGCTGAAGCTGGCCGCCCAGACCCCGTAGGCGACCGCCCGCAGCCGGATCCCGGGGAAGGTGACCCGGATGATGGTGACCGTGCCGGCGATGAGCATCGCGCTGCTGGCGCCCTGGACGGCCCGGGCGAGGACCAGCACGGTGGCGCTGGGGGCGGTCGCCGCGACCGCGGCCGTGGTCGCCGCCAGCAGCAGCCCGGCGAGGTAGACACGCTTGCGGCCCACCGTGTCGGCCAGCACCGCGGCCGGCAGCAGCAGGGCCCCGGCGACCAGGCCGTAGACGTCGGCGATCCACAGACCCTGCAACGGTCCGGCGGACAGGTCGGCCGTGATCCGGGGCAGCCCCACCGTGACCTTGGTGAGATCGGTCCCGCCGGTGAACATCACCGCGGCGAAGACGACCAGGGTCGCCTTCATCCGCAGGGTAAGCCGTAGCCGGTCGGTGCCAGGGGTGGAGAAGGGAGTGCGAGCGGGCATACCCCCAGGTTCTACGCGCCCGACGACCGTTCGGTCCAGGTTCCGATACTCACGTATGCCGTGCACCATGGGTGCATGATCGATCCGCGTCTGCAGCTGCTCATCGCCGTCAGCGAGTACGGCACGGTGACCGGCGCCGGGGAGGCCCTGCAGCGCAGCCCGTCCGGGGTCTCCAAGCAGCTCAAGGAGCTCGCGGCGGACCTGGACATCACCCTGCTCGAGCGGCAGGGCCGCGGGGTGCGGCTCACCCCCGCCGGTCAGCGGCTGGTCGAGCACGCCCGGGTGATGAATGCCCAGTGGGAGCGGGCGCTGGGCGAGACGGCCCTGGCCGCGACCGAGCTCTGCGGCAGGGTCGACATCGGGGCCTTCCCGACCGCCCTGGCGGCGATCGTCGCCCCGGCCGTGGTGTCCCTGCGCCGGGACCACCCGGGGCTGCAGCCGCGGGTGCACGAGCTCTACTCCGGGACGCCGTTGCGCGAGCTGGAGACCGGGGCGATCGACGTGGGGCTGCTGGTCGGGGCGGCGGGCAGGACGGCGGCGGGGACCCGGCCGCGGCAGGTCAGCGTCACCGAGCTCGCGACCGACCCGATCGACCTGCTGGTGCACCGTGGGCACCGGCTCGCCGGCCCGGGCCCGGTGGACCTCGCGGACGCGGCCGACGAGGACTGGATCACCGGCCGCCCGGGACAGGACGCGTTCCTGGAGCTGGTCCCGGCGGCCCGCGCGGCCGGGTTCGTGCCCCGGGTGGTGCACCACGCCCAGGAGTTCGCGGCCACCAGCGCGCTGGTGGCCGCCGGTCTCGGGGTGGCCGCGGTGCCGCGCCTGGCCACCGTGATGCCGCACCCCGACGTGGTCCGGGTCACCCTGGCCGGCCCGAGGGTGCCGGCCCGGACGATCCTGGTGGCGGTGCGCGCCGGTTCGGAGGACAACCCACGGATCACCGTGTGCGTGGCCGCCCTGCGGGCCGCGGCGGCCGAGGCGCTCAGCGCCGGCGCCGCGTCCCGAAGATCGACCGGGTGACCTCGCGGCCGATGACCGTGCCGGCCGAGCGCAGCATCGACCGGACGGCGCTGGAGCCCAGCACCTGGTCCATCATCCCCTCCTCCTGCGGGGCGCGGCGGCTCCCCCGGGACGGGCGTGGAGCAACCCGCCCGTCGTCCTCGGCGCGGTCGCCGGCGGTGCGCTCCGCCGCCGTACGCTGCGCCTCCTGCTCCAGCGCGCGGGCGGTCTCCTGCATCCGCTGCGCCAGGACCTCCTGCGCGGACTCGCGGTCCAGCGCCTCGCCATACCTCGCGGTCAGCGACGAGCCGGCCACCACGGTGCGCAGCACCTCCTCGTCGGCGGGGCCGATCCGGGCCTGCGGCGCGCGCAGCATGGTGCGGGCCACCGGGGTGGGTGCCCCCTCCTCACCGAGCACCGTGACGACCGCCTCGCCGGTACGCAGCGAGGTCAGCACCTCGGCGAGGTCGTCGTCGCTGGTCGGGAAGGTGGACACGGTGGCGCGCAGAGCCTTGGCGTCGTTGGGGGTGTGCGCCCGCAGCGCGTGCTGGACCCGGTTGCCGAGCTGGGCGAGCACCGGGTCGGGGACGTCGGTGGGCGTCTGGGTGACGAAGAAGACCCCGACCCCCTTGGACCGGATCAGCCGGACGGCCTGCTCGACGGCGGTGAGGAAGGCGTCGGAGGCGTCGTCGAAGAGCAGGTGCGCCTCGTCGAAGAAGAACACCAGTCTCGGCTTGTCCGGGTTGCCGACCTCGGGCAGGTCGGCGAAGAGCTCCGCGAGCAGCCACATGAGGAAGGTGGAGAACAGGACCGGCTTGTCCTGCACGCCCGGCAGCTCCAGCAACGAGATGACGCCCTTGCCGTCGGCGGTGGTGCGCAGCAGGTCCTCGGGCTCGAACTCCGGCTCCCCGAAGAAGACGTCGCCCCCGGCGGCGGAGAGGGCGACCAGCTCCCGCAGGATCACCCCGGCGGTGGAGGTCGCCAGACCCCCCAGGTCCTTGAGGTCGCCCTTGCCCTCGTCGGAGACCAGGTGCTGGATGACGGCGGTGAGGTCCTTGAGGTCGAGCAGCGCCAGGCCCTGCTGGTCCGCCCAGTGGAAGACCAGCCCCAGGCTGGACTCCTGGGTCTTGTTCAGCCGCAGCACCTTGGCCAGCAGGGTCGGGCCGAAGCCGGTCACCGTGGCACGCACCGGGGCGCCGACGCCGTGGCCGCCCAGGTTGAGCAGCTCGACGGGGTAGGCCGCGGGCGTCCAGTCCTGCGCCAGGCCGGTCATCCGCTCCTCGATCTTCGCGCCTCCCGTGGCCGGGCCGGCCAGCCCGGTGAGGTCACCCTTGACGTCGGCCAGGAAGACCGGGACCCCGGCGTCCGAGAGCTGCTCGGCGAGCACCTGCAGGGTGACGGTCTTGCCGGTGCCGGTCGCCCCGGCGACCAGCCCGTGCCGGTTCATCGAGGCCAGCGGGATCCTCACCACCGCCTCCGGGACCACGTCCTGGCCCACCACCGCACCGCCGAGCGTGATGCTCGGGCCGGTGAAGGCATACCCCTCGCGGAGCCGATCGGCCTGGGTGCTCGTGCTGCTCTGCTCGCTCACACCCCAGACAATAGACTTCCGGCCATGATCTTCAAGGGCGTGGGCGACGCGCGACCGTACCCTGCGCACGGGTTGGACGAGGCCGCCGACTGGGCGCACCTGCCGCCGCGGATGCTGCGCCTGGACGAGCTGGTGACGACCCGGGCGGAGCTGGACCTGCGCGCGCTGCTCTCCGCCGACTCCACCTTCTACGGCGACATCTTCTGTCACGTGGTGCGGTGGCGCGGCGACCTCTACCTGGAGGACGGCCTGCACCGCGCCCTGCGGGCTGCGCTGCAGGGTCGACCGGCCGTGCACGGGCGTGTCCTCGACCTCGACTCCCCGTCGAGTCGATAACCTGCCAGGTCGGAGAGGAGTCCACCCGTGGGATATGTGCGCACGGCCGGTATGTCCACGGCTGCCCGTCGGTCGCGTCGTCGCGCCGCCCTGGTGATCACGGCCGTGCTGGTGGCGCTGCTGGTGGCACTGCTGGTGGCGATGGCCTACGTCCGGGGCTGGGTCGGCTCCGAGGACGAGGGCAGCGACGACGCCACCACCGCGACCGCGACGCAGGCGCCGGGACCGGACCCCGCCGACGTGGTCGTCAACATCTTCAACGCGACCGACCGGGCCGGCCTCGCCGGCCGGGCCAGCGAAGGGGTGGGGGCCCTCGACTTCACCGTGGACGGGGTCGGCAACTCCTCGGAGGCTATCGAGGGCGCAGGCAGGATCGTGCACGGCCCCACCGGTCTGGAGGGGGCCGAGCTGCTCGCCGAGTCGTTGCCGCAGGACGTCGAGCTGGTGCAGGACGAGCGCGAGGACGAGACCCTCGACCTCGTCCTCGGCAACGCCTGGGAGGACCTGCCGACGCCTGAGGGCGACGGCGAGGGTGACGCCGAGGGCGACGGATGAGCACGCACGAGGCCTGGGTGACCCGGCGGGTCGAGGCGTCCCCGGAGGCGGTGTGGGAGGTCGTCACCGACCTGGAGGCGGCGCAGGAACGACTCTCCCAGGTGACCCAGCTGCACGTGATCACCCCCGGCCCGTATGCCGTCGGCACCGGGTGGCGGGAGACGCGCCGGATGATGGGCGCCTCGGACACCCAGGACCTGTGGGTCGTCGAGAACGACCCCTACCGGCGGACCGTCACCGAGGCACGCTCCGGGGGGACGACCTACCGGACGGCCCTGTCCCTGGAGGCGCTGGAGGACGGTGCCGCCACCCAGCTCTCGGTGCACTTCAGCGGGTCGACGGCGGAGTCGGGTGCCCTGCAGCGGCTCGCGCTGAAGGTGGTCGGTCCGCTCGGGCTGAAGCTCACCGAGAAGGCGCTGCGCACCGAGCTCGACGACATCGCCGCCGCCGCGGAGTCGCTGCACCGCTGAGTCGGCCGAGGGGCCAGCCGTCGTCCACAGCGACGGGCCTCGCCGGTGCTGTCCTCGGGCGTGCTGGCATACCCTGGCGGTATGTACCGCTTCGAGCCCCCGCCGCCCCCGGAGTTCGGTGGTGGCGGCGCCGAGCCGGAGAACCCCTACGCGGCACAGGCCCCGCCGCCCCGGCCCACCGGGACCCCGGAGAACCCGTACGCCCTCTCCCCCGGCGCCCCCTGGGGGCCGCCGGGCGCGAACCACCACCCGCGCGGGACGACCGCGCTGGTGCTGGGCGTGCTCAGCGTCTGCGGGGTGGCGATCCTGGGGCCGATCGCCTGGGCGATGGCGCACGGCGCCCTCAAGGAGGCCGACCACTCCCCGTACCCGGTGACCAACCGGGGGCACCTGGTCGGCGCCCAGGTGATGGGCATGATCGGGTCGCTGTTCGTGCTGCTGGGCTTCGTCTGGACGGTCGTCGTGGTGCTGATCGTCGCCGGCGCCTGAGACGGCTCAGCCCCGGTCGCCGACCGACGGGTCGGTGTGCGTCAGCAGCTCCTGCACCACCACCCCGTGCAGCGCGGGTGGTGGGTACTCGTGTCCCATCCCCTGCAGCACCACCAGCCGGGCGCCGGGCACCGCGGCGGCGAGCGCCCGGCCGTGCGGCAGGGGGAAGAGCGGGTCGTCGGAGCCGTGCAGCACCAGCGTCGGCACCCGCAGGTGGTGGACGTCGGGCGGGAGTCCGACCGCCGGGTCCTCGTCCCCGGTGATCACCAGCCAGTGATTGTCCGCTGAGGCCGGGGACGCACTGCGCGCCAGCACCCGCCGGGCCACCCGGGTCGCTCGTTCCTCGTCGAAGCCGAGGCCGCCGGCGAACGGCCGCTCCGCCTCGACCAGGTGGGTCAGGAGGGACCGGTGGTCGCCCGGGTCGGGAGCCACCGGAGGCTGCGCGAAGAAGGAGGCCACGACGGGCATCGGCCCCGGGAGCTCCTCGGAGAGGCCGCCGATCGCGGAGGTCGCGATCAGGGTCAGGCTCGCGACGAGCTCCGGGTGCTGCAGGGCCACGCTCTGCACGATCCCCCCGCCCATCGAGAGGCCCACCAGGTGCACCGGTCCCCCCTCCGCGACCAGGTGACCGACCAGGGCCAGGCAGTCCCGGGTCAGCTGCTCACCGTCGTAGGTGGGTGCCCCGGGTGGGTCCCAGCTGGAGGCGCCGGTGTCCCGGTGGTCGTAGCGCACGACCCGGCGTCCGCCGCGGGCGATGCCCAGGCAGAACTCGTCCTCCCACCCGTCCATCGACCCCGCCGCGCCGGCGACGAGCAGCAGCGTCGGGTCGGCGGGAGCACCGAACCCCTGCACGCACAGCTCGGCCCCGTCGACCGGGAGCCGGTACTCCCGGTCCTGCGCAGGGGTGGGCGGCGTCATCGCCCCAGGATCGCAGAACCTCCTCCACCCCGACGGGCTCGTCGGCACGTCTGGCGCGTCCGGCACGACGAAGGGCCGGACCCGTGCGAGACGGATCCGGCCCTTCCGATGTCCTGCGACATCTCCTGGCGGTGGCGGTGGGATTTGAACCCACGGAGGATTTGCACCCTCACACGCTTTCGAGGCGTGCTCCTTAGGCCGCTCGGACACGCCACCGCAGATCAGGCTACCTGAGTCGGTGCGGCTGGAAAAAATCCCTCAGCAGGTCGGCGTTCTCCTGCGCCAGTACGCCCCCCACCACCTCCACCCGGTGCAGCGAGCGCCGGTCCCGGGGCAGGTCCCACACCGAGCCGCAGGCCCCCGCCTTCTCGTCCCAGGCTCCGAAGACGATCCGGTCCACCCGCGCCAGCACGGCTGCACCGGCGCACATGGCGCAGGGCTCCAGGGTGACCACCAACGTGCACCCCGCCAGCCGCCAGGAGCGCAGTGCCTCCCCCGCCTGCCGCAACGCGACGATCTCGGCGTGCCCGGTGGGGTCCGCGTGCTCCTCGCGGACGTTGTGCCCGCGCCCCAGCACCGCACCGTCCGGGTCCAGCACCAGCGCACCGATCGGCACGTCGCCGTCGGCCCCCCGACCGGGCGCCACCCGCCGGGCCTCGTCCATCGCCGCCCGGACCTGGTCGGCATACCCCCGGGACGCCCAGGCCGGACCGGCCGGGGGGCGCACGGGCGGGGTGCCGGGAGGGGGGCTCACGGCCTAGAGTCTGGCGTATGCGCGTCCACGTTGCCGACCACCCGCTCATCGCCCACAAGCTGACGTACCTGCGGGACCGGCGGACGGACACCCCCACGTTCCGGCGGCTCGCCGACGAGCTGGTGACCCTGCTGGCCTACGAGGCGACCCGTGAGGTCCGGGTGGCTCCCTTCGAGATCGAGACGCCGGTGGCGGCGACGACCGGGATCCACCTGGCCAGCCCCAAGCCGCTGGTGGTGCCGATCCTGCGCGCCGGGCTGGGCATGCTGGACGGGATGATGCGGATGCTGCCGACCGCCGAGGTCGGCTTCCTCGGGATGGAGCGCAACGAGGAGACCCTGGAGGCGCACACCTACGCCAACCGGCTGCCGGACGACCTGGACAAGCGGCAGTGCTACGTGCTGGACCCGATGCTGGCCACCGGCGGCACGCTGATCGCCGCCATCCGCTACCTGGTCGACCTGGGCGCCGACGACATCACCGCGATCACCCTGCTGTCCGCACCGGAGGGCATCGAGAAGGTGCAGGCCGGGCTGGCCGACGTGGAGCCGCCGGTCACCCTGGTCACCGGGGCCATCGACGAGCGGCTGGACGAGCGCGGCTACATCGTGCCCGGCCTCGGGGACGCCGGCGACCGCCTCTACGGCGTCGTCTAGGACAGGCCGGCCCGGTATGCCGCTGCCGTCGCAGCCGCGGGTCTCCGCCCGGTCGGCGGTCGAGCCCTTCCACGTGATGGAGGTGCTCAAGGCGGCCGCCGCCCGGCAGCGCAGCCACGGCGACGTCATCATGCTCTGCGCCGGGCAGCCCTCCACCCCGGCCCCGGCACCGGCCCGGGAGGCCGCGATCCAGGCGTTGGACGCCGACGTCCTCGGCTACACCGAGGCCACCGGGATCCTGCCGCTGCGGACGGCGATCGCCGAGTTCCACCGGCGCACCGCCGGGATCGAGGTCGCCGCGGACGACGTGGTGGTCTTCCCGGGCTCCTCGGGCGCCTTCACCACGCTCTTCCTCGCGGCCTTCGACGCCGGTGACCGGGTCGCGATGACCCGGCCCGGGTACCCGGCATACCGCAACAGCCTGGCGGCGCTGGGGTGCGAGGTCGTCGAGCTCGACTGCGGGCCGCGGACCCGCTTCCAGCCGACCGTGGCGATGCTGGAGGCGATGCCCGAGCCGCCCGCCGGGCTGATCGTCGCCTCGCCGGCCAACCCGACCGGGACCGTCATCGACGCCGACGAGCTGGCCGACCTGGCGCGGTGGTGCGACGAGCACGGGACGCTGCTGGTCAGCGACGAGATCTACCACGGGCTCAGCTACGGCCGGGAGGTGAGCTCGGCCTGGGCGACGTCCCGGGAGAGCGTCGTCGTGGGGTCGGTCAGCAAGTACTTCTCGATGACCGGGTGGCGGGTGGGGTGGGTGCTTGCGCCGCCGGGGCTGCGCCGGCCCCTGGAGGTGCTCACCGGCAACCTCAACATCTGCCCGCCGGCGATCGGGCAGCACGCCGCGATCGCGGCCCTCGGCGTGGACGCGACGGCCGAGCTGGACGGGCACCGGACCCGGTATGCCGCGAACCGCGAGCTGCTGCTGCGCCGGCTCCCGGAGATCGGGCTGCACGACTACGCCCCGCCGGACGGGGCGTTCTACGCCTGGTGCGACATCGGGCACCTGACCCAGGACTCGACCGCGTGGTGCCGGGCGGTGCTGGACGACTGCGGCGTCGCGCTCACCCCCGGGGTCGACTTCGACACGGTGGAGGGCCACCGCAAGGTGCGGCTCAGCTTCGCCGGGTCGACCCAGGACGTCGACGAGGCCCTGACCCGGATGGCCGCCTCGCCCCTGCTCCGCCCCTGACCATCCCTCCCCTTCCCTTCCCTCACCCCGACCAGATCCACCTCCCCACCGGGCGTCGCCCGTGGTTGCCCTCAGACCGACCGGGCGTCGAGTGTGGTTGCCCTCAGACCGACCGAGCGTCGAGTGTGGTGACCTCGGGCGCCACCGGCTCCACCGACCGCGGCACCCGGGCACGGAGCTGGCCGGCCAGCGCCCCGGCGAGCGCGAGACCGACGCCGACCAGCTGCACGGTGCCGAACGGCTCCGCCAGCAGCGCCACCCCGAGCCCGGTCCCCACCACCGGGTTCACCAGCCCGAGCAGGGCGGTCGACCCCGCACTCATCCGGGTCAGGCCGGTGAACCAGCACACGTAGGCCACCGCCGTGCCGATGACGCTGAGGTAGGCATAGGCGCCGGCCGCCGCGAGGTCGATCTGCGGTGGCGCACCCTCCACCACCCAGGCGACCGGCAGCAGCACCAGTCCTCCGGCGAGCAGCGTCCAGCTCGTCATCGGCAGCAGACCGGCCGGGGAGGGCCACCGCTTGATGAGCACGAACCCGAGCGCCGAGCTGGCGACCGCGCCGACCGAGGCGGCCAGGCCCACCGGGTCGACACCGCCCGGGACCTCCGCCGCGAGCAGCGCCACACCGCATATCCCGATGAGACCGCCGACGACCTGCCAGCGCCTCGGCCGCTCCCGCAGCAGCACCCAGGCCAGGGCCATCACCACCAGTGGCGAGAGCGCGGTGGTGGTCGCCGCGAGTCCGCTGGGCAGCCGGTATGCCGCGACGAAGAGCAGTGCGAAGAAGAGTCCGATGTTGAGCACCCCGAGGACGGCGGCACGCCACCACCAGGACCCGTGCGGCAGCCGACGGGTGAGCACCAGCAGCAGGAGCCCCGCCGGCAGCGCGCGGACGACGGCCGAGAAGAGCGGCCGGCCGTCAGGGAGCCAGAGCTGGGTGACCGCGTAGGTCGACCCCCACGCCACCGGCGCCACCAGGGTGATGAGGACGAGGGCGGTGCGCGAGAGCGGCGGCTGCGGCTCGTTAGTTTCCACGGAAGACACTATAGTTTCCGTGGAAGATATCTGCAACGTGCGGGCTAAGGTATGCCCGTGACGGACAGCGACCCGGTCGACGCGATCCTCGAGCAGTGGCGCCGCGAGCGCCCGGACCTCGACGTCTCCCCCATGGGGGTCATCGGCAGGATCAGCCGGTTGGGCGACGAGCTCGACGCCCGGTTGCGCCCGACCTTCGCCGCGAGCGGGCTGGGTGAGGGCGAGTTCGACGTGCTGGCCACGCTGCGGCGCAGCGGGCCGGGGGCCGAGCTCACCCCCGGCGAGCTCACGGCGTCGATGATGGTGACCTCGGGCGCCGTGTCCAAGCGTCTCGACCGGCTGGTGGGAGCGGGGCTCGTCCATCGCCGCAGCAGCGACCAGGACGCACGGTCACGGCTGGTCTCCCTCACCGAGCAGGGCCGCGGGCTGGTCGATGCAGCGGTCGAGGCACACCTGGCGAACGAGGAACGTCTGCTCGCCGGGCTCTCGCCGGAGGAGCGTCGGCAGCTCGCCGGCCTGCTCCGCAGACTCACGCTCTCGCTACCGGCGGGGTGAGGGCATACCGGGGCATCCGCGCGCGACGCCCGGTGGGATGGACGGGTGACGACACGCAGGACGGGCGCGCGCGTGCACGGCAGCTCCCGCCACATCTGCCACACTGACAACAGATCCGTGTCCACCGTCCCGTGAGGAGAGCCCGCCATGCCGAGCACGGTCAAGAAGATCCTGCATTGGCTGCTGTGGGGCTTCCTCATCTACGCGGTCATCACCAACCCCGACCGCGCCGCGGACATCGTCCGTGCCGTGTGGGACATCATCAGCGAAGGTTTCCTCAACATCGGCCGGTTCTTCAACCAGCTGATGGGGAGCTGACCCGGGGCCGTCGTGCGCCCCCACCGCACCCACGTCCCCGAGCCTCCGGGAGGCCGCCGGGTGGCCGAGCGCTACCTGCTCCGCGGTGAGCACACGGTCGTCGTCACCCGCCGTCACTGGGTGAAGCTGACCGGGCCCGCGGTCGCGGTGACGCTCGCCCTGGCGCTGACCCTGTGGGTCGCGGCCTCGGGCACCGTCGGCAACGGGTTGAACCTGGTGCTGGTGCTGCTCGGCGTGGTCGCCGCCTGGGCCGGGTGGCGCTGGCTGGAGTGGCGCAAGGAGTGGTTCATCGCCACCGACCGGCGGCTGCTGCGCACCTACGGCATCCTCACCCAGCGGGTGGCGATGATGCCGCTGGCCAAGGTCACCGACATGAGCTACGACCGGTCCATCCTCGGCCGGCTGCTCGGCTACGGCCAGTTCGTGATGGAGTCGGCCGGCCAGGACCAGGCGCTCAGCGAGATCACCTTCGTCCCCGACCCGGACGAGAAGTACCAGGCCATGTGCGAGACCATCTTCGGCCGCGAGATCAGCGACCCGGGCGAGGACGGCGTGCACTGGGAGGACGGCTACGACGACGACCAGGTCCGCGACGAGGGGCGGCACTGGGAGCCGGTGGACCGCTCCCAGCTCCCGTACGACTGGGAGTGGGTCGGTGAGGAGGCTCGCGGCGCCCGCGCCGCCACCCGTCGCCGGGTCGCCGTCGACCCGGACCCGACACCGCTGCGCTGAGACGCGGCCGGCCGGGGCGATGACCACCCGGCACAGACCTCAGCGGTGGTCGCCCAGCTCCAGCACCCACCGGCCCCCGTGCTCGCGGAAACCGATCCGCTCGTAGTACGGGTGCTGCATCCCCGCGGGCGAGAGCACCCGCTCGAAACCCCGACGCTCGAACAGCCCCGACTCACCGAAGACGAACTCCCCCGGCGAGAAGTCCCGGAAGCTGGGCGTCACCCAGTCCAGCACCACCTCGGCGGTGCCCTCCCCCGCGTCCCGGGCCAGCACGACGCCCACGGTGACGTCGCCCTGCAGCACCAGGTATGCCGAGTCCTGCGCCGTCGGCCGGTACCGGAAGCCGTCGTTGTGCCGGGCGATGTCCTCGCCGTGCACGTCCAGCACGTGGCCCAGGAACCGGTCGTCGGGCTCGACCTCCAGCACCGTGTAGGACGCCGCGTCGTGCCGGGACCGCAGCATCCGCCACAGGTAGACGATGTTGATGACGGCCAGCACCACGTTGAGCCCCACCATCGGCCAGACACCCACCGAGGCGTTGTAGCCGATCAGCACCAGGCAGCCCACCAGGTTGATCCCGCGCAGCCGCAGCACCCGGGTCTGCAGCAACGACACGACCAGGACGGCCGACCCGGTCCATCCCACGAGCTCGATCCAGTTCATGGACCTGAGGGTAGGGGTCGAGGACGGGCATACCTAGAATCTGTCGTCATGGCAGTCCGTCCCATCACCGTCATCGGCCACAAGGCCCTCCACGCACCGACCAAGAAGGTGCGTGAGATCACCGACGAGGTCCGCACCCTGGTCGCCGACATGTTCGACACCATGGAGGCCGCCGAGGGCGTCGGCCTCGCCGCCAACCAGGTCGGCTCGCGGGCCCGGATCTTCGTCTACGACTGCCCGCCGGAGCGCGGGGACGACGGTGAGCACGCGCGCGGCGTCGTGGTGAACCCGGTGCTCGAGCGGCTGGGCAGCCCTGCCCCGCTGGACGAGGAGGAGGACGGCGAGGGGTGCCTGTCGGTGCCCGGCGAGTGGTTCCCGCTCGCCCGCCACCCGCGGGCCCGGGTCACCGGCACCGACCTGGAGGGCAACGAGGTCGTCGTCGAGGGCGTGGGACTGCTCGCCCGCTGCCTGCAGCACGAGACCGACCACCTGGACGGCTACCTCTACGTCGACCGGCTCACCGGCCCCATCAAGACCGAGGCGCGGGAAGCCGTCAAGGACCGCGGCTGGGCGGCCGACGGCATCCTGCGCTGGGACCCCGCCTCCACCACCGCCGACAAGGTCTGAACGAGGGGCCGGACAGCCAGTGGACGCCTCGTCGCGGATCGGACGCCGCACCCTGCTGGCGGTGGGCGGCGCGTTGCCGCTAGCGGCCTGCGTGGGCGGGGGCGGGACGAGCGGTTCCGACCCCACCGGCTCCGGGAGCGGACGCCTCTCCTACGGCGACGACCCCTCCCAGTGGGCGCAGCGCCAGGTCCCGGAGGGCCCGAGCCGGGGCACCGTGGTGGTCATCCACGGAGGCTTCTGGCGGGCCCGCTACGGCGCCGACCTGGGCGAGCCGCTGGCCCAGGACCTGACGGCCCGTGGGTGGACCACGCTGAACGTGGAGTACCGCCGGGTGGGCAACGGCGGCGGCTTCCCGCAGACCTTCGACGACGTGCACGCCGCGCTCGAGCTGGTGCAGGGCCCTGGGCCGGTGGTCACTCTGGGCCACTCGGCCGGTGGGCACCTGGCGGCCTGGGCCGCTGGGCGTCTGCGCACCGGGGAGTGGACCGGGCAGGTCGAGGTCACGCACGTGATCTCCCAGGCCGGGGTCCTCGACCTGACCGCCGCGTACCGGGCCGGCCTGGGCTCCGGGGCGGTCCACGACCTGCTGGGGGTCGGTCCGGAGGACCCCCGCTACGACCTGGTCGACCCGCGACGGCAGGTCCCCCTCGAGGTCCCCCTGTGGGCGGTGCACGCCCCGGACGACGGCCAGGTGCCGATCAGCCAGTCCGTCGACTACGTCACTGCTGCCACCGCGGCCGGCGGCGACGCGGAGCTGGCCGAGGTCACCGGCGGCCACTTCGACCTCATCGACGTCGACTCCGCAGCCTGGACCCGGATCGTGCAGATCCTGGACGGCATCAGCCCGGCCTGAGCCCAGAGCCGCGCACTCGTGGGCACGTCCTGCATCGGTGTCGTCCTGCATCACGACACCAGTGCCACGGGTGCGCACGGGTGCAGGACCTGTCCGTCCCAGGTGGCCCCGGTGCGGTCCCCGTGCTGACGCACCTCCGCGGCGATCCGCTCCGCGCTCCGGCACACGCCGAGGCGCGCCTGCTCGACCAGGGCCCGGATCCGCTCGGGCCTGGCGAGGTCGGCCCAGACGAGACGCGCCACGCCGTAGCCGAGGGCACGGATGGCGTCCTCGCGGCGCTTCTCCCGCACCAGGGCCTGCCTTCCCTGCGCCCCGGCATACTTCACCTGGCCGTCCACCTCGACCACCACACCGAGGTCCGGCAGCAAGAAGTCGACGCGGGCCACGAAGCGGCCTCCCTCGTCCAGCACGGTGAACTGGGGGACGACGCGGTATCCGAGGGCCAGCAGCTCCAGCCGCGCCCGCGACTCGGCCGCCGACTCCGCGGTGGGACTCGCCCGGTCCACCACGAACCGTGCTCCCGTCACCCCCGGGGTATGCCGCATCCGCCCGAGCCAGGCGCCCATCTCCTCCCTCGTCGCGAGCCCGAGCCTCAGCGCTGCGTCAGCGACACCGATCCCTGCGCGGACCCCGGCCTCCAGGGCGGTGCCCACCACGGCCAGGCCAGGGGCGACCACGGCCTGCCCGCTCACACTCCCGAAGGCGTCAGGCACGCCAGGGCAGCGGTGCACGGTGAAGGTCTCGTGGCTGCGGGTGGCGGCGGTACCGGTCCGCCGGGTGACGTGCACCCGACGGAGGTCCCCGGCCGGGTCGGGACGCAGGTAGGCGCCTCGGACGACACGGCGCAGACTCCCGCTCCGGGTCAGCCGCCGCAGGTCCGGGGCGCCGAGTCCCAGACGCGCCGCCTCGGACGCGGTGATGACGCCGTCGTGGGCGTCGAGGAAACCGTCGAGGCGCTGGATGTCGTCCATGGGCCGACCCTGCCGCCCTCCCGGCAACGGCACCAGGAGCACTCAGCGAACTGTGGACGGTCGGCATACCGGACGGAGGGTGTGGACGGCGCCACGACGGGCAGGAACGGGACAGCCCGCCATGCCCCCGGCCGGGGCTACATGTCCTCTAGCTCGCGGCCCTTCGTCTCCGGGACCCACTTCAGCACGAAGAAGAAGGACAGCAGGGCGAAGATCGTGTAGAAGCCGTAGGCGAAGCCCAGCCCCAGGTCGGCCATCGCCGGGAAGCTCGTCGAGATGGCGAAGTTGGCCAGCCACTGTGCGGCGGCGGCCAGTCCCAGCGCGGTGGCCCGGATCCGGTTGTTGAACATCTCGCCGAGCAGCACCCACACGCCCGGCCCCCAGGACATCCCGAAGAAGACCACGAAGGCGTTGGCCGCGACCAGGGCCACCAGCCCGCTGGTGTCACCCAGCTCCGGGTTGCCGCCGACGACCGGGGCGTTGGCGAAGATCCAGGCCATCGTCCCCAGCGAGAAGAACATCCCGAACGAGCCGGTCAGCAGCAGCTTGCGCCGGCCGATCTTGTCGATCAGCGCGATCGCCACGATGGTCACCACGATGTTGGTGACCGAGGTGATCACCGTCTGGGTGAGCGCGTCCTCCTCGGTGAAGCCGACGGCCTGCCACAGCGTGGAGGAGTAGTAGAAGATGACGTTGATACCGACGAACTGCTGGAAGACGGACAGCGCGATCCCGATCCAGACGATCGGCAGCAGCCCCCCGGTCGACTTCATCAGGTCGGCCCAGGAGGCGCGCGCCTCCCGCCGCACCGTGCGCTGGATCTCGCTGATCCGCTCCGCTATACCCTTGCGCATCACCCGGCTCAGCACCTCGCGGGCCTCGTCCACCCGGCCGAGGCTGACCAGGTAGCGCGGCGACTCCGGGATGGTGGTGGCCAGCACGCCGTAGGCGAGCGCCGGGATGATCTCGGCCCAGAACATCCACCGCCAGGCGGTGCTGCCCCAGAGCGCCTCCCCGGACCCGCCCGCGACGCCGGCCAGGAAGTAGTCGGACAGCAGCGCCACGAAGATGCCGCTGACGATCGCCAGCTGCTGCAGCGAGCCCAGCCGGCCCCGGATCGAGGCCGGGGCGATCTCGGCGATGTAGGCCGGCGCGATCACCGAGGCGGCCCCGACACCGATCCCGCCGACGACCCGCCAGAAGATCATGTCCCAGGGCCCGAAGGCCAGGCCGGTGCCGATCGCCGAGATGGTGAACAGCGCCGAGGCCAGCATCATCACCCGGATGCGGCCGTACCGTTCGGCCAGCCGACCGGCCAGGTAGGCGCCGACCACACAGCCGAGGAGCGCCGAGCTGACGACGAAGCCGGTCAGCACCGACCCCATACCGAAGTCCTCGCGGATGGCGTTGACGGCACCGTTGATGACCGCCGTGTCGAAGCCGAAGAGGAAGCCGCCCAACGCCGCGACCGAGGCCAGCAGCACCGCCTTCCCGAGGTGGTAGTCGCGATCGCCCACCTGTACCTGCGCGTTCCCTGCCATCCGAGCCACCTCTTCCGTCCGTCCCCGTCGACGCTGATCCCGGACAGTGTGCCTCTCCGGGGCCAGGTCCGCGACCGCACACGCGCTACCGTGTGCGGGACCTTTCCCTGCCCCCGACGACGAGGACGTGGCACATGCGGCTGGCCAGCAGACTGGACGACCTGGGTACCGAGACGGCGTTCGCGGTGGCGACCGCCGCCGCCGACTGGAGGGCGAGGGGGAACGAGGTGTTCCCCTTCCACCTCGGCGACCTGGACTTCCCGCTCGCCGGCCATATCGTCGAGGCGATGAACGAGGCCATCGCGGACGGCCGCACCGGCTACTGCCCGGGTCCGGGCATCCCCGAGCTGCGCGCCGCGCTCGCCGACGACATCGGCAGCCGCCGGGGTATGTCCTTCGGTCCGGAGCACGTCACCGTCATGACCGGCGGCAAGCCGGTGATCACCAAGTTCCTGCAGGCCGTGATGAACCCCGGCGACGAGGTCCTCTACCCCAACCCCGGGTTCCCCATCTACGAGTCGCAGATCGAGTACCACGGCGGCGTCTCGCGCGCCTACCGCTACCTGCCGACCGACGACGGCTTCGACATCGACCTGGACCAGGTGCGCAGCCAGATCACCGACCGGACCGTCGCGATCATCTACAACGACCTGCAGAACCCGATCTCGGCGGAGTCCTCGGCGGCCGAGCGGGAGGCCATCGCGGCGCTGGCCATCGAGCACGACCTCTGGGTGCTCAGCGACGAGGCGTACTTCGAGATGCGCTACGAGGGCGAGTCCACCTCGATCGCCAGCCTTCCCGGGATGGCGGAGCGGACGTGCATCCTCTACACGTTCTCCAAGAAGTTCGCGATGACCGGGTCCCGGCTGGGCTGCGCGGTCGCACCCACCGAGCTGGGCACGGTCTTCTCCACGATGAACACCAACGACGAGTCCTGCACCACCCACTACGTGCAGTGGGCCGGGATCGCCGCGCTGCAAGGGACCCAGCAGCCGGTGGCCGACATGCTCGACACCCTCAAGGGTCGGCGGGACGCCGCCTGCGAGATCGTGAACTCCATCCCCGGGATGTCGGTGGAGACGCCGCGCTCCACCTTCTACCTCTTCCCGGACGTGACCGAGGCGGTCGAGCTGGTCGGCGCCCGCGACCTGGCGGACTTCGCCCAGCAGGCGCTGCACAGCACCGGCGTCAGCTTCTGCACCCGCAACCACTTCGGCCGGCCGCAACCGGGTGAGGACCGCCGCTACATCCGCTTCGCCTACTCCGGCCTGTCCGAGGAGAAGATCCGCCGCGGCCTGGGCGGACTGCGCGACTGGGTGGAGGCCTCCCGATGAGCCGCGTCGTCGTCACCGGCAGGATCCCCAAGCCGGGCCTGGACATCCTGCGCCGCGCCGGGCACGAGGTGGACGTCTGGGACAGCGAGGACACCCAGCCCCGGGACCGGCTGCTCGAGCAGGTCCGCGGTGCGGACGCCCTGCTCACGCTGCTCACCGAGCAGGTGGACGGCGAGCTGCTGGACGCCGCCGGGGAGCAGCTGCAGGTGGTGGCCAACGTCGCGGTCGGCTACAACAACGTCGACGTCCCCGCCTGCCGGGAGCGGGGCGTGGTCGCGACCAACACCCCGGGCGTGCTCACCGACGCCACCGCGGACATCGCGATGGCGCTCATCCTGATGGCCAGCCGCCGGCTCGGCGAGGGCGAGCGCATCATCCGCGCCGGCCAGCCGTGGCAGTGGGGCATGTTCTACCTGCTCGGCTCCGGCCTGCAGCGCAAGACGCTCGGTGTCGTCGGGCTCGGCAGCATCGGCGCCGCCACCGCGCGCCGCGCCCGGGCGTTCGGGATGAACATCATCTACAGCTCGCGCTCGGCGGCCCCCCGCGAGCTCGAGCTGGAGCTGGGCGCGCACCGGGTCGACATGGACACCCTGATCGCGGAGAGCGACGTGCTGTCCCTGCACTGCCCGTACTCCCCCGCCACCCACCACCTGCTCAGCACCGAGGAGTTCGCGGCGATGAAGCCGACCTCCTACGTGGTCAACACCGCCCGCGGACCCGTCATCGACGAGGCCGCCCTGGTCCGGGCGCTGCAGGACGGGCAGATCGCCGGCGCCGGGCTGGACGTCTTCGAGGACGAGCCGCAGGTGCACCCGGGCCTGCTGGACTGCGAGAACGCGGTACTGGTGCCGCACCTGGGCTCGGCCACCATCGAGACCCGGACCGCGATGGCCACCCTCGCCGCGGACAACGCGGTGTCCGTGCTGGCCGGCGAGGAGCCGCCGACGCCGATCCGCTAGGACGGGCAGGCGGGAGCGCGCGACGCCGTCTGGCACGATGGGCGGTGCGAGCCGAGGCACAGGGAGGTATGCCGGTGGGGACCGCACGGAGCACCCTGGACCGCGAGGACGCGGACGCGGTGCGGGAGCAGGAGATCGAGCGGTATGCCGTCCTGACCACCCCGCCGGGGCGGGAGCTGCAGGCCCTGGTCGAGCTGACGGCGCAGATCTTCGCCGTCCCGACGGCGGCGATCAACCTGGTCACCGGCACGGCGCAGCACCAGGTCGCGACCGCCGGTTTCGAGCCGTCGGTGTGCGCCCGCTCCGACTCGATGTGCGCCGCGGTGCTCGCAGAGCCCGCGGCGGTCGCCGTGGCGGACGCGCGGGACGACCCCCGCTTCGCGGACAACCCCTTCGTCACCGGTGTCATCGGCGCGGTCCGCTTCTACGCCTCGGCCCCGCTGCTCACCCCGGCCGGGGTGCCGATCGGCCGGCTCTGCGTCTTCGACGACGCACCCCGACGGATCGAGGAGCCGGAGCGCCGACGGCTGGCCGTCCTGGCCGAGCGCATCATGGACGTCCTGGAGCTGAGGTTCACCACGCAGCAGGTCGAGCGGACCCTGGGTGAGCTGACCAGCGCGCAGCAGGAGCTGCGCCGGTCCAACGAGGCGCTCCTGCACTTCGCCGGCCAGGTGAGCCACGACCTGCGCAACCCGCTCCAGGTCATCCGGTCCAACGCCGAGCTGCTGGGGATGGAGCCGGTCGTGGCGACCGACCCGGCGCTGTCCTCCGTCGTCGAGCAGATCACCGAGTCGACCACCGAGATGGCGTCCCTGATCCGGGACGTCCTCGCGGACGCGCGGGCCGGGAGCCTGCCACGACGCGAGCCCGTCGACCTGAGGGAGACGGTGGACCGGGCCCTGCGCGACCTCGCCCCCCAGGTCCGGGAGAGCGGTGCCGACGTCACGGTCGGCGACCTGCCCCGGGTCCACGCCGACCCGGAGCTGCTCTACGCCGTCATGGTCAACCTGCTCAGCAACGCCCTGAAGTTCCGGCGCCCCGGCACCCGGCCGACGATCGAGGTCCGGGCGCGACGGCATACCTCCCGGTGGCGCGTCACCGTCAGCGACGACGGGACCGGGGTGCCGCCCGGCACGGAGTCGGCGGTCTTCCTGCCCTACGTCCGGGCGGCGGCCAGCACCGGCACGGGCACCGAGGGGCACGGCATCGGGCTGGCGACGGTGCACCGCATCGTGCACGCGCACGGCGGCGAGGTGGGTCTGGAGCCGCGGTCCGGCGGGGGGACGACGGCCTGGTTCGAGCTGCCCGCCGGGCCGGCCGACACGGGCGGTGAGCAACCCCCTGCTCAGGCTCCTGATCGGTAGCCCAACTGGGGCACTCCTGTGGACCGCGCGTGGAGGACGCGTGGAACGACGCCTCGTAGCGTTGTACCCATCAGTACGAACCACGCAGGACGCCTCGCCCGAGGCCCGCACCCAGGAGCAACGACACCATGAAGACCTCCACCACCTCCAAGATCCTCGCCCCGCTGGCCGTCCTCCTCGCCGCCGGCGCGCTGGCCGTGGGCTCGGGCGCCACCTTCGCCTCCGACTCCAGCAACACGATCAGCGCGGTCACCTCCGGCACGCTCACGCAGAGCAACAGCAAGCAGGGCCAGGCGATCTTCAACCTGACCAACATCAAGCCCGGTGACACCGTCAACGGTTCGCTGACCATCACGAACACCGGGTCCCTGCCGGCCGCGTTCTCGCTCACCGAGACCGCCTCCACCAACGGCTTCTCCAACGAGTACCTGCAGCTGGTCATCACCAACACCACCACCGGCACCCAGGTCTACTCCGGCACCTTCGGCGGGCTCGAGGACGGCCTGAAGAACGAGCTCGGTGTCGTGCAGCCGGCCGTGGCCAACGCCTACACCTTCTCCGTCAGCCTGGACAAGGCCGCCCCGAACAGCCAGCAGGGCAAGACCGCCTCCGCCTCCTACGCGTGGAGCTCGGTCCAGCTCGACGGCACCACCGTCGACCAGTGATGCACGCCGCCCGCCGCACGGCCCGTCTCCTGGGCCGGCTCACGCTGGCCCTGGTCGTGCTCGGGTGCGGCGCCTACCTGCTGCCCAGCCTGATGGGGTACGAGCGGTACGTCATCACCGGTGGCTCGATGTCCGGCTCGATAGAGAAGGGCTCGGTCGTCTTCACGCAGGCCCGTCCCGTGGCCGACCTGGAGGTCGGTGACGTCATCACCTACCTGCCGCCCGCGGACAGCGGAGTCGGCACCCTGGTCACCCACCGGATCTCCGAGATCGAGCAGGACGACGACGGCCGGTCGGTGCTGCGGACCAAGGGCGACGCCAACGCCTCCGTGGACCCCTGGACGTTCTCGCTGCTCGCCGACACCCAGCCGGTGGTCGCCGGCTCGGTGCCCGCGCTGGGCTATCCGCTGATGGCCCTGGCGGACCGTGGCACCCGCATGCTGGTGATCGGGGTCCCGGCGGGCGCCATCGCCCTGTTCGCGCTCGTCGAGCTGGGCCGCAACATCGCCGGCCTCTCCACCGCCCGACGTGGTCCGGCGGGCACGGACGGCACACTCGCCCCCGTCACGACCGCCCTCGCCCCCACTCCCGCCCCGAGCTCCTGAGGACCCATCGTGCTGACCCGCCGCACCGCCCCGCTGCTGCTCCTCGCCGCTCTGCTGGTGCTGGCGGCGGCCGTCAGCGGGTTCTCCGGCGCGGTCCTCACCTCGGGGACGACGAACACGGGCACGGTCCGGGCGGCGCTCGACTGGACGCCCCCCACGGTCGCGATGGTGGACCCCGGTCCCGCCCTGACGGGCACCGTCACGGTACGTGCGACGGCCACCGACGGCGAGACCGGTGTCACCGGCGTCACGCTGGAGTACCAGCGGGTGGGGACCGCGTCCTGGACGACCGTGTGCACCGACGGCACCGCCCCGTACTCGTGCTCGTGGAACGTCGGTTCCCTGGCGGACGGGCCCTACGACCTGCGGGCCCGTGCCGTCGACGGGGCCGACAACGTCGCCACCTCGACCACCGTCCGCACGGCCGTCACCAACGGCACGACACTGGTCCTGGCGCAGCCGGCCGACGCCGTCCGCGGCACCGTGCCGCTGACCGCGACGCTCTACAACACACTCTTCACCTACTCCATCCGGTTCGAGTACCTGTCGCCCGGGTCCTCGACCTGGCGGTCCGCCTGCTCCGGCAGCGGACGCGAGGTGACCTGCGACTGGAGCACCGCCGGTCTGCCGGACGGTGTCTACGACCTGCGCGCCAGCAGCACGGTCTTCTTCAGCACGGTCACCTCGAACATCGTCCGCGTCACGGTCGACAACACCGCCCCCATCGTCACCATGACCAACCCGGGGTCGCCGCTGAGCGGCACCCGCACCTTCGCCGCGACGGCGTCCGACGCCACCTCCGGGGTGGAGCGGGTGGCCCTGCAGGCCGCCCGGGGCTCCGGTACCTGGACGACGCTGTGCACGCCGGCCGCGGCACCCTGGTCGTGCTCCTACGACACCCGCCTCCTCCAGAACGGCACCTACTCCTTCCGCGCGGTCGCCACCGACAGGGCGGGTAACACCGCCACCTCGGCGGTCGTGGCGAGCCGCACGGTCAGCAACCAGGCGGGCGGGCAGGTCGGCAGCGCCCGGGACGCCCAGGCACCCGCGGCGGAACGACGTGCCGCCGCGGCCCCGACCGAGTCGCCCGAGCCCGAGCCCGAGCCGACGCCGGCACCGGAGCCCACGCCCGAGACGACGCCGGCGCCCACTCCCGAGCCGGAGCCCACGGCGACGACCGAGCCCGAGCCGCCGCCCGTCCCGCTGGCCGCCGCCGACGTCCAGACGACGGAGGGGGGCGGCGAGGCCGGCCTCGTCGAGCAGGGGGACACCCTCACCTTCACGTACGCGTCCGAGCTGGACCTCGGTTCGGTGGCCACCGGCTGGTCCGGCGAGGCCACGCCGGTCACCGTGCAGCTGCGGGACGGGGCCGTCGCCCCGGACGCCGCCGACACCCTCGAGGTCCTCCAGGACGGGGCTCCCGTGGCCCTCGGACAGGTCGTCCTGCACCAGGACCACGTCGCCCCCGGGGCCACGGTCCTGCTCGAGGCCACCATGACGGCCGGCACCGTGACGGTGGACGGGACCGTCCGCAGCACGATCACCGTGCGGCTCGGCGCACCCCTCGAGGGCGCGGACGCCCTGCTCTCCGGCACCGGTGCCGGCACCATGGTGTGGACCCCGTCGTCGACCGCGACCGACCTCCGGGGCGAAGCCTGCTCCGCCGACGCCGTGTCCGAGAGCGGCCCCGCGGACCGGGACTTCTAGCCCGTGCCGCAGGACGGTCCCGACCCGCACCTATCCTCGGTACCCATGAGCCTCGTGGTGGTCGTCGAGGACGACGACAAGATCGCAGCCCCCCTCGTCCGCACCCTGGAGCGGGAAGGACATACCGTCGAGCGGTTCGCCGAGGGCCGTCCCGCGGTCCAGCGCCTCGGCGGGCCGGACGGGGCGGTCGTCGACCTGCTGCTGCTCGACCTGGGCCTGCCGGACATGGACGGCCTGGACGTGTGCCGGCACGTCCGGGAGGCCGGCTACGTCGGCGGGATCATCATCCTGACCGCCCGTGACGGCGAGCTGGACCGGGTCGTCGGCCTCGACCAGGGCGCCGACGACTACCTGGCCAAGCCGTTCGCGCTGGCGGAGCTGCTGGCCCGCACCCGGGCGCTGCTGCGCCGCAGCCCCTACCGCCCCGACACCACGCCCACGACACCCCAGGACGGCGACCCCTCCGCCGCGAGCACTCCCGACCCCCGTCCCCCGTCGGTCGCGACCGCCAGGACCGGGCTGCGGGTCGACGGTGACGCCCGCCGCGTCTGGGTGGGGGACAGCGAGATCACCCCGACCTCCAAGGAGTTCGACGTGCTGGCGATGCTGGACGTCCGCCGCGGCGCCGTGGTCAGCCGGGAGGACCTCATCAGCGAGGTCTGGGACGAGAACTGGTTCGGCTCGACCAAGACCCTGGACACCACGGTCGGTCGGCTGCGTCAGAAGCTCGAGGAGGCCCGGGCGCCGGCGCGTATCACCACGGTGCGCGGCGTCGGTTTCCGGCTCGAGGACGCGCCGGGTGCGTAGCCGTCTGGCCGCCACCCTCGTCGGGGTGGTCACGCTCGTCACCCTCGTCCTCGCTCTTGCGGCCGGCGGATCCCTGGCGGCGCAGGCCCGCGGCGACGAGGTCGCCCGCCTCGAGCGGTCCGCGGACCTGGCGGCCACCCTCCTCGCTGCCCGGCTGGCGGAGCCGACAGGGGAGGGCGAGGATCTCCTGGCGCCGCTCGCCCCGCTCCTGGGACCTGGCGACAGCCTGTCCTACTCCGCCCCCGACGGCGTCGAGCTGCAGATCGGGGACTTCCCCTCCACCGACCTGCCGACGGAGCTGGTGCAGACCCGCGCCGTCCCCGGGGGCGGGGACCTCGCCCTCTCCGGGCCCGGCGACCAGGTCTGGGACCAGGTCACCGGCCCACTCCTGCGGCTGCTCGGGCTCGGTCTGCTCCTGGTGCTGGCGACGGTGGTCCTGGCACGGGTGCTGGCCGACCGGCTCACCCGGCCCTTCCGCGAGCTGGCCACCACTGCCGACGCCATCGCTGACGGCCGGTTCGACGTGCCCGTGCCGCACTCCCGGTTCGCCGAGGCGGAGGCGGTCGGGGACGCGCTGCGGCGCACCTCGGCCCACCTGGCCGACCGGGAGAGGCGCGAGCGCGACGTCGCCGTGAACGCTTCGCACGAGCTGAGGTCCCCGATCAGCGCGCTGCGGATGGGGATCGAGGACCTGGCCTCCTGGCCGCAGACCCATCCCGAGGTGGCCGAGGAGCTGACCGGCTACCTGCCCCAGCTGGACAGGCTCAGCACCGCGGTGCGCAGCTACCTGGACACGGCCGACCACGAGCGCCTGAGCGACCTGGAGGTGGTCGACCTGGCCGCGCTGGTGCACACGGCGGTGGAACGGTGCCGTACCCGGGTGGCGTCCGTCGACCCGGCGCCGGTCCTCGTCGTCGTGGATGAGCCCCTGGGCGGGCTCCCGGTGCGCGCACGGGCGTCGTCGGTGGGGCAGATCCTGGACCATCTGCTGCGGCACGCCACCGACCGGAACGCCAGCCACGTCCTGGTCGAGGTCGACGACGCCCACGACTTCGGGAGGGTCCGGTTCGTGATCCTGAACGCCGATGTCCCCACGGACGACGGCGGGGACCGGGCCACGGCCACGCGGATCGCGATGACGGTGGGCGGGAGGGTGTCCGTCCTGGACGACGACATCGTCCTCACCCTCCTCCGGGCCGACGACGTGCACGGCGGCAGCGGCGGCTGATCGGATCGACCGCCCCGCAGATGCGACAGGCCCCCACCGCGTGCGGTGGGGGCCTGTCTCCATCTGTCTCAACACAGAGCGCGCCCGAAGGGATTCGAACCCCTAACCTTCTGATCCGTAGTCAGATGCTCTATCCGTTGAGCTACGGGCGCTGGCGAGGAGCAATGCTAGCCGAAGTGCCAGACGCGACGAAATCCGCCGTCCCGGCGAGCAGGCGGGCCGGAGGTGCGATCATGGGACCACCGACGGAGGAGGTCCAAGCGATGAGCATCGTGCCGGGCGAGGAGCCCAGGTCCCGTGACGAGGAACCACTGATGGCCGAGGAGCCGCTGCCGCCGGGCAACGGCGACATCGAGGCGAAGGTCGAGGAGCTCGACCAGCGGCTCCGCGAGTCCGGGTCGGACGAGGTCGCGGAGGCGCAGGAGTCCAAGGAGTCGCCGGACAGCCCGGACGACACCGAGGACGAGCAGGAGGACGTGTCCTGACGCACGACACGAAGAACCCCCGAGCCGGTGGCTCGGGGGTTCTCGCGTCCTCACGGACGGGGCGGAGGTGGAGGGATTTGAACCCTCGATCGGGCTATAAACCCGAAACCCGCTTAGCAGGCGGGCGCCATAGACCGGACTAGGCGACACCTCCCCAGGCGTGGATCAGGTTACCCGGCATGCTGGCGACGACCAAACACGCGTTCCCAGGTCTCCACCAGTCTGTCCTGATAGGAGATCATGGTCGACATCTGACCGAAAGGCTCACCCCTCCATGACCGTGCCCAGCGACGGATCCGGCCCGCCCGCCGGCAGCCCCGGCTCCCGTTCCGAGTATGCGTCCCGGCGAGCCGGGCGTTCCTCGAGCCTGCGCCGCGCCCTCGGGCTCACGGCGCTCAGCGCGGTCATCCCCGGTTCCGGCCTGCTGCCCACCAGCCGCCGCCGGCTCGGGCTCGTCATCCTCGCCCTGGCGGCCCTGTCCCTCCTCGTCGTCGGCGGGTATGCCCTCAGCAACGGCCTGACCAGTACCGCCCTGCAGACCGCCTCCGACACCGGTCGGCTGCAGGCGATCGCCGTCCTGCTGGTGCTGGGGACGGTCGTCTGGGTGGGGGCGGTGGCTCTCACCGCCGTGCTCACCTCACCGCGCCGGGCGAGCCGAGGGCAGCGCACGGGCCTGGTCGCCTTCACCGTGCTGCTCTGCGTCGCGGTCTCCGCGCCCGCCGCCGTGGGGGTGCGCTACATCTCGGCCCACGTGAGCGCGGTCGACAAGGTCTTCGCCGACGGCAACGTCGGTGGGGGCGACGGCGGGTCGAGCTCCACGTCCGTCGTCGGTGACGACCCGGACGACCCGTTCAAGGACCAGCCCAGGGTCAACGTCCTGCTCCTCGGCTCGGACGCGGCCGACGCCCGGGAGGGCACCCGGACGGACACCATGATCGTGGCCAGCGTCGACACCCGCACCGGTGACAGCATCCTCTTCTCGATTCCCCGGAACCTGCAGCAGGTGCCCCTCCCCCGGGACAACCCGCTGTACGACGTCTACGGCAGCACCTACGACTGCGGCGACCAGTGCCTGATGAACAGCATCTGGACCGAGGCGGAGCTCACCGCCGAGGAGCACCCCGAGTGGTACGAGGACGACGCCACCCCGGGTCAGACCGCCACCCGCGAGGTGATCTCCACCATCCTCGGCATCCCCCTGCACCACACCGTCATCGTCAACATGGAGGGGTTCGCCGACCTGGTGGACGCCATGGGCGGGGTGCAGGTCAACGTCCAGGAGGAGATCCCGATCGGCGGCTACACCTACACCGATGCGTCGGGGACGCTGCAGCTGGACCCGAACTCCGACTACACGATCCTGCAGCCCGGCAGCCAGCGGCTCGACGGTGCGCAGGCCCTGGCCTACTCACGGTCCCGGGTCACCACGGACGACTTCTCCCGGATGCGCCGGCAGCGGTGCGTGGTGGCGGCGGTGGTGGACCAGGTCAACCCGCTCACGATGCTGCAGCGCTACCCGCAGATCATCGGTGCCGTGGGGGACAACGTGCTCACCGACCTGCCCCAGCAGGACATGGACGAGTGGGCGGAGCTGGTGCTGCAGATGCAGGACGGGACGATGAGCAGCCTGCCGTTCACCGAGGCGAACATCAACACCGTGGACCCCAACTACTCGGGGATCCGCTACCAGGTCTACGAGGCGCTGCACGCCACCCCGGTCGCCGAGCCCGAGGCCACGTCGGAGCCCTCGGCAGCCCCCGACGACGCCGAGGAGAGCAGCGAGCCGGCTGAGCCGGAGCCGACCGAGGACGACGCCGCGGAGACCACGGAGGAGCCGACCGACGAGCTGGAGAGCGTCGGCGCGGTCTGCGGCTGAGGCATACCCGGACAGCGAGAAGGGCCCCCGTCACCACGGTGACGGGGGCCCTTCCTCAGGTCTGCTGCGAGATGAACCTCAGAGCGGACGGACGGCGTCGGCCTGCGGACCCTTGGGGCCCTGCGTGACCTCGAACTCGACCCGCTGGGCCTCGTCGAGCGACTTGTAGCCGCTGGCGTCGATGGCCGAGTAGTGGACGAACACGTCGGGCCCACCCCCGTCCTGCTCGATGAAGCCGAAGCCCTTCTCCGAGTTGAACCACTTGACGGTTCCCTGTGCCATGCGCTCTCTACCTTCTGTCGTGCTGTTCCAGATGCCCGACCACGCTATCAGCCACGGCGACGGCGCCGACCGCGCCCAGACGGGTGACGTGCCATGATGGATGCCGTCCAGGCGACCCCACGGGCCGCCGACACTGGAGGGTTCGCATAGCGGCCGAGTGCAGGCGCCTTGAAAGCGCCCGAGGGAAACCTCCGTGGGTTCGAATCCCACACCCTCCGCCGCTGACGGTTCACCCGTGCCCCGCCGCGGGATCGCTGTATGGTCGGGGCTGATACACGACCCACCATGAGAGGAGCCGTCATGAACAAGTTGATGCTGCTCGTCGGCGCCGCCGCGGGCTACGTCCTCGGCGCCCGTGCCGGACGCGAGCGCTACGACCAGATCGCCGACCAGGCCAACAAGGCCTGGAGCAGCCCGAAGGTCCAGGAGACCGTCGAGCAGGTGCGGGCCAAGGCACCGGAGGTGGCCTCCAAGGTCACCGACCAGGCCAAGGCCAAGGCCGACGAGGTGAAGTCCAAGGTCAGTGGCACCGAGACCACCGACGCGGACGGCACCTACGAGAACGCCACCGGCAGCCTGGACGGCGGCGGCGAGGCGACCGTGGACGCGACCGGCTTCGGCCCGGGCGGCGACAAGCTGCCCTGACGTCCGTCACGACGGCGGCCCACCCCGATCGGGGTGGGCCGCCGTCGTCTGTGCCCGGTTCCGGAGCTGCCGGCAGGGTGGTGCCGGGCTCAGATCCAGAGGGCTGGCTCGTCGTAGAGCGCCTGCTCGGGATCCAGACCCATGTCGGGTCGCCGCACCTGGGCCGGTATGCCGGTGGCCACGCTCATCGCGGGCACGTCCTTGGTGACGACCGCGTTGGCACCCACCTGGGCCCCGTGCCCGACCGTGACGTCGCCGAGGATCTTCGCCCCGGCACCGACCGTCACCCCGTCACCGAGCGTGGGGTGCCGCTTGACCGGCTCCATCGAACGGCCGCCGAGGGTGACGCCGTGGTAGAGCATCACGTCGTCCCCGACCTCCGCCGTCTCGCCGATGACGACACCCATCCCGTGGTCCACGAAGAACCGGCGACCGATGGTCGCGCCCGGGTGGATCTCGATGCCGGTGGCGGCGCGGGTGGCCTGCGACAGCAGCCGGGCGGGCAGCCGGGCCCCCGACAGCCAGAGCGCGTGGCTGGCGCGGTGCGACCAGAGGGCGTGCAGCCCCGGTGAGGCCAGCGCCATCTCGATCCGGCTGGTGGTGGCCGGGTCCCGGGCGATCGCGGCGTCCAGGTCCTCCCGGACCGCGTCCACCACGCTGCCGAGGACCCCGCCGGCACGCGCGCGGAGGGAGGCGGCGCGGCGGCTCATCCGGTCAGGCCCTCGAAGAGCACGGTGGACAGGTAGCGCTCACCGAAGTCGCAGACGATGACCACGATGGTCTTGCCGGCGCTCTCCGGGCGCTTGGCGATCTCCAGGGCGGCGTGCACGTTGGCACCGGTGGAGATGCCGGACAGGATGCCCTCCTGGGTGGCGAGGGCCTTGGCGACCCGCAGCGCGTCGTCCAGGGAGACGTCGACGACCTCGTCGTAGAGGTCGGTGTCGAGGATGTCGGGGATGAAGTTCGCGCCCAGGCCCTGGATCTTGTGCGGGCCCGGCTGTCCACCGGACAGGATCGGGCTGTCCAGCGGCTCCACGGCGACCAGGTGCAGGTCCGGCTTCTGCTCCTTGAGGTAGCCACCACCGCCGGTGATGGTGCCACCGGTGCCGACGCCGGCCACGAAGATGTCGACCTGGCCGTCGGTGTCACGCCAGATCTCCGGCCCGGTGGTCTCCCGGTGCACCTTGACGTTCGCCGGGTTGGCGAACTGCCGGGCCCGCACGGCACCCTGCGTCTCGGCGATCTCGTCGGCCTTGGCGACCGCCCCCTTCATCCCCTCCGCACCGGGGGTGAGGATCAGCTCTGCACCGTAGGCGCGCAGCAGCGCGCGGCGCTCCATGCTCATGGTCTCGGGCATCGCCAGCACCACGCGGTAGCCGCGGGCCGCACCGACCATGGCCAGCGCGATGCCGGTGTTGCCGGAGGTGCCCTCGACGATGGTGCCGCCGGGCTTGAGCTCGCCGGACGCGACCGCGGCGTCGATGATCGCGGCTCCGATCCGGTCCTTGACCGAGGCGGCCGGGTTCTGCGACTCGAGCTTGACCAGTACCTGAGCCCCGTCCGCGATGCCGTCGGTGAGGCGGTTCAGGCGGACCAGCGGGGTGTTGCCGATGATCTGGGTGATGTCGTCGTGGACGGGCACAGGAGTGGCCTTTCGTCGGGTACGCGGTGTGGAAATGCTTCTGTGAAGTTATACATCGCGCAACACGTCGTTATTCCACCGGGGCGCGCGGCCCCGGTCCGGGCAGTCCGTGGGTGGCGCCGACTACGCTGCGGTCATGTCCTTCGGTGTGTTGCAGGTGCTGGCCATCGTCGTCGCGGCCCTGGTGACCCTGGCTGCGGTGGCCCTCTTCGTCCGTACGGTCTCGAGCATGGTCGGCCGGTTCCGGCTCGGCCAGCCCGAGCAACGCACCGACGACCCCGGTCGCCGCACCACCACGATGCTGCGCGAGGTGTTCGGGCATACCCGGATGGCGCGCAAGCCGTGGGTGGCGGTGGCGCACTGGGTGGTGATGGTCTCCTTCGGGCTGCTGTTCCTGACCCTGGTCACCGCCTACGGGCAGCTGGTCTCGCCGACCTTCGCGCTGCCGCTGATCGGTCACTTCTGGCCCTACGAGTGGGCCACCGAGCTCTTCGGCTGGGGCGCGGTGCTCGGCATCCTGGCGTTGATCGTGGTCCGGCAGCGCGAGCACCCGCGCCGGTCCGGGCGCCGGTCCCGCTTCTGGGGCTCCACGTTCTGGCAGGCCTACGTGGTGGAGCTGGTCATCCTCGGCGTCGGCGTCTGCATCGTCGCGCTGCGCGCCCTGGAGTATGCGCTGGGTCGCGCCACCGGCGAGGCCTGGGCCACTGCGCTGCACTTCCCGCTCACCGCCTGGCTCGGCGCACCGCTGCAGGACCTCGCGGTCGGGACGCTGGAGGGATGGGTCGTCGCCGTGGCCCTGGCCAAGATCCTGATCTCGATGACCTGGCTGATCATCATCGCCAGGACGCCCACCATGGGGGTGGCCTGGCACCGCTTCCTCGCGTTCTTCAACATCTGGCTGCGGCGCCACCCGGACGGCGCGACCTCGCTCGGCGCGGTCCAGCCGATCAGCGTCGGCGGCCAGGAGATCGACTTCGAGAACATCGAGGAGCTCGACGAGGACGCCGCGCTGGGCGTCGGCAAGGTCGAGGACTTCACCTGGAAGGGCCTGCTCGACTTCTCCACCTGCACCGAGTGCGGCCGCTGCCAGGACCAGTGCCCCGCCTGGCACACCGACAAGCCGCTCTCGCCCAAGATGCTCGTCAAGAACCTGCGCGACCACCACCACGCGGTGGCCCCCTGGCTGCAGGCGGGAGCCGACCACCGGGAGGCGGCGGAGAAGGCGTTGGCCGACGCCGGCGGCGCCGGCGCCACCGGTCTGCCGGAGACGCTGCACGGGATCCCGACCGCCTCCGTCATCGCCGCCCAGCGCCCGCTGGTCGGCGAGACCGAGGGTGACCCGACGGTGCCGGACGGCGGGGCGGTGATCGACCCCGAGGTGCTGTGGTCGTGCACCACCTGCGGGGCGTGCGTCGAGCAGTGCCCCGTCGACATCGAGCACGTCGACGCCATCGTGGACATGCGCCGCTACCAGAACCTCATCGAGTCGGCCTTCCCCTCCGAGCTCGGGGGGCTCTTCAAGAACCTGGAGAACAAGGGCAACCCCTGGGGGATGAACGCCAAGCTCCGGATGGACTGGGCCAAGGGGCTCGACTTCGACGTGCGCACGGTCGGTGGCGGCAGCAACGCGGTCGAGGACCTCGGCGAGGTCGACTACCTCTTCTGGGTGGGCTGCGCCGGGGCCTTCGAGGACCGCGCCAAGAAGACGACCCGCGCGGTCGCCGAGCTGCTGCACACCGCCGGGGTGTCCTTCGCGGTGCTCGGTGACGGGGAGACCTGCACCGGGGACCCCGCGCGGCGCAGCGGCAACGAGTTCCTCTTCCAGATGCTGGCGATGCAGAACGTGGAGACCCTCACCGAGGCGGGCGCCACCAAGATCGTCGTCACCTGCGCGCACTGCTTCAACACCATCAAGAACGAGTACCCGCAGGTCGGCGGCACCTTCGAGGTGGTCCACCACACCCAGCTGCTGAACAAGCTGGTCCGGGAGAAGCGGCTCACCCCGGTGTCCCGCCCGGACGAGGCCGACGCCAGCGGCGTCGCCTCCACCGCGGCCTCGGTGACCTACCACGACCCGTGCTACCTGGGCCGGCACAACCAGGTGTACGCCCCGCCGCGGGAGCTGCTCGGCGCGCTGCCCGGGGTGGAGCTGACGGAGATGCCCCGGCACGGGGAGAAGTCGTTCTGCTGCGGCGCCGGTGGGGCCCGTATGTGGATGGAGGAGAAGCTCGGCACCCGGATCAACCTGAACCGCACCGAGGAGGCGCTGGCGACCGGCGCCGACCGGATCGCGATCGGCTGCCCCTTCTGCCGGGTGATGCTGTCCGACGGCCTCACCCAGAAGCAGGCCGAGGGCGCCCGCGAGGAGGTCGAGGTGGTGGACGTGGCCCAGATGCTGCTGGCCGCCGTGCGCCGCGGCGAGCCCGCCGCGCCCGCCTGACCGGGCGTCCCGAAATGCCCGACCGAGCGTCCCGAGTTGCCGAACCGGGCGTCCCGAGTTGCCGGACCGGGCGTCTCGAGTTGCCGGACCTGGCGTCCCGAAATGCCGAACCGAGCGTCCCGAGTTGCCGAACCGAGCGTCCCGGAGTGTCAGCCCTCGGTGCGGCGGACGTCCACCCGGGTGAAGTTCGACCAGGACCTGCTCGCGGTCGGACCCCGCTGCCCCTGGTAGTGGCTGCCCTTCTGCGAGCTGCCGTAGGGATGCTCGGAGGCCGAGCTGAGCTGGAAGAAGCACAGCTGCCCGATCTTCATCCCGGGATGCAGCACGATCGGCAAGGTCGCCACGTTGGACAGCTCCAGCGTCACGTGCCCGGTGAAACCCGGATCCACGAAGCCGGCAGTGGCGTGCGTCAGCAACCCCAGCCTGCCCAGCGAGGACTTGCCCTCCACCCGGGCAGCGACGTCGTCCGGCAGCGAGACCTCCTCGTAGGTCGAGCCCAGGACGAACTCGCCGGGGTGCAGCACGAAGGTGTCACCCGGGTCGACCTCGACCAGGCGGGTGAGGTCGGGCTGTTCCTGGGCCGGGTCGATCACCGCGTACTTGTGGTTGTCGAACAACCGGAAGTAGCGATCCAGGCGCACATCGATGCTCGACGGCTGGACCATCGCCGGATCCCAGGGCTCGAGACGGACCCTGCCCGCGTCGATCTGGGCGTGGATGTCGCGGTCGGAGAGCAGCACGCTGACACCCTAACCGGGGGGCGACTTGGAGGGCGCCCACGGTCCGGTTAATATGGCTGCCCGACCCTGGTTCAGGGTCCTGCGGGCGTAGTTCAATGGTAGAACATCAGCTTCCCAAGCTGAATACGCGAGTTCGATTCTCGTCGCCCGCTCTCTCAGCCCTCGGGCACGTCCCGGTCGGTCAGGCCGCGTGAGTTCTCCCGCACCCAGTCCGCATAGCCATCGGTGCTGTGCAGCACCGGCACCGCCACCACCTCGGGCACGTCGTAGGCATGGATCGCGCGCACCACCTCCACCACCCGGGGAAACGCCGACTCCGTGGTCTTGACCAGCAGGAGCCACTCCTCGTTCCGGTGCACCTCGCCGCGCCAGGTGTAGACCGAGACCATCGGCCCCAGCACCTGCACGCAGGCCGCCAGCTGTCGGGCCACCAGGTCGTCGGCGATCCGCTTGGCGGCGTCCGGGTCCGGCACGCTGATCCTGGCCTCGACGAGGGCCGGGAGGCCCGCGATCATCCGGCCACCTCGCGCAGCGCCTCGGCGAGGATGTCGACGCCGCGGGTGGCGTCCTCATGGCTGATCACGCACGGCGGCACCAGGTGCACCCGGTTCGCGACGGCCAGCGGCCACATACCCCGCGCGACGCAGGCCGCGTGCACCGCCTTCATCGTCGCCGCGTCCGCCGGCTCCCGTGTCTGCCGGTCGGCGACCAGCTCGGCCACCCAGAAGACCCCCAGACCGCGCACGTCGCCCACCAGGTCACTGACCCCGGTCAGCGCCTCTGCGGCGGGACCGAGGCTGCGTCGGCCCACCTCGGCGGCGTGCTCGACGATCCCCTCCTCGCGCATGATGGTGATCGCCGCGACCGCAGACGCCGTCGCCAGGGCGTGCCCGGAGTAGGTGAGCCCGCCCGGGAAGGGCCGGTCGTCGAAGGTCGCCGCGATCTCGTCGGAGATGACGACCCCGCCCAGCGGGACGTAGCCGGAGTTCACGCCCTTGGCGAAGGTGATCAGGTCCGGGCGCACCCCCCAGTGGTCGAGGGCGAACCAGGCACCGGTGCGGCCGAAGCCGGCCATCACCTCGTCCAGGACCAGCAGGATGCCGTACTCGTCGCACAGCTCGCGCACCCCGTCCAGGTACCCCGGCGGCGGCACCAGGATGCCGTTGGAGCCGACGACCGTCTCGAGGAAGATCGCCGCCACCTGGTGCGGCCCCTCGGCCTCCACCGTGTGCCGCAGGTGCCGCAGCGCCCGCTCGCCCTCCTCCTGCTCGCTGCTCGCGCCGAACTCGCTGCGGTACAGGTGCGGTCCCCAGAAGTGGACGACCCCCGGCATACCGGGGGTTGCGCCCCAGCGTCGCGGTTCCCCGGTCAGCGTGATCGCGGCGGCCGTCGCCCCGTGATAGCTGCGGTATGCCGCGAGCACCGTGTGCCGACCGGTGTGCGCCCGGGCCATCCGCAGGGCGTTCTCGTTGGCCTCCGCGCCACCGTTGGTGAAGAAGACCTTGTTCAGGCCCTCCGGTGCCACCCCGGCGATCAGCGCGGCCGCCTCGGCGCGGCTCTCCTCGGCGAAGGCGGGTGCCACCGTCGTCAGCCGGCCCGCGGCCTCGGCGATCGCGGCGCTGAGCCGGGGGTGCTGGTACCCGATGTTGACGTTGACCAGCTGGGAGGTGAAGTCGAGGAAGCGTCGACCCTGGTGGTCCCAGAAGTACGCCCCCTCTCCTCCGGCCAGCGGTAGGGGGTCGATGGCCCGCTGAGCGGACCAGGAAGTCATCACGTGGGCGCGGGACAGGTCACGGATACGTGCCTCGCGCGCCGGATCGGCGGTGATCGTCATACCGACAACTCTAGGCCCGTGGACCTCCCCTGGTGCGGTGACCTCACCGGACGGCAGGATGGGGGCATGGCTGAGGCACTGGCGCACACCACCGGCCCGACGGACTCTCCCCTGCTGGAGCAGACGATCGGCGACAACCTGGACGCCACGGCGCTGCAGCACGGCGACCGCGAGGCGCTCGTCGACGTCCCCGGCGGGCGACGCTGGACCTACACCGAGCTGGTCAACGACGTGAACCAGATGGCGCGGGCGTTCATCGCCTCCGGGGTGCGCACCGGGGACCGGGTCGGCATCTGGGCGCCCAACTGCGCCGAGTGGACCCTGGTGCAGCTGGCGACCGCCAAGATCGGTGCCGTCCTGGTCACCATCAACCCGGCATACCGGACGCACGAGCTGTCCTTCGTGCTGCGCCAGGCGGGGGTGAGCACCCTGGTGACCGCGGAGTCCTTCCGGGGCAGCGACTACCCGGAGATGGTCGCGCAGGTCCGTGGCGAGTGCCCGGACCTCGTCCAGGTGCTGGTCATCGGCCAGGAGAGCTGGGAGGCGCTGCTCGGCGGGGCGCACCAGGTCAGCCCGGCGCGGCTCGGCGAGCTGCAGGCCGAGCTGTCGCCGGAGGACCCGATCAACATCCAGTACACCTCCGGGACCACCGGCTTCCCCAAGGGCGCCACCCTCTCGCACCGCAACATCCTCAACAACGGGTGGTTCGTCGGGGAGGGGTGCCGGTACCGGGCGCGCGACATCATCTGCATCCCGGTGCCCTTCTACCACTGCTTCGGGATGGTGATGGGCAACCTTGCGGCCGTCACCCACGGTGCGTGCATGGTCATCCCCGGTCCCGGCTTCGACGCGGCGGCGACGCTGCGCGCAGTGCGTCAGGAGCAGTGCACCTCGCTCTACGGCGTGCCCACCATGTTCATCGCCCTCAAGGAGCTCATCGAGGCCGAGGAGGAGTTCACCGAGGAGGACCTGACCTCGGTGCGGACCGGGATCATGGCCGGTTCGCTGTGCCCGGAGTCGGTGATGCGGTGGCTGATCGACGCCGGGGTGCGGGAGATGACGATCTGCTACGGGATGACCGAGACGTCGCCGGTCTCGACGCAGACCTCACCGACGGACCCGTTCGAGAAGAAGGTCGGCACGGTCGGGAGGGTCGGGCCGCACCTGGAGGTGCAGATCGTCGACCCGGTGACGCGCGAGGTGGTGCCGCGCGGGGAGCCCGGGGAGTTCTGCACCAAGGGGTACTCGGTGATGCTCGGCTACTGGGAGGACCCGGAGCGGACCGCCGAGGTGCTGCACGACGGGTGGATGACCACCGGCGACATCGGGGTGATGGACGACCAGGGGTATGTGCAGATCACCGGCCGAATCAAGGACATGGTGATCCGGGGCGGCGAGAACATCTACCCCCGCGAGGTCGAGGAGTTCCTGCTCACCCACCCGGACGTCGTCGACGCCCAGGTCGTCGGGGTCCCGGACGAGCGCTACGGCGAGGAGCTGATGGCCTGGGTGCGGATGCGCAAGGGTGCCGAGCCGCTGACCGTCGAGGCGGTCACCGAGTTCTGCGCGGGCTCGCTGGCGAGGTACAAGATCCCCCGGCACGTGCAGGTGATCGACGAGTTCCCGATGACGGTGACGGGCAAGGTGCGCAAGGTCGAGCTGCGGGAGCGTGGCGAGCAGCTGCTCCACCCGACGACCTGACCCGCAACCTCTCCCCCACCCCCAACCCTCAACCCCGACCGAGCGTCCGTTGTGGGTGCCCCCACACCCACCGAGCGTCGACCGTGGTTGCTCAGGCAGCCTTGCCGGCGACCAGGTCCCGGGTGATCTCGAGATGCCCGAGGTGTTGGCAGAGTTCCTCCAGGACGTGCAGCAGTATGCCTTCCGCGCTGCCCACCCAGAACGTGCCCCGTGCGCGAGCGAGACTGGACGGTGCCTGGTCGTGCCTCATGGACGCCAGGTCCACCAACAGCTGGGCACGTACCGCGCGGGCCTGGATGATGAGCCCGTCGACGTCCCCCGCCTGCTGGAACTCGACGCTGCGGTCGCGCCCCGTCGGTAGGCCGAGCACGTCCTCCCGTGTCCACTGGGCCGTCATACCCAGGCAGTGGTAGAGGATCTGGTAGGCCGAGTTGGCCCCAGGAAGAGCGGGGACGACGTTGACGTCCGTGGCGTCCATCCCGGCGACCACGTCGATCATCTCGTCGAGCTTGGCGATGACGAACTGTCCGAGTACCGAGCGCTCCATGGCCCCAGCCTGCCAGCAACCACAGCCGACGCCCGGTGGGGCTGAGGGCAACCACAGCCGACGCCCGGTCGGGAAGGGGACGCTCGCTCGGGAAGGAAGGGGGCGCGGACGGACGGATCAGGCGGGCGGCGTGAAGCGCCCGTCGATCGCGGTCCAGCCACCATCGACCATCACCTGGCTACCGGTGACGAAGCTGGCCGCGTCCGAGGCCAGCCAGCAGGTCGCCCCGACCATCTCCTCGGGCCGCGCCCAGCGACCCAGGGCCGACTTCTCGGCATACGCCCTGCCCCAGTCCTCCTGGTCCCGGATCTGCTGGGTCAGCGGCGTCTCGACCACCCCGGGTGCGACCGCGTTGATCCGCACGCCGGCCGGCCCGAGCTCCGCGGCCCAGGTGCGGACCAGCTGCATGGCACCCGCCTTGGTCGCGGCATACACCCCCTGCCCGGGCTCGACGGTCACCGCCCGGATCGAGGTCAGCACCACGATCGACCCACTCCCGCGCTCCACCATCTGCGGCGCGAACGCCCGCACCGCGGTGAACGTCCCGCGAAGGTTCAGGTCGACCACCCGGTCGAACTCCTCCGCCGTGTAGTCCAGCAGCCGCTTGCGCACGTTCATGGCGGCGGTCAGGACGAGCACGTCGACCTGCCCCAGCTGCTGCGCGACCCCCCGCACCGAGGCCTCGTCCAGCACGTCCACCGGGTATGCCGCCCCGCCCGGCGCGCGCACCGCCGCCGCTTCCGCGGTGGCCAGGTCCTTGTCCAGGCAGCTGACCCGTGCCCCCTGGGCGGCCAGGCCGGCGACCATCTCGGCACCGATCCCGCCACAGCCGAGGACGACGGCGTGCCGGTCGTCGAGACGGAACATCTGGGCGTAGTCGAGGCTCATGCCCTCACGCTACGACGTCCCGGCGTCCACGTCTCAGGTGAAGACGATCGTCCGCCCACCGCGGAGCACGACGCGGTGCTCCGCGTGCCAGCGGATGGCCCGCGAGAAGGCGGCGGCTTCCAGCTCCTGGCCCTGCTGGGCCAGCTGGGACGGGGTCAGCCGGTGGTCTACCCGTCGGAAGTCCTGCTCGATGATCGGCCCCTCGTCCAGGTCGGCCGTCACGTAGTGCGCGGTCGCACCGATGACCTTCACCCCTCGGTCGTGCGCCTGCGTGTAGGGCTTGGCGCCCTTGAAGCTGGGCAGCAACGAGTGGTGGATGTTGATGATGCGTCCGGAGTAGTCCCGGCACAGGTCGGGCGACAGGACCTGCATGTAACGGGCCAATGCGATCGTGTCGACCGCGTGCTCGTCGAGGAGGTCGCGCAGGTCGGACTCGGCCCGGGGCTTGGTGTCCGCGGTGACGGGGATGTGGTGGAAGGGGATGTCGTGCCACTCCGCGAGGCCTCGGAAGTCCTCGTGGTTGGAGACGATCGCCGGGATGACGACCGGCAGCTGGCCGGTCCGGCTGCGGTAGAGCAGGTCGTTCAGGCAGTGCCCCATCCTGCTCACCATCACCAGCAGCCGCAGCGGCTCCGCCCGGTCGCGCACCTCCCACTGCCCGGTGAAGGCCTGGGCGACGGGGGCCAGGGCCGCCCGCAGGGTCTCGACGTCGACCGGCGCTCCCTCACGGGTCGCCTCGACACGCAGGTGGAACTCACCGCTGCTCGGGTCCGCGAACTGCTGCGAGTCGGTGATCGTCAGGTCGTGCTCGAGCATCGCCCCCGCGACCGCGTGCACGATGCCCTTCCGGTCGGGGCAGGAGAGGGTCAGGACGACGTCACGCTGGGTCTCGGGTGTCACGGGAGCCGAGTGTATGCCGCATCAGTCCGGTCGCGGGCAGAACGCTCGCCCGGTCGGGACACAAGGCTCGCCCGGTCACAGCACAACGCTCGCCCGGTCAGAGCACAAGGCTCGCCCGGTCGGAGGTGGGTCAGGTCAGGGGGCTGCGGAGGGGAAGGCGTCGCGGTAGCTGCGCCAGGTGCCGGCGGGGGTGGTCACCGTGTCCGCCGCCAGCATGGCCCGGACGACGGCCCGGGTCACCACCTCGCCGGCCGCGTGCAGCATCGCGTGGAAGGCGGCGCTGTCCGGCCCGGTCCCTTCCCCGGCCCACGTCCCGGTGCTCAGCCCGAAGAGCGTGTCCCCGTCGAACATCGTGTGGATCGGGTTGATCGCCCTCGCCATCCCGTCGTGCCCGCTGCCCGCCAGCCGACCGCACTGCGCCGTCGTCAGCGCCGCGTCGGTGGCGACCACGCCGATCGTGGTGGCGAGCGTGCGCGGCACCCGGCTGGTCGGGTTCGCCTCCGCCGCCGCCTGCCGCGCCGCCTGCAGGTCCTCCTGGCCGGGGGGCCGGGGCCTGGCCCCCTCCGGCCACCCCGGTATGCCGTGCAGGTCCCCCTCGAGCAGGTGCCGGGCACCCCACAGCTCACCCGTCGCCGGGTCCACCGCGGAGCCGACGGCATTCACCACGACCAGCGCCGCCACCGTGGAGCCGTTCTCGAGCACCGTGCTGGCGGCCCCGATCCCGCCCCGTAGCCCCCCGGCCTGTGTTCCGGTGCCGGCCCCCACGCTCCCGAGCACCGGACCGGCCCCGCCCGCCGACGCGCACGCCTGCTGCCCGAAACCCGCGTCCGGCACGGCACCGAAGTCGCCGCCCCGACCGAGGTCGAAGACCACCGCGCCCGGGACGATCGGCACCACCTCCCCCGGGCCGCCCATCACCAGGCCCCGGCCCTGGGCATACAGGTGCCGCATCACCCCGTCCGCGGCGGCCAGGCCGAAGGCGGAGCCGCCGGAGAGGGTCACCGCGTGCACCCGCTCCACCATGTTGCGGGGGTCGAGCAGGTCGGTCTCCCGCGTCCCGGGGCCACCGCCGCGCACGTCCACCCCGGCGACCGCGCCCTCGGGCGGGCACAGCACGACGGTGGTGCCGGTGAGGTGTCCGGCGTCGGTGCGCTCATGGTGACCGACCGAGAGGCCGGTCACGTCGAGCAGGGAATTCGTCGGGCCGGGACGCTGGGTCATGGTTCTCACCCTGTCACGCGAGCGCGATCCGTCCTACGATCGCGCGATGGGTACCCACCACAGTGCACCGACGATCTCGACCGCCTACCTCGACCAGCTCGAGGCGAGCACCCGGGCCACGATGGCCGCGGCGGAACCCCCGGTGAGCGAGTTCACCGGCGCCCCGGAGCAGGACCGTGCCCGGCTGGGCACTGCCGTCGAGGAGGCCCGCGAGGACCTGCTCGGCATCGTGCACCGCCTGCACCAGGACCCCGAGCTCGCCTACCAGGAGGAACGCTCCGCGGCGCTGCTGGCCCGGGTCATCACCGAGCGCACCGGCCTCGACGTGCAGGTGGGCGCCCACGGTGTGGCCACCGCGCTGCGGGCCGAGGTCGCCACCCCCGGCTTCGACCCGGACCGGCACCGCACGGTGGCCGTGCTCAGCGAGTACGACGCGCTGCCCGGCATCGGGCACGCCTGCGGGCACAACGTCATCGCCGCGACCGGCGTCGGGGCCTTCGTGGCGCTGGCCGCCCTGGTGGCCGACGGCTCCAGCGAGGTCCAGGGCCGGGTGGTCTTCCTCGGCACCCCGGCCGAGGAGGGGCATACCGGCAAGGAGGTGATGGCCGCCGGCGGCGCCTGGGACGGCCTCGACGCGGCGGTGATGACGCACCCGTTCGGGTACGACGTGGTCGACACCCTGTTCCTGGGTCGTCGGCTGCTGTCGGTCACCTTCACCGGCACCGCGGCGCACGCCTCCGCGCAGCCGTTCCAGGGGCGCAACGCGCTGGACGCGGCGGCCCTGGCCTACCAGGGGATCGGCCTGCTCCGCCAGCAGATGGCGCCCTCGGACCGGGTGCACGCGGTGATCGCCGACGGCGGCACCCGCCCCTCCATCATCACCGCGAGCGCCCGGATGGACCTCTACGTGCGTTCGGCCTTCCCGGAGACCCTGGTGGACCTGTCCGCCCGGGTCGAGCGGATCATGAGCGGCGCTGCGTTGATGACCGACACCACGGTGGACTGGGAGTGGGATCACTACCCGCCCTCGCTGCCGGTGCGTGGCAACGCGGCCCTGGGCGGCCGCTGGGTCGCCAGCCTCGCCGAGCGGGGCCGGGAGGTACTGCCCGCCGGGGTCGTCCCCGACGTGCTCGCCGGGTCCACCGACTTCGGCAACGTCAGCGTCCGGGTGCCCGGCATCCACCCGATGATCGCCATCGCCGACCCGGACGCGGCCCTGCACACGGAGGCCTTCGCCGCGGCTGCCGCCACCCCGCGCGCCGAGCAGGCCGCGCTGGACGGCGCTGTCGGTCTGGCGCACACGGCCTGGGACTTCCTGGCCGACGACGCGCTGGCCGAGGCGGCCCGCGCCGAGTTCGAGGAGGCCGGCGGCGTGCTGGATCCGGCCACCTTCTTCGACGGCACCGACGGAGCCGACGAAGCCGGCTCCACGGGCGGCACGCCCGGACAGGAGGACGAGCGGTGAGCACCCAGAGCGCGACCACCCGACGCCCGGGCCTGGGCGACCGGCTGCTGACCACGATCGAGCGGTGGGGAAACAAGCTGCCCGAGCCGTTCACCCTCTTCCTCATCCTCTTCCTGATCACCGGGGTGGTCTCGACGGCGATGGCGCTGGCCGACGTCAGCGTCACCGTCCCCGGCTCCTCCGAGGGCCCGATCAGCATCCGCGGCCTGTTCACCGGCGAGGGGATGGCCTGGTTCACCAGCAACATCGGTGCCAACTACGTCGGTTTCCCGCCGCTGCAGACGGTGATCACGATCCTGCTGGCGGTCGGGGTCGCGGAGAAGACCGGGATGCTGTCCGCGGTGGTCCGGCAGGCGTTCGGGTCCGCACCGCGGTGGATGCTCCCGTATGTCGTCGGCGTGGTCGGGGTGACCGGCTCGGTGATGGCCGACTCCGCGTTCATCGTCATCCCGCCGCTGGCCGCGCTGGTCTTCAAGGCCGCCGGACGGCACCCGGTCGCCGGGCTGCTGGGCGGGTTCGCAGCGGTCGGTGCCGGCTACTCCACGGCCCTGGTGCCGACCTCGCTGGACGCCCTCTTCGCCGGGATCACCACCGGGGTCATGGAGTCGCTGCCCGGGCTGGACACCACCCCGGTCAACCCGGTCTCCAACTACTACTTCAACATCGTCGCGGCGCTGCTGCTGGGCGCCATCTGCGGGTTCATCATCGACCGCGTGCTGGAGCCGCGGATGGTCCGCCAGGACGTGCCGACCGAGCAGGTCAGCCGGGACGAGGTGGCTGCCGTCAGCAGCGAGACCGCGGGCGGCGGCAGCAGCGACGAGGCTCTGGCCGAGGACACCCGGACCCAGGAGAGCGGGCCCGACGACACCCCGGACGACGAGCTCTCCGCCCAGCTGGAGCCGCGCGAGAAGCGCGGGCTGCTGCTCTCCCTGCTCGGGGCCGGCGTGCTCACCGCGGTGATCCTGGTCTCGACGCTGGTGCCGACCTCGCCGTGGCGCAACGAGGAGGGCGGCTTCCTGCCGAGCTCACCGCTGCTGGACTCGATCGTCTTCGTCGTCTTCGCCTACTTCATGGTGATGGGCATCGTCTACGGCGCGGTGGTCGGCACCGTGACCGGGATGGGCGACATCGTCTCGATGATGGGCCGGGCCCTGGGCGACATGATGAGCTTCCTGGTGCTGGCGTTCATCCTGGGCCAGTTCATCGCGCTCTTCGCCTGGACCGGGATCGGGTCCTGGATCGCGGTCCAGGGCGCCTCCGGGCTCGAGGCCAGTGGGCTCACCGGCTTCCCGGCGGTGGTCGGCTTCGTGCTGCTCGCCTCGCTGCTCAACCTGTTCATCGTGTCCGGGTCCTCGATGTGGACCCTGATGGCGGCGGTCTTCGTGCCGATGTTCGCGCTGATCGGGCTGGAGCCCGCGTTCACCCAGGCCGCCTTCCGGGTCGGTGACTCGGCGACCCAGATCATCACCCCGCTCAACCCCTACATGATCGTCATCCTGGGCCTCCTGCGCCGCTACGAGCCCGATGCCGGCCTGGGCACCGTCATGTCCCGGCTGATCGTCTTCGTGGTGCCCTTCTGGCTGGCCTGGATGAGCCTGGTCGCGGTCTGGTACTTCGCCGACCTGCCCCTGGGTCCGGGGAACGGGATCTTCCTGCCCTGAGTCGGGCATACCGGTGCCGTCGCCCCCCTCCCCCGGGACCGCGGTCGGTCTAGCAGGACCTCCATCGCGCTATAGGGCGATGAAGGTCTCGCTAGGCCGACCGCACTCGGGGACGGGCGCGGGCCCGGCCACGGGCCAGCAGCAGCGGCAGCGCGCCGAGCGCCAGCACGACGAGCAGATGCACCGTGGGGTGCTGCCCGCCCTCCTGCAGCCAGCCGGGCCATCCGGCGGGGACCCCGAACGCGGTCACGCCGTCGGCCGACCCCGTCGTCCTGGCTTCGACCACCGTGTCCGCGTCGGGCCTGCTCGCGTAGGCCCACACCACCAACGCCGCCGAGGCAGCCGCGAACCCGAGCGGCAGTCCCGCCCGCACGCCGGTCCTGCCGCCCCGGGGCACCAGCAGCACGACCGCCAGCACCAGCGCCCCGAGCACCGGGACCGCCAGTAGCGGCAGCACCGGCAGGGTGGGCGAGCCGACCGTGACGAGCTGGTTGTCCAGGTCGATCTGCACCCCGTTCTCGGCGGCCCGGATCCGCAGGCTCAGCAGCCCGACACCGGCCGCCAGGACGACCCCCAGGAGCGCCCCGCCCAGCCACGCGGCGAGCGGCGGCAGCGGCCCCGGCACCACCGGGTCGGCACGTCCGCCCGACACGTCGGTCACCTGGTCGGGCCCGGACACCTCGGCTCGCTCACTGCTCATGCCGCTCCACGCTAACGGCCGGCCCCGCCCGCGGCTACCTCCGCGCACCCGCCCGCACGTCACCGACCAGCAGGTATGCCGTCGTCCGGGTCACGGCGGGGCGTCTCACCACCGAAGGTGCGCGGGTGCGCGGCACGGCGAACGCGGGGTCACAACCCGTCGGCCACGCCCTGGGCCAGGTCCCGGGCGGTGCGCCCGGCGAGTGCGGACTGCAGGTCCGGGATGGCGGCCACCAGGGACCGGGTGTACTCGTGCTGCGGGTCGGCGAAGAGCTGTTCGGTGGGTGCCACCTCGACGATCTCACCACGGCGCATCACCGCCACCCGGTCGCACACGTGGCGGACCACGGACAGGTCGTGGCTGACGAAGACGAGGCTGAGGTGATAGGCCTCGACCACCTCGTCGATGAGGTTGAGGACCTGGGCACGGACCGAGACGTCCAGCGCCGAGACCGGCTCGTCGGCGACCAGGATGTCGGGGTCGGGGGCGAGCGCACGGGCGACCGAGATGCGTTGCCGCTGGCCGCCGGAGAACTGGTGCGGGTAGCGGTCGCCCGCCTCCGCGGAGAGGCCCACCCGTTCCAGCAGCTCGGTCACCCGGTCGGCGTTCCCGTCGCGCCTGCCCTGGGCCACCAGGGGCTCGGCGACGATGTCCCGCACCCGCATCCGGGGGTCCAGGCTGCTCATCGGGTCCTGGAAGACGAGCTGCAGCTGCTCGCGCAGCCATCCCAGGCGACGGGCCGACTGGTCGTGCACCGGGCGACCGTCGATGATGATCTCACCGGAGCTCGGCCGGTCCAGCCCGCAGATCATCCGCAGCAGGGTGGACTTGCCGGAGCCGGACTCCCCCACGATCCCGACCCGCTCCCCGCGCTCGACGCTCAGGCTGACCCCGCGCACGGCGTGCACCACCGGGGGCGCCTCGCGCAGCGACGTGCGGGGCCGCCGGAAGTCCCGGCATACCTCGCGGAGCTCGATCACCGGGCCGTCAGTCGTCATCAGCAACCATTCCTGACGCTCGGTGGGGGTGGGAGGAACCGTTCGCGACGCTCGGTCGGGAGTCGTCGGCGGGTGTGGAGTCGTCGGCCGGTCGGGAGTCGGTGCTCGGTCGGGAGTCCGCGCCCGCCGGGGAGTCTGCCTCGGACGGGGTGTGCGGGTGGAAGCAGGCGTAGCCGCGGGCACGCTCGCCGGCCGGGTGCTCTCCGCGGGAGGTCCAGGACGGCACCTGCGCGCAGGTCTCGGTGGCGTGCCCGCAGCGGGTCCGGAAGACGCAGCCGGCCGGGAACCGCCCGGCGGAGGGGACCGTGCCCGGGATCGTCGGCAGCGCCGCCCGGCCCCGTCGGCCGTGGTCGCCGGTGAGGTCGGAGGCGGCGATGAGGCCCTGGGTGTAGCGGTGCCGGGGGTCGGCGAAGACCTCGGTGACCGGCCCGGCCTCCACGATCCGCCCGCCGTACATCACCAGCACCCGCTCGCAGACCGTCGCGACGACGGCCAGGTCGTGGGTGATGAACAGCAGCGCGGCCTCCCGGTCCTCGACCCCGCGGACCACCAGGTCCAGCACGGTGGCCTGCACGGTCACGTCCAGCGCGGTGGTGGGCTCGTCGCAGATCAGCAGCGCCGGGTCGTTGGCCAGCGCGATCGCCAGCACCACCCGCTGCCGCTGCCCGCCGGAGAGCTCGTGCGGGTAGGCCCGGGCCAGGTGGGAGGGGTCCGGCAGCCCCACCTGCTCCAGCAGCTCGACCACCCGGGAGCGGGCCTGGGCCTTGCTGCGGGTGCCGTGGATGAGCATCACCTCGGCCACCTGGGCACCGACCCGCATGGTCGGGTTGAGGGCGGTCATCGGCTCCTGGAAGACCATCGACATGGCGTCGCCGCGCAGCCGCGCCATCCCCCGCTCCCCCAGCTCGAGCAGGTTGTGGGCGGCGGGGGTGCGCCCTGCCAGGCGCACGTCACCGGTGGCGTGCAGGCCCTCGCCCAGCAGGCCCATCACGGCGAGCGCGGTCAGCGACTTGCCGGAGCCCGACTCGCCGATCAGCCCGACCCGTTCGCCGCGCTCGATGGACAGGCTCACCTCGTCGAGCAGCGCGATGTCACCGGTCCGCACGGACAGGTCCCGGACGTCCAGCACGGTGCTGCTCATCGGCTCTCCAGCTTGGGGTCCAGCCAGTCCCGCAGGCCGTCCCCGAAGAGGTTGAAGCCGAGCACCGAGACCGCGATCGCGGCACCGGGGATCAGCGCGAGGTGCGGTGCGGACCGCAGCGTGGTCTGGGCCTCGAAGAGCATCCGCCCCCAGGAGGCCTGGCCGGTCGGGGTGCCCAGGCCGAGGTAGGCCAGCGCCGCCTCGGCCAGGATGGCGATCGCGAAGGAGACCGACGCCTGGACGATGATGAGCCCGGCCACGTTGGGCAGCACGTGCCGCACCGCGATCGCCAGCGGTGACCGGCCCGCGGCCCGGGCCGCGACGACATACTCCGTCTTCATCACCCCGAGCGCCCCGGACCGGGTGATCCGGGCGAACGCCGGGATGGTCGCGACGCCGATGGCGATCATCGCGACCCGGGTCGAGCCGCCGTAGAGGGCGGCGAACATGATCGCCAGCAGCAGCGCCGGGAACGCCAGCAGCACGTCGTTGGAGCGCATCACCAGCTGCCCCAGCCAGCCCGGGGTCATCGCCGCCAGGATCCCCAGCGGCACCCCGATGACCGCGGCGACCCCGACCGCCACGAAACCGACGTAGAGGGTGGTCCGGGCGCCGACCAGGATCTGGGTGAGTACGTCCCGGCGCAGCCGGTCGGTGCCGAGCCAGTGCTCCGCGTTCGGTGTCTGGTATGCCTCGACCGGCAGCACCCGCATCGGCGCGTACGGGGTCCACACGTAGGAGACCAGCGCCAGCGCGACGACCACCAGCACGAGCGCACCACCGACCAGCAGCGAGGGGTTGAGCGCGCGGCGGGCGCCCCCACCGGCCGGGGCCTGGCTCGCCTGACCGTCCGCTGCGCCGTCACTGCCGGACGCACCGTCGGCGGGTATGCCCTGGGTCACCTCGCTCATCGTGACCCCGCCCGGAGCCGGGGGTCGATGACCAGGTAGAGGGTGTCCACGATGAAGTTGATCACCAGCACCGCCACCACCAGCACCATCACCACGGCCTGCACGGTGAGCAGCTCACGCTGGGCCACCGAGTCCAGCAGCAGCGACCCCAGGCCGGGGATCACGAAGACCCGCTCGATGACCACGGCGCCGATGAGCAGGGTCGCCAGCTGCAGGCCGAGGACGGTGACGACGGGCACCGCGGCGTTGCGCAGCCCGTGCCGCCACAGCGCCTGCACCGGGCGCAGGCCCTTGGCCCTGGCGGTGCGCAGGTAGTCCTCGCGCAGCACGTCCAGCACCGCGGAGCGGACGTAGCGGGCCAGCACCGCGGCCTGCACCAGGGCCAGCGAGATCGTCGGCAGCGCCAGCCGCTGCAGGAAGCCGACCGGGTCCTGCGCCGGGACCACCCAGCCGCCGGCAGGCACCCAGCCCAAATTCACCGCGAAGACCGAGATGAGCACGATGCCGGCCAGGAACGCCGGGACTGCGACCCCGACCTGGGACAGCGCCGAGAGCACCACCCCGTCCACGTGCCGGTGCCGGACGGCCATCCACACCCCGACCGGGACCGCCACCACGATCGCCACCACCATCGCGGTCAGCACCAGGATCAGCGTGACCTGCAGCCGGTCGGCGATCTGCGGCCCGATCTCGGACCGGGAGATGAACTCGATGCCCGGGTCGAAGGTGACCATCCCGCGCATCCAGTCCAGGTACTGCACCAGCACCGGCCGGTCCAGCCCGAACTCGGTCCGCAGCCGCGCCACGGCGTCGTCGGAGGCGTTGATGCCCAGGGCCACCCGGGCGGGGTCGCCGGGCAGCACCCGCATGAAGCCGAAGACCACCAGCGAGGCAGCGAGCACGCTCAGGGCGAGCACCGCAGCGCGGTGCAGCAGACGGAGAAGCATCGGTGTGCGTCAGCCCCGCGCCAGCTTGGACAGGTCGAACGACTCCTTGATCGCGTTGGTCGGCAGCCCGGTGATGTCCGGGTCGGAGACCATCAGGTTGGGCAGCAGGAAGAGGAAGTCGGCGGCGGCGTCCTCGCTGATCAGCGCGGCGGCCTCCTGCATCGCGGCGACCTGCTCCTCCTCGGTGCCGGCGTCGGCCTCGGCGAACAGCGCCTGGACCTCCTCGGTGCCGTAGGTCGTGTAGTAGTCCGGGCTGCCGAAGACGTTGGCCATGTCGCGGGGCTCCACGTGGCTGACGATCGACATGTCGAAGTCCTTGTTGGTGAAGACCGTCTCCAGCCACGCCGCCGGGAACTCCAGCTGGTCGATGGTGACCGACAGGCCGGCGTCCTCCAGCATCGACTCGACCACGGTGCCGCAGGAGACGGCGTACGGCAGGCTCGGGATGCGCAGCCGCAGCTCGGTGCCTTCGGCGCCGGCCTCCGCGATGAGCCGCTGCGCCTCCTCCATGTCGTAGGGGAAGTCGCCGGTGCGGTCCTCGTACCAGGGGTCGGTCGGCGGGACCATCGAGCCGATGAGCTCGCCGCGTCCGGCCCAGCAGGTGTCCAGCAGCGCCTGGTGGTCGATGGCGTGCCGGACGGCCGCGCGCAGGTCGGGGTCCGCGAGCGCCTCACCCTCGGACTGGTTCATCGAGAGGACGATCTCGCCGTTGGTGGTGCCCTCGATGATCTGGTAGTCCCCGCCCTCGAACTCGGCCAGCGACTCCGGGGCCTGGACCGTGCCGACCACGTCGATCGCGTCGGTCAGCATGGCGTTGTTCAGCGCGTTGGCGTCCTGGTAGTAGCGCATCTCCACGGTGGAGAAGTAGGGCACCTCCCCGTGGTAGTCGTCGTTGCGGTTGAGGGTGACCATCGAGCCCCGGTCCCAGGAGCCGAAGGTGTAGGGCCCGGTGCCGATGGCCTCCTCGGCGAGGTTGTCGACGCCCTCGGTGTCGAACATGGCGCCCACCCGGGTGGTGAGGGCATACAGGAAGGAGTTGCTGGGCTGGGTCAGGGTGACCTCGAGGGTCGTCTCGTCCGTCGCCTCGACCGACTCGACCACGTCGAGCTGGGACGCGAGGCTGATGGTCCAGTCGTCCGAGGAGACCCGCTCCAGGGAGAAGGCGGCGTCCTCGGCGGTGAACTCGCTGCCGTCGGAGAAGGTGACGCCCTCTTCCAGCGTGAAGGTGTACGTCAGCCGGTCCTCGCTGATCTCCCACTCGGTGGCCAGCGCCGGGATGATCTCGCCGGTCTCCACGTCGACGGTGACCAGCGTCTCGTAGATGTTGTCCAGCAGCAGCTGCGGGATGGCCGCGCCGTCGGTGGTGGTGAAGTCCAGGCTCGCGGGCTCGGCGACCAGGCCGACCCGGACGGTCTCCTGCGAGCCGCCGCCCTCCCCCGAGGCGTCGTCGGTGCTGCCGGCGCCCTCGCCGCCGCCCTGGTCGTCCTCGCTGGTGGGCGTGCTGGTGCTGGAGCCGGCACTGCATCCGGCGAGCAGGGCGCTGGCCGCGATCGCGGCGATCAGGGGGCGGGTCCGCGTCGACATCCTCATGAGCGCACATCCTTGTCCACAATCGTCCCGCGCGCCAGCCCCCGTGCCGTCTAGGGTCGAGGTGTGACCTCAGCAGACGACGCCCACGCCCGCACCGTCCTCCTCGCCCCGGACAAGTTCCGCGGGTCGCTCACCGCTCCGGAGGTGGTCGCCGCGGCGCGCGCCGGGGCCGAGGAGCTGGGCTGGAGGGTGATCGAGCGACCGATGGCCGACGGCGGCGAGGGCATGCTGGACGCTTTCGGCGGGGCGAACCGCACCTCCACCGTGACCGGGCCCGGCGGCATCGCGGTCGAGGCCCGATGGCGGTTCGGTGAGGACCGCGTCGCGGTGGTCGAGTCGGCGGCGGCCAGCGGGTTGCAGATGGCCGGCGGCAAGGAGGGCAACGACCCGATGACCGCCACGAGCACCGGCACCGGTGAGCTGATCGCCGAGGCGGTGCTCGCCGGGGCGCGACGGGTGATCGTCGGGCTGGGCGGGTCGGCGATGAGCGACGGCGGGACCGGTGCGGTGACCGCGGTGCTCGACGCGCTGGACGGGCAGCGACCGGGCGATCGCGGGTGCGAGCTGCTGGCCGCCTGCGACGTGCAGACCGGATTCGCCGACGCCGCCATCGTCTTCGGCCCGCAGAAGGGCGCCTCCTCCCAGCAGATCGTCGAGCTCACCGGCAGGTTGTTCGAGATCCAGGGCGAGTATGTCGAGAGGTTCGGGGTCGACGTCTCCGGTGTCCCCGGGGCCGGCGCCGCCGGTGGCCTGGGCGGCGGCCTGGTCGCCCTCGGCGGCGAGCTGGTGCCGGGCCTGGCGCTGGTCGCCGGGCAGGTGGGGCTGGCGGACGCGGTCGCGGCAGCGGACGCCGTCGTCACCGGTGAGGGCGCCCTGGACGCCGAGTCCTTCAACGGCAAGGTCGTCGGCGGGGTGGTGGACGCGGCCGAGCCGTACGGCATACCTGTGGTGGTCGTCGCCGGGACCGTGCGCCCGGACGCGCCGGAGGCCAGGCTCTCCCGGCTGCACGTGGTCGACCTGTCCGAGACGTACGGGGCCTCGGCGTCCTGGGACGACACGGCCCGGTGCGTGGCCAGCGCCGTGCGGGCGCAGCTGGCCGCCCTCGCCCCCTGAGCAGCACGACGCTCGCCCGGTCGAGACACGACGCTCGCCCGGTCGAGACACGACGCTCGCCCGGTCGCTAAACTATCCGGAAGAACCGTGTACCGCCGGTACCGCATACTTCCTGGAGGACCAGCGTGGGTCACTACCGCAGCAACGTGCGCGACGCCGAGTTCATGCTCTTCGACGTCCTCGGACGCCAGCAGATCCTGGGCCGGGCGCCGTACGAGGAGATCGACATCGAGACCGCGCGGGAGGCGCTGCGCCAGGTCGCCGAGCTGGCCGAGGGGCCGATCGCTGCGTCCTTCACCGAGTCCGACCGCACCCCGCCCGTGCTGGACCCGGCCACCGGCACGCTGAGCATGCCGGACAGCTTCGTCCGGTCGTACCAGGCCTGGGTCGACAACGAGTGGTGGCGCCTGGAGATCGACCAGGGCCTCGGCGGCACCCCCGGCCCGCCCAGCCTGACCTGGGCGCTGTCCGAGCTGGTGCTCGGCGCCAACCCCGGGGTCAAGATGTTCGCGGCCGGCTATACCTTCGCCAACGCCCTCTACCGGCTCGGCACCCCCGACCAGCAGCGCCTCGCCCGGCTGATGGTCGACCACGCCTGGGGCGCCACCATGATGCTCACCGAGCCGGACGCCGGCAGCGACGTCGGCGCGGGGCGGACCAAGGCGGTCGACGCCGGGGACGGCACCTGGCACCTGAGCGGCACCAAGCGCTTCATCACCAGCGGGATCGCGCCCTTCTACGACAACGTCGTGCACTTCGTGCTGGCCCGCCCCGAGGGGGCCGGCCCCGGCACCAAGGGGCTGTCGCTGTTCCTGGTCAGCGACCGGCACGTGACCGACCTCGACACCGGCGAGCTCGGCGACCGCAACGGCGTGACGATCACCGGGATCGAGCACAAGATGGGGCTCAAGGTGTCCACCACCTGCGAGGTCGCCTTCGGGGAGGACGCCTCGCGCCCCGCGGTCGGGGTGCTGCTCGGGGAGGTCCACGACGGCATCGCGCAGATGTTCCGGATCATCGAGTACGCCCGGATGCTGGTCGGCACGAAGGCGATCGCCACCCTCTCGACCGGCTACCTCAACGCGCTCGCGTACGCCAAGGAACGGGTACAGGGTGCCGACCTGACCCAGATGGCCGACAAGACGGCGCCCCGGGTGACGATCACCCACCACCCGGACGTGCGGCGGTCGCTGATGCTGCAGAAGTCGTACGCCGAGGGGCTGCGCGCACTGATGCTCTACACAGCGAGCTACCAGGACACGATCCACGGGGCGCAGGACCTCGCCGACCGGGAGGGTGCCGACGACGGCGACGCAGGCTCCGAGGGGGACGGAGGCTCCGAGGAGCTGCGGCTGGCGGCCCGGGTCAACGACCTGCTGCTGCCGCTGGTCAAGGGCTGCGGCTCCGAGCGCGCGTTCACCCTGCTCGGCACCGAGTCGCTGCAGACCCTGGGCGGCTCCGGCTTCCTAGAGGACTACCCGATCGAGCAGTACCTGCGCGACGCCAAGATCGACAGCCTCTACGAGGGCACCACCGCCATCCAGGGCATGGACTTCTTCTTCCGCAAGATCCTGCGCGACCGCGGGGTCGCCCTCGCGCACCTGGCCGGCGAGGTGCAGGCGACCGCGAGCGCGCAGCTCGACGACGGCCTGGGCGGGACCCGGGCCGCGGTGCTGCGGGCACTCGGTGAGGTGCAGCAGATGGTCGAGTTCATGAGCGGCCGGGCGCAGGCGTCGCAGACGGAGCCCAGCCAGGTGTATGCCGTCGGTCTCGGCACCACCCGTCTGCTGCTGGCCGTGGGTGACCTGCTCATCGGCTGGCTGCTGCTGCGTCAGGCGGAGGTCGCCCAGCGCCTGCTGGACGCCGGTGAGCCGGGCGAGAGCGGAGCGGGCCGGGACCCGGCATACCTGCAGGGGAAGGTGGCCGCGGCGCGGTTCTTCGCCACCGAGGTGCTGCCCCGGCTGAGCGCGGACCGGCGCACCATCACCGCGGCCGACGCGGACGCGGTGGCCAGCATCATGGACCTCCCCGAGGCCGCCTTCTGACCGAGCGTCCCGAAATGCCCGACCAGGCGTCCCGAAATGCCCGACCGAACGTCTCGTGTTGCCGGACCGAGCGTCCCGCAATGCCCGACCGAACGTCTCGTGTTGCCGGACCGAGCGTCTCGTCGTGACACCCGATGGTTCAATGAGCCGATGGCGCTCGAGACATACCCCGTCACCCCGGACCGCTTCGAGGACTTCGCCGACGTCATCAACCCGAACCGGCGCGCCACCCACTGCTGGTGCCTGTCGCACCGGCTGCGAGCCGGCGAGATCGAGGAGCTGGGCGGCGGGAGCCGGGCGCGTGCCGCCCGCAGGCTCACCGAGCGCGAGCACCCGCCGGGGGTCGTCCTGTATGCCGACGACGTCCCGGTGGCGTGGTGCAACATCGGGCGCCGGGCCGACATCCCGCGCCTCGCGGGCTCGCGCCTGATCCGCCCGGTGGACGAGGTCGACGTCTGGAGCATCATCTGCGTCGTGGTCCGCGGCGGGCACCGCAAACGGGGCCTCACCACTCCGCTGATCGAGGGCGCGGTGGGGTATGCCGCCGCGCAGGGCGCTCCGGCGGTGGAGGCATACCCCGTGGAGACGTCGGGGCGGATGGACACCACGATGGCCTTCGTCGGCACCCGGGCGATGTTCGAGAAGGTCGGGTTCGAGGTCGTCGGGACGACGGACGCCGTCGCCAGCAAATTGCCGCGTCTGGTCATGCGTCGGACGCTCTGACGCGTACGGATCGGCATCACGAGACGCCCGGTCCCGCACAACGAGACGCCCGGTCCCGCACAACCAGACGCCGGTCCGGCACAACCAGACGCCCGGTCCGGCATCACGAGACGCCCGGTCCGGCACCACGAGACGCCCGGTCCGGCACAACCAGACGCCCGGTCCGGCACAACCAGACGCCCGGTCCGGCACCACGAGACGCCCGGTCCGGCACGACGAGACGCCCGGTCGGGTGGGGGCGGGGTGAGGCGAGGTGAAGGGGCAGGTGTGGTCAGCGGTAGCGCTTCAACCGGAACACGAAGCTCCGCATCGCCACGTACATGAAGACCGCCTCGCAGGCGCCGGCCGCCAGCCGGGCCACCAGGTACTGCACGCCCAGCGCCTCCAGGGTGCTGGACAGCAGCAGGATGAACAGCAGGTAGTTCACCACCACGGTGAGCACGTACCGCCCGGTCTGCCGGCCCAGCGGGCCGTGCGACTGGAAGTTCAGCCACCGGTTGAGCAGGAACGCCAGCCCGAACGCGACGACATACCCCAGGGTCACCGCCGCCGGGTACGGCCAGGCAAGCACGTCGTGCAGCACCGCGAGCAGGCTCAGGTCCACCGCATAGGTGAAGCTGCTGATGACCGCGAAGCCGATCGCGGTCTCGGGGACGACCCGACGCACGGGCCCGGGGAGGGCGGCGTGGCCACGGGCTCGGGCCCGGGCGAACGCCTCAGCGGCGTCCAGGGATCCTCATCAGGTCCGCCGGGGTCCGCCTGCAACCGTGCTCAGTAGCCCTCGGGACCACCGCGGTGACGCACGTCGGTGTCGTTGTGCCGGTCGACGATCTCGCGGTGCGTGGTGTTCGTGCGCTGGGTGTTCAGCACCAGACCGAGCAGCAGGGACAGCACACCGGCCGCCATCAGGATGTAGCCGACGGTGATGAGGTTGACGCCGTCGATCGCGTCCTGGACCGCGAAGGACAGGATGGCCCCCACGACGAGCAGGAAGATACCAAGGCCGATGCCCATGGGTGATCCTTTCGATTGGTTCGACCGTCAGCCTAACCCGGTCCGACTCACAGACGCCGGTCCGCGAGCACCGGGAACTTCTCCCGGGCCCGGGCCACCTCGGTGGTGTCGATCTCCACCGAGAGCACCTCCTCGCCGGTCCCGGCCTCGCCGAGCACGGTCCCCCACGGGTCGACGACCGCGCTCCGGCCGCCCATCTCCACCCCGGCGTGCGTCCCCGCGGTGTTGCAGGCGATGACGAAGCACTGGTCCTCCAGGGCCCGTGCCCGCAGCAGCAGCCGCCAGTGCTCGACCCGCGCCATCGGCCACGCCGCGGGGATGAGGAAGAGCCCGGCGCCCAGGTCCAGCTGGGCCCGGTAGAGCTCGGGGAAGCGCAGGTCGTAGCAGGTCGACAGGCCCGTCCGCAGTCCGTCCGCGGGGGCCGGCAGGTCGGTGACGACCAGGTCGGGGCCGGCCTCCATCAGCTTCGGCTCTCCCCCGCCGAAGCCGAACCGGTGCACCTTCCGGTAGCGGGCGCAGACCCGCCCGTCCGGGTCGAGCACCACCGAGGTGTTCCACAGGTGGCGACCCTCCGGGCCCGGCTGGTCGGTGCGCTCCACCACGGACCCGGTATGCACCACCGCACCCCTGCCCCGTGCCGCCCGCGCGACCGGCACCAGGGCCGGGGGCAGGTCGACGTCGCCGCCGGACAGGTCCTGGCTGCGCCCCTCCCACTCGGTGGAGGCGAACCCGCCAGCGCTCCACAGCTCGGGCAGCACCACCAGATCGTGCCCCGGGGCATGCCGGGCGACCAGCCCGGCGACCCGCTCGGAGCGTTCTTCGACCGACTCGTCGGCACCCTCGGCATACCCGAGCTGGATGATCGCGACCTTCACCGTCTGCTCCTGTCCCGCTCCGCCAGCCGCTGCAGGTGGGCGTTGTAGGCGACCAGCTCTGCGTCGTCGTCGCGCAGGGCCTGCCGGTCGGAGCGGACGCTCTCCCGCTCGTCCCGGCGCATCCAGTCCACCATGACCATCAGCACCAGCACCACCGTGGGCAGCTCGCCGACGCCCCAGGCGATGCCGCCGGCGGTCTGCTGGTCGACGAGCAGGTCGTCAACCCAGGGGACCTCGATGGTCTTGAAGAACTCCGGCTCCAGCAGCCAGGTGCCCTGCATCAGCGCCAGCCCGAAGAAGGCGTGCGCGGCCAGCGTCCCGAGCAGCACCAGGATGCGCAGCGGCGGCGACCACTTGGCCGGGCCCGGGTCCTGTCCGACCAGGGACCAGACGAAGGCGAAGCCGGTGAGGCTGAAGTGCACGACCATCAGCACGTGCCCGGTGTGCGAGGTGAGTGCCCAGCCGAACAGCCCGGTCCAGTAGAACGCGATGAGGCTGCCGAAGAAGATGGCGCCGGCGACCACCGGGTTGACCACGAAGGTGGCCCACCGCGAGTGCACCACCGCGACCAGCACCTCGCGCGGGCCGAGCGTCTTGTCCTTGCGGGCCGGCAGCGTCCGGTACGCCAGCGTGATCGCCTGCGCCGGGACCAGCAGGATCGGCACCCCCATCATCAGCACCATGTGCATGATCATGTGCTGGGAGAACATGATCCGCCCGTAGACCCCGGGGGCACCGCTGGTGGCGTAGACGAAGACGGCCCAGCCGAGCACCCACAGCAGCAGCCGCCACAGCGGCCACGCGTCGCCGCGCCGGCGCAGCTTCACCACTCCGGCCAGGTATGCCCCGACCGCCACCAGCGCGACCAGCAGGAAGAGCCAGTTGACCTGCCAGGTGTCGAGCAGCCGGGCCGGCTCGAAGGGCTCGGGCAGCGGGTAGCCGGTCAGGGCGTAGGCCGGGCTGGACGCGTCGGTCTCCGACTCCACCACCGGCGGCGGGGTGCGGGAGAGCACCGAGCCCAGCGCGATCGCGGTGCCCATCACCGCGAGCTCGCCGGAGGCGAGCGCCGCGAAGAGCCAGGGCCGGTCGGTGCCCCGGGCGATGATGATCCGGCGCTGCACCGCACCCATCACCCCGAGGACCGTGAGCAGCCCGACCTTGGCCCAGATCACCACCCAGTAGGGGCTGACCAGGTCGTCAAGGTCGTCGACCATGAGCAGCGCGAAGAGCACCCCGGAGAGGGACACCGAGACGAAGGACCACAGGGCCAGGGTCGAGTAGCGGCGCAGCGTGTCCGGCAGGGCCGTGCCCAGCACCGGCAGCAGCAGCCCGATCGCCATCAGGCCGCCGACCCAGACGGTGATGCCGCCCAGGTGCAGCAGCAGCGCGGTGACCGCGGTCTCGTGCCCGTCGGTGCCGCTGGAGTGCCCCCCGTAGGAGAGAGGGACCAGGGCGAACAGGGCCAGACCCGCCACCCAGGCCAACGCCCCGCGGGTGCGGGCCAGCGCCGCGAACGGCACCAGCGCGGCCAGCATCAGCGTCTCCACCAGCCGCAGCCGCATCACCTCCAGGCCCCAGATGTTGGTGATCATGTCCTGCAGGTAGCCGGGTGCCGACGGGGGCAGCCCGGCCAGGTCCCCGAAGCCGAGCACCAGGATCCCGGCCGAGGCGAGGCACCACAGCAGGGCGGAGGCGGTGGCCACCCGTGCCGCGGCGCCCCGGCGGTCGGTGTCCCGGCCCTCGCGGACCAGGAAGGCCGCGACCACCAGCAGCCCGATGGTGAGCGCGGCCGCCAGGTGGTGGACCACCTCCAGCAGCACCATCCCCCAGCGGACCAGCGGACCAGCGTCCCCGAGCAGCAGCGGGGCGGTGGCCCCGCTGAGCGCTGCGGCCGGCACCGCCACCACCAGCGCGGTGAGCACGGTGATGACGACGAGCGGCCAGCGCAGGGGCTCGCGGGCGGACTGCTGCCGGGGCGGACGCACAGGCGAACCCTGCGGCGCGGTGGCGACGGGCATACCCCCATGCTAGGCGTCGCCGTTAGGCTGCCTGCATGGTTGTCCATCCCTCGCCCCCGACTGACGTCCCGAGCCTGATCGAGGCCTACCGGCACGAGCTGACGTCGTTGGTGAACACCTGCGACGGGCTCCGCGGAAGCGAGTGGGACGTGCCCACCCAGTGCCCCGGGTGGACGGTGCACGACCACGTGGCGCACGTGGTCCACCTCGAGGACTACCTGTCCGGGTCGGACCACCCGGCCGGTGGGGAGGACATCCGGGTCGGGGACCCCGAGCACGTGCGCAACGACTTCGGGGTCTGGATCGAGCAGGGCGTCCGCGCCCGCCGGTCCGTCCCGCCGGAGGCCCTGCTGGCCGAGCTGCGCACCCTCGTCGAGGTCCGCACCGCCAACCTCTACGACCTGGACCCCACGCTCGAGACGCCGGTCCGCCACGTGATGGACCAGGAGACGACCTTCGAGGAGCTGGCCCGGCTGCGGCTGTGCGACATCTGGACCCACGAGCAGGACATCCGCCACGCGGTCGACCGGCCCGGCTCCCTGGACGGTCCGGGCGCCGCGCAGTGGACGTCCTGGGTGCTGGCCGCGCTGCCGCGGGTGGTGCTGCGCCGGGTGCGCCCGGAGCCGGGAACCACCGTCATCGTGGAGAGCACCGGGCCGGTCACCGGTCGGGCCGGGGTGCGGATCGACGTCGACAGCGACGGCCAGCCCGTCGCCCACGAGCTGTTCTCGGGGCACGCCGAGTCGACGGAGGACGGGCACGGGGTGCACGACGAGGCGACCCCGGAGCAGGTCACCACCATCTCGCTGTCCACCGACTCGCTCGCCCGCCGGGCCGCCGGCCGGGTCAGCACCCAGGACACGGCACACCAGGTGCACGGCGACGAGGACCTCGCGGCGCGGGTCCTGGACGCCCTTTCGCTCACCCCCTGAGCGTCGACCGGCGCCGGCTCAGCGGCGGGCGGCGCGGCTGAAGAACCACAGGCCGCCGACGAAGATCGCCAGCACCAGCAGCGCGGTCCCGGCGACGTAGATCCCCGGCTCCCACTGCACCGTGAACTCGGCCAGCACCCCGACCGCGGCCACCGCCAGCGCGCCCTGACCGGCCAGGCGGGTCGCCCGGAACTGCACCAGCCGTTCCGCCTGGTCGACCTCGCTGCCGGTGACCAGCCGGGCCGCCGGCTCGAGCCGCCGGGTCACCCCGTGCAGGACGCCGTAGCCGAGGAAGAACAGGGCCCCGATCACCGCGACCCGCAGGTTGCCGCGGGAGACGCCCACCACGAAGAAGGCCACCGCACCGAGGGTGGTGAGCAGGGTGAGCAGCCGGTCCTTCAGGCGGGGGCGGGAGGCCATGCGCCGATGGTATGCCGCGTCCGCGCCACGGCGGCCACCCGCCGCACCACGTAGGCTCCTCGCCGTGACAGACACCCCCGACCACGCCGTGCCCACCCGCACCACGCCGATGACACGCAGCCGGCTGCTGCTGCCCCTCGACCTCGCCCGCGGCTTCCTGATCGGGATGGCCGAGCTCATCCCGGGGGTCTCGGGGGGCACCGTGGCCCTGGTCACCGGCCTCTACGAACAGCTCATCGGCTCCGCGTCGCACGTCGTCTCGGCCGCGAAGGCGCTGGTCGTCGGGGGCGAGGAGGGCACCGGGCGGGTCGCCGGCGCCGTCGCCCACCTGCGGCGCACCGACTGGTGGCTGCTGGTGCCGGTGCTGGTCGGGATGGCGCTGGCGGTGCTGACGATGGCCGGGGTGATGAGCACCTTCGTGACCTCCTCGCCCGAGCACGCCCGGGGCCTCTTCCTCGGGATGGTCGCGATGAGCGTCGCGGTCCCGCTCCGGATGCTGCCTGCCCGGACCCGGCCGATGTGGGCGGACCTGCTGCTGGTGGCGGGCGCCGCAGTCGTGGCCTGGCTGCTGATCGGGCTGGCCGACGGCGGCAGCGTCAGCGACCCGGCGTTGCCGGTGGTCTTCCTCGCCGCGGCGGTGGCCATCTGCGCACTGGTCGTGCCCGGGGTCTCCGGGTCCTTCTTCCTGCTCGCCGTCGGCCTCTACACGGTGACCCTGGACGCGGTGGACTCCCGCGACCTCACCTACATCGCCGTCTTCGCGCTGGGGGCCATCACCGGGTTGGCGTCCTTCGTGCAGCTGATCACCTGGCTGCTGGCCCACGCCCGGCGGGCCACGCTGCTGGTGATGGCCGGCTTCATGATCGGCTCGCTGCGCGCGCTGTGGCCGTGGCAGCAGTCGGCCGGCGGCGAGGACAGTGCACCCGGGGCGCTGGTGGCGCCCTACGCGCCGGTGCTGGGGCCGGCGCTGCTGGTGCTGCTGGGAGCAGGCGTGGTGCTGGTGCTGGTCGTCATCGAGGCACGGGCGGGGGACGCCGTGGAGCCGGCCGGCGGAGGCACCGAGCACCGTCAGCACGACTGACCGTACGGAGACGACCGCGGGTTCTCGTGCCATGGCACGAGAACCCGCGGTCGTTCTTCAGCCGTCGGCCTCCGCGCGGCTCAGACCCAGGCGAGCGCCTTGGCCGGGTCCTCCAGCAGCGCGGCCAGGTCGGCCAGGAACATCGAGCCCATCTCGCCGTCGATCAGCCGGTGGTCGAAGCTCACCGCGAGCTGGGTCACCCAGCGCGGCTCGATCCGCTCGTCGGCGCCCTCACCGACGACCCACGGCATACGCCGGACCGCGCCGAAGCAGACGATCGCGGACTCCCCCGGGTTGATGATCGGGGTGCCGGTGTCGACGCCGAAGACGCCGACGTTGGTGATGGTGATGGTGCCGCCGGACATGTCCGCCGGTTGGGTGCGCCCGGCCTTGGCGGTGGCGACCAGGTCGGTCATCGCCTCGGCCAGCTGGCGCAGGTCCATCAGGTCGGCGTCCTTGATGTTGGGCACGACCAGCCCGCGCGGGGTGGCCGCCGCGATGCCCAGGTTGACGTAGTTGCGCTGCACGATCTGTTGCGCCTGCTCGTCCCAGACCGCGTTCATCCCCGGGTTGCGGCGGACCGCGACCGTCATCGCCTTGGCGAGCACCAGCAGCGGGTTGATCCTCAGGTCAGACATGCCGGACGAGCGGTCCTTCTTCAGCCGGTCGACGAGCTCCATGGTGCGGCTCACGTCGACGGTGATGAACTCGGTGACGTGCGGGGCGGTGAACGCCGACCCGACCATCGCCTGCGCGGTCATCTTCCGGACGCCCTTGACGTCCACCCGCTCCTCGCGCTCCCCGGAGCGGCTGAGGGTGGGCCGCTGGTATGCCTGCCCACCACCGGAGATGCTCGGTGCGGTCTCAGGGCCACCACCAGCGACGCCCGGTCGGGAGGAGGGGGCCGGCGCGGTCGCCGTGCTGGCACCGGTCACCTCGGCGCCGGTCACCTCGGCCCCGGTCGCGGCCAGGTGGGCGTCGACGTCGGAGCGGCGGACCACGCCGTCCTCACCGGCCGGGGACACCGCGGTGATGTCGACCCCGCGGTCCTTGGCGTACTTGCGCACCGGCGGCGTCGACTTGGCCCGTCGGGCGGGGGCCTGCTCCGCCTCGGCCTCGGCGCCGGAGGCCCCGCTGCGGCGGCGACGCCGGCTGGTGGAGCCCTCGATCGCGCCGTAGCCGACGAGCATCGGCTCCCGCTTGCCGCCCTCGGAGCCACCGCCCTCCGGCGGGGTCGGGACCAGGTCGTCCGAGGCCGCGGTGCCGGCGTCCGTGACGTCGTCCGACGCGCCCTGGGCACCGTCGCCCGGAACCGCGGACCCGGAGCCGCCGCCGTCCCCGGTGTCGATGACCACGATCCCGGCGCCGACCTCGACCTCCTCGCCCTCGGCGGCCAGGATCTTGGTGACGGTGCCGGCATACGGGATGGGCAACTCGACCAGCGACTTCGCGGTCTCCACCTCGACCACGATGTCGTTGACCTTCACGGTGTCGCCCTCGGCGACCTTCCACTGGATGATGGTGGCCTCGACCAGACCCTCGCCCGGGTCCGGCAGCTTGAACTCTGGCACGATCCTCGCCTCTCGGTGATCAGACGTCGAGCAGGGTCTCGACCGCGTGCAGCACACGGTCGAGGTCGGGCAGGAAGACTTCCTCGTGCCGGCTCGGCGGGTAGGGGATGTTGTAGCCGCCGACCCGCAGGACCGGCGCCTCCAGGCGGTAGAAGCAGTGCTCCTGGACGTGCGCCGCCAGCTCGGAGGTGATGCTGGCGAAGGTCTGCGCCTCCGAGAGCGCGATGCACCGGCCGGTCTTGTTCACCGACGCCTCGATCACGTCGGTGTCCAGCGGCGACAGCGAGCGCAGGTCGACGACCTCGATCGAGGGGCCGTCCTCCAGCTCGGCGGCCTGGGCCGCGGCCAGCGCCACCTTGACCATCGGGCCGTAGGTCAGCACGGTGACGTCGCTGCCCTCGGTCCGCACCACGGCCTGGTCCAGGTCGTGCGGTGCCGCGGCCAGGTCGACCGGCCCGGTGGCCAGGTCCAGCACGCCGCGCTCGTGGTAGCGACGCTTCGGCTCGTAGAAGATCACCGGGTCGTCGCTGGCGATGGCCTGCTGCATCATCCAGTAGGCGTCCTCGGTCGAGGAGCAGGTCACCACCCGCAGGCCCGCGGTGTGCGCGAAGTAGGACTCGTTGGACTCGCTGTGGTGCTCGACCGCACCGATCCCGCCGCCGTAGGGGATGCGCACCACCATCGGCACCTTGAGGGCGCCGAGGCTGCGGTTGTGCATCTTGGCGACCTGGCTGATCATCTGGTCGAAGGCGGGGTAGACGAAGCCGTCGAACTGGATCTCCACCACCGGCCGGTAGCCGCGCAGGGCCAGCCCGACGGCGGCGCCCATGATCCCGGACTCGGCCAGCGGGGTGTCGATGACGCGGTCCTCGCCGAAGTCCTTCTGCAGGCCCTCGGTGATCCGGAAGACACCGCCGAGCTTGCCGACGTCCTCCCCCATCAGGACCACCTTGGGGTCCCGGTCCATCGCCGCGCGCATCCCGGCGTTGAGCGCCTTCGCGATCGTCATCCGGGTGCCGGTCGACGGCGTGCTGGTCTGGGTGCTCATCCTCGCCCTCCTCAGTCCTCGAAGCCGGACTGGTAGTCGGCGAAGCTGGCGGCCTCGCGCTCGATGAGCCGGTGCGGCTCGGCGTACACGTGCGCGAACATCTCCTCGTGCGGCGGGTCGGGCATCGTCTGGCAGGCGTGCCGGATCCGGGCGGCGAGCTCGTCTGCCTCGGTCTCGACCGCGGTCGCCCACGCGTCGTCGATGTCGCCGGAGGCCCGCAGGTATGCCGTCATCCGGTCGATCGGGTCCTTCGCCCGCCAGGCGTCGACCTCGGCGGAGATCCGGTACTTGGTCGGGTCGTCGGAGGTGGTGTGCGCCCCCATCCGGTAGGTGAACGCCTCGATCAGCGTCGGCCCCTGACCGGAGCGCGCCCGGTCCAGGGCGTACCGGGTGACCGCGTAGCTGGCGAGCACGTCGTTGCCGTCCACCCGGATGCCGGGGAAGCCGAAACCGTCCGCGCGGCGGTAGGGCGGCACCGTGAACTGCCGTTCGTTAGGCTCCGAGATCGCCCAGTGGTTGTTCTGCACGAAGAAGACGACCGGTGCGTGGGTGACGGCCGCGAAGACCAGGGCCTCGTTGAAGTCGCCCTGCGCGGTGCCGCCGTCGCCGGTGAAGGCCATCACCGCGGTGTCTCGGTCCACGTCACCGGTGCCGACGTCGCCGTCCTGGGTGACACCCATGGCATACCCGACCGCGTGCAGCATCTGGTTGCCGATGACGATCGTGTAGAGGTGGAAGTTGTTCTCGTTGGAGTCCCAGCCACCGTGGTTCACCCCGCGGAACATGCCGAGCAGGTTCTCCGGCGGGACGCCCTTGCACCAGGCGACGCCGTGCTCGCGGTACCCCGGGAAGGCGTAGTCCTGCGGGCGCATCGCGCGTCCGGCACCGACCTGCGCGGCCTCCTGGCCGAGCAGGCTGGGCCACAGCCCGAGCTCGCCCTGACGCTGCAGCGCGAACCCCTCGGAGTCGACGCGGCGCACCAGGATCAGGTCGCGCAGCATGGCGCGCATCTGGTCGGCGTCGATGTCGTCGAGGTAGGAGGCGTACTGCTCGTTGGCCGGCGTCAGCTCCGTGCGGGTGCCGTCGGCCTCCAGGAACTGCACCATGTCCGGTCCACCGTCGGTGATGTCCCGCTCGGGCGGGTGGTGACCGGGTGCGGCGGCGCGCCGGGGCGCGACCTCGTCGTCGCTCACGCGAACTCCTTCGTGCTGGGGGCTGGGCCGAACGTTACCGCAGACGTCAACCTGACCCGAGGGCATCGGGAGGGTCAGTCCACCCGGCGCGGGCTGGGCAGCAGCGCACCGACCACCATCGACACGATCGAGATGATGATCGAGCCGAGCACGGCGTCCCAGAAGAAGGACTCGACGTGGAAGTCCAGGTTGAGCAGCCCGGACACCCACGAGGTCAGCGACAGCATGAACGCGTTGATGACGAAGAGGAAGAGGCCCAGGGTGAGCACGATGAGCGGGATCGACAGCACCTGGACAACGGGGCGGACCAGGGCGTTGAGCACACCGAAGATGGCGGCGACGAGCGCGATGGTGAGGACCATCTGCCCGCCCTCGCCACCGAACTCGATGCCGGAGATGAGCGCGGCGGCAACCCAGAGGGCGACGCCGTTGGCGACGATGTCGAAGATCAGTCTCATGGTTCGATGATCCCACGCGACGCCGGGTCGCACGCAGTCCGCGCGCGACCCGGCGTCCTCGTGTCCCGGCCGGGCCGGGGGCCGGGTCAGAGGTCGGCGTCCCCGGCCCGCTCGGACTGCCGGACCGCGTCCGCGAGCCGGTCCTCGCGGACGGTGTCCGCCGCGGCACGCCGCTCCCGTGCCTCCGAGGGGACGGCCCGCTGCGACAGCGCCGGGGCGGCGGGCTGCAGGTCGGCGAAGTCGCCGAGCAGGGCACCGCGCACCCGGTTGCCGTCGCCCACCGGGGCCGGGTCGTTGCCCTCCCCGGCCAGGTCGCCGCGCACGATGTTGTCGTCGACCGTCACGCCGCCGGTGGTGCCGTCCACCTGGACGTCTCCGCCCCAGTAGCCGACCTGGCCCTCGCAGTCGCCCAGCGGACCGCTGCCGCCCAGCTGGACACCGAGCTGGTTGGTGGAGAGCAGCGCGTCGCCGTGCACCTCGCTCGCGCACACCAGCGCCCCGAACTCGTTGTCCCGGACGGTCAGGTCGCCCTCGACGACGGTGTCGACGAGGTCGGTGAACTCGATGCCGTCACCGCTCAGCCACCCGTCGACGGTGGAGGACTCCAGCAGCACGTAGCCGCCGGTGGCGGAGACCCGGCCACCGAAGGCCGCGCCCTCGCCGAGCAGGAAGGGCGACTGCGTCTCCTCCTCGGCCGCGGTCCCGGTGTAGGCACCCAGCGAGGTGTTCTCCACCGCGGTGCCGAAGCCGCCCCGGTTCGCCACGTTGCCCTCCAGGGTGCTGTCGACCGCGTCGAGGTAGGCGTCCCGCTGCAGGACGACGTTGCCGCCGACGGTGGCGTCCACGAGCACCAGGTCCGCGCCCGCCTGGACCCGGACGGCTCCGGTCACGGTGGTCCCCTCCAGCGTGCAGGAGGCCCCGGCGGGGACCACCAGGTCGCCGGGCACGGTGACCGCGCCGCCCACGCCGACGCACCGGGTGACGAACGGGGCCTGGCCGGGCATACCGGCGGCGGTGAGGGTGGTGACGGACAGGGCGGCCACGGTGAGGACGGGCAGCAGCTTCATGGTCTTCCGTTTCTGTTCGCGGGTCTCGGTCGGTTCGTACGGTCGCCATCCCAGCAGCGCGAGGTTGATCCCAGGTGGCGGTCACCGGGCGGGGAGGTGACCTCCGCCCGACCAGGGCGCCACATCTGCGTCGACGGGCTCACCGGAGCTGGGTCAGGGCGACGCTCAGGTAGACCAGCCCCCCGGCGACCACCCCGTACGCGGCGACCCGGGGCAGCAGGGTCGACATCCGGGTCAGCACCGCGGAGGAGGAGCGACCACCGATCAGGGCGGTGCCCTTGAGGGTCGCCACCCCCACCCCGGTGAGGGTGCACGCCATCCCGACGCCGAACATGAGGACCAGCAGCACCGCGAACAGCACCCGCCCGGTCAGCAGCCCGCTGACCAGCACCATGAAGGCGGACGGCGAGGGCATCAGTCCCCCGGAGAGGCCGAGCGCGAGCAGACCCTTCCGGCTCCATGGCGAGGGGGCGCCGGCCCCGTGGTGATGATGGTGATGGTGGCTGTGGCTGTGGTCGTGATCGTGGTGGTGGCCGTGCCGCCGACGCACCAGGTGCACCCCCACCCCGACGATGACCAGCCCGGCCAGCACCTGCAGCCCCTGGGTGATCCGCTCGGTCCCCAGGTCCGAGACGACACCGACGTTCACCCAGGCCACGGCCAGCACCAGCGCCGAGACGGTGTGCATCCCGGCCACCACGCCGCCGAGGTATGCCGCGTCCCGGTAACGCCCGTGCGCGCCGATGAGGTAGGCGGCGGTGATCCCCTTGCCGTGCCCGGGCGCGACCGCATGCGCCGCGCCCACGCCGAGCGCCAGGACGACCGCCAGCAGCTGGTACGTCGGGGTGTCGAACAGGCTGATCAGGGTGTTCTCCACCTCGCCGCCGGTCACCGGGCGGCCCGCCGCCGGCGCAGCGCCCAGGGAACACCGACCGCGGCCAGCGCGCCCACCGCGAGCGCGCCACCGACCAGCGCGAGCGAGGCGCCTACCGGCCCGGAACCGGAACCGGCGAGGCTGACCTGGTGGGTGGGTCGGGCGGCGGTGAACAACGTCCGGGCGCCGTCGTCCCCGGCCTCGAGGACGGTCCGGTAGGCGGGGTTGACGTCGGTCAGCACGGCCAGCGTGACCAGCACGTCCGACGTCCCCTCCGGGCAGGTGAAGGTCAGCCGGGCGCCGTCGGCGAGCACGTCGTCCACCTCCTCGACCTCCTGGTCGCAGGACCGGCCACCGGGGGTGGCGACCCGGATGTGGTCGGCCAGGTAGTCCCGCACCAGGGGGGAGGTGGCCAGCACCTCGGCGCCGGTGCTGTCCGCGGCCACCTCGGCGAAGGCCCCGGTGTGCTCGCCCACCACCATCCAGTCGTCGGCCGCCCCGGTCCAGGTCATCGTCAGCACCGTGCCGGACCGGTCCAGGGTGGCCGCCAGCGGCGGCCCGAAGGGGTGCGCGGCGGCGGGCTCGGCGGCGAGGACACCCAGGAGCAGCAGCGCCCCGGACGGCGCCCAGCGCCGGGGACCGGCGGAGGCAGCAGGCATGGTGGTCAGACCTTTCGGGTGTCCGGGGGCGGCGGGCGCGGCCAGTGAAGGGGCGCGAGACGCACGGCGGGTCACCAGCGGGTGAACGAGGACCACCGGGGGCGTGAACGGGTTCCCGCATACCTGCTGTGCACCCTCGGTCCCCGACGACTTCACCATCCATTCGGTTGCTGCCCGCCCCAGGGCAACCCGCGGTGACCAGGGTGGCGGGTGTCCGATCCCGCACACCTCGAGAGGTAGTTCGATGACTCGCAGTACTGGCCCGCACGGTCACCGCCGACGCCGGCTCCGCACCGGTGCCCTGGTCTCGGCCGGCGCCCTCCTGCTCGGCGGGCCCCTGATGGGCACGGCGCTCGGTGACGCACTCGTCGCCGAGCCCTACCCGGACGCCGAGCGGCACGCACCCTCCCCGATGCCCGACCGGGTCATCCTCACCCCGACCGAGGACACCGCCACCTCGCAGGCCGTCAGCTGGCGCACCAGCAGCGAGGTGATGACGGCGCAGGCGGAGATCAGCCCGATGGCCCCCGGTCCCTCCTTCGACGACGCCGCGACCGCCGTCCCGGCGCAGAGCACCGAGCCGATGATGGCCGACCTGGGCTTCCCGGTCCGTTTCCACACCGTGACCTTCGAGGGCCTGGACGCCGACACCGACTACCTCTACCGGGTGGGGGACGGCACCAACTGGAGCGAGTGGATGGAGTTCCAGACGGCCAGCGGCGAGGCCGAGCCGTTCTCCTTCATCTACTACGGGGACGCCCAGAACGAGGTCCACGAGCACGTGTCCCGAGTCTTCCGACGGGCCTTCGTGGACCGCCCCCAGGCCGACCTCATCGTGCACGCCGGCGACCTCGTCGACGTGTCCACCCGGGACAACGAGTGGGGCGAGTGGTTCGACGCCGCCGGCTGGATCAACGGTGGCATCAACAGCCTCGCCATCCCCGGCAACCACGAGTACCGCAGCGGGGTGCTGGCCCCCTACTGGGACAAGCAGTTCGCCTTCCCCGACAACGGCCCGGAGAGCGTCAACGCCGAGCACCCGGAGACCGCCTACCACGTGGACTACGAGGGGGTGCGCTTCATCGGGCTGAACTCCAACCTCAACAACGACGAGGACATGCAGGCGCAGGCCGACTACCTGGACCAGGCGCTGGAGGAGAACCCGGGGAAGTGGAGCGTCGTCACCTTCCACCACCCGGTCTTCGCGATGACCGGCAGCCGCAACAACCAGCGGGTGCGCGACTACTGGGACCCGATCCTCCAGGAGCACGACGTCGACCTGGTGCTGCAGGGTCACGACCACACCTACGGCCGTGGACACCAGCAGAACGCCGAGCAGGGACGCTCCGGGATCCACGACGGCACCGTCTACGTGGTGTCGGTGTCCGGGGCCAAGATGTACTCCCTGAACGACCTGGGGAACTGGACCGACAACGGCGGTCAGCCGGTCTCCACCGCGGAGGGCGTCCAGCTGTACCAGCTGATCGACGTCGACGACGACACCATCAGCTACGAGGCGCGGACCGCCGACGGGGTGTTCCACGACGGCGTGCGGATCGAGAAGCGCAGCAACGGCGCCAAGCAGGTCTACACCGTCGACGAGGACGGCAACCGGGTCAAGCCCGGCCGGGGCTGAGCGCTCCGCCCTCGCCGACCGGCGGCAGCCGGGCGCGCCGACCGGGTCCTCCGTCCGGAGGGCCCGGTCGGGCACGCCGATACGCTGTGCCCATGACCGAGCAGACCTCCCGCGTCCGCCTGCGGACCGCCCTCGCCGGCGTCCCGGCCTACGTCCCCGGCAAGCCCCCCGCCCCGGTCGAGGGCCTCACGGCATACAAGATCTCCTCGAACGAGAACCCGCACCCGCCGCTGCCCTCGGTGCTGGAGGCGATCTCCGAGGCGGCCTCCCGGGTCAACCGTTACCCCGACATGGGGGTGGTCTCCCTGACCCAGGCGCTGGCCGACGACCTCGGCGTCCCGGCCGAGCAGGTCGCCACCGGCACCGGCAGCGTCGCCGTGCTCACCCAGCTGGTCGCGATCACCTGCGACCCGGGGGACGAGGTGGTCTACGCCTGGCGCAGCTTCGAGGCCTACCCGATCGTCGTGGCGCTCTCCGGTGCCACCTCGGTCCAGGTGCCGCTGGAGGAGGGCACGGCGCGGCACGACCTGGACGCGATGGCCGCCGCGATCACCGACCGCACCCGGCTGGTGCTCGTCTGCACCCCCAACAACCCCACCGGCCCGGCGGTTCGCGCCACGGAGCTCGAGGCCTTCCTGGAGAAGGTCCCGCAGGACGTGCTGGTCGTCATCGACGAGGCATACCTGGAGTTCACCACCGAGGCGGACGTGCCGGACGCCCTGGCCGTTGCCGCCGGGCGCCCGAACGTGGTCGTGCTGCGCACCTTCTCCAAGGCGTACGGACTGGCCGGGCTGCGTGTGGGGTATGCCGTCGCGCACCCGGAGGTGGCGACCGCGCTGCGCAAGGCGGCCACCCCGTTCGGGGTCACCGACCTGGCCCAGCAGGCGGCCATCGCCAGCCTCGCCGCCCGGGACGAGCTGCTCGGACGGGTCGAGGGCCTGGTCGCCGAGCGGGAGCGGGTCGTCGCGGCGCTGCGCGAGCAGGGCTGGGACGTGCCGCAGGCGCAGGGCAACTTCCTGTGGCTGCCGCTGGGTGACGACGCCGTGCCGTTCGCGCAGGCCGCGCAGGCCCGAGGGCTGATGGTGCGCCCGTTCGCCGGGGACGGGGTCCGCTGCACCATCGGTGAGACCGAGGCCAACGACCGGCTGGTCGAGGTCGCCGGGGCCTGGCTGATCCGCTGAGGTCCTAGCGCTGGCGTCGGCGCAGCCACACCCGGATCGCCGTCGACAGGGCATACGTCATTCCCCAGCTGGTCACCAGCACCAGCAGCGTCGGGACCAGCACCCCCTCCCCCTGCTGGGCGACGGCGAGCCCGAAGAACCACGGGACGGTCATCCCCGCCGCGCCGGCGGTGGCCATCATCCAGGGGCGGCCCCGCAGGCCGGCGATGAGCTGGGCGGCGCCCGCCATGATCGCCAGGTTGCCGTAGGCCATCACCAGCTGGAAGAGCTCTCCGGAGCCCCGCTGGACGCTCCAGGACTGACCGCTGACCCAGGCCAGGATGCCGCCCAGGATCATGATCGGCAGCCCCTTGCGCAGCGATCCGGTGTCCACGGCGGTGGAGCCGTGGGGGGACAGCGTCATCGGGCCTCCTCGTCGTCCCTCCCGACAATAGTCCCTGTTCCTGTCCCCGCCCCTGGGCGTGGCGACCGCGCGCCGCCGGTCACTCACTGCCCCGCAGACCACAGCAGCACCAACCTGCCAGGAAAAGCAGATCTGCCGCTGCGACAACAGCGGCGGATCCGAGCTTTCTCGGCAGGGCATCCCCGTGGGGCGTGCCCGGCAGGCGACACCGGTGACGGACCCCGGCGATAGCATCACCCTCACGTGCCCGTCACTCGAGGGAGAGTCCACCCGATGGAGGAGAGCATCCAGCCGGCCGAGGCCGTCGTGGAGGCGATGCCGGAGGTGCTCCGGCTCGGTGCGGACTTCCCCGCGCCGACCCGCGAGCAGTGGGAGGCCCAGGTGGCCCGCACCCTCAACCGCCGGCGCCCGCCGGACCGGCAGCTCGACCTGGAGCAGTGCCTGGAGTCGCTGCGCACCCGCACCGTCGACGGCCTACGGATCGAGCCGCTCTACGAACGTGACGAGCGCACCCTGGGGATGCCCGGCGAGGCGCCCTTCCGGCGCGGGCTGTCCGTGGGCTCGGGGCAGATGGACGCCTGGGACGTGCGAGCCCTGCACGACGACCCGGACGCCGGCGCCGGGCACGACGCGGTGCTCACCGACCTGGAGCGGGGGGCCACCTCGATCTGGGTGAAGGTCGGCTCCGGGGCGGTCGCGCCGGGCGACCTGGCCCAGGTGCTGGGCGGCGTCGAGCTGGACCTGGCCCCGGTCGTCGTCTCCAGCGAGGACGACCAGGTGGGGGCGGCCCGCGCGCTGCTGGAGGTATGCCGGGAGCGTGGCGGCCGGGGGGTGGCCGGCAACCTCGGGCTGGACCCGATCGGACTGGCCGCGGTCACCGGCACCGCGGTGGACCTGTCGCCGGTCGCCGAACTGACCCGCGAGACCGGGGCCGAGCACCCCGGGATGCGGGCGCTGACCGTGGACGCGGGGGTGTTCCACGACGCCGGCGCCGCCGACGTCGACGAGCTGGCGTTCGCGCTGGCCACAGGGGTCGACTACCTGCGGGCCCTCGAGGCCGCCGGGGTGGCCCCGGCGCAGGGGGTGGGCCAGATCGACTTCCGGGTCTCCGCCGGCGCCGACCAGTTCCTGACGATCGCCCGGCTGCGGGCGCTGCGCCAGCTGTGGGCCCGCGTGGGTGAGGCGTGCGGGGTGCCCGCCGAGCACCGTGGGGCCCGCCAGCACGCGGTCACCTCGTGGCGGATGCTCACCCGCGACGACCCCTGGGTCAACATGCTGCGGGTCACCACCGCCACCTTCGCGGCGGTCGCCGGGGGTGCCGAGGCGGTCACCGTGCTCCCCTTCGACCACGTGCACGGCTACCCGGACGCGTTCTCCCGCCGGGTCGCCCGGAACACCCAGGTGGTGCTCGCCGAGGAGTCCAACATCGGCCGGGTCACCGACCCCGCCGGGGGCTCCTGGTACGTCGAGTCGCTCACCGACCAGCTCGCGGAGCGGGCCTGGGAGCTGTTCCAGCGCCTCGAGGCCGAGGGCGGCATGGCCAGGGCACTGACCGGCTCCACCCTGGTCTCCGACACCCTCGCCGCGAGCCGCGCCGAGCGCGCCGACCGGATCGCCCACCGCAGCGCCGCGATCACCGGGGTGAGCACCTTCCCTGCCGCCCCGGCGCCGCCGCTGCCCCGGACACCCCGTCCGGAACCTGCCGGGGGTGGTCTGCCCCGGGTCCGGGACGCGGCGGTCTTCGAGGCCCTGCACGACCGGGCGGCCGGTGCCGAGGGCGCCCGGGTCTTCCTGGCCACCCTGGGCCTGCGGCGGGACTACGGGGCCCGCGAGACCTTCGCGTCCGGTCTGCTGGCCGCCGCAGGCATCGCCACCACGGCGACCGAGTCGACCGATCCCGCAGAGCAGGCCGACGGGTTCACGGCTTCCGGCAGCATGGTCGCGCTGCTCTGCTCCTCCCCCGCGCTGTATGCCGAGCACGGCCCCGCGGTGGCGCGGGCGCTACGTCAGGCGGGTGCCCGGAAGGTGCTGCTGGCCGGGTCCGCGCACGAGCTGGGCGACGCCGAGGAGCAGACCCTGGTGGACGGCACGGTCCGCACCGGGATGGACGCGGTCGCCTTCCTCGACGACCTGCTCGACACCCTGGAGGTGCCCCGGTGATCCCCGACTTCAGCACCGTCCCCCTGGTTTCCCCACCGAGCGTCGCGAGTGGTTCCCCTGAGACCGACCGAGCGTCGCGGATGGTTGCCCCCGACCCCGACCGGGCGTCGCCCGAGGCGGGGCAGGAGCAGCCCGGCGAGGGATGGCATACCCCTGAGCACATCCGGGTCCCCCCGGTCTACGGCGAGGAGCAGCGCGCGCCGCTCGACTTCCTGGACACCTACCCGGGGCTGCCGCCGTTCCTGCGCGGGCCGTACCCGACGATGTACGTCAACCAGCCCTGGACGATCCGGCAGTATGCCGGTTTCTCGACCGCGACCGAGTCCAACGCGTTCTACCGCCGCAACCTCGCGGCCGGCCAGAAGGGGCTGTCCGTCGCCTTCGACCTGGCGACCCACCGCGGCTACGACTCCGACCACCCGCGGGTCGAGGGGGACGTCGGGATGGCCGGCGTCGCGATCGACTCGATCCTGGACATGCGCCAGCTCTTCGACCGCATCCCGCTGGACCAGATGTCGGTGTCGATGACCATGAACGGCGCGGTGCTGCCGATCCTGGCGCTCTACGTGGTGGCCGCCGAGGAGCAGGGGGTGGCTCCGGAGCAGCTGTCCGGGACCATCCAGAACGACATCCTCAAGGAGTTCATGGTCCGCAACACCTACATCTACCCGCCGGGCCCCTCCATGCGGATCATCTCCGACATCTTCTCCTGGACCAGCGCCCGGATGCCCCGCTTCAACTCCATCTCGATCTCCGGGTACCACATCCAGGAGGCCGGGGCCACGGCCGACCTGGAGCTGGCGTACACGCTGGCCGACGGGGTCGAGTACCTGCGCGCCGGGCAGGCGGCGGGCCTGCCGGTGGACTCGTTCGCGCCCCGGCTGTCGTTCTTCTGGGGCATCGGGATGAACTTCTACATGGAGGTCGCGAAGCTGCGCGCGGCCCGGCTGCTGTGGGCCCGGCTGGTGCAGCGCCTCGACCCGCAGGACCCGAAGTCGCTGTCGCTGCGCACGCACAGCCAGACCTCCGGCTGGTCGCTGACCGCGCAGGACGTCTACAACAACGTGACCCGCACCTGCATCGAGGCGATGGCCGCGACCCAGGGGCATACCCAGTCGCTGCACACCAACGCCCTGGACGAGGCGATCGCGCTGCCCACCGACTTCAGCGCACGGATCGCGCGCAACACCCAGCTCTTCCTGCAGCAGGAGTCCGGCACCACCCGGGTCATCGACCCGTGGGGTGGAAGCGCGTATGTCGAGCGCCTCACCCATGACCTGGCGCGGGCCGCCTGGGCGCACATCGAGGAGGTCGAGGAGGCCGGCGGGATGGCGGCCGCCATCGAGGAGGGCATCCCCAAGATGCGCATCGAGGAGGCCGCCGCCCGCACCCAGGCCCGGATCGACGGCGGGGTCCAGCCCCTGGTCGGGGTGAACCGCTACCCGTTGGACCACCCGGAGCCGCTCGAGGTGCTGAAGATCGACAACGCGCAGGTCCGCCGCGACCAGCTCGCCAAGTTGGAGCGGCTGCGGGCCGAGCGCGACGAGGAGGCCTGCCGGCGCGCGCTGGAGGCGCTGACCGCGGCGGCCGGGAACGAGGAGCGCTCCGACGAGGACGACCTCTGGGGCAACCTGCTGGCGCTGGCCATCGACGCCGCGCGGGCGCACGCCACCGTCGGCGAGATCTCGGACGCGCTGGAGCAGGTCTTCGGCCGGTTCACCGCGCAGGTCCGCACGATCAGCGGGGTCTACTCGAAGGAAGCCATGGGATCGACGTCGCTGGAGCACACGCAGGCGCTGGTGGAGGAGTTCGAGCAGGCGGAGGGCCGCCGGCCCCGCATCCTGGTCGCCAAGATGGGCCAGGACGGGCACGACCGCGGGCAGAAGGTGATCGCCACCGCCTTCGCCGACCTGGGCTTCGACGTGGACGTGGGCCCGCTCTTCCAGACCCCGGCCGAGGCGGCCCGCCAGGCGGTGGAGGGTGATGTGCACGTCGTGGGGGTGTCGTCGCTGGCCGCCGGCCACCTCTACCTGGTGCCCGCCGTGCGGCGCGAGCTGGATGCGCTGGGCCGGGAGGACATGATGATCGTCGTCGGCGGGGTCATCCCCGAGGGGGACATGGAGGAGCTGCGCTCGGTCGGCGCGGACGCGATCTACCCGCCGGGCACGGTGATCCCCACCGCGGCGGCGGACCTGGTCCGTGAGCTGGGGCGGCGGCTCGGACACGACGGCAGCAACAGCCACGACGGCAGCGACGCCGCCGCGGACGGCGCTGCCGGGAACGGCGGGGAGCCGCCGGGTGCCTAGGCCGGTCGACGTCGACGACCTCGCGGCCGGGGTGCGGGCGGGGTCGCGTGCCCACCTGGCCCGGGCCATCACCCTGGTGGAGTCCAGCCGGGCCGACCACCGGGTCGCCGCGCGGGCGCTGCTGCAGGAGCTGGGCACATACCCGGGACCCACCGCGGTCCGGCTCGGGATCTCCGGCGTGCCGGGCGCGGGGAAGTCGACCTTCATCAACGCGCTCGGGCTGCGGCTCCTCGAGCGCGGTCACCGGGTCGCGGTGCTGGCCGTCGACCCCTCCTCGTCCCGCTCCGGCGGGTCGATCCTGGGCGACCGGACCCGGATGGGCGAGCTCGCGACCGCGGACGGGGCGTTCGTGCGGCCGAGCCCGACCGGGCTGCACCTGGGCGGTGTCGCACGGGCCACACGGGAGTCGATGGTGGTCGTCGAGGCCGCCGGTTTCGACGTGGTGGTCGTGGAGACGGTCGGCGTCGGGCAGTCCGAGGTGGCGGTGGCCGAGATGGTCGACACGTTCCTGCTGCTCACCCTGGCGCGGGCCGGGGACCAGCTGCAGGGGATCAAGCGCGGGATCCTGGAGATCGCGGACGTCATCGCCGTCAACAAAGCCGACGGCCGGCACGCGGTCGAGGCGAAGGGCACCGCCCGGGAGCTGGCCATCGCGATGCGGCTGCTGCGCGGCGACCACGAGGGACGCCGGGTCCCGGTGCTGACCTGCAGCGCCCTCGAGGGCAGCGGGCTGGACGAGGTCTGGGAACAGGTGCTGGCCCACCGCGAGCACCTGGCCCGTGACGGGGGGCTCGAGCAGCGGCGTGCCGACCAGCAGCTGCAGTGGCTGTGGTCACTGCTGCAGACCGAGCTGTGGTCCAGCTTCCGCGCCTCCCCCGGGGTGCGGGAGGAGGCACGGTCCGTGGAGACGGAGCTGCGCGAGCACCGGCTCAGCGCGGTCGAGGGGGCGCAACGGATGCTGGGCGCGTTCGCCCGGGACGTGCCCGACCTGCCGTGGGCGCGGCGCCCCGAGGCCTGAGACCGGCTCAGGCGCCCTGCCACACCACCTGGAACGGGGCGCTGCTGGACATCCGCGCCTCGATCCCGCGGGTGACGAACTCCTTGGCCGAGCGGGCCGCGTCGAACGGGGTGGCCCCCAGCGCCAGCTTCGCGGCGACGGCGGCGGCCAGCGTGCACCCGGCGCCGGCGACCTGCACGCCGTCGCCGATCTTGGGCGCGCGCAGCACCTCGGTGCGCTCGGCGTCGACGTAGACGTCGACCGCGTCGTCACCGGGCAGGTGCACCCCGCCCTTGGCCAGGACGGCGGCGCCGCTGGACTCGTGGATACGGCGGGCGGCCGCGGTCAGCTGCTCGACGTCGTCGATCCGGTCCACCCCGGCCAGCGACATCGTCTCGAAGTGGTTCGGGGTGACGAAGGTGGCCTGCGGCAGCACCTGCGCCGTGAGCGCTTCGTCCGTGTCCAGCGCCGCACCGGGCTCCTGGCCCTTGCAGATCAGCACCGGGTCGAGCACCACGTGGCCGAAGGTGCGCTCGCGCAGCACCCCGGCGACGGTCTCGATGGTGACCGGCGTCCCGAGCATGCCGATCTTGACCACGTCGAGCTGGTCCGGACCGTAGGCGGTGGTGATCGCCTCGAGCTGGTCGCGGATCACCTGCGGCTCGACCCGGACGAACCGGTGACCCCAGTCCGCGTTCGGGTCGAAGGAGACGATGCAGGTGAGCGCCATGCAGCCGAAGACGCCGTGCTGCTGGAAGGTCCGCAGGTCGACCTGGGCGCCGGCGCCGCCGGTGGCTTCGGAGCCGGCGATCGTCAGGGCGAGGGGCAGGGTCTGGGAGGTGGCCATGGCCTCATCCTCCCAAATCTGCGCGACCTCAGCCGCCACCGGTGCTCTCGGGGACGGGGGTGACCGACTCCCCGGCGTAGCTGGCGACCTGCCCGGGACGGACCTGGGTGCCGCGACGCAGTGACGGCTCGCCGTCCAGGGTCACCTCACCGTTCTCGATGACCATCCGCGCCATCGCCCCGTCCGGCACCAGCCCGGCCAGCTTGAGCAGCTGGCCGAGCCGGATGCTGGCGTCCCGGATCGGGACCTCCTGCACGGAGCCGGTGTCGGCATACCCCTCCACCAGGTCCTGGTGCTCAGGGTGCTTCTCCAGGTATGCCGGCACGAACGGGCAGGTGGGGCGCACCCGCAGGCCCTCGGCGCGCGCGTGCTGCAACGCCTCCTCGACCAGCCGGCCACCGAGCCCCTGGCCGCTGGCGGCCGGCTCGACCACGGTGTGCTGCAGGTCCAGCACGCCGTCGACGAGCTGGTAGCTGAGGTAGCCCACCGCGGAGGCCTGCTCGTCCCGGGCCTCCCAGCGCTGGCTCTCGGGCAGGTGCACGATCGATGTCATGACTCCAGGGTAGGCGCGTCCTCGCTCTCCTCGGCATCATCGCCGTCGCCCATCCGGTCCGGACGGCCCCCGGGGCCACCGGCCGGGCCATCGGCGGGCGGGCCGGTGAAGGACTCGTCGAGCATCTCGGTGACCCGCTCCTCCTGGTCGGCGAGGATGGCGTCGACCAGCGTCTGCCGGTCCACACCCGCCTCGTCGGCGATGTCGCCGAGGGTGCTCCCGTCGTGCAGCTGCTCGACGAGCTCGTCGGTGCTCAGCCCGAGGGTCTCGGCGGCGGTGTCCAGGTGGCCGACCGGGCCGGGGCCGTGGCCGGGCCCATGTCCGGGGCCGGGACCTTCGGGGAGGTCACCCTCGGGCAGCGCCTCGGCCTCGGTGTCTTCGCTGTCGGTGTCCTCGGTGTCGGTCGCAGCGTCCTCGGTGGTCGTGGTGGTGCTCTGGTCGGTGCCGGTCTCCTCGGCGATGCTCGGGGCGGCCACCCCGAACCCGATGATCGTCGCGGCGAGCGCGGAGGCGCTGAGCATGCCTACGGTGGAGGTCTTCACGAGCTGGTCCTTCCGTCGGGCCGCGGCGGGTGCTGCGGCATGACCCCAGCCTCCGGCGCCCCGGTATGGCCTCCCCCAGGACCGCCTGTGGACCACCTGTCAGAGCCAGTCCACCCGGCCCGCGAGTGCGGCATACCCGACGAACGCGACGACGTCCAGCAGCGTGTGCGCGACGACCAGCGGCATCACCCGACGGGTCCGGGTGTAGAACCAGCCCAGGATGATGCCCATCGCGACGTTGCCGATGAACCCGCCGAACCCCTGGTAGAGGTGGTACCCGCCGCGGATCAGCGCGGAGGTCAGGATGATCGTCCAGGTGGACCACCCGGCCTGCGCCCAGCGGGTGAAGAGGTAGCCGACCATCAGCACCTCCTCCAGCAGCGAGTTCTGGACGGCGGCGAGGATCAGCACCGGGATCGCCCACCACACCTCGGGCAGGTTCGCCGGGGCGACCGTGGTGTTCAGGCCCAGCTCGCGGGCGGTGAGGTAGAGCGCCAGCCCGGGTATGCCGATGACCGCCGCGAGCAGGGTGCCGCGGGCCAGGTCGCGCACGGGTCGGCGCAGGTCGAGGCCGATGAGCAGCCAGGGCCGGGGCCGGTCCCGGGCCAGCAGGTGCAGGGCGAGCAGGACCGGCACCAGCGCCAGCGCCACCCCGACCAGCTGGTAGGTGAGGTCCAGCCAGGGTCGTCCCGGCGCCGAGCTGGTGTTCATGCTGGTGGTCTGCGCCGACAGGGACTGCTCGGCGGTCAGCTTGCGGACCAGGCTGAGCAACGCCCAGATCGCGGAGGCGCCCAGGCTCACGCCCAGGACCAGCCACGTCTCGACGAGGAGGACGCGACGCGGTGGGGTGGTCCCGGTGGCGGGCTGGGCTTCCATGCCGCTCACGCTAGCGAGCCACCCGGCCGGCCCACGCGCAGGTGTGCCTCGGCCCCGAAGCCCCGCGCTTCTTCGGTCACCCCACGGGTGGTGGACCGCCCCCACGCTGTAGTCGTGGGGGGACCGCGCAGGCGTGGGGCCGGCGAAGATCCGTGGGGTCAGCCGGGACACGTGGGGCATGGACAGGTATGCCGCTCCCTCACGTCGCGCCGAACGGGCACCACGCGCAGCCCGCGGCACCATCCGGCGAGGACATCTCCTCCGGTGCCCGTCCACCGTCTCGAACCGTCGGCGTCGGACTTCTCAGACCCGCTCAGGACTCAGTCGTCATCCCATTCGTCATCGTCATCGTCGTCATCGTCGTCATCGTCATCGTCATCGTCGTCGCACTCTTCCCACTCGTCGTCGTCCCAGCACATCCCGGGCGGGTTGACCGGAGCAGGCGCGGGGGCAGGAGCAGGCGCCGGGGCGGGAGCCGGCGCAGGGGCGGGTGCAGGAGCCGGAGCAGGCGCGGCCTCGCGCTCCCGCTCGGCCTCACGTGCCGCCTCCTCCGCCGCTCGAGCGGCCTCCTCGGCCTGGCGTGCCTCGGCCGCGGCCTTCTCGGCAGCCTCCCGTTCCTTCTCCACCTCTGCACGCTCGGCGGCGACCCGGTCCTGCTCGGCCTGGCTGAGCGCGGCGTCGAAGACCGCGGTCAGGCCACCGGCCCCGTCCTGCACCGCACCGACCAGCAGCCCGGCGGCGGCGGGGTCGAGGATCGTCACCGAGCGGGCGGCCACCCCGTCCAGCGCGGCGGTCGCGGTGAGGTCGGTGGCGCCCTCCAGGGACGCGGCCTGCGAGTCGGCTCCCGGTTCCAGCTGGCCGGCGACGACCACCCCGGCGGACTCCTGCGTCTCGGCCGCGGCGTCGAACCACAGCCAGATCCCGGACAGGCCGATCAGGACCAGCGTCAGGGCGGAGGCGAGCAGCTTCATGGTCTCGATCCTGCCTCACCCTGAGGAGAGCGCTGTGAGACGCGGATGAGAAGGCTCTCATCCGTCCCCGCGGCCTCCAGCCACGCCCACTCGTCCTGCGCCCAGGAGAGCACGGTGTCCCGCCACCGCGGGCGGAAGGCATACACCGCGACCAGCCTGGCCACGGTCGCGCGGTATGCCTGTGCCCACCGCTGGGGGTCGACCTCCGCCGCGACCGCCACCCGGACGGTGGCCTCGGCCACCACCTGCGCGGAGGTGGGCGACCAGGCGCCCTGGGCCTCCCGCAAGCCGGCGTGCACCGCGAGGTTGGCCAGGTCCAGGGCGGGCTCGGCGCGGCACAGGGTGTCCAGGTCGAGGACCGCCAGGTGCTGTCCGTCCCAGAGCAGCTGGCCGTCGTGGAGGTCTCGGTGCGTGGGGACCAGCCGGGTCGGCGGCAGGGCCTGGAGCTCGGCCGCGGTGCGGGTGAGGCGCTCGGCCCACGGTGTCCCGGCCAGCACCCCGACGCCCAGGGCACGGTCCCGCCAGGTGTGCAGCACCTCGGCCTCGTCCACCGCGGTGTGCGCGGGCAGGCCCGGCGCCTCGAGCCGCTGCAGCTGTGACCAGGCCTGCGCCCAACCGTCCCAGAGCGTCGGCCACGCCCCATCCGCGGACAGGCGCTGCACGGGGGTGCCCGGCAGCGCCGCGAAGCGCACCGTGTCCTCGCCCTCGTCCAGCACCGCCGCGGCGAGCAGGCCGGCCTGCTCCACCAGCCCGGCCCCGGTCCGGGAGGCCTGCGCCACGGCGGGACCACGCCCGGCACGGACCACCTTGACGTAGCCGTCGGGGCGGCGCACGACCGCCCGTCGCCCGGCTCGGTGCACGAGCAGGCTGCCGCCGCGGGCGACCGCGGCGAGCGAGGGCAGCCGTGGGTCCTCAGCGTGCGGCAGCAGGTGCAGGGTGCCGTCGGTGCGCAGGGTGCCGGCGCGCAGCAGCCCGGCGTCGTCGTGCCCCTCGACGGCGACGGAGGCACCGGTGCTCCCGGCACCGCCCCCGCTGCCCGACCCACCGCCCGGCGCGGCCCCCCCGCGTTGTGCGGACCCGCCGGGCCACGCCCGTTCGACGCGTACCCGGGTGCCGTGGTCCTCGACCGCTGCCGGCACCTGCCACCCCGGTGTCCGGTCCGCGAGCTCGAGGGCGAGCCGGGCCAGCCGTGTGGTCCGCGCCTGCCAGCCGGGTCGCTGCCCGCGCCACGGCTCGCTGATCCGGCTCAGCAGGGCGGCGGCCACCCACGGCCCCGGGACTGCTGCCCCGCCGTAGCCCTCGACCAGCGCCGTCAGGTCGGCAGGGTCCTCCTCCTCGGCGTCGACGAGGGTCGCTGCCTGCGCGCTGGCCAGGTCGAGCTCCGGGGGGCCGACGCAGGCCCGGTCCAGGTCGGTCAGCCACAGCCGCCGCTCTCCCGCCAGGCACTGGTCGAGCGAGAAGTCGCCGTGCAGCACCACCGGCGCCGACCCTGCCAGGTCGGCCGGCAGGCTCTCCCACGCCAGCCGCACCGGGTATGCCTGGTCGGGCGCGACCCGCTCCAGCAGGTCCATCGCCCGGCCGGCGGCCTGGCGCACCTCGGACCACCCCCGCCGTGGCAGCTCCGGTAGGCGCGTGGGGTCGAGACCGTGCAGCCGGGCCAGCAGCCCACCGGCCTCGGCGAGCTGCTCATCGGTGTGCGCCTGGGCCAGGTCGTGCCCCTCGACCCATGGCCACACCGAGAGCCGGGAGGTGCTGGTCAGCCCCACCCGCTCGGCCGGGACCTGGGTGAGCACCGGCATACCCTGCTCCGCCAGGGCGGCGCCGAGGGCCCTCAGCGACCGGCGGTGCCTGTCCACCGTCACCCGCACCACGTGCCCACCGATGCGGGCGACCACCCGACGCGACGGGTTGTAGCGGAGCAGGGTCACGTCCGGTCCGTTCAGGTCCAGCCCGGCGCGGGCCAGCGGGGTCATCAGGTCGAGGTCGGTGGCCACGCCGCCCCAGAGCAGGTCGGCGTCCCATTGGGGCAGCGGCAGGGTGGACAGCTGCCGGTCCAGCCCCAGCTCCTCGGCGCGGGCACGAGCCTTGGCGCCCTTCACCCGGGCCTCCCCGACCAGCACCTGCGCCCACCCCTGGACGGCACCGTCCGGGGTGAGCAGCACCGCCGTGTGACGGACCCCCGGCTTGGGCCGCAGGTGCGCCACCCGGACCGGGGTGCGCAGCAGGGCAGAGAGCCGCTGCGGGTCCAGCAGCAGCTCCAGCGTGGGGTCCTCAGCCATGGTTCTCCTCCAGGACGTCGTCGAGCCGGGCGAGCTCGGCGGGGCCGCTCCAGCGCACCCGGCCCTGCTCGATGATGCAGACCCGGTCGGCGCGGCGCGCGACCTCGACGTCGTGGGTGATCATCACCGTGGTCCGGCCGCGGCTGAGCGCGTCGAGCGCCTCCCCGACGAGGGTGACGTTCTCCGGGTCCAGGCCGGTCGTCGGCTCGTCCAGCACCAGCACCGGGGCGTCTCGCAGGAAGGCACGGGCCAGCGAGATCCGCTGCTTCTGCCCACCGGAGAGGCTGCTGCCGCGCTCGCTGACCACGGTCTGCAGGCCCTCGGGCAGGTCCTGGGTGAACTGGCTGACCCTGGCCAGGTCGGCGGCCCGCCGGATCTCCCGGTCGGTGGCCTCGGGCCGCCCCTGGCGGATGTTGTCCTCGATGGTGCCGGTGAACAGCACCGCGTCCTGCTGCACCAGAGCCACCCGGGAGCGCAGCTCCTTCAGGTCCAGGTCGCGCAGGTCGTGCCCGTCCAGGCGCACGCTGCCCTGGTCGGGGTCCAGCAACCGCAGCAGCAGCGAGGCGACCGTCGACTTGCCCGAGCCCGAGGGCCCGACCAGGGCGACCCGCTCGCCGGGGGCGATGCTCAGGTCGAGCCCGCGCAGCACCGGCACACCGGGCACGAAGGACAGCTGCACCCCGGTGAGGTCCAGCCGGCCACGCACCGGACCGAGCGGCACCGGGACGGCCGGGGAGACTATGTCCGGGGTGACGTCCAGCAGGTCCGCGACCCGCTCGCCGGAAGCGGTGGCCCGGGCCACCCGGCCGGTGTACTTGGCCAGGTCCCGCAGCGGCTTCATCGACGTCTTCAGGTAGGTCAGGAAGATCACCATGTCGCCGGGGGTCATCGCCCCCTGCAGCACCCGGGTCCCGCCGAGCAGCAGCACCGCGGCGGTGGCGACGCCGACCAGCACGTCGGTGCGCCGCTCCAGCCCGGCGGCCAGCCGCCGGGCGACGACGCCCTCCTTGAGGGACCGGTCGTTGGAGCCGCGGAAGGTCGCCGAACGGTCGTCCTCCATCCCGTATGCCTGCACGTGCGCCATCCCGGCGAGCGTCTCCTGGGCCACGTTGGCCAGGTCGCCCTCGCTGCGACGGGTCTTGCGGGAGGCGGTGGTGATCTTGCCGGTGCTGAGCCGGGAGAACATCAGGAAGATGAGGATCGCGGCGAGCACGATGAAGGCCAGCACCGGGTCCAGCCAGGTCATCACCCCGAGCATGGCGATCAGCGTGAAGACGTTGACGATGAGCGGCATACCGGCGGTGACCGCGACCTCCTGCAGCCGACCTACGTCGGCGACCAGGCGCTGCACGACATCGCCCGAGCGGGCGGTCCCGTGGTAGGTCCGGGACAGGCCCTGGACGTGGTCGAAGACCTGGGCCCGCAGCTTGGTCGCGATCCGGGAGCCGCCGAGCGCGAAGGCGACCGTGGCGCCGTAGTTGCAGACGGCACGCAACCCGATGATGGCGATCGTCGCCAGCCCGCAGGCCACCAGCAGCTGCACCGAGGCGGCCGGGCCGGGCTCGGCCAAATTCGCCCCCAGGCTGCGGGTGAGGGCGTCGATGACGAACTTGGTGGGCCACGGCTCGAGCACCCGGAAGACGACCTCCAGGACCAGCAGCCCCCCGCCCCCGGCGAGCAGCGCGCGCTGACCGTTCAGGTGGGGGCCCACCAGCTCGAGCGTGCGACGCAGCGCAGACCGCTCCGGCGGCGCCTCCTCGGTCTCGATCTCCTCGGTCTGCTCGGGGTCGGTCTGCTCGGGGTCGGCCCGCTTCGACTCGGTCTGCTTCGCGCGACGGCTCATCGGGCCACCGCCGCCAGGGGTGCCAGGGGCGCCAAGGTGGCCTCCAGCACGTGACCCCAGGAGTGCTGCTGCTCCATCAGGGCCCGCCCGGCCGCCCCCATCGCCCGGGCCCGGGCGGGGTCGGCGGCGAGGGAGTCGATGGCGGCGGCGAGCGCGGCCGGGTCCGAGGGCGGCACGAGCAGCCCGGTCTCGCCGTGGCGGACCACCTCGGGGATCTGCCCGATCCGGGAGGCCACCACCGGCAGCGCGGCGGCACCGTACTCGTAGACCTTGAGCGGGGAGAAGTAGTGGTCCTGATCGGGTGCCTGCGGGTACGGGGCGACGGCGACCAGGGCCCCCTCCAGCGCGGCCGGGACCTGCTCGGGCGGGAGCGCCCCGGTGAGCTCGACCGACAGACCGGTGCTGCGGGCATACTCCTCGATGCTCTGCCGCTGCGGGCCGTCGCCGATGATCCGCAGCCGCCACGGCACCTGCGCCAGGACCGCGGCCTCCAGCAGGTGCTCCACCCCGTGCCAGGGCTTGAGGGTGCCGACGAAGACGACGACCGGGGCACCGTCGAGGTCCGGCGTGACCGGGCGGATGCGGTCGGTGTTGACGCCGTTGGGCACGACGACGACCTCGGGGCCGGGGCCTCCCAGCGGGTCGACCCGCTCGCTGACCCAGTCGGCGACCGGGGTGCTGACGCAGGCGACGACATCGGCGGCGCCGACCTGGGCGGTGAGCGCGGCCTCGGCGGCGATCCCGTCGACGAGGACCCGGTGCGTCCGCTGCTCGTCGACCAGCGGCGCGTTGACCTCGAGCACCGTGCTGGGGGCGGCGCCCGGCAGCGCCGTCGCGGCCCGCTCGCGGACGTCGTGCAGGACGGTGGAGAAGAGCGAGTAGCGCTCGTGGACGACGTCCGGCGCGGACAGCGCGACGAGGCGCCCGATCTCGGCGGCGGCACGCTGCTGGGCGACCTCCCGCTCGGCGGGGTCAGCGCCCTTGCCGACGGGCACGTGGTGGACCACCAGGTCGGCGAGGTCGGCGGGGACGTCCTCACCGAGGCGGACGGCATACACCTCCACCTCGGCGCCGCGGGCCCGCCAGGCGCGGATCATCTCCTGGATGTGGACGCTGGCCCCCTTGGTGCCGAAGACCGGGATGCCGGGATCGGCGCAGACGTAGGCGACGCGGGTCATACCAGTGCTCCTGTGGTGGTGGCGGCCAGCAGCGCCGCCTGGGTGGTGGTGTCGAAGTCGCGCTCGACCGCGGACCGGGCGGCGCGGGCCACCTCGACCCGTGGCCAGCCGGGGTCGGCGACCTGCTGCAGCGCGTCGGCGACCCGGGAGACGAGCCCGGCGCGGTCGCGGGACAGCAGGATCCCGGTGGCGGGGGCGTCCGCGGTGGCGGGGTGGATCGCCTCGGGTATGCCGGTGACGTCGGTCGCGACGCAGGGCACCCCGCTGGCCATCGCCTCGAGCAGCACGGTCGGCAGACCGTCGGCGTTGCCGTCCGCGCCGACCACGCAGGGGGCGACCATGACGTCGGCCCAGTCCAGCTCGGCGACCAGCTCGGCCTGGCTGCGTGAGCCCACCAGGCTGACCGCGTCCTGCAGCCCGGCGGCGGCGACCTGCGCGGCGAGGTCGGCAGCGAGCTCTCCCTCGCCGACGATCCGGACCTCGGCCCGCAGGCTCTGGGCGCGCAGCCCGGCGACGGCGTCGACGAGGAAGGAGAAGCCCTTCTTCTCCACCAGCCGCCCGACGGCCAGCACGTGCAGCGCGGGGCCGGGCGTCGCCGGGTCGCGGTAGGTGAAGCGGGACAGCTCCAGGCCGTTGCGGACCAGCACCACCTTGTCGCCCAGGTCGGGGTCGATCTCGGTGAGCAGGAAGCGGGCGTTGTAGTCGCTGATGGTGACCACGGTCTCGGCCCGGCGCAGCACCTCGCGCAGCACGACCCGGTCCACGTCGTCGTGGAAGAGGTCCTTGGCGTGGGTGGTGACGCTGAACGGGATGTCGAGCAGCGCGGCCGCGATCGCGGTGCACCAGGACGCCATGTTCGCGAAGTGCACGTGCACCCGGTCGATGCCGTCCCGGCGCAGCCGCAGCGCGAGGTCGACGGCCTGGCCGACGTCGGAGGGGTCGAGCCGGACGAGCAGCGGCATCAGCGCGCCGAGACGCTCGCCGAACCCGGGCAGCTCGGCCTGGGCGCGCGCCAGGGTCTCCCACTCGGCGCTGAGCTTGTAGGGGCGGGGTACGTGCGTCACCGGGGCCCGCACCTGGGCCAGCTGCGGGTGGAAGCGGGAGTCGGTGGTGGGGCGCAGCGCGTAGATGGACAGCGTCTCCCCGGCGGCCTCCCGGGCCAGGATCTCGGTGACGATGAAGGTCTCGGAGAACCGGGGGTAGACCTTGACGACGTAGGCCGTGCGGGGCTGGTCAGACGGCAACGGAGAGCTCCTTCCGGGGCGGGGCGGCGAGGTCGCCGACGGGGGTGAGGGCGGTGGCACCGACGGTCGGGGCACCGACGCTGGCCAGGGGCGCACCGAAGGGGGCTGCGCCCAGGGCGTCGGGGGCGGGGCGGGTCAACCGGGCCGCGGAGCTGGCGACGGTGCGCAGCCCACCCAGGTCGAGGCCGGAGCGGTCCACACGCCGGCGGACGGCACCGGCCCACCAGCGGCTGATGGCCGTCGGGGTGAGGTCGGGCTCGCGGAGCACGTCGGCGGCCCCGACCGCGGCGAGCGCCCGGGCCCGGATCAGCTGCTCGGTGCGCGGGTACTCTCGTGGCACGAGCAGGGCCGGGACGTCGGTGGCCAGGGTCTCGGTGACCGTGTTGTAGCCGGCCATCGAGACCGAGGCCGCGGCCTGCCGGATGAGACCGGCGGCGTCCGAGACGCTGCGGGCGACGGTGGTCCCGGGGGCGGCGTCCCGCTCCACGCTGCGGTGGTCGGAGTCGGACATCTGCGGGCCGGTGACCAGCAGGTGCCGGTGCCCGGCGGGGACGGTGGCCCGGGCCGCCGCGCGGCACAGCCGCATCCCGTCGCTGCCGCCGCCCGCGGTGGTGATCAGGTAGGGCTGCTCCGGCTCGAGGTCCGAGGGGTCCTCGGCCCGACCGTGGGCCAGGAAGCCCTGGTAGCGGACCATGTCGTGCAGGCCACGGGGCAGCTCGCCGGAGGTGCGCAGGTCGTGGACGCTCGGGTCGCCGTAGACCCAGATCTCGTCGTAGATCTCCCGGATCAGCCCGGGCGGGGTGCGCTTCCACTCGGCCTCCAGGGCCTCCGGCTCGTCGAGCACGTCGCGCAGGCCGAGCACGAACCGGGTGTGCGGCAGCTCCCGGCGCATGGCGTGCAGCCCGGCCCGCAGCTCACCGCCGACCCCGAGCGCGTGCCGGTCGACGACGACCAGGTCGGGCCGCAGGGTGAGCCCGGTGGCACGGAAGATCTCGCCGCGCACGGAGATGACGGCGTCCATCCCGAGGGTGAGGTGGCGCGGGCCGTAATGCGGGCCGGTCTTGCCGACCGAGGGCAGCGTGACCACGTCGAAGCCGGCCGGCAGCGACCGGGAGGCCGCCCCGGCGACCCCGTTGACCAGCAGCCCGGTGACCGCGCGGCCGGTAAGGGCGGGCAGCCGGCGGGACAGGGTGTGCGCCAGCGCACGGTTCCGGCGGAAGTGACCGAGGCCCTGGGAGTCGTGCGAGTAGAAGAGCGCCCGCAGCGGTTCGGTGACCGTGTCCATGGCGTCCGCCTTTCGTCGAGACTCGCGATGACGGGTCGTCTCCGCGTGTGCTCGCTGAGTCAACACCCGCCGCATGAGGTGGCCATGACACCGTGATGAGAGGGCTCTCATCCCAGGTCAGCGGGGTGCTCGCACGGCTGGCCCGGGCGGTCCGGCGCGGGGGTTTCTTGGTCGTCTACCTCGAGGTATGCCTGTCTCCCCCGCGACTCCTCGATGGCCCCCCGCTCGACGGGATCGCCCCACGGTTGCACCGGCGGGGGCTTCCACAGAACGCGGGGCCATCAAGGAACTGCGGGTCGCTGCGGACCGAGGGGCGCCCGACGACCCGGCGAGCGGCATACCTCGAGCGAGCTGCCCCTCACCGCGGTGGCTACGGGTAGCCAGGGCAACAGAAACCCACCGCGGTGGCTTGGGGGCGAGAGCGGCTGAGGGCTGGCAGGCACGGCAGGGCATCGCCCCACGGATGTTCGGGCGCCCTACGGCTGCCGGAGAGCCCCACCGGTGCAGCGGCGGGGGCATCCACGAAGCGTGGGGCCGTCGAGCACATGCGGGGGCACCGGACCACAGAGGGCCACCAGGGCCGCACCAGGGCTGGCACGAGACTGCCGAACCCCTCAGTGCTCGAAGCGGTACCCGACCCCCCGGACGGTCGTGATGCGCTCGCTGCCGAGCTTGGCCCGCAGGTAGCGGATGTAGACGTCGACGACGTTGGAGGTGCCGGTGACCTCGAAGCCCCACACCCGGTCCAGCAGCTGGTCCCGGCTGAGCACCTGTCCGGCGTGCTCCATCAGCTCTCGGGCCAGTGAGAACTCCCTCGCGGACAGCTCCACCGCACGGCCGTCGACGCTGGCGGAACGAGCGCCGATGTCGAGCCTGACCCCGGCGGCCTCGAGCACGTCGTCCTGCCGCCCGTTGCCCTGCTGCTCCGCGTGCTGACGCAGCCGCACCCGGATCCGGGCCCGCAGCTCCTCGACCCGGAACGGCTTGGGCAGGTAGTCCTCGGCCCCGCTCTCCAGGCCGTGCACGGTGTCCTCGACGGAGTCCCGGGCGGTGCACATGATGACCGGGACCGGCTCGTCCATGGTCCGCAGCATCCGCAGCACGGTGAAGCCGTCCATCTTCGGCAGCCCGACGTCCAGCACCACCAGGTCCACGCTGCCCCCGGTCGCCAGCTCCAGCGCCGCCAGCCCGTCCCCGACGAGGGTGGTGCGGTGCCCGTCGGCGCGCAGCGCGCGGTCGATGACGCGGGCGATCCCTTCCTCGTCCTCCGCGATCAGGATGTGCGCCATGGCGGCGAGACTACCGGCCGGCGGGCTCGTCGCCGCCCGTCGACCCGTCCGGCAGCCAGATCGTGAACCGGGAGCCCAGACCCTCCACCGACCGCACCCCGACCGCCCCGCCGTGCGCCACCGCGATCGCCTGGACGATCGCCAGGCCCAGGCCGCTGCCGTCGACGTGGGCGGCGTTGTCGGCCCGCCCGAACCGGTCGAAGATCCGCGCCTGCGCCATCTCCGGTATGCCCGCGCCGTGGTCGGAGACCGACAGCGCCAGGTAGTGCCCCGCCTCCGCGGCCCCGGCGTCGCGCGCGCGGACACCCTCCTCGGAGGCCCGGTCCACCCAGCCCGTCGCCAGCTCGATGACGCTGCCCTCGGGGCTGAACTTCACCGCGTTGGCGACCAGCTGCACCACCGCCTGGATGAGCCGGTGCCGGTCCACCGGCAACGTCCCCTCGGCGTCGGCGGCCAGCTGCCACTGCCGTTGCCCCAGCGCGGTGACGCGCTCCATGCACTCCACCGCCAGCTCGGTCAGGTCGGTCGGCTGCGGGCGGACGAAGTCGTGCCGCTGGGAACGGGCCAGCATGAGCAGGTCGTCCACCAGCCGCTGCATCCGGTCGACCTCGTCGAGCAGCATCACCCGGGTGGCGACGACCTCCTCGGGGTCCTCGGCGCGCAGCAGCTCGGCGTTGCCGCGCAGGATCGTCAGCGGGGTGCGCAGCTCGTGCGCGGCGTCGTCGAGGAACTGGCGCTGGTCGTCCAGCAGCAGCTGCTGCCGGCGCAGGCCGTCGTCGATCCGGTCCAGCATCTCGTTGAAGGTCAGCGCCAGCTCGGCCACGTCGGTGTCGCCGGCGGCGGCCACGTCCACCCGGCGGGACAGGTCGTCGGTGCTGATCTCGGCGGTCGCCTCGCGCAGCTCGCGCAACGGGCGCAGCAGCCGGCCCAGCACCACGTGCGCCAGCACCCCGGCGACGACGAGCGAGGCCAGGGCGGTCGCGGCATACGTCCCGGTGCGCCGCCAGATCCGCCCCTCTTGCCGACCGATGTCGTTGACCACCACGAAGGTTCCGGTCCGGACCTCCTCGGGCAGCGCGACGTCGGCGACCATCACCCGCAGCTCGGTGTCCTGGGTGCGCAGCGACTCGATCCGGGCGCGGCCCTCCTCGACCTCCATCTCCTCGACCTTGGCCCGCACCTCCGGGTCATCGATGTCGAACGGCCGATCACCACCGCTCCTGAGCACCGCCTGCCCGTCCACCAGCGCCATGAACGCCTCGTCGTCCCCCGCCACCGCCGTCTCCAGGAACGAGCGGAACAGCACCGAGACGTCGTCGTAGGGGACGCCGTCCCGGGCCTGGCCACTCTGGGCCAGTACCTGCAACTCCTCGACCTCTTGGCGCAGCTCGTTGTCGACCCTCTCGTCCAACGAGGCGAACTGCACCACGGTGGACAGCACCCCGGTCAGCGCCAGCCCCAAGGCCATCAGCCCGATCATCATCGCCAGCAGCCGCTGCCGGACGGTCCAGCCGAACCGACGCCGGTCCCTGCCCGCTGCTGCGTCGCGGCCCGTGTCCCTGCTCACGGTCGCTCCAGCGCCCCATCGGCGAGCAGCGCGAAGGACACCAGCCAGTGGGTGGCCATGAAGTCACCGTCGGTGATCTGTCCCAGCACGGCGTCCTCCTGCTCGTCGGCCGCGGTGCGCAGCCGGTCGGCGGCGGGGCCCTGCACCCAGGGTGCCAGAGCGCGCAACGCCCACGCGCGGGACAGCGCCAACCCGAGCAGGTGCGCACCCTGGCCGTCGGCCGGGTCGAGGACGCGGGGCGCGGCCAGCAGGTGCTGGTGCTGCCCGGCGCCCAGGCCCGGCAGCACCAGGGCGAGCCAGGCCCGGGCCTGTTCCGGCGGCAGCACCCGGGTCATCAGCACCGCCTCGGTCAGCGCCGGGGAGAGGAAGTCGGTCCCGCCCGGCTCCTGCGCCGTGGGGGCGATCCCGTCCGCGCCGAACCAGGCGCGGGCGGCGTCGACGGTCGCGGACACCACGTCCTCGCGCCCGAGCCGGCGGTAGGCGTCGTGCAGCAGCACCAGGGCGAAGGCGTCGTTCTGGTGCTTGCCGTGGCGCACCGGGTATGCCTGCCGCGGCAGCCGCTCGACGACCCGGTCGGCGATCAGCGCGGTCAGCGGCTCCAGGGCGTCCGCCCAGCCCCGAGCGGCCTCGTCGCGACGGCCCAGCTCGGCGGTGGCGGCACCCAGCTGGGCCGCCCAGGCCCAGCCGTAGGGACGTTCGTAGCCGGGCCGGGCCCGCAGGTAGTCGGTCTCCACAGCCAGAGCCGGCCCGGTGAGCCGCTCCGCGAGCAGCGCCCGGGACGCCGCGCGCTCCTGCTCGCCCAGCGCGTCGGCATACCGGTCCAGGAGGGTGACCAGGGACCACTGCATGTGCACGCAGGAGTGCCAGTCGAGCGACCCGTGGAAGGCGGGGTGCAGGACGTGCGGCACCACCGCGGTGTCGTCCGGGCCGAGGACCACGTGCCCGGGTGCCCAGGGGTATGCCGTCCCGATCACCTGACGCGCGACCCGGGACCACGCGGAGAACGGGCGCCGGTCGGAGGTGTCGGTGATGTCCGTGGAGGGGTGCACAGGACCATTACTACACTCGCCGACCATGAGCACCGAGCCTCGGCACTACTTCACCGCGCTGGGCGAGGGGAGGTACCGGCCGACCGAGCACGTCCAGGGGGCCTGGTCGCCGGACGAGCAGCACGTCGCCCCGGTGATCGGCCTGCTGCTGCACGCCCTGGAGCTCAACCACCCCCGCACCGACGCCGAGCTCGCGTGGGCGCGGCTGTCGGTGGACATCCTGGGGTTCATCCGCCGCGAGGAGATGCAGGTCAGCACCCGGGTGCTGCGCCCCGGGCGGACGATCGAGCTGCTCGAGGCGAGCGTGGAGATCGGCGGCCGGGACGCGGTCCGGATGACCGCGTGGCGGCTGGTCACCCAGGACACCGCGGCGGTGGCCGCGACCGAGCACGAGCCGATGCCCGGCCCCGACGAGGCCGAGCCGTGGGCCGGCATGGACCACTGGGACGGCGGGTTCATCCGCTCGGGCGAGTTCCGCTCGGTCGGAGGGGCCAGGCCGGGGCGGGCCCGGACCTGGGTGCGCAGCACGGTGCCGCTGGTCGGCGGCGAGGACGCCTCGCCGCTGGCGTCCTGGGTGGGGCTGCTGGACACCGCGAACGGCACCGCCGGGCGGGCCGAGCCGGGCGAGTGGCTCTACCCGAACGTGGACCTGACGCTGCACCTGCACCGGCTGCCGCACGGCCCGTGGGTCGGGCTGGACACCCGGGTCTCCTGGGGGCCGACAGGGGTGGGCCTGACGTCCTCGGTGGTGCACGACGAGCAGGGGCCGGTCGGCACCCTCGCGCAGGCGTTGACGGTGCGGCCGGGCACCTCCGGGTAGGCCGCGCAGCAGACTGTGGTGCACGTCACAGTATCTGGGTGCAACGAATCCGCTCTCCACGACGTCTAGGTAAGTGTCGGTTCGGGACAGCCGACGCCCCGTCGGGTGGGGCCGCGTCAGACGCGGGACTCGGGGGGTAGAAGGAGGGTGGGGCGCTGGATCAGGGACCAGCGCCCCACCACCTTTTCACCCTTCGTGCGCCCGGGCCGGACACGACCTCGGACCTAGACTGGCGGGGACGATCCCACGGAGGTGTCATCCCATGACCCGCACCCGCAGCATCACGCCCCTGCTCGCCGCCATCGGCCTCAGCGCCGTCCTCGTCGGCTGCGGCCAGAGCGAGGCCCCCACCGGCTCCGCGCCGACCACGGAGGACGTCCAGGAGAGCACCACCCCACCCAGCGACGAGGACGACACCGCATCCCCCAGCGACGAGGACGAGAGCGACATGACCGGTGACAAGCCCGAGCAGACCAGGATCCCCGTCCCCGGTGAGGGCTCCGGCGCCACCGGAGAGCTCCCGCTCGGAGAGGTCTCCGACAGCGTCGCGTCCCGGGAGGACGTGCAGACGGCGGTGACCGCCGAGGCCGAGCGTTCCGGGGTCTCCGCCGAGGCCGTCACGGTCGCCGGCTATGCCGACGTCACCTGGTCCGACGGCTCGATCGGGTGCCCGAAGGACGGGATGATGTACACCCAGGCGCTCGTCCCCGGTCACCAGCTGATCCTCGAGGTGGACGGCGAGTACCGCAGCTACCACGCCGCGGAGGGCAAGCCCTTCAGCTACTGCGCCCAGCCGAGCCCGCCCACCTCGAGCGGTTCGGTGGGCGGCACCAGCGACAGCTGACCCCCTCCTCCCTGCCCCGACCGGGCGAGCGTTGTGCCCCGACCGGGCGAGCGCTCTGTCCGGACCGGGCGAGCGTTGTGCTCAGCCGAAGGCCGCCGCGAAGCCCCGCTCCAGGTCGGCCAGAAGGTCCTCCGGGTCCTCCAGGCCGACCGAGAGCCTGATCGTCCCCCCGGTGATCCCGGCGGCCAGCCGCGCCTCCTCCGGCAGCCGCCGATGGGTCGTGGTCGCCGGGTGCGTGGTCAACGACTTCGCGTCGCCGAGGTTGTTGGAGATGTCGACGACCTGCAGCGCGTTCATGAACGCGAACGCCTGCTCCTGACCGCCGTCCAGGGTGAAGGTGACGACGGTGCCCCCGCCGCTCATCTGCCGCCGGGCCAGCTCCCGCTGCGGGTGCGACTCCAGCCACGGGTGGAACACGCGCCGCACCCGCCCCTGCGCCTCGAGGTGGTGCGCCAGCCCCAGCGCGGTCTCGGCCATCCTGTCCACCCGCAGCCGTAGCGTCTCCAGCCCCTTCAGCGTCACCCAGGCGTTGAACGGCGACATCGCCGGCCCGGTATGCCGCAGCAGCGTCTGGATCGGCCCCGCCACCAGCTCCTCCGGTCCGAGGATCGCCCCGCCCATCACCCGCCCCTGACCGTCGATGTGCTTGGTCGTGGAGTAGACGACGATGTCGGCCCCGTGGTCCAGCGGCCGCGAGTGCACCGGCGTGCCGAAGACGTTGTCGACCACCACGACCGCCCCGGCCCGGTGCGCGATCTCGCTCACCGCGGCGATGTCGACCAGTTCCTGGGTGGGGTTGCTCGGCGTCTCGAAGAACACCGCGCGCGCCGGGGTGGACAGCGCCTCCTCCCACGCCGCCAGGTCGGTGCCGTCCACGAAGGTGCTCTCCACGCCCCAGCGCCGCAGCACCTCGTCCACCACCACGAAGCACGAGCCGAAGAGCGCCCGCGAGGCGACGATCCGGTCCCCCGCAGCGCACAGCCCGCCCAGCGCGGAGAAGACCGCGGACATCCCCGAGGCGGTCGCGCGGCATACCTCGGCGCCGTGCAGCAGCCGCATCCGCTCCTCCAGCATCGCCACGGTCGGGTTGCCGTAGCGGCTGTAGACGAACCGGTCGATCTCCTCGGCGAAGGCGGACTCGGCCTCCTCAGCGCTCGAGTAGACGTAGCCGGAGGTCGGGTAGATCGCCTCCGCGGTCTCGTCGAAGGGGCTCCGCATGAGCCCGCCACGCACCGCGAGCGTGTCCGGGCGCCAGTCTGCAGGGATGTCCATAGCGACCCAATGTAGGCCCGGGGGCGGGTGGTTCCGGCATCGGTCCGCACCCGACTCGGTATGCCGTCCCCGCAGGTCAGCGCGGGTGTCCGCAGACCCTTTCCCGCGCCGGGGCGGTGTCCGCAGGTCAGTCGGGCAGGGACGCCAGACCGCGCGGATCCACCGCGAGCCGCACCCTGTCACCGACCTGCACCCCGACGTCCTCACCGAGCGCATGGCAGCGCCCGACCCCGTCGACGTCCACCTCGAGGTGCACGGCGTCGGAGACGGTGAGGGCCCGGGACACCTCCCCGTGCAGCAGGCCGTCGGCCCGCTGCCGCAGCGCTCCCCGGCGCAACGCCAGGGTCACCCCACCGACGGCGGGCGCCACCCGGGCGGCGGCCTCCCCGGTGAGGAAGGTCTGGTAGCCGATGAACTCGGCGACCTCGCGGCTGACCGGGCTCGACCACACCTGAGCGGTCGGCCCTTCCTGGGCGATCCGGCCGGCCAGCATGACGGCCACCCGGTCGGCGACGGTGAAGGCCTCGTCGTGGTCGTGGGTGACCAGCATCGCGGTGGTGCCGGTGGTGGTAAGGATGTCGCGCAGGTCGCCGGCCAGCCGGTCCCGCAGCGACCGGTCCAGCGAGCTCAGCGGCTCGTCGAGCAGCAGCAGGGCCGGCTCGGCGGCGAGCGCCCGGGCCAGCGCCACCCGCTGCTGCTGGCCGCCGGACAGGGTGGCGGGGCGGCGGTCGGCATACCCGGGCAGACCGACCAGCCTGAGCAGCTCCTCGGCGCGCTGCCGCCGCCGGGCGCGCGGCACCCCTCGCAGCCGTAGCGGGTAGGCGATGTTGTCCCCGGCGGTGGCGTGCGCGAAGAGCTGCCCGTCCTGGAACATCAGCGCGAACCCGCGCCGGTGGGTCGGCACCGGGGCGAGGTCGGTGCCCCGCCAGCGCACCGCCCCGCCGGCCAACGGCTCCAGCCCGGCGACCGCCCGCAGCAGCGTCGACTTCCCGCAGCCGGAGGGCCCGAGCACCGCCAGCACCTCTCCCTCCTCCAGGCGCAGCGACACGTCGTCCACGGCCACCGTCTGGGGGAAGGTCACCCGTACCGCGTCCAGCTCCAGCATCAGAAGGCTCCTACCGATCCGACGCGCAGCCGTTCGACCACGCCCATGACGACCACCGTGACCAGGGCGAGCAGCACGCTCGCGGCCAGGGCCATGCCCAGGTGCTCGGCCCCCGGCCGGGAGATGAGCTGGTAGATCACCACTGGGACCGTGGGGCGGTCCGGGCGGGCGAGGAAGCTGGTGGCCCCGAACTCCCCCAGCGAGACGGCGAAGGCGAAGCCGGTGGCCGCGGCGACGGGGCGGGCGAGCACCGGGGCCTCGGCCGTCCACGCGGCCCGCCAGGGTCCGGCCCCGAGCGCCGCCGCGGCCTCCCGCTGCCGGGGATCGATCGAGCGCAGCACCGGGGCCAGGGTGCGCACCACCAGCGGCAGCGCGACCATCGCCTGGGCGATCGGCACCAGCACCGGGGAGGTGCGCAGGTCCAGCGGCGGCCGGTCCAGGGTGATCAGGAAGCCGAAGCCGACGGTGACCGCGGAGATCCCCAGCGGCAGCATGAACGCCCCGTCCAGGGTGGACACGGCGCGGGCCCAGCCGCGGGAGCGGGGACGGCGCGAGACCACGACCGAGACCAGCAGCCCGAGCACCATCGCCAGCACGGTCGCGTCCACCGCGGTGCGCAGCGAGTTCGCCATCGCCTCGCTGACGCTGACCCGCAGCGCGCTGGTCGCGTCCGGGTCGCCGAGCGCCCGGTAGTTCCCGAACCCCCAGCCGTCGGGCACCTGCAGCGAGCGCGCCACCAGCGTGCCGACCGGCAGCAGCACGAAGCCGACGGCCAGCCCGGTCATCGCCAGCGCCGGCAGGTCACCCCGCGTGGGCCGCCGGGCCGCGGCCTGCGCGCCCACCCGCTGCAGCGCCGTCTCGCGACGGGAGCGGGTGCGGGCGGCCAGCACCAGCATCGCCACCACGGCGACCAGCTGCAGCAGCGAGAGCACCGCGGCGCCCTGCAGGTCGAGGAAGTTCACGGTGAGCAGGTAGATCTCGGTCTCGATGGTCCCGTAGCGCAGCCCGCCGAGGGTCAGCACCACCCCGAAGGCGGTCGAGCAGAAGAGGAAGACCAGCGTCGCGGCGGCGACGATCCCCGGCGCGAGGGCGGGGAGGGTGACCGAGCGCCATACCTGCCAGGGGGAGGCGCCCAGCGCCGCGGCGGACTCCTCCGCCCGCCGGTCCAGGCCCTCCCACAGCCCGCCGACGGTGCGCACCACGACCGCCAGGTTGAAGAAGACGAAGGCGAGCAGGATCGGCACCCACGTCCCGTCCAGCCCGAGCCCGCCGAGCGGGCCGCCGGAGGAGAGCAGCGACCGGAACATCACCCCGACCACCACCGTCGGCATCACGAAGGGCATCACCACCAGCGCCCGCAGCACCCCCCGTCCGGGGAAGCGCAGCCGGTAGAGGGTGAAGGCCAGCGGCAGCCCGAGCACCAGGGTGAGGACGACGCCGGCGGTAGAGCTGACCAGGGTGAAGGTCAGCACCCGCAGGGTCCGCGACCGGCCCAGCACCTCCGGCACACCGGACAGGTCCAGGGCACCGTCGGGGAAGAGCCCGCGGGCGAGCATCCCGGAGACCGGCAGCACGAAGAAGACCGCCAGGAAGGCGAGCGGCACCAGCGCGGCCACCCCGAGCGCGAGCCCGGGCCTGGTCAGGTATGCCGTCGGCCGGCGCCGGCTGCGCACTCCCCCGCCCGGGTGGTCCCCCGGCGGGCGTCGCGGCGTCATCCGGTGGCGATGTCCGCCCACTCGCGCAGCCAGGTCTCCCGCTCGGCCTCGATCTGCTGCGGGTGCACCACGATCGGGCTCTCGGCGACCTGGGCCCACTGCGACCACAGCTCCGGCAGCGCCACCTCGTCGTCGACGGGGTAGACGTACATGGCGTCCGGGATGGCAGCCTGCACCTCCGCCGACAGCAGCCAGTCGATGACCGCCTCCGCACCCTGCGGGTTGGCCGCCCCCTCGAGCACCCCGGCGTACTCCACCTGGCGGAAGCAGGTGTCCAGCAGCGCCCGGCTGGTGGGCTCGAAGCCGCCCTCGGGGATGGTGGCAGGCGGACTGGAGGCGTAGGACAGCACGATCGGCCGGTCCCCCTCGCCGCCACCAGCGGTGAAGTCGACGGTGTAGGCGTCGGTCCAGCCGCTGGTGACCTTGGCGCCGTTGTCCATCAGGTCCTCCCAGTAGCCCTGCCACTGGTCCGGCCCGAACTCCCCGACCGTGGCCAGCAGGAACGCCATCCCGGGGCTGGAGGTGCTGGCGCCCGGGGTGACGAAGAGGTCCTCGTACTCCGGCTCGAGCAGGTCCGCCAGGGTCTCTGGCGGGGTGATGCCCTGGTTGGCGAACCAGTAGGTGTCGATGTTGACGCAGACGTCGCCGTAGTCGATCGGGGTCAGGTATGCGCTGCCGTCCGGCAGCGCGTGCTCCTCCGCCGACTCCGGCAGCTCCTCGGAGGTGTAGGCCGCGAGCGCCTCCTCGGCGATCACCCGGCTGGCGAAGGTGTTGTCGACCCCGAAGACGACGTCGGCGGTGGGGTTGCCGGCGGTGAGCACCAACTGGTTGGCCATCGCGCCGGCGTCGCCGGAGAGCTGGACCTCCAGGTCGTAGCCGGTGTCGGCCTCGAACTGGGCGATGAGCTCGTCCGGGAGGGTGAAGGAGTCGTGCGCGGCGAGGACGACGGTGCCGGTCTCGACGGGCTCAGGGTCCGGCTCGGCCGAGGCGTCGGAGCCGTCGGCATCGTCAGTGCTGTCGGCGCTGTCGTCCTCGGTGCCGTCGGCACTGTCGTCGGACCCGGCCTCGTCCTCCGTCCCGGCACTGGTGGGCGGCGACCCGGTGTCGTCCTCTCCTTCGCCGAGCAACGTGCAGGAGCTCAGGACGAGAGCGGTGGTGGCAGCCACGGCGATGCCGGTGGCAGCGGGGCGGTGGATGGTACGGGTACGGGTCATGCCGATTCTCCTCATCGACTTCCTTCGCCGGTGCTAGCCGGTGCAGGTTCGAGGGTCTGCGGCCGTGGCCGCACTCTCAGCGCTCGTGCGCTCCCCTGTCGTGGTCGTTCTCGACACTATCACCGGCGTCCCCCGGGTCCTCGTCCCCGGGGACGGCCTGCTCCGGCGGCCGGTATATGCGACCGCCGCTGCGTGGCTGCGGTGCCGGCGGGCGCGGGTCCAGCAGGTTGTCCATCCCGTCCAGCGTCCCCTTGGCATGGGTGGCGGCAATCGCGAAGATCACGATGCCCAGGATCGCCCAGATCAGCACGATGCCCCACGTCACGACGGCCCACACAGGCATACCGTCCAGCGCCGCAGGCATTGTCACTTTGCCCTTTCCTTACTTTTCGTCCAGATATCGACGGTTCGACCCCGGTTGAATTCGCGGTGACTTTATCAGCCGCACCCGGAGGCGAACGGCCTCATTCCTCAGGGTGAGACCGTTCTGAGGGCCCGAACTCCTGGTCACCGGCCCACCCCACTCCGACACGCCGCCCCGGGCCCGCTGTGACAGGATCGGGGCATGGGCAACATCGTCGCCAAACTGGCCACCACCGCCGCCGCCGTCGGCGCCAGCTTCATCGCGCACAAGCTGACCAACGGCACCTGGAAGTTCGTCACCGGTCGTGACTCCCCCGAGAACCCGGAGGACCCGGACATCGACTTCAAGGAGGCCGTCGCCTTCGCCGTCCTCTCGGGTGTCATCGTGGGTCTGTCCCGCATGATCGCCAACCGGCAGTCGTCCAAGGTGATCGCCAGAGCAAGCGGCAAGTCCTCCGAGCAGGTCGCGGACGCCAGCTGATTCGTGTGAATATCGTCACACCCTGGTGCCGGTGGACGCCTGGATCTTAGGTGTGGACCCCGGCCGCGGGACGTCTGTGCATACCTGATAGTTGCGCGCGTGGACGCGGGGCGTCATTCTTGAGCGGGTCTCACTACCCGCATTTCATGAAACCGCTCTCGACGCAAGGTTCTGATCGTGCGCCCACCTCCTCCCAGCCGCCTGCGCGACTTTGTCGTGCATGCCGTGTGGGCCCTGGGCGACGGCGGGATCTGGGCGTTCGCCGTCATCTTCTCGACGTGGCTGCGTTTTCAGTACGACGCCTCGCAGGCCTTCGTGAACGGCACCTGGATGGTGGCGGGCGCCGCCGCGCTCCTGCACATCACCATCGGCATGGTGCTCGGCCCCTATCTCGTCCGGCACGTGCGCGGCTCCTTCGAGGAGGTCACCGCGGTGACCCGGGCGGCGCTGATCACCGGGATCCTGCTCGCCGTCTGGGCGCTGTGGATCGACCCGGTCATCGTCCCCCGGTCGGTCCCTGCCATCGGCGGAGCGATCGCGCTCTCGATGATGTTGGCCCTGCGCTTCGTGGTCCGGTCCTACCGTTCCCGCGCCGCTGTCCGCCGCGAGGTCGACCACCGTGCGGTGATCTACGGCGCCGGCCACATGGGTCGCCGGCTGCTGGCCGACATGGTGGGCGACGACACCTCTCCGTTCCGCCCGGTCGCCCTGCTCGACGACGACCGCAGCAAGCGCAAGCTGCGGATCGGTGGTGTCCGGGTGCGGGGCACCGGGGAGGCGATGGGCAGGGTCGCCACCCGGTATGAGGCGACCCACCTTATCGTGGCCATCCCGCGGGCGGACGCCGCCTTCATGCGCCGGGTCAACGAGCTGGCCGGCGAGGCCGGGCTCACCGTCATGGTGCTGCCCACCCTCGGGGAGCTCCTGGACGCCGACCCGAGCGTCGCCGACCTGCGCGACCTGGACCTGGAGGACCTGCTCGGCCGACGGGCCACCGACCTGGACCAGAGCGCCATCGCCGACCACCTGACCGGCAAGGTCGTGCTGGTGACCGGGGCCGGCGGTTCGATCGGCGCCGAGCTGTGCCGGCAGATCAGCCGCTTCAACCCCTCCCGGCTGGTGCTCCTGGACCGGGACGAGTCGAACCTGCAGGCCACCCAGCTGTCGCTGACCGGTCGCAGCCTGCTGCAGCACGACGACCTGGCCCTGGCCGACATCTCCGATGCCGGGCTGGTGGACAGGGTCTTCGCCGAGCACCGGCCGGACGTGGTCTTCCACGCGGCGGCGCTCAAGCACCTGCCGCTGCTGGAGCGCTTCCCCCGGGAGGCCTGGCGGGTCAACGTGCTGGGCACCCTCAACGTGCTGCGCGCCTCCGCCAGCTACGGGGTGGGCACGTTCGTCAACATCAGCACCGACAAGGCGGCCAGCCCCACCTCGGTGCTCGGCTGGACCAAGCGGGCCACCGAGCGGCTCACGGCGCACTTCGCCTTCAGTCAGCCTGGCCGCTACGTCTCCGTCCGTTTCGGCAACGTGCTCGGCTCCCGCGGCTCGGTGATCCCGATCTTCGCCGACCAGATCGAGCGGGGCGGCCCGGTGACGGTCACCCACCCCGACGTCGAGCGCTACTTCATGCTCATCCCGGAGGCCTGCCAGCTCGTCATGCAGGCCGCTTCGATGGGCTCGGACGGCGACGTCCTGGTCCTCGACATGGGGACCCCCGTCCGGATCGCCGACATGGCCCGCACCCTGATCGCGATGTCCGGGGAGCGGGACGTCGAGATCGTCTTCACCGGCCTGCGGCGCGGGGAGAAGCTGACCGAGGAGCTCTTCGGCCTGGACGAGCAGATGCCGACCGGGCACGAGCTGCTCTGGTCGGTCCGGGTGCCCGGGCTGGATCCCGAGGACCTCCCGGACAGCCGGCTCGCGCGCACCCCCGAGCTGCTCGCCTGGCTGCGTGACCGCTCCGACCCCGCCGAGAGCGTACTCCGCTCGGTATGAGCGACGCTCATCCCGCCATGCTTGCCCTGGGCGCCATGGCCCTCACCGTCGCCTCGGCGCCGGTCCTTGCTCCGCAGTTGCGCGCGTGGGGCCTCGTGGACGTCCCGAACCACCGGTCGTCCCACGACACCCCCACCCTGCGAGGGGGTGGCGTCGCGCCGATGGTGGGGGTCCTTCTGGCGGCCACAGGGGCCACACTGCTGGGCGCGGACGGGATCCCCTGGACGGCTCTCGTCATCTGCGTCGCGGTGAGCCTCCTGGGTCTGGTGGTCGACCTCCGGGAGACGTCACCCCTCGTCCGGGTCGTCGCGTTGGCGCTGCTCGGTGCCGCACTCGGATCGCTCCTGGGAGACACAGGGCCGGCGCTCCTCGGAGCGGTTGCGATGCCGGTGATCGTGAACGTCGTCAACTTCATGGACGGCGTCAACGGCATCACGGTGCTCACGTCCGCCGCGTGGGGCCTCGTCGTCATCCTCGGGGCCACCAGCCCTGCCGCAGTCGCCCTCGCCGCCCTGACGCTGGGTGCGGCCATCGGCTTCCTGCCCTGGAACCTCCCTCGAGCACGGATGTTCCTCGGCGACTGCGGAAGCTACCTCTTTGGAGCTCTCATCGCGGCGGCGCTCCTCCTGGAGTACGAGGGCGGCCAGCGTCCGCTCCTGTTTGTCGCACCGCTCGTCCCCTACCTGCTCGACACCTGCAGCACAGTGATGCGCAGGGCCGCACGAGGGGAACGCCTGACCGAGGCACACCGCGAGCACCTCTATCAGCGGCTTGCCCGCCGCCCTGGGTGGACCCACGGACGCGTCGCTGCACTGTGGGCCGCTGCGGCCCTCGGGGTGAGTGGGATCTGGTGGCTGCTCGGGCACAATGGTGCCTCGTGAACGGCGCATCCAGGGTGAGATCCACCGGCCTCGGCCTCGTGGTCATCCTTGTCAACGTCCTGATCGTGGCTCTGATCGCACTGGGCTTCTCGCAACGCGGGTTCTCGGGTTGGTGGGACACTCTCACCGGCGACTGGTCCACGCCGTCGGTCACGGATCCCTATGGTGACGACAACGGCGCGATGACGTCCGCACCCCCCACTCAGGACGACGCCGCAGCGACGACGGGGCCACCTTCTACGCCTACGCCGGAGGAGGAGACAGAGCCCGAGCCACAGTCAGTGCGCGAGCGCTACGAGGACGGTGAGGAGCTCACGGTGCTGGTCCTGGGCGACCGGACCGGGACCCACGAGAACGACTGGGTAGCCGCATGGGCACGCCAGCTCGCCGACGGACCCCGTGAGGTAGGGCTGTCCACCACGCTCCCGAGCGATCCGACGCGATACGGGGACCTCCTCGAGCTGGGGGGTGAGGGGCCGACTCTGTCGATCTACAACGCGAGCATGGTGGACGGGACCCCCGGGTATGCCGCGGACCGGCTCGATCTGTTCGTCCAGGACGACCCTGACCTGGTTCTCGTGAACTTCGGGCGCGCCAACACTCCTGACAACCTGCCGGAGGCCCTCACCGACCTGCAGGAACAGTTGTCGCAGGAGCTCCCCGACGCCGAGGTCCGATACATCGTGCAACCACCGCGCCGGGACGGCCAGGCTACGGTGACCGAGACGGTGCGTGAGTGGGGCGAGGACGAGGGCGTCGACCTCATCGACGTGGCGCAGATCTTCGAGGACGAAGGGATCGTCGACGTCACCGTCTCGACGCGGGACCCGTTGAGCGTCAACATCTTCGGCGGAGAGCGCTGGGCACAGATCGTCCAGAGCGAGCTCTTCGGCGAGTCCGGTGACGGCGACCAGGCTGACCCGTCCCAGGAGGACGCCGGAACTGCCGAAGGGCCCGCGCCCACTGAAGGCGAGCCGGAGGACACGGGTCCCAACGAGGTGCCGCTACCGACCCAGTTGCCCGTGGAACCGACCTCCAACCCGACACCGTTCCAGCCCCCGGTCCCACCCAGGGAGCCACCGCCGGTCTCACCCGCGCCAAGCGAGCCCTCGCCGACAGAGCCCACGCCGACAGACCCGGCGGAGCCCACGGCACCCGAGCCGACGCAGCCCGAACCCACCGACCCGGGCCCCACCGACCCGGCTCCGACCGATCCGACGAGCCCACCGACGGACCCTGATCCGACGGATCCCGACACCGAGAGCGCACGCTCGCCGCGCGCCTCCTGATGACGCCCATGCGGATCCTGCTCCTGACCCACTACTACCCCCCGGAAGTGGGGCCCCCGCAGCTGCGCTGGTCCGCGCTCGTCCGAGAGTTCCAGGAACGGGGGCACGAGGTCCACGTCCTGGCGCCACCACCGCACTATCCCCTTGGCCGTCTTCTCCCTGGCACCACGGGAGACGACACCCGGGTCGGCAGCGTGGCGCACGGTGAGCACGGGGAGACGGTGCATCGCGTCACCTGGCGACCGTCCCCCACGGCCACCGCCCGCTCCACCCTGCTCGACCAGCTGTTGACCGCTGCTCACAGCGTGCTCACTGGTTGGAGCCGGCGCCACGAGGTGGCCCCCGACATCATCATCGCGACCGCGCCGGCCCTGCCCAGCATGGCTGCAGGATGGGCCCTCGCCCGTCTGCTCCGCCGTCCGCTGGTGCTGGAGATGCGCGACGCCTGGCCGGACCTTGCCACGGACGCACACCCACAAGACCCGTCGCTGTCCCACCGGCTTCGCGGGAGCGCTCTGAGGGCAGCCTCCGCAGGGATCACTGTGCTCCAGTCCAGGGCCGACCTGATCGTCACCACCACCACCAGTTTCGCCGAGGTGCTCCGCAGCCGAGGTATGCGCGACGTCGCCACCGTCCGGAACGCTCACCACGCGCTACCGGCTGTGGAACCGATCCCCCACGGGTCCAGGTCGAGCCGCGACACCCTCCGGATCGTCTACGTCGGGACCGTAGGGCGCGCGCAGGACCTCCAGACGGCCGTGCGAGCCCTGTCCAGAGTCGTCGCCGACGGGACGGACGCGCGTATACGCGTGGTCGGGACCGGGGCGCGGCTTTCTGCAGTGCAGTCGCTCGCACGCGAGCTGGGCGCCCCTGTCGAGTTCGTCGGTCCGGTTCCGAGGCACGAGCTTGCCGAGCACTACCGGTGGGCGGACACGCTGCTGGTGAGTCTGCGGGACTGGCGGGGACTGGCGTGGGCTGTGCCGTCGAAGCTGTACGAGGCGCTGGCGTTGGGCATCCACGTCTCCGGGGTGGTGGCAGGCGAAGCCCGGCAGATCATCGAGGACACCGGCGCCGGTTTCACCGTGCCCCCCGGCGACGACCTCGCGCTGGCCCGCCAGTGGGGCCTCCTCGCCGAAGACGGCCCACGACCGCGACGCGACGCCATGAGCGCCTGGGTGCGGGAGCATGCCCACGAGGAGGGGACGGCGACCACATACCTGCAGCAGCTCGCACGGGTCGTGGGCGCTCACAGCGACACGCCGCCACGAGGTATACGGCTCCTGACGCAGCGGGCCCGGCACCTGGCGGCGGCAGCCGGGACCGTCGTCTCGATGGCACGTGACGACACGGCCTGGCTGACCGTGCAGGCCGGTCGACGGTTGCCCGCGGCGTTGCGCACACGGCTCGGCCGTTGGGCCACCCAACGACCGGACGGGGTCCTGGGGGTCTGGGGCGAACTCCTCCTGGACCGCCCCGAGGAGGCGCGACACCGGTTGGCCGCAGTGGGCGCCCAAGGATCCTTGGCCGGCACGCTGTCCGTGCACGCAGGGACGGCCCCTGCGGCGACCGCGCCGGACGGGCACCGGGCACGCTGGGCCTGGCTGGTCGGCGACCTCGACGAAGCCACCCGCCTGGTGCAGAACGGCCACGTGGCCGAGCGGCTGCGCGACAAGGTCTTGGGCGACCTCGAGGCGCTGACAGGCGGACCGAGGCCGCTGCCGGAGGCACACCGCTCGTGGGAGACGGGGGTGGAACCACGGGTGCTGCACGTGCTCACCAACTCCCTGCCCCATACCCGGTCCGGTTACACGCTGCGTACCCATGCGCTGCTGACCGCCCAGCGCGATGCTGGGACGGCGGTGACGGCGATGACCCGCCCGGCCTACCCCGTCTCTGTGGGGAAGGTGCTGGCCGGCGGTTCGGACACCGTGGACCACATCTCCTACCACCGGTGCGTGCCCTGGGGACTTCCCCCGGGTGAGGCGCAACGCGTGGACGTCTGGGCAGAGCACCTGGTCAGGCTTGCCGAGCAGCATCGCGCGACGCACCTGCACTCGACCACCCACTACCCCAACGCACTCGCAGCGCAGGCGGCAGCACGTTCCCTCGGGTTGCCGTGGGTGCATGAGGTACGGGGCCAGCTCGAACGCACGTGGGCCTCCGCCCGGGCCCGTCACGGGGACCCCGACCCGACGCACTCTCAGCGCTACCTGGCCTGGAGGGCGCGGGAGAGCGAGCTCGCAGCCCAGGCCGACCACGTCATCACTCTTTCCCAGATGATGAAGGCCGATCTGGCCTCCCGCGGGGTGGCCGCTGACCGCATCACCGTCGTCCCCAACGGAATCGACCCGGCTTTGCTCGACCGGGACATCGACCCCGCCGAGGCCAGGCGCTCGCTCGGTCTCCCGGGCGGGGGTCTATGGGTGGGTGCCGTCACGTCCGTCGTCCACTACGAGGGCATGGAGGACCTCGTCGAAGCCGTGGCGATCGCCCGCCATCGTGGACTCGATGTGCGTGCGGCCATCGTGGGGGACGGCCTGGCCTGGCCTGCCCTGCAGCGCAGAGTCGGCGACCTGGGCCTGCAGGACGTGGTGCACCTGCCGGGACGGCTTCCCCGACAGGAGGCCCTGTGCTGGCTCGACGCCCTGGACGTGGTGGCCATTCCTCGGCGTGACTTCGACGTCACCAGGCTGGTGCCGCCGCTCAAGGTCGCCGAGGCCATGGGAGCGGGCAGGCCGGTGATTGCCTCGGACCTGCCGGTACTGGCAGAGACCGTGCGTCAGGGCGAGTGCGGGGTGCTCATCCCTCCCGGCGATCCACAGGCACTCGCCGATGCCATGACCACCATGGCTGACGCCGAGCGACGGGTGAACGTGGCACAGCGGGCACGCGCACATGCGTCCGCCCTCACCTGGCCGGCTCACGCCCGTGTGCTGACAGAGGTCTACGCCCGGATGACGGCTTCGGTGGCCTTCACCACACCCGGCTGATGCCGCGCGAGGACGACATCCGACATCAGGTGGTCACAGGGAGACCGTGCAGCCCGTGCGCTCCGACTCCAGGACCGCTTCTACGACGCGTGCGGTGTGCAGTCCTTCACGCATCGTGACGATGCCCGAGGGATCTCCGAGAACAGCATCCCTGAAAGCCTGGTGCTCACTGCGCAGCGGCTCGGTGCGCTGCAGTGCGTAGCGCACCGAGTCTCCCTCGCTGACCCCGCGGAAGGACGCCATGGTCTCCCAGACATTCGCTGCTCGTCCGTTGGCGTGGAAGGTCAGGTCCGCCTTGATGGTGTCGCTCACCAGCGCCCCGTTCTCCCCCGTCACCACCGTGATCCGCTCCTTGAAGGGCGACAGCCAGTTGACCATGTGGTTCGTGATGGTGCCATCAGCCAGACGACCGGCGATGGACACCATGTCCTCGTCCTCACGTCCCGAACGGCGTGTGGACATGCCACTGACCGTGGCATAGGCCGACTGGGCGACCCATGTGGTGAGGTCTAGGTCGTGGGTGGCCAGATCCTTGACCACACCTACGTCATGGATGCGGTTCGGGAACGTGCCTTGTCGACGGGTGCTGATCTGGTAGATCTGACCGAGCTGACCGTCGGCGATTCTGCTGCGCATCTCCTGAAGGGCAGGGTTGTAACGCTCGATGTAGCCGACCGCGCCGACCAGTTTCGCGGCTTCGAAGACCCGCGCGATCTCCTCTGCCTCATCGATGTCGAAGGCCAAGGGCTTCTCCACCAGGCAATGAACCCCCGCCTCGGCGAAGGTCAGCGCCACCTCGCGGTGGAACTGGGTGGGGACGGCCACGACCGCGTAGTCGATGCCGGCCTCGATCAACGATCGCGCGTCAGGCAGCACGTCCAGTCCCGAGGCAGCACCGTGGAGATCACCCCCAGGGTCCGCAACCGCCACAAGGTCCACCCCGTCAAGAGCCCGCAGGTTGCGGGCGTGGTGGCGGCCCATCATGCCCAGCCCGATCAAGCCGGCACGCAAGTTCGTCGCCATGATCACGCACCGCCCTTGGCGACAGCGTTCACGGCCGCGACGATGTGATCCCGGTCCTCGTCGCTGACGCTCGGGTGAACTGGTAGCGACAGCACCTCGCGGGCAAGCATCTCGGTGACCGGCAGCTCGACATCCTCCTGGAAGGTCGCAAGGCGGTGCACCGGTGTCGGGTAGTAGACACCGCATCCCACGTGATGCTCTTCACGCAGCGCAGTTGCGAACGCGTCCCGCTCGGTTGCTGTCGCACCTTCCAGGCGAACGGTGTACTGGTGATAGACGTGCGTCGCACGGTCGCGGACCGTGGGAACGACGACGCCCGCCAGGTGTGCGTCGAAGAAGGTGGCGAGCTCCTGTCGCCGAGCCGTCCACCCCGGCAGCTTCCGCAGCTGGACCCGTCCGATCGCGGCATGGATGTCGGTCATCCTGTTGTTGAGGCCGACCACTTCATTGGCGTACTGCTTCTCCATACCCTGGTTACGCAGCAGCCGCACCGTCCGTGCGCCCTCGTCGGTGGCACAGGCGACCATGCCGCCTTCACCGGACGTCATGTTCTTCGTGGGATAGAGCGAGAACATGGCAGCGTCGCCGAACGCGCCTACCTGATGGCCGTCCCACGTGGCTCCATGTGCCTGCGCCGCGTCCTCGAACACCCACAGTTGGTGCTCGGCAGCGATTCGCACGATCTCGTCGATCGGCGCCGGGTGGCCGTAGAGGTGCACGGGCTGGATACCGACCGTCCGCTCGGTGATCGCCCGTCGCACGGCGTCGGGGTCGAGTGTGAACGTCTCCGGATCCACGTCGACGAACACCGGGACGGCCCCTGTGATCGCCACCGAGTTCGCCGTCGCGGCGAAGGTGAACGACGGCACGATCACCTCATCCCCCGGCTTCAGCCCCAGAGCGAGCATCCCGAGGTGCTGACCCGAGGTGCCGGAGTTGACGGCGACGCACTCCCGGCCCTCGACCAGCGCGGCCGAGAACTCCTGCTCGAAAGCAGCTACCTCCGGGCCTTGTGCCACCATTCCCGAAGCGAGCACTCGGGTGACTGCGTCCTGCTCGTCCTGACCGATGATCGGCTTGGCCGGGGGGATGAAGGTGCGTTCGCTGGGCACGGTAAAGGCTCCTGGTGAAGTGGGTGCGTGTGATGTCATGCGCTGGCGTCTTCGGAGGCGGTGGCAGAGCCGTCACCCAGAACCATCCGTGGGATCCCGGGCCAGTCCTTGGACGAGGTGATGTTCCGCCCGTCCACCACCAGCTTGACGCCGGGCACGCTCGCACTGGTCAGCTCTGCGTACTCGGGGTGGTTGGTCTGGATGACCACGAGATCCGCGGGCTCGCCGACGGCGTAGGGGTCCCAGCCAAAGCCCGTCAGCTCGTCGTCGGTGTAGTACGGATCGTGCACGGCGACCGACGCGCCGCGCCTACGTAGTTCCTCGACCACAGCGAAGACGCCGGAGAAGGCAGTCTCCTTGACACCGGTGCGGTAGGAGGCGCCGAGGACGACCGCCCGCATGCCCGTCAGCTCTCCCAGCAGGCTGACGGCGCGCTCGACCAGGCGGCCCGGCATCGAGGCGTTCAGTTTGCGGGCTGTGCGTACCGTGTCCGCCTCAGGATGGGTGGAGAGGTAGAGGCGCGGGTAGACCGGGATGCAGTGCCCACCCACGGCGATGCCGGGCTGGTGGATGTGCGAGTACGGCTGTGAGTTGGAAGCCTCGATGACCTTGTAGACGTCGATGCCGTGGTCCTGAGCGAAGAGGGCGAACTCGTTCGCCAACCCGATGTTGACGTCGCGGTATGTCGTCTCAGCCAGTTTGGCGAGCTCTGAGGCTTCTGGCGAGCCGAGGTCCCACACCCCATTGGGGCGGGGAAGGTCGGGACGCGGGTCGAAGGTCAGGGCCGACTCATAGAATTCACGAGCCCGCTCGGCCCCCGCATCGCTGATGGCCCCGATGAGCTTGGGGTACTTCCGCAGATCCTCGAACACGCGCCCGGTCAGTACCCGTTCGGGGGAGAAGACCGCAAAGAAGTCACGCGACTCCTTCAGCCCGGAGATCTCCTCGATCACGGGCACAAAGCGCGATCGGAGGGTCCCTACGGGCAGCGTGGTCTCATAAGAGACCAAGGTGCCCGGGCTCAGGTGCTCGGCAAGAGATCGGGTCGCGCTGTCCATCCAGGCGAAGTCCGGCTCCCATGTCTCTTCGTCGACGAAGAGCGGAACCACGACCACCACCACATCCGCCTGCGGCACGGCATCGGCATAGTCCGTGGTCGCGCGCAATCTCCCCGAGGGGACGTGCTCGGCAAGCTTCTCTCCCAACTGCGCCTCCCCGGGAAAGGGCTCCGCCGCCTGATTGATCAACGAAACCTGGAGCGGGTTGATGTCCACGCCGACCACCTCGTGCCCAGAATCAGCGAACTGGACCGCCAGTGGCAAGCCGATCTTGCCCAGCGCTATCACAGCAGTTTTCATCGATGCCCTTTCACCGTTGCCCTCTCGCGCAACCCTAACGGGACGCGCTGGCAACGCGGAAAGCGGACCGCATACCCTGAGACACGTGAAGATCCTCAGCGTCGTCGGCGCCCGTCCGCAGTTCGTCAAACTGGCCCCGGTGGCCGATGCATGTCGGGGGCGCGGAGTGGAGCACATCATCGTGCACACCGGCCAGCACTACGACCCGATGCTTTCCGATGTCTTCTTCGCCGACCTCCACATTCCCGACCCCGACGTCCACCTCGACGTCGGCTCAGCCGGCCACGGCGCGCAGACCGGCGCCATCCTCGCGCGGATGGACGAGGTCCTGCTTGAGCATCGACCCGACTGGGTGCTGGTCTACGGCGACACCAACTCCACACTGGCCGGTGCACTCTCCGCGGTGAAACTGCACCTACCGGTCGCGCACCTGGAAGCAGGCCTGCGCTCCTTCAACCGAGCCATGCCTGAGGAGCACAACCGTGTCCTCACCGATCACGCCGCCGACCTACTGCTGGCCCCTACCCAGGTGGCCATGGATCACCTGGCCAATGAGGGCTTGGCCGCCCGGTCAACGCTCGTCGGTGACGTCATGGTGGATGTGCTGATGAAGGTCCGCTCCGAACTCACCGACCCCGAAGCCGTGCTGGCCGACCTCGGCCTCGAGCGGGGCAGCTTCTCCATCGCCACGATCCACCGAGCCGAGAACACCGACGACCCGCTACGGCTCGCGGGAATCATCCAGGGCCTGCAGCAGATCGACCACCCGGTCGTCCTATTGGCCCACCCGCGTCTGCGAGACCGGGCCCAGGCACAGGCGCTGGAACTGGAAGGCGGCGCCTTGACTGTGCGCGACCCGCTGCCCTACCCCGCGCTCATCGGCGCAGTCGACGCGGCTCGAGGCGTGGTGACCGACTCCGGAGGCCTGCAGAAGGAGGCCTTCGCCCTCCGCACCCCATGCACCACCGTGCGCAGCGAGACCGAATGGGTCGAGACCGTCGAGCTGGGCTGGAACGTCCTCATCGACCCCCGGACCGGCACCGCTGGTCAAATCGCCTGCGCCGCCTCCCGCCCACACCCCACGGCTACCGACGCCACCCCCTACGGCGACGGCCACGCCGCCACCGCCGTCCTCGACGCCCTACTCGACGGCGCCGACATGGTCGTCTAGGAAAGCGCTCACGCTCACCCACCACCACCACCACCACCACCACCGCCGCTGTAGGCACCCGAAACTAGGTGCCCCTTAAGACAGGCTCGGGTTACGCTGCCCCCACTGGTCGCACGAACCGTGCCGCGACGAAGGACCAGCGAGAGGGTGCGATGAACCACGACGCGGTTCCCTGCGAATCACCCGGCCCAGCCAGCGCTCGGGCCGCCGATGTCCGACAGGCCTACCTTGCTATCAGCCAAGAGGGCCTGCGGCGCATGGGCGAAAAGATCGCGGACGATCCTGCCTACACCTCCAACGAGCACGGACACTTCGCCTGGGACATCTCACTCGCCATACGCGCTGCCTGCCTGATGTGGAAGGTCACCCAGGACCCCGCGCACATGGAGCAGGCAACGACATGGGCGAGGCACGTCGCAGATCGCACCGACGAGGTTGCGGGCCGAACCGACTACCGCGGCCGAAGTGGACCCGTGTGGTCGGCCGGCGCACGCTACACCGCTGGGACGGCCACGGTGGGAACCTTGCGCGACCTGCCGATCCGCCTGCAGGCCGCCGCGGAGCGAGTCGTGATTGAGCGTCCCAGCAACACGACTGCTCGCGTCCACGCGGTGGTCGACGGAGAGAGGGTGTGGTCCTCCCCA
>NZ_JBJFZU010000011.1:0-233184 GCF_045032955.1 Serinicoccus shuyuelongi | reverse complement strand
TGGGCCTGGCGTGCGCGCCGGTGGGGGTGCGGGCCCTGGTGTTGGGGGCGATGGATCGTGGGGAGATCGGGTGGGGTCGGGCGCGGGCGTTCTGGCGGCGGTGCGCCCGGTTGCCGGTCGCGTAGGCTGAGGCTGTCGCGCAGGGGTTGTTCGGGGCTGACCCGGCGACGGCTGTCCCGGAGCGGGTGGATGGTGAGGGTGTGCTGGTGGTGCGGCCGTGGCGCGAGGGTGACTATGTCGCGGCGTTGGAGCGGGAGGCGGTGCGGGCCGAGGGCCGGGACGTGATCGCTGAGCGGGAGCGGCGCCGTCGGGCGTATGAGCAGCGGCACGCCGAGCTCGTCGTGGCCGATGACGGGAGTGCGGCGTTGACGCTGGTCGGGTCGTTGGTCTCGTTGTGCGCGGCGCATACCCGCATCGATCGCGCGGCGCGGTTGCTGCGTACCCAGGGCGACCCGCGGACCCTGCCCCAGCTGCACTGCGACGTCGCCGCGGCCCTGCTCATCCACGGTGCCCTGCCCCACCCCGACGCCACCACCACCGGAGCCACCAGCGAAGCCGGCGACGGGAGCGGGGACCTGTTCGGTGAGGGTGAGCTGGCGGTGGCGGACCTGGGGTCGATGGCGCGGGTGCTGCACGCGCTGCCCCCGATCGATCTGCAGGTCATCGTGCCCTGGGACACCCTCACCGGCGCCCCCGCGGCACCAACGGCGTCGGCAGGACGGGCAGTACCGGCCGGCCAGGCTGCCGAGGGCGTCGAAGGTGTCGGGGCTGGTGCTGGGGCTGGGGTGGGGTTGGTGGTCGGGGACCGCCCGGTGTACGTGTCCCCGGGCCAGGTCCGCGAGCTCGCGCTGATCCCGGGCACGACGGTGCACCGGTTGCTGACCGATCCCGCGGACGGGCGGCTGATCGAGCGGACCCGGCAGCAATACCGCCCGGACGCGGACATGCGCGCCCACGTCATCGCTGCTGACGTGTTCTCCCGCGCGCCCGGCTCCCGAACTCCTGCCGGCCGGTGCGAGCTGGACCACGTCACACCCTGGGGCACCCAGGGCGGAGTCACCGGCACGAGCAACCTCGTCGCGCTGTCGAAGAGGGCGCACCAGGCCAAGACCCTGCACCTGGCCACCGCCACCATCAACCAGATGCGGGACCTGACCTGGACCACCCTGCTCGGACAGGTCCACACCACCCGCTCCCACGACTACCGACAACACACCCGCCCAGCGCCGGGTTCAGCACCCCCGGGTCCCAGCCAGATCGGCCCGGAAGTGGTCGGCCAGGACGGGCTGCGCCAGGCGCTGGACACCATCGCACCGGTGAACCCCGCCCCTGACGGCCATCCCGCACAGCACCCCTCACAACGGGCCGACATCGACCACCGCAGAGACACCGTGGCCCGCGTCCTGTACGCGGCCCTGGCCCACCGCGGACCCCACGCGCTGCTCACCGACGACGACGACCACCCCGGCTCCGCCGAGCACGGCGGACACCTCGGCGGCTGGCTCTTCATCACCCACACCACCTCCAGCGGATCCCGACGCCACGGACCACCACCAGAAACCCCCACCCCCGCCGACATCCTCCACCTCACCACCCCCGAGGAGAACACCCCTCCACCTGTGGGCCCGCACCCCACCGGCTGCCCGGGCACCGACGATGACCAGCCGCCCCCGTTCTGAACGGACCATCCTCCACGCACGCCGAGAGGATCCGCGTACGGCACATCACGGCCCGAAGCCGGGTCCGGCATCCCGCGCAGGCGTGTGCCCGGGCGCCCATGACGGGCGCCCGGGCACAGACCGAACTTCTCGACCTGATCGGACTGCTGGTCAGGCGACCCGGGTCTTCGGGGCCCTCTCCTCGGTCATCCGCGCGTCGGTCTCGGGGGAGTCGCCGAGCACCTCGTCGATCTTGGCCATCAGGTCGGCGTCCAGCTTCACGCCGGCCGCCTTGACGTTGTCCTCCACCTGCGAGGGCCGGGACGCCCCGACCAGGGCGGTGGCCACGTTCGGGTTCTGCAGCACCCACGCGACGGCGAGCTGCGGCATCGTCAGGCCGGCCTCGTCGGCCAGCGGCTTCAGGTTCTGCACCGCGGTCAGCACCTCGTCCGTCATGAAGCCCTGCATGCCCTTGCCCATCGACTCGTCGGCGGCGCGGCCCTCGGTGGGCTGCTGGCCGGGCAGGTACTTGCCGGACAGGACGCCCTGCGCCATCGGGCTCCAGACGATCTGGGAGATCCCGAGCTCCTCGCAGGCCGGCACCACCTCGGGCTCGATGACGCGCCAGAGCATCGAGTACTGCGGCTGGGAGGAGATGAGCTGGAAGCCCATGTCCTGGGCCAGGGCGTGCCCGGCCCGGATCTGGTCGGCGGTCCACTCGCTGACCCCGATGTAGTGGGCCTTGCCTGCCCGGACGATGTCCGCGAACGCCTGCATCGTCTCCTCGAGCGGCGTCTCGGTGTCGAACCGGTGCGCCTGGTAGAGGTCGACGTAGTCGGTCTGCAGCCGGCGCAGGCTGCCGTCGATCGACTCCATCACGTGCTTGCGCGACAGGCCGGTGTCGTTCTTGCCGCCCGGTCCGGTGGGCCAGTAGACCTTGGTGAAGATCTCCAGGCTCTCCCGGCGCTCACCCTTCAGCGCCTCGCCCAGCACCGACTCGGCGACGGTGTTGGCATACACGTCGGCGGTGTCGAAGGTGCTGATGCCGTTGTCGAGCGCCGCACGCACGCACTGGTGGGCGACGTCGTTCTCCACCTGGCTCCCGTGGGTGAGCCAGTTGCCGAAGGTGATCTCGCTGATCTTGAGGCCGCTGCGGCCGAGGTATCGAAACTCCATACCCGCCACGGTATGCCTGCCCCCTGACAGCCCGTCGTCGCAGGGGGTCCACCCGTGGTCGTAGTCGGCCCGTCCCGGCATCTACACCACCGGTGGACGCCGCCCACGGGTGGGTCGCAGCACAGTGGACGACATGGACATCACCCAGCTCCTGACCGGCACCGCCATCATCCTCGGCCTCGTGCTGATGACCACCTTGGCCGTGGTCCCGCTGTGGCTCGAGCGTCAGGCCGAGCTCGCCGACCGACCCGCCGACCGGGCCGCCTCGCAGACCGCCCCGCGACAGGCGGCACTGGCCCCCCGTCGGCCGCGCCGCACGGGGAATGGGCCGCTGCGGCCGGGCGTTGCCTAGGCCCGATCCCTGGAGGACCATGTCGCAGCTGCCCGCCCTCGCCACCCAGCACGCCCGCCTCGCCACGCTCCTCACCGCCATCGGGGTGAGGCCGCCCGGCCTGCCCGAGGGCCTCACCGGCGACCTGCTCGTGGTCCACCCCCGGCTGGTGCCCACGGCGGACCTGGTGCCACTGCTCCTCCTCGGGGACGCCCGGGCTTCGTGGTCGAGGACCTGACCGACCTCGCCGACTTCACCCCGGCGCCCGGCGTCGACCTCCCGGACACCGACCTGTATGCCGTCCTCGACCCTCAGCGGGGCGACGAGTTCGCGAACCAGAGCCCGGACGAGGTCGACCCTCGGCTACGGGCCGCAGGTCGCGACCTGATGACCATCGCCGAGGGCGTCTGCTGGGGGCTGCAGCAGCCGGAGGTCATCGAGCGCAACCACTGCTTCATGACCACCGGGTCGCGCCGGCCGAAGGGCCGCGGCCTCGACGCACGGACCCCCGCGCTGTGGATCAGCAACGGCACCGGGCGGGACGGCAAGGGCCGACGGGGCTCGCCGAAGCTCGGCTGGTGCTGGGCCGGCAACCGGCATACCTGGCTGGGGATCGCCTCGGTCGCCGGCCGCAGCACCGCCTGAGTCACCGGGGTCAGCGGCGTCGACCGAGGTCGCACGTCACCAGGGCGCCGTTCCCGAAGGTCCCGGTGGTCGCAGCACGCTGGCTCCCACGGCAAGGCTGTATCGACGCATTCCGAACCTCCAGATGTCACGAACGTGGAGGGCGGGCTCGGGTGGGCTCGTCCATGAGCGGGGCGCACGCGTCACGGAACGCCGTCGCTGCTTCGCATGGTCCTGCTGAGTTGACGTCGTGTCAAGGGGTGGTGCAGGGCGAGGTCGACGCGGGGCTACGGCGTCGGCGCAGGGTCCTCCCCGAGCGCCACCGGCAGCCCGGCACGGCGGAACGCGTCCGGGTCGAAGAAGCCGACCACCCCGGTGATGGCGCCGTCCCGGATGTCGACGACGCACAGCTGGAAGGCGCGGTGGACACCGTCCTCGCCGCGCAGGTACATGCCGGCGGCCGGCTGCCCGTTCGAGGTCGTCGGCACCATCCGCAGGTCCTGCGGCGCCGCGGCCGGGCACTGGGTGCCGATCAGCGTCCGGATGTCCTCCCTGCCGACGTAGAACCGGTCGAACGGCGGCATCTGCCAGGTCGCCTGCTCCGTCATCACCCGGACCACCGCGGGGATGTCGTAGCGCTCGAAGGCGGCGCAGAAGGCCGCGTAGATCTCGTGCTCGGCCTGGGTCAGCTCACCCGCCCGGCGCCCGGAGCGCTCCAGCCCATCGCCCACGGTGGCCCGGGCCCGCTGCAGCGCCGAGTTGACCGCCGCCGCGGTGGTCCCCAGGGCGCTCGCCGTCTCGGCGGCCGAGAGCTGCAGCACCTCGCGCAGCACCAGCACCGCCCGCTGCAGCGGGGGCAGCTCCTGCAGGGTGGCCACGAACGCCAGCTGGACCCCCTCGGTGGCGACGCTGCGCTCGGCCGGGTCGACCGGCATACCCGCCTCGCCCCAGACGAGTCGGTCCGGCAGCGGCTCCAGCCAGTCCCTCGCCCGGTCCTCGACGACCGCGACGCTCGGGTTGCCCGGCGGCTGGCCTAGGCCGCTCGGCAACGGGCGGCGGGCCTGCTGCCGCAGCGCGGTCAGACAGCAGTTGGTGGCGATCGTGTACATCCACGTGCGCAGCGAGGAGCGGCCCTCGAAGGAGTGGTAGCTGCGCCAGGCCCGCAGGTAGGTCTCCTGGACCAGGTCCTCGGCCTCGCCGGCCGAGCCCAGCATCCGGTAGCAGTGCGCCACCAGCTCACCCCGCAGCGGTGCGGTCCGCACCTCGAAGTCCGTGCGGTCCCCGGCCACCCGGTCGTCCTGCTCCACCTGCGCGCTCATGGGCCCCTCCTCGGTCGCGTCACGGATCCGCCTCCATGATCACCCAGATCTCACCCCGGTGGGGGGAGCCGACCTCGATGTGCATCCTCCACCACCGAGGAGTAGGATGCATGCATCATGCAACTATCTGAGGAGCTGGCCCGGACCTTCCAGGCCATGGGACGTTTCCTGCACGAGCGCGAAGCCAGCCTGAGCAGGTCCGACTTCGGTGTCCTGCTGCGCCTCGCCGACACCGGGTGCACGCGCTCCCGTGACCTGGCGGCGGCCGAGGGGCTGGACCCGTCCACGATGAGTCGGCGCCTGGCCTCGCTCGAGGAGCGCGGGTTCATCCGCCGCAGCCCCGACCCCGACGACCGCCGGGCGCAGGTGCTCAGCCTGACCGACGCCGGCGAGGACGCCCTGCGGACCGAGCGTCGACGCCGGGTCGGGTCCGTCACCGACGCGTTGGCCGACTGGCCGCCGGAGGAGCAGGAGGAGCTGGCCCGGCTCCTCGGCCGGCTCGCCGACTCGCTCGAGGCCGCTCCCCGGCCGCGGTCCCCCGGCTGACGCCGCGCCGGACCCGCCCCCATCGCTCACCCTGCCCGACCCTGACAAGGAACTCCGTGACCACCGAGGTATCGACACCCAGCACCACCAGCAGCAGCACCCGCGACACCGGTCAGCCCGCCTCGACCGAGACGGCCGCCCCGCTCGCCTACCGGATGAGCGCCGCCGACCGACGGGTCTTCATCGGCCTCATGCTCGGCATGTTCGTGGCGTCCATCAGCCAGACCATCGTCGGGCCGGCGATGCCGCAGATCGTCGCCGACCTCGGCGGGATGCAGCACTACTCCTGGGTCGCCACCGCCGCCTTCCTCACCTCGGCGGTCACCGTCCCGGTCGTCGGCAAGCTGTCCGACCTCTACGGACGCAAGACCTTCTACGTCGGCGGGCTGGTCCTCTTCATGGCCGGCTCGGTCCTGGCCGGCCTGGCCCCCAACTTCTGGGTGCTGGTGGCGGGGCGGGCGATCCAGGGCGCCGGGATGGGCACCCTGATGCCGTTGTCCCAGACGATCATCGGCGACATCATCCCGCCGCGCGCCCGCGGGAAGTACCAGGGCCTGATGGGCGCCGTCTTCGGGGTCACCTCGGTCGCCGGCCCGCTGGTCGGCGGGGTGGTCACCGACAACGCCGGCTGGCGCTGGCTCTTCTTCGCGGCGCTGCCCATCGGTCTGGTCGTGCTGTGGTTCATCACCCGGTTCATGCACCTGCCGCACCAGCAGCGCAAGGCCCGGATCGACGTCGCCGGCATCGTGACGCTGACCGTCTCGATGGTGTCCATCCTGCTCGCCACCAGCTGGGGAGGCACCACCTACCCGTGGTCCTCGGCGCCGATCCTGGGCCTGTATGCCTTCGGAGCGGTCGTCCTCGCCGCCTTCGTCGCGGTGGAGCTGCGCGCCGAGGAGCCGCTGCTGCCGCTGCGCCTGTTCCGCAACAGCGTGTTCACCTGGTCCAACATCGCCTCGCTCGGGCTGGCGATGGTGATGTTCGGCTCGATCATCTACATCCCCGTCTTCGCCCAGGGCGTCCTCGGGGTGGGGGCCACCGAGTCCGGCCTGATCCTGATGCCGATGATGCTCGGGCTGATCGTGATGGGCATCGTCACCGGGTTGCTGGTGACCAAGACCGGCCACTACAAGCCGTTCATGCTGACCGGCGTGGTGCTGCTCGCCGTCGGCGTGTGGCTGATCACCCGGATCGACGCCGACGGCACCCCGACCCAGCTCTTCGCCGCGATGGTCGTGGTCGGGGTGGGCCTCGGGATGGCGATGCAGCAGTACACGCTGGTCATCCAGAACGTCGTGCGGCGCCGCGACCTGGGGGTCGCCACCTCGACCAGCCAGTTCAGCCGCAACATCGGCTCCACGGTGGGGATCGCGATCTACGGCTCGGTGATGACCGCCGGCCTGGGCGCCGCGATCGCCTCGCACCTGCCCGCGTCGATGCGGGACCAGGCGAGCCAGCAGGCGGAGGGCCTGGACGTGGGATCGGTGCTCGACCCCTCGGCCATGGTCGGGCTGTCCCCGGTGGTGGAGCAGGCCCTGCGCGAGGGCCTGGCCGAGCGTCTGCACGACGCCTTCATGGTGGGGCTGCCCATCCTGGCCGTGGTGTTCGTCGCGACGGCGATGATCAAGCACGTGCCGCTGCGGGAGACCCTCGAGGACCCCGAGGACGACTGACCCCCACCGCACCGCACCCCGCCCCCGGCCAGACCGGGGTGCGGGGTGCGGTGTGCGAGGAGAGAGCCGGTGCGGCAGGGGGTCGCCGCTGCCGGTGGGGGCTGACCGGCTACAGGTTGCTGACGATCTCCGCGTCCTCGCGCAGCTGCTCCACCAGCGCGTTCGCGGCCGCGTTCTCGTTCTCCGACTGCAGCTGCTGGGCGATCTGCTCCTCGACCTCCTCGAAGGCGGGGATCGCGGGCTGCTCCGGGCTGCCGGTCGCCGCCGCGCCGTCCTCACCCTCGGGGGCGGCCGCCTCCTGCTGCGCGACGATCTCGTCGTAGTAGGCGCGGACCTCCTCGTCGGTGGGCTCCTCGACGTCGGCCTCCTCGGCGATCAGCTTCTCGATCGAGACCTGCAGGCCGACCTCCTCGCGGACGGTCTCCTCGTCCATCCCCTGGGCGTCCAGCGCCGAGATGAACTCGTCGGTGGAGCCGAGGCCGTTGCTGGTCGCCAGCTCCTCGAGCAGGGTGTCGACCTCGTCCTCGCTGGCCTCGTGGCCGCCCTCCTCAGCCGCCTGCTCCAGCAGCGTGCCATCCACCAGGGTGTCCAGGGTGGCGGTCGACAGCTGCTCCTGGTCGACCGGCTGCCCGCCCATCTGGGCCTGGGCCGCCTGGGCCTCGAAGGCCTGGGTGAACTCGTCCTTGGTGATCTCCTGGCCGTTGACCTCGGCCACCGGGTCGGGCACGTCGGAGAGGTCCGCCCCGCCGGCCGTCCCGCCCTCCTCGCCGGCACCGGCGTCGCTGCTGACGGCCGCGTCGTCCGGCGCGGACGAGCTGCCGGCCTCGTCGGAGGTGCCGGTGCTGCAACCGGCGACGCCGGTCAGCGCGGCGGTCATGCTCGCTACCACGAGCCACTTCCTGGTGGACATCGTCAAACTCCAGACGCGTCGGGTGTGTGCGGAAGCGGTGGAACGTAGCACGCCCCGGTGGTCACGACACCCTGCCGACGTCCAGACTCCACCCAGGTCCGGGCCCGGGTCGGGCATCCCGGCCGGCACTAGGGTCCTGACATGCCCGGTGACCTGCACCTCCCGACAGCCCTGGTCGTCCTCCTCGTGGTGGCGCTGCTGCACGTGGGGTGGTGGTGGCGCCGGCGCCGGGCCGCGCGTGGCTTCCTGTCGGAGTCGGACCGGATCACCTACGAGACCCTGCGCTCCGGGGCCCAGGCGGGACGCTTCCTGCGGGCGGGCTTCACCGAGGACAACGCCGGTCGGGCGGCCCGGCACCTGCGCCAGATGCTGGGGGGCAGCGCTCTCGGCCTCTGCGACAGCCAGAGCCTGCTGGCCTGGGCAGGGCACGGCGAGCACCACGGGCCGCAGCTCCTCGAGCATGCCCGCCGGGTGCTCGAGGGGGGCGATGTGGTCGTGCTGTCCCGCGCCGACCTGGCCTGCCCCGCCCCCGAGTGCCTGGTCCGGGCCGGGGTGGTGGCCCCGCTCGTGGTGGACGACCGGGTGATCGGCGCGCTCGCGGCATACTCCCCGCGCCCCTCGGCCGGACTGGCGCGCGCGGCGGAGCAGGTCGCCACCTGGGTGAGCGGCCAGCTGGAGCTCGGCGAGCTGGACCGGGAGCGCACCCGGACGATGGAGGCGGAGCTGCGCAGCCTGCGGGCGCAGATCAGCCCGCACTTCATCTACAACTCGCTCGGCGCGATCGCCTCCTTCGTCCGCACCGACCCGGACCGCGCCCGCGAGCTGCTGCTGGAGTTCGCCGACTTCACCCGGTATGCCCTGCGCCGGGGCGGCGCGTACACCACCCTCGCCGACGAGCTGCGCAACATCGAGCGCTACCTGGTGCTGGAGCAGGCCCGCTTCGGCGACCGGCTGCGGGTCAACCTGCTGGTGGCGCCCGAGGTGCTGCCGGTGGCGGTGCCCTACCTCGCCGTCCAGCCGCTGGTCGAGAACGCGGTGCGGCACGGGCTGGCCAACAAGGAGGGCGTCGGCACCATCACCATCACCGCCACCGACCTGGGGGACCTGGCCGAGATCGCGATCGAGGACGACGGTGTCGGGTCGGACCCCGAGCTGGTGCGGCGCGCCCTGGACGGTGACCTCGGGGCCGGAGGAGGAGAGAACGACCCGGTCGGTCTGGGCAACGTCGACGCCCGGCTGCGCCAGGTCTACGGGGACGACCACGGCCTGGTCGTGGAGACCGCTCCGGGGCTGGGCACCAAGGTCACCTTCCGGGTGCCGAAGTACGCGCCCGGTGTGCACGTCGGCGACTGATCCCGCCCCTACCATGTGCTCATGCGCGCGCTCGTCGTCGACGACGAACCGCCGGCCCTCTCCGAGCTGACCTACCTGCTGGAGCAGGACGGGCGGTTCCGGGCGGTGCTCGGCGCCGGGTCGGCCACCGACGCGCTCCGGATCCTCGAGTCCGACGCCCTGGAGGCGGTCTTCGTGGACATCTCGATGCCCGGCCTGGACGGTATGCAGCTGGCCCGGGTCGTCGCCCGCTTCGCCCGCCCCCCGCTGGTGGTCTTCGTCACCGCCCACGAGCAGCACGCCGTGGACGCCTTCGCGATCCAGGCGGTGGACTACGTGATGAAGCCGGTCTCGCCGGCCCGCCTGGGGCTCGCGGTGGACCGGCTGGCGGCGGCGCTCGCCGCCCGTGTCGCCCCGGCCGAGCCGGGGGAGGCGGTCCCCCCGTCGGTGGCCGCGGCCGGGGACGGCGAGGACGAGCGCATCGCGGTGGAGCTGGGCGGCGTCACCCGGTTCATCCGCCGCTCCTCGATCCGGTACGTGCGGGCGCAGGGCGACTACGTGCGGTTGTTCACCGGCTCCGCCTCGCACCTGCTGCGGGTGCCGCTGAGCACGCTGGAGGAGCGCTGGTCGGACGCCGGCTTCGTCCGTATCCACCGCTCGACCCTGGTCAACCTCGCCCACGTCGGGCAGGTCCGGCACGGCCAGGGCCGGCTGAGCCTGGTGCTGGCGCCGGACGGTCCGGAGCTCGCCGTCGCCCGCCGGCACGTCCGCCCGGTGCGCGAGCGGGTGCTGGCGGCCGGCCGGTGAGCCTCGCCGACCCTCCTCGCGGTCCCGCCGCCGACTCACCCGGCGCACCAGGTGCTCGCGGCGCACCAGGTGGGCGGGTCCGGGTCACCTCCTCCCGGCGGGGCGCGACGACCGCCCGCCCCCGCCCGCTGGCGGACTCGCTGGTGCAGCAGACCGGCGCCGGCGAGCTCTACCTGCGCGGCCTGCTGCGGGCCCAGCTCCGGCTGGCGCTGGAGGTGCTCGGCGTCCTGGTCCTGGTGCTCGGCGGGCTGCCCCTGCTGTATGCCTTCGTCCCGGCCGTCCGGGAGGCCTCCTGGGCGGGGGTGCCGCTGGCCTGGCCGCTGCTCGCCGTGGGGCTCTACCCGGTGATGGTGCTGCTGGCCCTCCGGTACACCGGGAGGGCCACCCGCCTGGAGTCCCGGCTCTCCGCCGCAGCCCGGGAGCGCTGAGCCGTGGGCCCCTCGTCGTGACCCCCACCCTGGCCGGTGGCGCGGTGCTGCTGGTCTGCGCCATCACCGTCGCGCTCAGCGTGTTCGTGCTGCGCCTGTCCCGGCGCACCAGCGACTTCTACGTCGCGGGCCGGGCCGTGTCGCCGGCCCGCAACGCCGCCGCGATCGGCGGGGAGTACCTGTCCGCAGCCAGCTTCCTGGGGGTTGCCGGCCTCATCTACGACCAGGGCGTCGAGGCGCTCTGGTACCCGATCGGCTACACCGTCGGCTACCTGGTGCTGCTGGTGCTGGTCGCGGCCCCGTTGCGGCGCTCCGGGGCATACACCCTGCCGGACTTCGCCGAGGCACGGCTGGAGTCGCGGTTCGTGCGCCACCTGTGCTCGGTGCTGGTCGTCTTCATCGGGTGGCTCTACCTGATCCCGCAGTTCCAGGGGGCGGGGTTCACGCTGCGGCTGGTGGCGGGGGCACCGCTGTGGCTCGGGCCGCTGGTGGTGCTGGTCGTGGTGGTGCTCTCCGTGGCGGCCGGGGGTATGCGCTCGATCACGCTGGTGCAGGCGGTGCAGTACTGGGTGAAGCTGTCCGCGCTGGCGATCCCGGCCGGGGTGCTGGTCGGTGTCTGGTGGAGCACCCAGGGGCCCGGGCTGCAGGTCCCGGACGCCTGGCTGTTCCCGGCCACCCCGCACCGGGAGGACACCTACGAGCTGTACCGGACGATGTCGCTGGTGCTGGCCCTGGCGCTGGGGACCACCGGGCTGCCGCACGTGGTGGTCCGCTACTACACGAACCCGGACGGCGCCGCGGCCCGGCACACGACCGTCCGGGTGCTCTCGCTGCTGGCCGTCTTCTACGTGGTCACCGTCGTCTACGCGGTGCTGGGGCGGGCCTACCTGCCGACCCTGGAGGGTGGGGTGCGTCCGGACACGGTGGTGCTCCGGCTGCCCGCCGAGGTGGTCCCGGGGCTGGGTGCCGAGGTGCTGGTCGCGGCCCTGGCCGGCGGCGCCTTCGCGGCCTTCCTGTCCACCTCCTCCGGGCTCTCCCTCGCCGTCACCGGGGTGCTCAACCAGGACGTGGTGCGCCCGTTGCTGGCCCGCGCCTCGCACGGCGACCACTCCGAGGTCGCCGGCTTCCGGATGGCGGCGGTGATCTCGGTGGTCGTGCCCTACGCCCTGGTCGGGGTGTTCCCCGAGGTGCCGCTGGCGGCCTTCGTCACGCTCGCCTTCGTGGTCGCCGCCTCCACCTTCTTCCCGCTGCTGGCGCTGGGTGTCTGGTGGCCGCGGCTGTCCGTGCAGGGGGCCGCGGCCGGGCTGGTCACCGGCGCCGTGCTGGCCATCGGCGCGGTCGGGGTCACGGTGCTGACCGACGGCGACGCGGGGTGGCCCGCCGCCCTGCTGGCCCAGCCGGCGGCCTGGATCGTCCCGTCGGTCTGCCTGGTGATGGTGGCGGTGTCGCTGCGCACGCCGCACGGCATACCGCGGTCGGCGGGGCGCACCCTGGTGCGGCTGCACACCCCGGAGGACCTGACCGGGCACCGGTGAACGGCCGCTCGTCGCCTGCTCCCGACCGCTCGCCGCAGTCCCCGACCGCCCGTCGCACCCGCCCCTGCGAGGTCGCCGGGGGCACGGCATACTCGGTGGGACGACCCCCGAGCGAGGAGCAACGATGTCCAACGAGGGACTGTCCAACCTGCTGCACGAGGAGCGGACCTTCGCCCCCGGCGAGGAGTTCGTGGCCCAGGCGAACGCCACGGCCGAGCTCTTCGAGCAGGCCGAGGCCGACCGCGAGGGCTTCTGGGCCGACCAGGCCAGGAAGTACCTGCAGTGGGACACCGACTTCGACCAGGTGCTCGACTGGTCGCAGGCGCCCTTCGCGAAGTGGTTCGTCGGTGGCCGTCTGAACGCCTGCGTCAACGCCGTCGACCGGCACGTCGAGGCCGGTCACGGTGACCGGGTCGCCATCCACTGGGTGGGCGAGCCGGCGGACGACACCCGCGACATCACGTATGCCGAGCTGCACCAGCAGGTGCAGCGGGCCGCGAACGCGCTCGCCGACCTCGGTGTCGGGGAGGGTGACACGGTCGCCATCTACCTGCCCATGGTCCCCGAGGCAGCCGTCGCGATGCTGGCCTGTGCCCGCCTGGGCGCGCCGCACTCGGTGGTCTTCGGCGGATTCTCCTCGGACGCCCTGCGCAGCCGGATCGCCGACGCCGGCTCGAAGGTCGTCATCACCGCCGACGGCGGCTACCGCCGGGGCAAGCCCTCCGGGCTCAAGTCGGTCGTCGACGGTGCCCTGGACAGCGGCGACCACCCGGTCGAGAAGGTGCTCGTCGTCCGCCGCACCGGCCAGGACGTGGAGTGGGACGGCGACCGCGACGTGTGGTGGCACGAGGCCCTGGAGTCCGCCGACGCGACGCACGAGGCGCAGTCCTTCGACGCCGAGCACCCGCTGTTCATCCTCTACACCTCGGGGACGACCGGGAAGCCCAAGGGCATCTTCCACGCCACCGGTGGCTACCTGCTGCAGACGGCCTACACCTCGCACATCGTGCACGACATCCACCCCGAGAAGGACGTCTACTGGTGCACCGCCGACATCGGCTGGGTGACCGGGCACTCCTACATCGTCTACGGGCCGATGGCCCTGGGTGCCACCCAGGTGATGTACGAGGGCACCCCCGACACCCCGCACCAGGGCCGGTTCTGGGAGATCGTGCAGGACAAGAAGGTCTCGATCCTCTACACCGCCCCGACCGCGATCCGGACCTTCATGAAGTGGGGCAAGGAGATCCCGGAGAAGTACGACCTGTCCAGCCTGAAGCTGCTCGGCTCGGTGGGTGAGCCGATCAACCCCGAGGCGTGGATGTGGTACCGGGAGCACATCGGTGGGGGCAGCTGCCCGATCGTCGACACCTGGTGGCAGACCGAGACCGGCGCCATCATGATCTCCCCGGTCCCGGGCGTCACCCCGACGCGTCCCGGTTCGGCCCAGCACCCGATCCCGGGGATCAGCGCCGCGGTGGTGGACGACACCGGCCAGCCGGTGGCCAAGGGCGGCGGCGGCTACCTGGTCCTCACCGAGCCGTGGCCCTCGATGCTGCGCGGCATCTGGGGGGACCCGGAGCGCTACCGGGAGACCTACTGGAGCCGGTTCGAGAACCTCTACTTCGCCGGGGACGGTGCCAAGCTGGACGAGGACGGCAACATCTGGGTGCTGGGCCGGGTGGACGACGTGATGAACGTCTCCGGCCACCGGCTCTCGACCGCCGAGATCGAGTCGGCGCTGGTCAGCCACCCCAAGGTCGCGGAGGCCGCGGTCGTCGGGGCGGCAGACGAGACCACCGGCCAGGCGATCTGCGCGTTCGTCATCCTGCGCCAGGAGGCCGTCGCGGAGGCGGACGAGCAGGGTGAGGGCGGCGATCTCGTCGCCGAGCTGCGCCAGCACGTGGCCAAGGAGATCGGCGCCATCGCCAAGCCCCGTCAGATCATGGTGGTCGCCGAGCTGCCCAAGACGCGGTCCGGCAAGATCATGCGTCGCCTGCTCAAGGACGTCGCCGAGCACCGCGAGGTCGGGGACGTCACCACCCTCGCCGACTCCTCGGTGATGGACCTCATCAGCAAGGGGATGGACGACGGCTGAGCGTCAGCGGCTCTCCCAGGCGTCCGGCTGCCGCAGCAGCTCGGACACCGCGGCGGGCCAGTTCCCCGCGCGCAGCTGCGCCAGCGTCGTGCCGTCCAGGACCTGGCGCAGCGCCGCGCGGGTGGCGACCCACAGGGTCGGCAGGTGCTGCGCCTCGCCGGTGTAGGTGGTGTCGTGCGGGCGGAGCCCGCGGACCTCGGCCAGCGGGCCGTCCACCGCCCGGATGATGTCGCCCACCCGGATCTCGGCCTCGGGCCGGGCCAGCAGGTAGCCGCCGCGGGCGCCGCGCCGGGAGGTGATCAGCCCGGCCTTGCGCAGGTCGGCGACGATGGCCTCGAGGAACTTGCGGGGCAGGTCCTGGGCCTGGGCGAGGCTCTCGACGGAGACCGGCTCGCCGCGCGGGTCGACGTAGCTGCCGGTCCGCCCCTCGACCACGGTGGAGCTGGCCGCCAGCGTCAGCATGGTGCGGACGGCATACTCCGACCGCGCCGTGATGTCCATCCGCCCAGTGTGACGCACCGCGCTGCGGCACGGTCGCTTGACCAAAAGCATACTAAGAAGGCAGGATAAACAGGATATCGGGCGGATCGGCTGCCCGACCCGGTCCCGTGCGGAGTTCCCCTCATGCGTCAGCTCATCCTGCTCGGCCTCGTCGGCCTGGCCGCCCAGCTCGTGGACGGCGGCCTGGGCATGGCCTACGGCGTCACCACGACGACCCTGCTCCTGGTGCTCGGCACCAACCCCGCGGCCGCCTCGGCGACCGTCCACCTGGCCGAGATCGGCACCACCCTGGCCTCGGGGGTGTCCCACTGGAAGTTCGGCAACGTCGACTGGCGGGTGGTGCTGCGGGTCGGGGTCCCCGGTGCCGTCGGGGCCTTCGCCGGCGCCACCGTGCTGAGCAATCTGGAGACCGACGTCGCCCGCCCGCTGACCAGCACCATCCTGCTCGTGCTGGGCGTCTACCTGCTCGTCCGGTTCACCCGCTCCGGGGTGCGCACCGAACGGCTCGGCCAGCCCCTGCGCAAGCGTTTCCTCGCCCCGCTGGGCCTCTTCGCGGGCTTCCTCGACGCCAGCGGCGGGGGTGGTTGGGGTCCGGTCGGCACCCCGGCGCTGCTGGCCAGCGGCCGGATGGAGCCGCGCAAGGTCGTCGGGTCGATCGACGCCTCCGAGTTCCTGGTGGCGATCGCCGCCAGCGGTGGCTTCCTGCTGGCCCTGGGCAGCCAGGGCATCAACCCCTCGTGGGTGCTGGCGCTGCTGGTCGGCGGCGTCATCGCGGCCCCGGTCGCCGCCTATCTGGTGCGCATCGTGCCGGCCCGGATCCTCGGCGTCGCGGTGGGTGGGCTCATCGTCCTCACCAACTCGCGCACCCTGCTGACCAGCGACATGGTGGGCGCCGGCGAGCTGACCCGCACCGTGGTCTACAGCGTGCTGGTGGCGGTCTGGGTCGGGGCGGTGACGTATGCCGTCACGGCGCACCAGAAGGAGCGCCGGGCAGCTGCGCCCGAGCCCGAGCGGGTCGCACCGCCCGGATGAGCCGGGCTCAGCCCCCGAGGATCCGCTCGATGCTCCCCTGCAGCTGGGTGGCGGCGAGCCAGGCGAAGAGCGCCGCGCAGATGCCCATCAGGACGTTCACCACCGGGCCGTTGCGCCACTGCTCGGGGGTCCGCGAGGTGTTCAGGATCCACAGCAGGGTCACCGCCAGGAACGGCATGAAGAAGGCCCCCAGCACGCCGTAGGCCAGGATCAGCCAGACCGGCTGCCCGAAGAAGAGCATGATCATCGGCGGGAACGTCAGCCACAGGATGTACGCCTTGTACCAGGTGCCGCCGAGCCGGGTGCTGGGGTGGTCGGCCGGCAGCTTGCGCGCGTGCCCGACGAAGTCGGCGAACATCATCGAGACGCCGTTCCACACGCCGACCAGCGAGGACATGGCCGCCGACCAGAAGCCGACGAGGAAGATCGTGCCGGCCCAGTCGCCGTACCGCTCCTGCAGGACGTCCGAGAGGTCGAGCAGGCCCTGGTCGCCGGTCTGCACCGCGATGCCGGCGGAGTAGAGCAGCTCGGCGCCGACGATGAGGGTGGCGATGACGAAGATGCCGGTGACCGTGTAGGCGACGCCGTTGTCCAGGCGCATCACGCGCATGTGCCCGGGGGTGGTCCAGCCCTTCTCCCGGATCCAGTAGCCGTAGGCGGCCAGGGTGATGGTGCCGCCGACACCGCCCGCCACGGACAGCACGTTGACCAGGCCGCCCTCGGGGATCGAGGGCGCCAGCCCGGAGAGCAGCTCGGGGATGTTCGGCAGGGTGAGGGCCGCCGCGATCACCATCGTCACGAACATGATCCCGACCAGCGCCGCGCAGACCTTCTCGAAGAGGGAGTAGTGGCCGAACCACACCAGCGCCAGACCGATGAGGCCGGAGATGATGCCCCAGACGGTCACCGACAGGCCGGGGAAGAGGCTGTGCAGGGGGAGTCCGGTGCCGGCCATCGCCGCCGCGCCGTAGACGAAGCCCCAGATGACGATGTACGGGGCGAAGTACCAGGTCGTCCACTTCCCCAGGGTGGCCCATCCCTCGTAGATGGTCCGTCCGGTGGCCAGCGTGTAGCGCCCGGCGCCCTCCACCAGGACCACTTTCATCAGGCAGCCGACGACGACGGCCCACAGCAGCGCGTAGCCGTACTTCTGGCCGGCGATGACGGTGGCGACGAGGTCCGCGGCACCGACCCCGGTGGCGGCGACGATGAGGCCGGGCCCGACGAGGGTCCAGCCTTGCCGGTCGGGTTCGGTGGTGGTGCTCGGTGACGAAGACATGAGGGGTGTCCTACCACAGGGCACGGCGGGTGTGCGGGAGGTGGCGCTCCCGCTCAGGGCGATGCCGGGCCGGTCGGCCCGGGTGCTCAGTGCTGCTCGGGGAGCAGCTGTCGCCAGGGTCTGGACAGCCGGAACTGCCGGCCGCTGACCTCGGTGAGCGCGATCTCGACCACCACGTGCCGCTCGTCCCCCAGCCAGGGGCGGAGCCGGAGGTTGTCGGCGTCCACGGCAGCGCGTCCCTCCAGGATGCGCGCCCGTCCGCGACCGATCACGCTCCAGGCGGTCTCGCTGTCGTCGTCGACCTCGTCGATCTCGAAGGCGACGTCCCCGTGCATCACGACCCCCAGCAGCTTGGACCCCTCGATGGTGCGCAGCAGGATCCGGGAGCCGTCCGAGGCGTAGTTCACCGGCACGATGTGCACCTCGTCGGTGAGGTGGTAGGCGAGACGGCCGAACTCGTGGTCCCGCAGCCGCTGCCAGCAGTCGTCGGTGGAGAGGATCTGCATCGGCTCGCTCATGGCGACCTCCTGGGATGGGTCCGTACCACAGATTCTACTACTAATTGTCGTACATGCGTGTCCCGGTTGTGCGGGCCGAGGGAGGTCCTAGACTGACAAGACCCAAGGACGGGAGGCGCGGACGTGCCGCGAGGTCAGCGAGAGCGGGGACGGGCACCACAGGGTGCTCCGGCGCCCAGATCGCCACGGGCCGAGTCGGTCCGCAGGATCGCCACCGAGCGGGCGCCCGAGCGCGGGTCGCTGCTGGAGATCCTGCACGCGGTGATGGCCGAGCACGGGTGGGTCGCGGACGAGGACGTCCTCCAGGTCGCCGACGTGCTGAACCTCTCGGTGGCCGAGGTGCACGGGGTGGTCAGCTTCTACCACGACTTCCGTCGTACCCCGCCGCCCGCGCACGAGGTCGCGGTATGCCGCGCGGAGGCCTGCCAGGCCGTCGGTGCGGCCGCCCTGTACGCCGCCGCGCAGCAGCGGTTCGGGAAGCGGGTGGACGTCGGGGTGCGGGAGATCTTCTGCTTCGGCAACTGCGCCCTGGGCCCCACGGCCAGCCTCGACGGGGTGCTCCGTGGGCGGGTCACCGAGGCCGACCTGGCCCACGCCGAGCAGGAGTGGTCCCGGTGACGGTGGCCACGAGCGTCGTCTGGGTGCCCTGTGACTCCTCCGCCCGCGCGGTCGGGGCGGACGAGGTCGCGGCCGCGCTGGCGGCATACCCGGACGTGCGGGTGCGCCGCAACGGCTCCCGCGGGATGCTCTGGCGGGAGCCGCTGGTGGAGGTCGAGACGGACAAGGGCCGGATCGGGTATGCCGGTGTCACGGCGGCCGCGGTCGTCGACCTGGTGCGGGCCGGGATGCTGGACGGGGAGCCGGTCGAGCAGGGTGGCCAGGCCGTCGAGTTCGTCGGGGTCGTCGACGACGACCCGTGGCTGGCCCGGCAGCAACGGGTCAGCCTGGCCCGGCTGGGGCTGGCCGAACCGACCGACATCGAGGCCTACGAGGCAGGCGGCGGCTGGGCCGGGCTGCGCCGCAGCCTGCAGCTGGACCCGGCCGACGTGGTCGAGGAGCTGGTCACCTCCGGGCTGCGCGGCCGCGGCGGCGCCGGCTTCCCGACCGGCATCAAGTGGCGCACCGTGCTGCAGGCCCGGGAGCAGGGCGCCGAGCAGATCTACGTCGCCTGCAACCTGGACGAGGGCGACTCCGGCACCTTCGCCGACCGGATGCTGTCCGAGGGGGACCCGTTCACCCTGCTCGAGGGGATGGCGATCGCGGCGACCACGGTGGGCGCCACCCAGGGCTACATCTACTGCCGCAGCGAGTACCCGGACGCCGTCGCGACCCTGCGCCAGGCGATCGCGGTGGCGACCCGGCACGGCTGGCTCGGCGACGACGTGGCAGGCAGCGGCCGGGCCTTCCACCTGCAGGTGCGGGTGGGGGCCGGGGCCTACATCTGCGGCGAGGAGACCTCGATGCTGGAGTCCCTCGAGGGGCGCCGCGGGGAGGTGCGGGCCAAGCCGCCGATCCCCGCGCTCGAGGGTCTGTGGGGCTGTCCGACGGTCGTCAACAACCTGCTCACCTTCGCGGCGGTGCCGATGGTGCTGGCGCAGGGCGGCGAGGCGTATGCCGCCCGCGGCCTGGGCAGGTCGCGCGGCACCCAGATCTTCCAGCTGGCCGGCAACATCGCCCGCGGCGGGGTCTTCGAGGCCGACCTCGGGATCAGCCTGCGGGAGCTGGTCCACGACATCGGCGGCGGCACCCGCAGCGGTGCCCCGGTGCGGGCGGTGCAGGTCGGCGGCCCGCTGGGGGCCTACCTGCCGGACGACCGGCTCGAGGTCCCGATGGGCTACGAGGAGCTCGCCGAGGCGGGCGCGATGCTCGGCCACGGCGGGATCGTCGTCTTCGACGAGTCGGTCGACATGGCCGCGATGGCCCGGTTCGCGATGGAGTTCTGCTCGGTCGAGTCGTGCGGCAAGTGCACCCCGTGCCGGGTCGGGTCCACCCGCGGGGTCGAGACGATCGACCGGATCTGCGCCACCCCGTCCTCCGCGCCCGGGCGCGACCAGCTGTTCGTGCTGCTGGAGGACCTCTGCGAGACCATGACCACCGGGTCGCTGTGCGCGATGGGCGGGCTGACCCCGATGCCGGTCCGCAGCGCCATCAGCCACTTCCCGGAGGACTTCGAGAGGAGCCCGTGATGAAGCCGATCTTCACGCCCGAGCAGGCCGCCGCCCACGGGGGCATGCTGATGGACCCGACCGGAGCGGCCTACGAGCCGGAGCCGGACTACGGCACGCCCGCGGTCGAGGGGGCCGGGAGCGGGACGGTGACGCTGACCATCGACGACCGCGAGGTGAGCGTCCCGGCCGGGACCTCGCTGCTGCGGGCCGCCCGCGAGGCCGGCGTGCAGATCCCCAGCCTGTGCGCCACCGACAGCCTCAAGGCCTTCGGCTCGTGCCGGCTCTGCCTGGTGGAGGTCGAGGGCGGCAAGGGTGCCCCGGCCTCGTGCACCACCCCGTGCGCCGAGGGGGCGGTGGTGCGCACCGACACCGAGCAGGTGCGCCGGCTGCGGCGCGGGGTGATGGAGCTCTACCTGTCCGACCACCCGAGCGACTGCGCCGGCTGCGAGCGCGGGAGCTGCCAGATGCAGACGCTCGCCCGGCAGACCGGGGTCGAGCAGGTGCGCTACGGCCTGCCGGGTGGGCGGGGAGAGACCCCCACGCACACCCATGTCGACGGCGGTGCCGCCAAGGACACCTCCAACCCCTACTTCGACTACGACCCGCAGGCGTGCATCGTCTGCTCCCGCTGCGTGCGGGCCTGCTCCGACGTGCAGGGCACCTTCGCGCTGACCGTGGAGGGCCGCGGCTTCGACTCCCGGATCGCCCCGGGGCCGGGCGACTTCTTCTCCTCCGAGTGCGTCTCCTGCGGCGCCTGCGTGCAGGCCTGCCCCACCGACGCGCTCGCCGAGAAGTCCCTGGTCAGCCTGGGTATGCCGAAGCGCGTCGTGGAGACCACCTGCGCCTACTGCGGGGTCGGCTGCACCTTCCGTGCCGAGGTCACCGACACCCGCGCCGCTGACGGCACCCAGAAGACCGACGTGGTCCGCATGATCCCGCTGAAGGCGGGCAAGGCCAACGACGGGCACAGCTGCGTCAAGGGACGCTTCGCCTACGGCTACGCCAACCACGAGGACCGCCAGCTGTCCCCGATGGTCCGCGACTCGATCGACGACGAGTGGCGCGAGGTCGGCTGGTCGGAGGCGATCGACCGGGTCGCCCGCGGCTTCCTGGACATCCGGGAGCGCCACGGGGTGGGCTCGATCGGCGGCATCTCCTCCTCCCGGTGCACCAACGAGGAGGTCTACGTCGTCCAGAAGATGGTGCGGGCGGCATTCGGCAACAACAACATCGACACCTGCGCCCGGGTCTGCCACAGCCCCACGGGCTACGGGCTGAACCAGACCTTCGGCACCTCCGCCGGCACCCAGGACTTCGCCTCCGTCGAGGAGACCGACGTGGTGCTGCTGATCGGTGCCAACCCCACCGACGCGCACCCGGTCTTCGCGTCCCGGATGAAGCAGCGGCTGCGTCAGGGCGCCCAGATCGTCGTCGCCGACCCGCGCCGGATCGACCTGGTGCGCTCCCCGCACGTGGAGGCGGCATACCACCTGCCGCTGCTGCCCGGCTCGAACGTCGCCTTCGTCAACGCGCTCGCCCACGTGGTCGTCACCGAGGGGCTGCACGACACGGAGTTCCTGGCCCGGCGCTGCGAGGACGTGCAGGCATACCTGGAGTTCATCGCGGACCCGGAGAACAGCCCGGAGGCCACGGCGGCGGCCACCGGTCTGGACCCCGAGCAGGTGCGGTCCGCGGCCCGGCTCTTCGCGGCCGCCCCGAACGGGTCGATCTACTACGGGCTGGGCGTCACCGAGCACAGCCAGGGCTCGACGATGGTGATGGGGATGGCCAACCTGGCCATGATCACCGGCAACATCGGCCGGGCCGGGGTCGGCGTGAACCCGCTGCGCGGCCAGAACAACGTGCAGGGCTCCTGCGACATGGGGTCCTTCCCGCACGAGCTGCCCGGCTACCGGCACATCTCGCTGCCGGCGGTGCGCTCGATCTTCGAGGACCTGTGGGGCGTCACCCTGGACCCGGAGCCCGGACTGCGGATCCCGAACATGTTCGACGCCGCGATCGGGGGCAGCTTCAAGGGACTCTTCGTGCACGGCGAGGACATCGCCCAGTCCGACCCGAACCTGCACCACGTGCGGTCGGCGCTGCGCTCGATGGAGCTGGTCGTCGTCCAGGACCTGTTCCTCAACGAGACCGCGCGGTACGCCCACGTCTTCCTGCCCGGCAGCAGCTTCCTGGAGAAGGACGGCACCTTCACCAACGCCGAGCGGCGCCTCGGCCGGGTGCGACCGGTGATGCCGAGCGTCGTCGGCAAGGACGAGTGGCAGATCGTCTGCGACATCGCCACATCGATGGGCTACCCGATGGGGTATGCCTCCGCGGCGGAGATCATGGATGAGATCGCGGCCACCACGCCCACCTTCGCCGGGGTGAGCTTCGCCCGGCTGGACGCCGAGGGGTCCATGCAGTGGCCGGTGGACGACGCCGCACCGCAGGGCACCCCGACGATGCACGTGGACGAGTTCGTGCGCGGCAAGGGCCGGCTGGTGCCGACCGTCTTCGTGCCGACCACCGAGACTACGAACCGTCGCTTCCCGCTGATCCTCACCACCGGGCGGATCCTGTCCCAGTACAACGTGGGTGCCCAGACGCGGCGCACCGCGAACTCGACATGGCACGAGCAGGACGTGCTGGAGATCCACCCGGCGGACGCCGAGCTGCGGGGCATCCACGACGGGGACCGGGTCGAGCTGGCCAGCCGGGTCGGGGCGACGTCGCTGACGGCGGTGGTCTCGGAGCGGATGCAGCCCGGCGTCGTCTACACGACCTTCCACCACCCGGTGACCGGCGCCAACGTGGTCACCACCGAGAACTCGGACTGGGCGACCAACTGCCCGGAGTACAAGGTCACCGCGGTCCAGGTGGCGGTGCAGAACGCCGGGCCGCCGGAGGACCGGGTGGAGCTGCCCGCCGACCTGCGGATGGGCAACGACATCGCCCGGGCGATGGCGCATCTGCCGCCGGAGCGGGCCGCCGAGGAGATCGCCACCCACCTGCGCAAGTTCTGGGACCCCCGGATGCGGGCCGGCATCGTCGCCCGGGTGCAGCGCGGCGAGCAGATGGACCCGTTGCTGCGGGCCGGTGTCGAGTTCTACCGGCAGGGTGAGATCGACCGGGCCGAGGTCGCCGAGCCCTCCGGTGGCTGAGTCGTCAGCCGTGGGTCGGTCGACCTGCGGCACGCCTACCCGGGCCCAGCACCACTCGTAGGCACCCGTCGTCCTGATGTCGTGCTGCACGGCCGCAGCAGGACGACTACTGCGTACGGGTGGTGGGCTCGACGGCCGGGACCGCCTCCGCCGGGGCAGCCGTGGCGCGGCGGTGCCAGGCCCACAGCAGTGCACCGAGCACGGCGAAGCCGGCGCTGGTCAGCGCCGTCGTCAGCAGGCTGCCGGTGACCAGCGGCACGATGGCCCCGGCCAGCAGGGCGTTGAAGACGAGCGTGGCGAAGGAGGCCATCGAGGCCGCCGACCCGCGGTCGTGCGGGAAGAGGTCGAGCATGGCCAGCTGCAGCACCGGGAAGGCGACGCCGATCGCGATCCCGGTGGCGGCCGGACCGAGCACCACCCAGGGCAGGCTGGGCACCAGCGCGGCCAGCCCGACGTTGAGGCCCGCGGCGACCAGCAGGCCCACCATCACCACGTCCAGCATCCGGTCGGTGTCCACCCGGCCCGCGAGCCGGTTGGTCAGCATCGATCCGATGACCATGCCGCCGATCATCGGCACGAAGAGCATCCAGAAGTCCTGCTCGCCCTTGCCCAGCAGGTCGACGACGACGATCGGGGCGGCCACGACGTAGAGGAAGTAGGACGCGAAGGTGAACGCCGAGCAGAAGGCCAGCCGCTCGAAGCGACCGGAGCGGGCGACCCGCCACAGGCCCTCCACGACGGTGCCGACCCGGAGCGGGCGCCGGTCCTCGGGCGGCAGCGTCTCGGGCAGCACGGTCGCGGTGAGCAGCGCGGCCAGCAACCCGTAGCCGGCGACGAACCAGAACACCCAGTGCCACGGCCCGAAACGCAGGATCTCGCCGCCGATGACCGGCGCGATCGCCGGTGCCACGGCGAAGATCATCATCACCCGGGCCATCAGCCGCTGCGCCTCGGCGCCGGAGAAGAGGTCGCGGATGACGGCCCGGCTGACGATCGTCGCGGCCCCGGCGAACAGGCCCTGCGCAGCACGGGCCACCAGCAGCACCGTCAGCGACGGCGCCAGCGCGCACACGACGGAGGCGACGACATACCCCAGGAGCCCGCCGATCATCACCGGCTTGCGGCCCAGGGCGTCCGAGATCGGCCCGTGGAAGATGCTCATCACCGCGAAGCTGAGCAGGTAGACGCTGGTGATCTGCTGCAGCGCCGCGGTGTCCGCGTCGAAGTCGCGGCCGATCGCCTCGAACCCCGGGAAGATGGTGTCGATCGTGAACGGCCCGATCATCGCCAGCGAGGCCAGCGTCGTGGTGAGCAGCAGGGTCGCTCGGGTGGGGGTGACGATGCCGGCGCGGGGAGTCTTCGGCGGGTTCGACGTCACCGGCTCACGGTAGCCCGGCGCCGGTGGGGGGTGCTCGTCGGACAGGACATCCCGGCTCCCCGGACTACCATCGACAGCGGGCCCGGCCCCGTGCCCCACCCGAGAAGTCCAGCAGAAGGAGCCACGCTTGAGCGTCACCGGCATGGGAGCGATCCCGATCGAGGGTGGGTATGCCTTCCGCGTGTGGGCACCCCACGCCACCGCGGTGCACGTGGTCGGGGACGCGAACGACTGGGACGCCGACCGGTGCCCGATGGAGCACGAGGGCAACGGCAACTGGTACGCCGAGCTGCCCGGGGCGCAGATGTGGCAGCAGTACCAGTACGTCGTGACAGCCGGGGAGGAGCGCGTCCACCGGATCGACCCCCGCGCCCTGGCGGTGACCAACTCGGTCGGCAACGGCCTGCTCTACGACCACGGTGCCTTCGACTGGGAGGGTGACGACTTCACCCCACCCCGGCAGCACGAGATGGTCATCTACGAGACCCACATCGGCAGCTTCGTCGACACCCCCGACGGTGGACCGGCCGACCTGAACGACCTGTCCGGCAAGCTCGACTACCTGGTCGGCCTGGGCGTCAACGCGATCGAGCTGATGCCGCTGATGGAGTTCGCGGGTGACTACTCCTGGGGGTACAACCCGGCGCACATCTTCGCCGTCGAGTCGACCTACGGCGGCCCGGACGCGCTGAAGTCCTTCGTCCGGGAGGCGCACAAGCGTGGCCTCGCGGTCATCGTGGACGTGGTCTACAACCACTTCGGTCCCTCGGACCTGCCGACCTGGCAGTTCGACGGCTGGTCCGAGAACGGCAAGGGCGGGATCTACTTCTACAACGACCACCGCTCGGCCACCCCGTGGGGCGACACCCGGCCGGACTACGGACGCCCGGAGGTCCGCGACTTCATCCTCGACAACGCGCGGATGTGGCTGGCGGACTACCACTGCGACGGGCTCCGTCTCGACATGACGCCCTACATGCGGCGGGTGGAGGGCACCCACGGCGACGAGATCCCCGAGGGCTGGGAGATGATGCGCCAGGTCGGGGAGATGGTGCGCACCGAGTTCCCCCGGCACCTGGTGATCGCCGAGGACCTGCACAACGAGGCCGCCGTGACCTCCACCGAGGAAGGTGGGGCTGCCATGCACGCCCAGTGGGACAGCCAGTTCGTGCACCCCGTGCGCGAGGCCCTGATCACGATCGACGACGCGAACCGGTCCGTGCCGGCCGTCTCCGCCGCGCTCACCCACCAGTACCAGAACCCGTTCGACCGGGTGGTCTACACCGAGTCGCACGACGAGGTCTCCAACGGCAAGGCGCGGATCACCTCCGAGGTCGAGGGGGAGAACCCGAGCGGCTGGGACGCGCAGAAGCGGGCGACCCTGGGTGCCGCCCTGGTGCTGACCGCCGCGGGTATGCCGATGCTCTTCCAGGGGCAGGAGTTCCTGGAGGACGAGTGGTTCCGGGACACGGTGCCGCTGGACTGGGACCGCGCCTGGGCGTTCCGCGACATCACCCAGATGTTCCGCGACCTGATCCGGATGCGGCTCAACCTGGACGGGCGCACCGCCGGGCTGAGCGGGCCGCACACCACCGTCGTCGTCGAGGACGACGAGGAGAAGCTGCTGGCCTACGTGCGGTCCTCCGGCGACGGTCAGCACGTGCTGGTCGCGATGAACCTGTCGGCGCAGGCCGTGCAGCAGGAGGCCGAGCTCCCGGCGGGGGTGTGGCAGCTGCAGTTCAACAGCGACGCCCAGGCCTACAGCCAGCTGTTCGGGGACCACCCCAGCGGTGACATCGACGCCACCGACGGGACCGGGGTGCTGGACGTCGGGCCGTACTCGGTGGTGGTGTACACGCCCGCCTGAGCGGGCACGCCCCGGGGAACATCCGGCCTGTCGGCTGGGCGACGGTCACCCGGTGGGTCGGCGGATCAGTCTCCCGGTGTCGGGGCGCATGCCGTTCTCCAGCCCCCAGCGGACCGCCTGCGAGCGTCGGGTGACCCCCATCTTGCGGTAGGCGGTGCGGATGTAGGTCTTGACCGAGTTGATCGACAGGTAGGTGCGCAGGGCGATGTCCTGGTTGGTCAGCCCCTGCGTGATGAGGGCGACGATCTCGGACTCGCGGGCGGACAGGCCGTGGGCCCTGCCCGGCCAGTCGCCGGGGGCGTGCCCGGGCTCCGGGACCCGGAAGCTCGTCTGCGGGGCGACCACGACCTCACCGGCCGCGACCCGCTCGAGGGCGCTCACCAGCTCGGCTCCGCTGATGGACTTGCCGAAGTAGCCGCGGCACCCCTTGGCCAGGGCCGTCTCCACCAGTGTCGGCTCGACGTTCCAGGTGTAGACGACCACCGCACCGGGGTCATCGCTGGCGAGCACGTCGTCGAACTCCTCGCCATGGACCTGCGGCTCGGAGAAGGTGTCGTAGAGGGTGACGTCGACCGGGCTCGCGACCTCTACCTGGGCACCCAGCTCGACGACCGCGATGCGGTGGTCGAAGGGGGCGAGCATGGCCTCCAGGCCGCGAACCACGACCTCGTAGTCGTTGATCAGGGCGACGCGGAGCGGCTTGCCGGTGTCCATGCGTGTTGAGGCTATCGGCGCCGCCGCCTCGAGGCCAGGTGAAGTGACGTGCACCATACTGATCACCACCCCAAAGGATGTGGTCGCCTGTCAGTTGAACGGTCTACTATTCAGCCCGTGCCAGGGACCCTCGCCGTGCTGACGATGACGCGCGCGCACCACGATGCGCTGCTCGGCCAGGTGGATGGGCTCTCCGTCGGGTCGGTGCCCCCTGACCTGCACGTCGTGATCTCCATGGGGGATCGCGACCTCACCCGCGGACGACTGCCCCTCGGCACGGACAGATGGCGCACGGTGGTCCGGCCCGTCCCCACGGACCGCCGTGCGCTCCCGTACGCGGCGGCGCGCAACCTGGCCGCCGAGATCGCGATCGAGGAGGGCGCGCAGATCCTCGTCTTCCTCGGCGGGGGCGTGCTCCCCGGCCCGCGGACCCTGGAGCGCTACGTCACCGCGGCGACCGAGGGCGCCGCGGCTGCCGGCACCAGCGGGCCCGTCGTGTGGTCCGGGCCGATGCTCGACCTGCCCCCCGTGGAGAACCCGGCGGTCGGCTACCCGTTGCGGACCCTGCACGAGCTGGGCAGGCGCACCCCGGGTGCCCCCGACCTGGCGCCGGGCCAGTACCGGCGGGACGACCGGTGGCACCTCTTCTCCCCGGACGTCTTCGCGATGAGCGCCGAGGACTTCACCGCGGTCGGCGGGTTCTGCCCCGACTACACCGGCCCCGGGCTGGAGGCCTTCGACTTCGGGACCGTGGTCTCCGGGCACGGCGGGTCGCTGGTCTGGGTCGGCGGGACCGAGGTCTACCGCCAGCCGGAGGACCGGCTCAGCCCCGAGCAGGAGGTCAAGCACGCCCTCGCGCACACGAAGGTCTGGCGGGAGCGCTGGGGCGCCGAGCCGGGGAGCCCCTGGTTGACCCGACTGGTCGGCGAGGGTCTGCTGCGCCAGGACCGCAGCGGGCGGATCGCCGCCGGCTGAGCCGGGCCAGGCACACTGGTGCCATGAGCGCACCGGCACCACGGGTCGAGCCCGGCCCACCGCTGACCTCCGCCCAGGTCTCGCGCTACTCCCGCCACCTGCTGGTCCCCGGGATGGGCCTGGAGGCCCAGCGCCGGTTGCTGGCCGCACGGGTGGCCGTGGTGGGCGCCGGCGGGCTGGGCAGCCCGGTGATCGCCTACCTGGCGGCAGCCGGGGTCGGGCACCTGACGGTCATCGACGACGACGTCGTCGACGTCACCAACCTGCAGCGGCAGGTCATCCACCGCAGCGACGCGGTCGGGACCGCCAAGGGTGAGTCGGCCGCCGGCTTCGCGCGGGGGCTGAACCCGGACGTGACGGTGGCCGTGCGGCATACCCGGATCGACGCGGACAACGCGACCGAGCTGCTGGCCGGGCACGACGTCGTGCTCGACGGGGCCGACAACTTCCCCACCCGGTATGCCGTCTCGGACGCCTGCGTCGAGCTCGGTATCCCGATGGTGTGGGCCGCGGTGCTGCGCTTCGACGCGCAGGTGGCGACCTTCGTGCCGGGCGTGCCGGACGCCGTGTCGCTGCGCGACCTCTTCCCGGTCCCGCCGCGACCCGAGCACGTGCCCAGCTGCTCCGAGGCCGGGGTGCTGGGTGCCCTGGTCGGGCAGGTGGGCTCGATCATGGCGGCCGAGGCGGTCAAGCTGATCTGTGGGTTCGGGGAGCCGCTGGTCGGGAGGGTGCTGCTGATCGACTCGCTCACCCAGCGGACGCGGGAGATCCCCCTGCGCCCGGCGGGTGCGGTGCTGGCGCCGGTGGAACGGGAACCGGTGCGCGACGTCGTCCCGCTGCGCGAGCTGTCGCCCACGGACGTCCGCGACCTGCTCGCCGGCTCACCTCCCCCGCCCACCGGCCCTTCCCCTTCCCCACCGAGCGTCGCCCGTGGTTGCTCTCAGGGCGACCAGACGTCGTCTGTGGTTGCTCCGCCGGTCCTCCTGGACGTCCGGGAACCGGCCGAGCACGAGCTGGGCACGGTCCCCGGGGCGCTGCGGGTCCCGGTCGGGGAGGTCCTCAGCTGGGACGGGCTCGACCAGCTGCCCGAGGGCCCGGTCGTCGTCTACTGCAAGGCAGGCCCGCGGGCCGAGCGCGCGGCCGCGCATCTGGTGCGGCTGGGGCACCCGGACATCAGCGTGATGTCGGGCGGCATGCTGGGCTGGATCGAGCAGGTCGACCCGAGCCTGCCGACGTACTGAGATGGGTGCTCAGTCGTCCGTGGGTCCGTTCGACACCCCCTCCGGTATGCCCACCGCCGCGCCCACGGTCGACCTGATCGTCCTCGCCGGCGGGCGTGGTGAGCGGCTCGGCGGGCAGGACAAGGCCGCCCTCGTGGTCGAGGGCCGCAGCCTGCTGCAGCGGGTGCTGGCCGCCGGCCCCGACCTGGGCGGACGCGTGGTGGTGGTCGGTGACACCCCGGTGCCCGAGGGCATAGCGCAGACGAGCGAGGAGCCGCCCGGGGGCGGGCCTGCTGCCGGGATCGGTGCCGGGCTGGACGCGCTGGTCAGGCTCGCGGACGGTTCCGAGCCCGCGGTATGGGTGGCGGTCGCCGCGGTCGACCAACCCCGCGCGGCGCCGGTGCTGGCGGAGCTGCGGCGACACGTCGCACAGCTGCCCGCCCAGGTCGACGCCCTCTGCCGGCGCCATCCGGACGGGCGCCGGCAGTGGCTGCTCGCGATCTACCGTCGTACGGCGCTCGTGGCGGCACGGGCCCGGCTCGACGTCGAGCAGGGGGCGTCGGTCCGTTCGCTGGTCGAGGACCTGGCCTGGCGCGAGGTCCACGGGCCGGCGCAGGACCTCGGGGACGTCGACACCTGGGAGGACCTGGCCCGGTGGGGCGGGAACGCGCCGCCGCGCGTGCGGCCCGCTTCGGTGGAGGACGTCACCGCCATCGCGTCCGTGCGGGTCGCCGCCTGGCTCGTCGCCTACCGGGACCTGCTGCCGCCACCGCTCCTCGACCGCCTGGACGTCCCGAGCGAGGCGGCCAACCGGAGGAGGGCTTGGGATGAGCAGCATGCCGACGCGAGGGTCGCCGAGCTCGTGGCGGAGATGAACGGGGAGGTGGTCGGGTGGGCTGTCGCCGGCCCGTCGCGTGACGACTCCCACCGTGGCGAGGGGGAGCTGCTCGCGCTGTACGTCCGTCCCGAGGCGTGGGGTACGGGGGCCGGGCACCGGCTGCTGCTGGCGGCGCAGGCGCACCTGCGCGCGCACGGCTTCGGCCGGGCATACCTCTGGGTCCTGGAGGGGAACGAGCGGGCAGCCAGCTTCTACGAGCGACACGGGTGGCACGAGGACGGTGCGACGCAGCTCGATCGCCGCGGCGAGTACGTCCTGAACGAGCGGCGACGCGTGGTCAGCCTGGGGTGAGCCGGTCTGACACACTGCCGGTATGGCGACGGTGAGGTATTTCGCGGCGGCCGCGGAGGCCGCAGGCACGGAGAGCGAGCGGGTGGAGGCGGCCGACCTCGGCGCGCTGCTGGCGGACCTGCGGGAGCGGCACGGCGCCGAGCTGACCAGGGTCCTCGAGCTGAGCTCGGTCCTGCACGAAGGTCAGTACGTCTCCGACCCGCAGCTTCCCCTGGCGCAGGACGCCGTGCTGGACGTCCTGCCGCCCTTCGCCGGCGGCTGAGGGCAACCACGGGCGACGCCCGGTCGCTCTGAGGGCAACCACGCGCGACGCTCGGTGGGTGTGAGAGCAACCACAGGCGACGCTCGGTCGGGGAGTGGTCAGCCGCCGATGGCGCTCATCGGGCGGGGCGGCTGCAGGAAGTCGGGCTGGTTGATCCCGTGGCCGGGGAGCTTCCCGGCGATCGAGGAACGCAGCAGCGCCGCGAGCTCGTCGTCGGAGGCGCCCTCGCGCATCGGCGTACGCAGGTCGGTCTCACCGGTCGCGAAGAGGCAGTTGCGGATCATCCCGTCGGCGGTGAGCCGCACCCGGTCGCAGCTGCCGCAGAACGGCATCGTCACCGAGGCGATCACCCCGACCGTGGCCGGTCCGCCGTCCACCATGAAGAGCTCGGCGGGGGCGCTGCCGCGTTCCTCCGGCGTCTGCGGCGTCAGCTCGTGGGCGGTCCGCAGCTTGGCCAGGATCTCCTCGCCGGTGAGCATCTGGCTGCGGTCCCACCCGTGCTGGGCGTCCAGCGGCATCTGCTCGATGAAGCGCAGCTCGTAGCCGTGCTCGAGGGCGAAGTCGAGCAGTGCCACCACGTCGGCCGCGTCGTCGTTGACCCCGCGCATGAGCACGGTGTTGATCTTGACCGGGACCAGGCCCGCGTCGGCCGCCGCCCTGATCCCGGCGAGCGTGCCGTCCAACCGGTCCCGCTTGGCGAGCGCGATGAAGACGTCCCGGCGCAGCGTGTCGAGGCTGACGTTCACCCTGGTCATCCCGGCCGCGAGCAGGGCGGGCGCGTTCTTGTCCAGGCCGATCCCGTTGGTCGTCATCGAGATCTCCGGGGCCGGGTCCAGCGCCGCCATCCCGGCGACCACGTCCACCAGGTCCCGGCGCAGCAGCGGCTCGCCACCGGTCAGCCGGACCTCCTCGATCCCCATCGAGACCGCGACCCCGGCCAGGCGGACGACCTCCTCGGTGCTGAGCATGGTGGGCCGCGCCAGCCAGGGCACACCTTCCTCGGGCATGCAGTACGTGCAGCGCAGCGAGCACCGGTCGGTGACCGAGATCCGCAGGTCGCGGTGCACCCGGCCGTAGCGGTCGACCAGCGGGTCGCGCATCGCCGCGGCCGGCATCAGTGGTCGCCCCCGCAGATCTGGGAGAGCACGTGCGGCAGCAACGGGCCGATGATCTCCATCCCCTCCTCGACGGCGGACGGCCGTCCCGGCAGGTTGATCACCAGCGTCCCCCCGACGCCGCGCTCGGCGGGCCAGTCGACGACGCCGACCACCCCACGCGAGACCGCCGCGAACGGGGTATGCCGGGTCCCCTCCCGGCGCAGGTGCTCGGCCATCCCGGGGTTCTCCCGGGTGATGACCAGCCGGGTGCCCTCGGGAGTCAGGTCGCGCAGGCCCATCCCGGTGCCGCCGGTGCTCACCACCAGCCGGGCGCCCGAGTCCACGGCCCCGCGCAGGGCCTCGGCGACCGACTCGACCCCGTCCGGGACCACGACGGTGGAGGTGACGTCATACCCCTGGTCCTGGAGGGCGGCGAGCAGGAGGGCGCCGGAGGTGTCCTCGCGGCGGCCGGCGGAGCTGCGGTCGGACACCGTGATCGCCACGGCAGGGCGCCGCGGCGCTGCGGGCTGATCAGTACTCATCGTGCGAGTCTACGGACGCATCACAGCAGGCGCCTGATGGCCCGGTCCGCGGCGGTCAGGAAGCGGAGCACCACGGCGCGCTCCTCGGGCGTCATGTCGGCGTCGATCCGGGCCAGCTCGAGGAACATCGGCATCAGGTGCCCCATCAGCTCCTCGCGCCCGCTCGCGGTGCAGATCACCGCGGTCCGCCGGCGGTCGGTGGGGTGCGGCTGCCGCTCGACGTGCCCACGAGCCTGCAACCGGTCGACGATGCCGCTCATCGCGGCGGTCGTCACGCCCAGCCGGGCCGCCAACTCGCTGGGGCCGACCGGGGTCTCCATCACGTGCTCCAGCACCGCGACCTCGGTCTGGGTCAGGCCGGCGCGACGGGCGAGCGCAGGGTGCACGCGGTGGCCGGTGTCGAGCACCGTGCGCAGCATGTCCAGCATCTCGCTGCGCTCCCACTGGGCGACCCACTGGCTCTGCGGGTCCCCGGTGTGCGCGGAGGCCCCGTGCGTGCTATGTTCTGTCACGAACTTGCTCACTTAGTTAGGTAACTGCCTGACGACCACCCTAGCCTACGTCGAAGGACCGCCTCATGCAGCGCCTCGTGCAGATCCTCACCGGCCGTCGAAGCTGGATCATCGCCCTCGTCGCGCTCGTGCTCGGAGCCGCGGTCATCGGTGGCGTCGGGCAGGCCGAACGCACCGCCTCCCCGCTCGACTCGCTGCCGGCCGGCTTCGAGAGCACCGAGGGCCAGGCCCTGCTCGAGGAGCTGCCGGACGAGGACAGCCAGGCCGCGATCATCCTGTTCACCGTCGAGGACGAGGGGATCGAGCAGCAGCTACCGGGCCTGACCGAGGTGGTCACCGGGATCGCCGCCGACGTGGCCCCCGACCTCCCTGCCGACCAGATCCCGCTGATCCCGGCGGAGGACGGCAGTGCAGCCTTCAGCGTGCTCGAGGTCGAGGCGGCCACCGCGACCGACGCCCGGGACGCGGTGGTGCAGATGCGGACCGACCTGGCCGACGCCGCGCCGGAGGGGGTCACCACCCAGGTCACCGGGCCGCTGGCCATCCAGGCCGACCTGGCGTCCGTCTTCGACGGGGCCAACGTGACCCTGCTCGGTGCCACCGCGGCCGTGGTCGCCCTGCTGCTGATCATCACCTACCGCAGCCCCGTGCTGTGGGTCGTCCCGCTGACCGTCGTCGGCATCGCCGACCAGGCCGCTGCCAGCGCCGCCACCTACGTGCTCGCCGGCGTCGGCATCCCCTGGGACGAGTCGACCATCGGCATCCTCTCGGTGCTCGTCTTCGGCGCGGGGACGAACTACGCCCTGCTGCTGATCAGCCGCTACCGGGACGAGCTGCGCACGCACACCTCCCGGCACGCGGCGATGGCCGTGGCCCTGCGGCGCTCCTCCGAGGCGATCATCGCCAGCGGCAGCACGGTGGTCGTCGGTGTGCTCTGCCTGCTGCTCTCGGTCTTCCCGTCCACCCGCGGGCTGGGGCTGGCCTGCGCGGTCGGCATCCTGGTCGCGATGCTCGCCGTGATGGTCGTGCTGCCCGGGGCGCTGGTCACCTTCGGGCGGTGGATCTTCTGGCCGCAGGTGCCCCGTGAGGGCCAAGCGGTGCTGGCCGAGTCCCGCTCCCTGTGGCGGCGCATCGGCGACGGGGTGGCCAAGGCGCCGGCGGCCTACATCGGCGGCACCCTGGTGCTGCTGGTCGCGATGGCGTTCGGGCTCACCCAGATCCGCAGCGGCCTGGCACCCGAGGACCAGTTCCTGGAGACGCCGGAGGCGATCACCGCGTCGCAGCGGCTCGCCGAGTCCTTCCCGGCCGGGCTCTCCGACCCGCTGCTGGTGGTCGTCGACCTGCGGGACGTCGCGGACGAGGACGCCGGGACGGTGCTCGAGGACCTGGCCGGCGGCGTCGGCGAGGTGGACGGGGTCACCCAGGTGACCCCCGCGGAGCCGCAGGAGGGGATCGGCCAGGTCCAGGTGGTGCTCGCGGACGAGGCCGGCAGCGAGGCGTCGCAGGACACCGTCGCGCGGGTCCGTGACGTGGTCGCCGACAGCACGGCGGTCGCCGACGCGGGGGCGACCGCGGTCGTCACCGGAGGGGACGCCTCCGCGGTCGACGCGGACGCGGGCAACATCCGGGACCGCTGGGTGGTGATGCCGCTCATCCTCGGGCTGGTGCTGTTCTCGCTGATGGGGCTGCTGCGCTCGGTCCTGGCCCCGGTGATCCTCATCTCCTCGGTGCTGGCGACCTTCTGCGCCGCCCTCGGGATCTCCTGGTGGCTGTTCACCGGGGTCTTCGGCTTCGGGGCGATCGACGCAGGTATGCCGCTGCTCGCGTTCCTCTTCCTGGTCGCGCTCGGCGTGGACTACAACATCTTCCTGATCACCCGGACCCTGGAGGAGGCCGGTGTGCACGGCACCCGGGAGGGGGTGCTGCGCGCCCTGGGCGCGACCGGTGGCGTGATCACCAGCGCCGGGATCCTGCTGGCGGCCGTCTTCGCCGTGCTGGGTGTGCTGCCGTTGGTGGTGCTGGCCCAGCTCGGGGTGGTCATCTGCATCGGGGTGCTGCTGGACACCCTGGTGGTGCGCACCGTGCTGGTGCCCGCGATCGTCCGGGTGCTGGGGGAGCACTTCTGGTGGCCACGCAAGGTCGACCACGCCGGCCGGCACCGGGCCGACAGCGACAGCGACGCCCCCAGCGTTGACCCCACCACCGACCTCCACACCGACCGGGCGAGCGTCGTGTCCTGACCGGGCGCGCGTTGTGTCCTGACCGGGCGCGCGCTCAGGCGACGGGGTCGGCGGCGTGGTAGCGCCCGATGGGCAGGATCATCGGGCGCCCGGAGACCACGTCCGGGACGACCTCGCTACGCAGACCGAAGACGTGCTGCACCACCTGCGGCGTGAGCACCTCGTGCGGGGCGCCGCTGGCGTACAGCTCACCGTCGGCCATCGCGATCAGGCGGTCGGCATACCGGGCCGCGAGGTTCAGGTCGTGCAGCACCATCACGATCGTGGTGCCGCGCTCGCGGTTGAGGTCGGTGAGCAGGTCCAGCACCTCGACCTGGTGGCAGATGTCCAGGAAGGTCGTCGGCTCGTCCAGCAGCAGGATGTCGGTGCGCTGGGCCAGGGCCATCGCGATCCAGACACGCTGGCGCTGACCGCCGGACAGCTCGTCCACGGCCCGGTCGACCAGGTCGGCGGTGCCGGTCATCTCCAGCGCCTCGGAGACCGCGAGGTCGTCGGCGGCGCTCCACCGGCTCAGCATCCGCTGGTGCGGGCTGCGGCCCCGGGCGACCAGGTCACCGACGGCGATCCCCTCCGGCGCCGTCGGTGACTGCGGCAGCAGACCGAGGGTGCGGGCGACGACCTTGGTGGGCTGGCGGTGCAGCTCCTTGCCGTCCAGCACGACCTGGCCCTCGCTGGGGCTCAGCAGCCGGGCGAGCGAGCGCAGCAGCGTCGACTTGCCGCAGGCGTTGGCCCCGACGATGCAACTGATCCGGCCCGGCTCGACCGTCAGGCTGAGGTCGCGGACCACGGTGCGCTCCCCGTACCCAAGGGTGACACCTTGGGCGGCGAGGGTGTGGGCGTCGGTCACAGGGAACCTCCGGCTCGGTTGGTGCGGATCAGCAGGTAGACCAGGTACGGAGCGCCCAGCGCGCCGGTGATGACACCGACCGGGTAGCGGGTGCCGAAGAGGTACTGCCCAGCCAGGTCGGCGGTCAGCACCAGCAGGGCCCCGACCAGGGCGGAGGGGACCATCAGCGACCCGCCGGCGCCGACGATCCGGGCCGCGATCGGCCCGGACAGGAAGGCGACGAAGGCGATCGGACCGGCCGCAGCGGTGGCGAACGCGATCAGCCCCACCGCAGCGACGATCGCGACGAACCGGGTCCGCTCGACCCGGATCCCGAGCGCCGACGCCGCGTCGTCCCCGAGCTGCATGAGGCCCAGCCCCCGGGACTGCGCGAGCAGCAGCGGCACCAGCACCACGGTCGCGACCGCGAGCGGCACCACCGCCGACCAGGTTGCGCCGTTGACGCTGCCGGTCAGCCAGCGCATGGCGATCTGCAGGTCCCAGGTCGCCGCCTTGAGGATCACGTAGGCGACCACCGAGTCGAGCATCGCCGAGATGCCGATGCCGATCAGGATGAGCCGGGTCCCGAGGACGCCGTCGCGGTAGGCGAGCAGGTAGATGAGGGTGGCGGTGGCCAGTGCGGCGGCGATCGCCAGGGCGGAGACGGCCGGGCGCCCGAGGCTCAGCACGACGATCCCGACTACGGCCGCGGCGCTGGCGCCGGAGCTGATCCCGATGATGTCGGGCGAGGCCAGTGCATTGCGCAGCATGGTCTGGAAGGTGACCCCGGCCATCCCCAGCGCGGCGCCGGCGAGCAGCGCCAGGCTGGCCCGCGGCAGCCGCAGCTCACCGACGGTGAACGAGGCCCCGGGGACGTCCTGGCCGAGGACCACCCCGAGCACCTCCCCGGGCCCGTAGAAGGTCTGCCCGACCATCAGGCTCGCGCAGTAGACCGCCACCACCAGGGCACCCAGGACGAGCGCGGTCCGGCGACGGTATGCGCTGCGCCGGCGCCGCCCGGCGGCCAGCGCGGTCGCGGCGGGGGTCGGCGACCCGTCCGGGGTGACGTGCGACCCGGAGGCCGACGCGGAGGTCGTCACGGAGGTCGCGGGGGAGGTCACAGCGCCCTCGCCCTCATCCGGCGGACGATGACGATGAAGATCGGGGCGCCGATCAGCGCGGTGATGATCCCGACGTCGATCTCGCTGGGGCGTGCTACGACGCGCCCGACCACGTCGGCGGCGGTGAGCAGGGTCGCGCCGGTCACCACGGACAGCGGCAGCAGCCACCGGTGGTCGGTGCCGACCAGGAGCCGGCAGGCGTGCGGGACGACCAGACCGACGAAGGCGATCGGCCCGGCGACGGCGGTCGCCGCTCCGCAGAGCATGACCGCGCCCACGGCGGCCACCGCCCGGGTGAGCCCGACCCGCTCGCCCAGCCCGGCGGCGAGGTCGTCCCCCAGGGCCAGCGAGTTGAGACCCCGGGCGACCGCGATCGACAGCAGCGCCCCGACGGCGAGGAAGGGCAGCACGGTGAGGATCCGCGACGGGCTGGCCCCACCGACCCCACCGATCTGCCAGAACCGGAACGAGTCGAGCACGTCGATCCGGGGGAGCAGGGTGGCGCTGATCAGCGAGCTGAAGGCGGCCGACACCGCGGCCCCGGACAGGGCCAGCTTGAGCGGGGTCGCGCCCCCACGGCCCAGCGAGCCGATGGTGTAGACGAAGACGGCCGAGGCGCCCGCCCCGGCGATGGCGACCCAGATGTAGCCGGTGGGGGAGGTGAGGCCGAAGTAGACGATGCCGGTCACCACGGCCAGCGACGCCCCGGAGGTGACCCCGAGGATGCCGGGGTCGGCCAACGGGTTACGGGTGACGCCCTGCATGACGGCGCCGGCGAGTCCGAGGCTGGCGCCCACCAGCATCGCCAGGAAGGTCCGCGGTATGCGCTTGGCCACCGCGGCCTGGGACACGTTGTCCTGGCTCCCGCCCAGGGCCGCCCACAGGTCGGCGATGGCGATGTCGCGGGCCCCGAAGGTGACCGAGAGCATACCGACGGCCGCCAGGGCGACGAGGGCGACCAGCACCATCCCGGCACGGGACGCCACCACCGAGCGCCGCGGGGCGGCGGTCGGTGGTGGCGTCTCCGGTGCCAGGGTGAGCGTCATCGGCCGGTGACGGCTGCGTCCAGCAGCTCCACGTAGTCCTGGGTGCCCCACCCGATCGACAGCGGTGAGGGGTTCGTGGAGGCGGCCAGCGGTGTGCTGTCCTGCAGGATCACGATCTGGCCCGCCTCGACCGCCGGGATCTGCGACAGCAGCGGGTCGTTCTGGATCGTGTCGAGCATCGCCTCGTCGCCGTAGGTGATGAAGATGTCGGCGTCGTCGAACTGGTCGCTGTTCTCGGCGCTGACCGTCTCGTAGAACGCCTCGCTGTCCGCGGAGATGTCCGAGACGACCTGCGGGGTGCCCATCCCGAGGTCCTCCAGGAAGGCGGCCCGCGGGTCGTGCGTGGTGTAGAAGCCGATCTGGCTGAGGTCGTTGGGGTCCAGGTACGCGAAGACCGCGTTCTGTCCCTCCAGCTCGGGGTATGCCTCCAGGCTGTCCGCGATCTGCTGGTCCAGGTCGGCGATCAGCTCCTCGCCCTCCTCGGCCATCCCGAGCGCCTGGCTGTTCAGCTGGATCATCTCGTCCATCGTGGTGTTCCAGGCGGTCTCCGGGAAGGCGACGACGGGTGCGATCTGGCTGAGGGTGTCGTACTCCTCCTGGGTGAGACCGGAGTAGGCGGCCAGGATGACGTCCGGGTCGGTGTCGGCCACCGCCTCGAAGTCGATGCCGTCCGCCTCGTCGAAGAGGACCGGGGTCTCCGCGTCGAGCTCGGCCAGCGCGTCCTCGACCCAGGGGAGGACCCCGTTGCCGTCGTCGTCGCCCCAGGCGGCCTCCGACATACCGACCGGGACGACGCCGAGGGCGATCGGCACCTCGTGGTTGCTCCAGGCCACCGAGGCGACCCGCTCGGGCTGCTCCTCGATCGTGGTCTCGCCGAAGGCGTGGGTGATGGTGACGGGGAAGGCGCCGTCGGTGTCGCCGCCCGCAGCAGCGGTGTCGTCGCCGGCGTCGGCGTTCGTCCCGGAGCCCGTGCCGTCGCCGCTGTCGTCGCCGCACGCGGCGAGGGTCAGGGCCGCGGCGAGGCTCCCGGCGACGAGCAGGGTGCGCTTGTGAGGCATGTCTCTCCTTAGACGAGTTAGGTAAGGCGCACCTAATGTATATCCTGTTCCCGGAGGCGCCAACCACTCGGCGTCGGACCGCACGCACGTCACCGAGGAAGAGGCCATGGCCAAGACATCGGCACAGACCGCCCGCCGTAAGCCGGCGAACCCGCGACCGCTCCGGCTCACCGTGCTGCGGACCAGCCGGCCCGTCCCGTCGCTGGCGCGGGTCACCCTCGGGGGCGGCGACGTGGCCGACTTCGAGCCGATGGGTCATGACCAGTGGTTCCGGCTCTTTCTGCCGACCGGTGGGGTCGAGTCGCTGACCCACGTGCCGCGCCGGCTGACCACGGCGAGCTACGCGCGGTTCATGCTGGTGCCCGCCGAGCGGCGTCCGGTCATCCGCAACTACACGGTGCGTGCCTACCGCGCCGACGGGCCGGACGGTCCGGAGGTCGACGTGGACCTGGTGGTGCACGGCAGCGCCGCCGAGGGCACCGCCGGCCCCGCGTCGACCTGGGCACAGACCTGTGAGGCCGGCGACGAGGTGGCGATCATCGACGAGGGCACGATCTACGCCGGGTCGCCCGAGGCGACCGTGCTGCTGGCAGCGGACGAGTCCGGGCTGCCCGCGCTCGCCGGGATCCTGCGCGACCTGCCGCGCGCGGCCCGCGGCGTGGCCGTGGTGGAGGTGCCGCATCCTGACGACCGACAGCCGCTCGAGGGGCCGGACGGCGTCGAGGTGCGCTGGGTGGTGCGCGGCTCGTCGACGACGCAGCTGCGTCCCGGTGCGTCCGCGCTCGCCGAGATGTCAGGGGTCCCGGTGCCTGCGGACGAGCAGGTCTACGCCTGGGTCGCCGGGGAGTCCGAGCTGGCGACCGGGATGCGCCGGCACTGGGTGGGCCAGGGCATACCCAAGGCGCAGATCAGCTTCTGCGGCTACTGGAAGGCCGACGCCGACCACTGAGGCTCGAGGCCTCTTCTCCGACCGGGCGTCGCCCGTGGTTGGTCTCGGCCCACCAAGCGTCGTCTGTGGTTGCTTGACGACCTCACCGGGGGCGGTCGAACGCATACCGGTGCCAGGTTTGCAGTTGCTCCAGGTCCTCCTGCATCGGCATCTCGCCCTCGGCCAGGGTCCTGCCGCGCGGTCCGCGGAAGACGAGCAGGTCGGGTCGTCCAGGTGCTGGCCGGACCTCGTCGATGTCACGCCAGGGGATCCGTCGCCGCCCGTGCAGCAGGCTGCGGTGCAGGCCCTCCGCGTCGGCACGGAAGGATCGGATGCGCCAGATGGCCACGAACATCGTGATCGTGAGCAGCAGGACGGCGACCGAACCCGCGCGCGCCCAGGTGCCGTCCTCCCAGCGCAGGCTGGTCTGCAGGATCCAGACGATCACGATCAGGCCCCACGCCCCCGTCTGGAACCGTCGTCGCGCCCGTGGCAGTTCGACCTGGATGCTCTCCATGGGCGCACCCTGTCAACCAGGTCACGGTCGCGCAACCACCTCCTCCCCCAACCACACCCGACGCCTGGTGGGCCTGGGGGCAACCACAGGCGACGCTCGGTCAGAGGATGAAGCGGAAGAGCGGGCTGTCCGGCTGGATCGGCTCGATCTGCATCGACGCCTCCTCCATCCGGGCCAGCAGCGGCGCCAGGTCCTCCCGGGCACCCAGCTCGAGGCCGACCAGGGCCGGGCCGGTCTCCCGGTTGTTGCGCTTCACGTACTCGAACAGCGCGATGTCGTCGTCCGGCCCCAGCACCTCGTTGAGGAACTGTCGCAGCATCCCCGGCTCCTGCGGGAAGTCGACGAGGAAGTAGTGCTTGAGCCCCTCGTGGATGAGCGAGCGCTCCATCACCTCCGGGTAGCGCAGCAGGTCGTTGTTGCCCCCGGACACCACGACCACCACGTCCAGCCCGGCCAGCGAGCCCTGCAACGAGTCCAGCGCCGCCGCGGCCAGCGCCCCGGCGGGCTCGGTGATGATGCCCTCGCTCTGGTAGAGCCGGATCATCTCGGTGCAGATCCGCCCCTCCGGCACCGCCACCAGCTCCGGGGTATGCGCCGCCACCACCTCGTAGGTCCAGCTCCCGACCCGCTGCACCGCGGCGCCGTCCACGAACCGGTCGATCTCGGGCAGCGCCACCGGCTCCCCGGCGTGGGTGGCCGCGATCATGCTGGCCGCCCCGGCCGGCTCGGCACCGACCACCCGCACCCCCGGCGAACGCTCGGAGAACCAGGTCAGGCAGCCGGCCAGCAGCCCGCCCCCGCCGCACGGCACCACCACCACGTCCGGCCCCGAGGACGTCCCGGCCAGGTCCTCGCTGATCTCGCGGGCGATCGTCCCCTGGCCGGCGATGGTGTGCGGGTGGTCGAAGGGCGGCACCAGGGTCGCCCCGGTGCGCTCCACGTCGGCCAGAGCGGCGGCCGCCGCCTCGTCGTAGGTCCGGCCGCCGACGACGACCTCCACCCAGTCGCCGCCGATCGCGGCGACCCGGTCCCGCTTCTGCCGTGGGGTGGTGGCCGGCAGGTAGATCCGGGCCCCGACCCCCAGCGTCGCGCAGGCGTGGGCGACGCCCTGGGCGTGGTTCCCGGCGCTCGCGCACACCACGCCGGCCCAGATCTGCTCGCTGTCCAGCTGTGCGATGAGGTTCGCCGCGCCCCGCCCCTTGTAGGAGCGCACCGCCTGCAGGTCCTCCCGCTTCAGCCAGACCCGCGCACCGGTGACCTCGGAGAGCCGCGCGCTGCGCTGCAGCGGGGTCCGGGACACCCGGCCGGCGATCCGGTCCGCGGCCGCCTCGATGTCCCGCGCCCGGGGGAGGGCGAGGTCGGCGGCGGGCGCGGGGGCGTCGGGCTGGGACGGCATACCTGGATCCTAGGCGCCCTGACGCGGCGTCATCCGGGCGCCTGGGACTGGAAGAACAGGACCCCGACTGCGGCGCCGACGGCGAGCAGCAGCAGCCCGCCGACCACGAAGAACACGCCACCCCAGCCCGAGCGCGACCCGTCGGCGAGGACGAAGCGGGTCTCGTCCGCGGGGTCGACCAGGACCGTCACCGGGAACGGGAAGCCGCGCAGGGTGCCGTGCGAGGTGCCCATCTGGGACACGGTGCGGGCCACGGCTCCTGAGGGCGTCACCCGTTCGACCACCCAGTGCTGGGTGCTGCTGTCACCGGCCCCGCGCCACTGGTGGTCGACGACGGTGGCCTGCTCGCGTCGCCAGGTCCGCACCCGGACCAGGTGGCGGCGGACGGTGGTCAGGCCGATGACGGCCAGGACACCGCCGACGAGGACGAAGCCGGCGGCGAGCAGGTACGGGATGTTCTGCACGCGCGTCCGTCCTCAGCCGAACATGATGGCGGCTTCGTCCCACTGGTCACGGGGCACCGTCTTCAGCGCGCTGGTGGCGTCGCGCAGGTTGACGTTGGCGATGTCCATCCCGTGCAGGGCGACCATGGTGCCCCACCGCTTGGCGCTCACCGAGTCGATCGCGGCGGTCCCGAAGCGGGTGGCCAGCACCCGGTCGTAGGAGCTGGGCACGCCCCCGCGCTGCAGGTGCCCGAGGGTGGTGTTGCGGGTCTCCAGCCCGGTCCGCTCCTCCACCAGCCGGGTCACCGCCTCGCCGATGCCGCCCAGCAGCGGCCGCCCGAAGCTGTCCACCCGGTCGCTCTCGATCTGCTCGGTCCCGGCGAAGGTGAAGCCCTCGGCGACCACCACGGTGGGCGCGCGCCGCCGGTCCATGGCCCGCTGCACCCAGTCGCACAGCTCGTCCGGGGTGACCGGCACCTCGGGGATGAGGATGGCGTGCGCGCCGCTGGCGATCCCGGCGTGCAGGGCGATCCAGCCCACGTGCCGCCCCATCACCTCGACGACCATGCACCGGCTGTGCGCCTCGCCGGTGGTCCGCAGCCGGTCGATCGACTCGGTCGCGATCGAGACCGCGGTGTCGAAGCCGAAGGTGCGGTCGGTCGCGGACAGGTCGTTGTCGATCGTCTTGGGCACGCCGACCACGTTGATGCCGTCGTCGTGGAACATCCGGGCGACGGTCAGCGTCCCCTCGCCGCCGATCACCACCAACGCGTCGATCTCGTGCTTGGCCATCACCTCCTTGACCCGCTCGGTGCCACCGTGCGTGATCGGGCTGAACCGGGAGGTGCCCAGGATGGTGCCGCCGACCTTGGACAGCCCGCGCACCTTCTGCCGCGGCAGCGGCACGATGTCGTCCTCGATCAGGCCCCGGAAGCCGTCCTTGATCCCGACGAACTCGTGCTCATAGATGCGGTCGCCCTTGAGGACCACGCCGCGGATCACCGCGTTGAGGCCGGGGCAGTCGCCGCCGGCGGTCAGCAGGCCGATCTTCATGCGTCATCCTCCACGGGTAGCAACGAAGCGCGCCGGCCACCCAGGGACGGGGACCGGCGCCGATGCGCTCCCAGGGTATGACGTGGCGTCACCTCGGTGCCAACTCCGCCCGGTCCCGGCGCGGCTCGGTGGCCTCCGAGGGCTGTGGCAGGCTGTGCCCCATGTCGACCGCAGCCCTCTCCGCACGTCCCACCGCGACCGTCCTCGCCGACCGGTTGCTGACCCGCCGCAGCGCGCTCACCGACGTCGCCCTGGTGGCCGGTGGGGTCGTGGTGGTCTCGCTGCTGGCGCTGGCCGAGCTGCGGGTCGGGCCGGTCCCGATCACCGGCCAGACGCTCGGCGTGATCCTCGTCGGCGGAGCGCTCGGGATGCGCCGTGGTGCCGCCGCCCTGACGACCTACATGGTGGCCGGTCTGGCCGGAGCCCCGATCTTCGCCGGCGGGATGGGCGGTCCCGCCTACGTGGCGGTCCCGTCGTTCGGCTTCGTCATCGGCTTCATCGCCGCTGCCGCCGTCGCCGGCTGGGCCGCGGAGCGCGCCTGGGACCGCAACGTAGTGCTGGCGATGGGCGGGTTCCTGCTCGCCACCGCGGCGCCCTTCCTGGTGGGTGTGCCCTACATGGCCACCGTCCTCGGGATGACCGACCCGGGCGCGATCGTCGCCGCCGGCATCGCCCCCTTCGTGCTGCCGGGCGTGATCAAGGCCGGGGTGGCCGCCGCGGTCTTCCCGCTCGCCTGGTCCGTGGTGCGTCGCCTCGACGGCGGCCACGGCGCCGACGACCGCGACTGAGTAGACCGAGCCGACCCGGCCCGACCGACCCGGCCCGGCCGACCCCGCTCGCTCGACCGGCCGACCCCGCTCGGTCGACCCGACCTCAGGTCGCCTCCAGCACCTCCCGTGCGGCGCGCAGCTGATCCTCGGCCTCCGCCCGGGCGGTCACCGACTGCTCCAGGTCTCGTGCCGCCGCCTGCGCGGCGGACCGGGCCCGGTCCAGCTCGACGTCCGCCTCCGCGACCGCACGCTCGGCGTCCCGGTGGGCAGTCTCGGCGCGGCGCAGCGTCTTCTGCGCGGCCCGTTCGGCGGCCTTCGCTGCCGCCCTCTGCGCCGCCCGGTCGCGCCCGGCCTCCTCGTCGTCGCCACCGGCATCACCACCCGCGTCGGCAGCTGCACGGCCCGCGTCGCCGCTCGCCCCGCCATCGCCGGCGCCGCCCTCGATCCGGGTGAGCACCACCCCGGTGCTGGTCCGGGCCACCGCGTCGGCGACGTCGACCTCGCCGAAGCCGCTGTAGCCGAGCGCGCGGGTCAGGCTGCCGCTGAGCACGACCTCGGTGGCCGAGGCGTCCGCCAGCGCGGCCACCGCGGTGTCCCGCACCTCCGCCTCGACCGCCGCCGTCATCGGACGGGCGCTGACGCCGCGGCCGGCGTCCACCCACGCGGTCAGCAGCTCGTCGCGGTCCCCGCGCAACGTTCCCAGGGTGGCGGAGTCCATCGCGGACTGGGCCTGGCGGAGCCGGGCGCCCACCTCCCGCAGCCGCTCGACCACCGGGTCCTGGGCCCGCACCACGGCGTTGACCACCCCGGCCGCCGCGGTCGGTCGGCGCAGGGCCGCGACCTCGGCGGCGACCCCACGCATCCCCTCGCCGCGGAGCCGCTTCACCCAGGTGGTCCGGGCGGCGACGAACTCGGCCGGCAGGACGGCATACACCGCCGTCACCGCCTCACGCAGCGCGCGGGCCTCAGCAGTGTCGCCCTCGTTCTCGCCCTCCGCCCCTGCCCCGGTCTGCGCGTCCATGAGGCACGAGGCTAGCGACCACCGCCTAGAGTGATCGGCGTCCACGACCCGAGGAGCCCCACCCGTGCCCGTGACCACGCCCGTCCCCGCCCTGACCGTCGACCGCGTGCGCCAGGTCGTCCCCTACCTGGAGTCCTGGCTCGCCTGGCAGGTCGAGCACCGTGGGGTGCCCGGCGCCCAGGTCGCGATCCGGCTGGGCCGGGAGCTGGTGCACAGCAGCGCGCACGGGGTCGCCGACGAGCGGACCGGTGAGCCGCTGCGCCCCGACCACCTCTTCCGGGTCGCCTCGCACAGCAAGTCGTTCACCGCGACCGCGGTGCTGCGGCTGGTCGAGCAGGGCCGGCTCCGGCTGGACGACACGGTCGGTGAGCGGCTGCCCGGGATGGCCGGCTCCGACCTCGCGCAGGTCAGCGTCCGGGAGCTGCTCGGGCACACCGGAGGCATCGTCCGGGACGGCATCGACGCCGACTGGTGGCAGCTGGAGGCCGCCTTCCCGGACCGTGACCAGCTGCTCGCGCTGGCGCGGGAGGTCGGCAAGGTCTACGAGCCGCAACGCTTCTTCAAGTACTCCAACATCGGCTACGGGCTGCTCGGTCTGGTCATCGAGGAGGTCACCGGACAGGGGTATGCCGAGCACCTCACCGCCGACGTGCTGGGCCCGCTCGGGCTGGCCGACACGGGGCCCGAGCAGGACCCGGTGCGGGCCGGCGACTACGCCGCCGGGCACAGCCGTCCGCACGGCCGGGAGCGGGGCCGGGTCGGCGTCGACCACGTCGACACCGGTGCGCTGGCGGCCGCCACCGGCTTCGGGTCCACCGCGGTCGACCTGAGCCGGTTCTTCGCCGCGCACGTGCTGGGGGACGACGAGCTGCTCAGCGACCGCAGCAAGCGGCTCATGCAGCGGGCCGAGTCGAGCGTGGTGCGGGCCGGCAGCGCCGACGCCTACGGCCTCGGGCTGGTGATCACCTCGATCGGCGGGCGCCGCCTGGTCGGCCACTCCGGCGGCTACCCGGGGCACATCACCCGGACGATGGTCGACCCGGACAGCGGCCTCGGGGTCTGCGTGCTGACGAACGCGGTCGACGGGCCCGCCGAGCCGCTGGCCCGCGGGCTGGTGGAGCTGGTGGACCTGCTGCTGGGGGAGGACGGCGCGGCCGGACCGTTGCCCACAGGGGTCGGCGAGGCCGAGCTGGACCGGGTCTGCGGCCGCTACCACTCGCTGTGGTCGGTGGTCGACCTGGTCCGGGGCGGGGACCGGGTGGTCCGGCTCAACCCGTCGACACCCTCGCCGCTGGACGTGGCCGAGGAGCTGCACGTCGAGGACGCGACCACGCTGCGGGTCGCCGACACGCACAGCTTCGGCGCCCCCGGTGAGCAGGTGCGGATCAGCCTGGACGCCGAGGGTCGCGTCGAGTGCATCCGGTTGGCCGGGGTCAGCCACTGGCCCCAGGAACGCTACGACCGGCGCCGCGCCGAGCACTGGTCCCGACCGGGTGAGCGCCGACCGGGCTGACCACCATGACCCCCGCCCCCTACCTCGCACTGGTGCTCGGGGTCGCGGTCCTCTGCCAGCTGCTGGCATACCGGATGCGCGTCCCGTCGATCCTGCTGCTGCTCGTCGTCGGCTTCGGGCTCGGTCAGTGGGTGGCCCCCGAGGACGTGCTCGGGCGGGACCTGCTCTTCGCCGGGGTAAACATCAGCGTCGGGATCATCCTCTTCGAGGGGTCGCTGTCGCTGCGCTTCCGCGAGCTGCGGGGGCTGAGCACCGCAGTGCTGCGGCTGTGCTCGCTCACCGTGCTGCTGGCCTGGGTGCTGATCACCGCCGCCGGCATCGTGGCCGGGCTGGACTGGCAGCTCGCGCTGCTGGTCGGGGCGTTGCTGGTGGTCACCGGGCCGACCGTGATCGCGCCCATCGTCCGGCAGCTGCGGCCCACCCGCCGGGTGTCCTCGATGCTGCGCTGGGAGGGGATCGTCGTCGACCCGATCGGCGCGATCCTGGCGGTGCTCGTCTTCCAGGCGGTGATCCTCGGGCAGCCGGGCGGTGCGCTGGCCACCGCGGTGACGACCCTGGGCTGGACGCTGCTGGTCTCCACCGTGCTCACCCTGGCCTTCGGGGTGCTGCTCGAGGTGGCCATGCGCCGCCACCTCATCCCGGACTTCCTCGAGGGGGTGGCCTTCCTGGCCGCGGCGGTCGGGGCGCTGGTGCTCTCCAACCTGCTGCAGCCGGAGAGCGGGCTGCTCACCGTCACCATGCTCGGCATCTACCTGGCGAACCGCCCCGGACTGCGGCTGGAGAACGTCCGCGAGTTCAAGGAGAACCTGCAGGTCCTGATCGTCGGGGCCCTCTTCGTCCTGCTGGCCGGTCGGGTGAGCCCGGCCGAGGTGGTCGCGGTGGCCCCGACGGCGCTGGTCTTCGTGCTGCTGCTGGTGCTGGTGGTGCGGCCCGCGTCGGTGCTGCTCGGGCTGCTGGGGACCGAGGCCAGCCGGCAGGAGCGGACCCTGCTCGCCTTCATGGCGCCCCGGGGCATCGTGGCGGCGGCGGTGACCAGCATCTTCGCGCTGGAGATCGAGCACGCCGCCGGCAACGCGCGCGAAGAGGCGGCGCTCGGCGGCGCGGACCCGCAGGAGACCCTGGCGCTGCAGGCACAGGCGGAGCGGCTCGAGCTGCTGGTCGTGGAGTCCGCGGACCTGGTGCCGCTCGTCTTCGTCACCATCGTGGTCACCGTCGCGCTCTACGGGCTGGGCGTCGGGCGGCTGGCCGAGCGGCTGGGGCTGGCCACGACCACCCCGAACGGTGTCGTCTTCGCCGGTGCCCCGGTCTGGGCGCGGCAGGCGGCGGGGGTGCTGCAGGAGCTGAAGGTCCCGGTGCTGCTGGTCTCCTCGGCGCCGGGGGAGGTGGCCCAGGCCCGGATGGCCGGGCTGCGGGTCGAGCGCACGCACATCCTGTCCGAGTATGCCGTCGAGGACATGGAGCTGGCCGGCATCGGCTCCCTGGTCGCGGTGACGCACGACGACGACACCAACTCCACCGCGGCCCGGGAGTTCGCGCATACCCTCGGCGGTTCGCAGACCTACCAGCTGCGCCGGCAGGGGGACACCAGGCCGCGGCCGGGCCGGGCCGCCGCCAGCACCGAGGCCACCGCCAAGCGGCAGACCGCCAGCAAGCTCACCGCACGGGTCGCCTTCTCGCCGCCGATGTCGGCCCCGGAGCTGGACACCGCCACCCGGGAGGGGATGCAGGTGCGCCGCACCACGCTCACCGACCAGCACACCCTCGAGGACTTCCGGGCGCGAGAGCCCGAGGCCGTGCTGATGTTCCTGGTGCAGGGCGGCGCCGCGACCGTCGTCACCCCGCACGCGACCCTGCCGCAGACCGGGGCCACCCTGGTGGCGCTGGTCGGCCGCCGCTGAGCGCTCGCCCACCAGGCCCGCGCGGGTCTACGCTGGAAGCTCCCCCCCACCGTCGTGACCCTCGAGAACGAGGCCAGTGTGTCCACCATGCCCTCCCGCACCCTCCCGTCCACCCCCGGCGCCGCCGCCGACCGTCGCCCGCTGGCGTTCGTCGCGCTCGTCCTGGGCGGTGTCGGCATCGGCATCGCCGAGTTCGTCACCATGGGGGTGCTGCCCCAGGTCGCCGAGGGCCTGGGGGTCTCGATCCCGACCGCCGGGCACGCGATCTCGGCCTACGCCCTCGGGGTCGTCGTCGGCGCCCCGTTGGCCGCGGTCGGGGCCGCCCGCGCGCCGCGCCGGGCCCTGCTCATCGGCTTCATGCTGCTCTTCGCGGTGGCCAACGCGGCCGCCGCGCTGGCCCCCACGATGCAGACCCTGATCCTGGCCCGGTTCGTCGCCGGGCTGCCGCACGCCGGCTTCTTCGGGCTGGCGGCGCTCGCGGCGATCTCGCTCTCCCCGCCCGGACGCGGCGGCCGCGCGGTCGGGACGGTGATGCTCGGCATACCGATCGCGCTGGTGGCTGGGGTGCCGCTGGGCACCTGGGCCGGGCAGGCGTTCGGCTGGCGGGTGAGCTTCTGGGCGGTCGCCGGGATCGGGCTGCTGGCGGCCCTGCTGGTCCGCGCATGGGTGCCCCGCACCGCCGCTGACCGGCACGGCTCCCGACGGGCCGAGCTGCGGGCCTTCGCCGACCCGCAGTTCTGGCTGACCCTGATGATCGGCGCCGTCGGCTTCGGCGGGATGTTCGCGACCTACTCCTACATCGCGCCCACGATCACCGACGTCACCGGCCTCGGGGAGGGGTGGGTGCCGGTCTTCCTGCTGGTCTACGGGGTCGCCTCGCTGGTCGGGACCTACCTGGGCGGCCGGGCCGCGGACTGGTCGGTGCTGCGCACGCTGCTGCTGATGTCGCTGGGCTCGGCCGCCGCGCTGCTCACCTTCTACTGGACCTCGTCCTGGGCGGTGCCGGCGCTGCTGACGCTCTGCGTGATCGGGCTGACCAGCTCGGCGTGGGTGGTCAGCCTGCAGCTGCGGCTGATGCAGGTGGCCGGGGATGCGCGGACCATCGGGGCGGCGATGAACCACGCCTCGCTGAACGTGGCGAACGCGTTGGGCGCCTGGGTCGGCGGCCTGGTCATCGCCGCCGGGTACGGCTACCGGGCCCCGGCCCTGGTCGGTGCCGCGCTCTCGGTCGGCGGGCTGCTGGTGCTCGGCGTCTCGCTGGTGGTCGCGCACCGCCGCGCCGCACCTGCAAGACTGGGTTGACCCCATACCCCCCTCGGACAGGACACCCCCGGTATGCCCGACGCGCCGACCACCCTGCTCATCCTCGGCGCCTCCGGTGACCTGACCCGGCGGCTGCTGCTGCCCGGCCTGGGCACCCTGCTGCGCGAGGAGCCGGGCCGTCGGGTGCGGGTGCTCGGGGCGGACCGGGTGGAGGTCAGCGACGAGGAGTGGCGGACGAAGGTCCGGGACAGCCTGGCCGAGGCGGACGTCCCGCCGGACCTGGCCGAGGACGTGGTGGCGCACGCGCGCTACCTGCAGACCGACCTGCTCGAGAAGGATCAGCTCCAGCAGCTGCTGGCCGCCGCTCCGGACCCGCTGGTGCTGTACTTCGCGCTGCCGCCCTCGGTCACCGTGAAGGTGTGCGGGCTGCTGGAGGAGCTGCGGGTGCGGGAGGGCACCCGGCTCGCGCTGGAGAAGCCGTTCGGGGACAGCCTGGAGACGGCGCAGACGCTGAACCGCCAGCTGCTGCGGGTGGTGCCCGAGGGCGACATCTACCGGATCGACCACTTCCTCGGGGTCAACACGATCCTCAACCTCATCGGGCTGCGCTTCGCGAACCGGCTGCTGCAGCCGATCTGGTCGGCCGAGCACATCGAGAAGGTCGAGATCGTCTACGACGAGTCGCTCGCGCTGGAGGGTCGCGCCGGGTACTACGACCATGCCGGGGCGCTGATGGACATGCTCCAGAGCCACCTGCTGGAGGTGCTGGCGTTCTTCGCCATCGAGGCGCCGGCGACGATGCACGCCGAGGAGATCAGGGGCCTCAAGGCGCAGGCGCTGCGCGCCGTGCACCCGTGGAAGCACGACCCGGTCGCCGCGTCGCGACGGGCCCGCTACACCACGGGTGAGATCGAGGGGCGGACGGTGCCGGACTACGTCGCCGAGGACGGGGTGGACCCGGAGCGGGAGACCGAGACGCTGGCCCAGCTGACCGTGCAGCTGGACAACCTGCGCTGGGCCGGGGTGCCTTTCGTGCTCCGTTCCGGCAAGGCGATCGGCACCCAGTCCAAGCAGGTCGCCGTCACCTTCCGGCAGCCGGCGCACGTGCCGCTGGGGCTGCGGGACACCCCCGAGCCGGACCGGCTGGTGCTGCAGCTCAAGCCGGGCAGCATCAGCCTCGACCTGTCGATGAACGCCGAGGGGGACCCCTTCGAGCTGGAGCAGAAGGAGCTGCACGCCGAGCTCGGCAAGGCCAGGATGCTCCCGTACGGGGAGGTGCTCGGGGCGATCCTCGACGGCAACCCGCTGCTCACGATCCGCGGCGACGAGGCCGAGGAGCTGTGGCGGATCGTCGAGCCCGTGCTGGACGCGTGGCGCGCCGGCGATGTGCCGCTGGAGGAGTATGCCGCGGGCTCGGACGGCCCGCAGGGCTGGTCCCCCGCCTGACCGAGCGTCCCGACGTGCCGGACCGGGCGTCCCGAAATGCCCAACCGGGCGTCCCGGGTTGCCGGACCGGGCGTCTCGTCGTGCCAGAGCGGGCGTCTTGGAATGCCGGACCGGGCGTCTCGTCGTGCCAGAGCGGCACTCCGAGACGCTCGGAGCTACAACTCAAGACGCTCGGATGGGCAACGGGAGACGCTCTGAGTGACAACTGGAGACGCTCGGTCCGGCATTCCGAGGCGCTCGGTGCGGGCAAGCTGCGGCTAGAGTCCGAACCATGGGACTGAGGGGCATCGGGGGACTGAAGGGCGTCGGGGAGAGCGTCTGGCTGAGCAGGCCGTTGAAGGTGGCGCGTCGGGGGGCGCTGCGCGGGGGTGCCCGTGCGCTGACCGCCACCTACAGCCTCTACAAGGTGCACCCCGCGGCGTGGCGGCTGACCGCCACCCACTACCAGCCGTGGATGGGGGACTTCGCCCGCCTGCACGCCTGGATGACCTGCCAGCTCGGGTCCCTGCACGTGCCGGCCTACCGGGAGCACCTGGCCGAGCACGGGTGGACCTTCCGCTGGTGGGACCTGGCCAACTACCCGCCGACCGACAAGGCGTCCTACGTCACCCGCTACGACGAGGAGTCACGCACCCGCTCCGGGCGGTGGGAGCTGCGCGGGACCCTGGTGGACGAGTCCTCCGGCTCCTCGGGCAAGCCCTACAACTGGGTGCGCGGCCGGGACGAGCTCGCCGACATCCACCGCAACGTCGCCGGGTTCACCGCGCTGATGATGCGCGGCGAACCCCGGCTCTTCGTCATCAACGCCTACTCGATGGGCGCCTGGGCGACCGGCACCAACACCGGGATCGCGATGGCCAAGATCGCGATGGTCAAGAACACCGGGCCGGACCTGGACAAGATCGTCGACACGCTGCGTCACTTCGGCCCCGGCTTCACCTACCTGGTCTCGGCATACCCGCCGTTCCTCAAGGACCTGCGCGACCGGCTCGACGCCGAGGGCTGGGACTGGACCGGGTGGCGTATGCACGGGCTGGTCGGCGGGGAGGGGATGACCGAGGCGCTGCGCGACTACTGCGAGGAGCGCTTCCTCACCGTGCGTTCCGGCTACGGCGCCTCCGACCTGACCATCGGCATCGGCGGCGAGACCGACCTCACCGTCTGGCTGCGCCGGGCGCTGCTCGAGGACCACGACCTGCGCGAGGCGGTGCTGGGCGCGGGGGAGTCACGGACGCCGATGATCTTCCAGTACAACCCGCTGGAGACCTACCTGGAGACCACCGACCAGGGGGAGCTGCTCTGCACGCTGACCTCCACCTCGGTGCTCTCCCCGAAGCTTCGCTACAACATCGGTGACGAGGCCGCGCTGATGGACTGGCACGACCTGGCGTCCGTGCTGCGCGGCAACCCCCGGTGGCAGGGACCGGCCCGGGCGGCCTTCGAGCGGCAGGGGATGAAGCTGCCGCTGCTGCTGCTCTTCGGGCGGGCCGACGCGACCATCTCCTTCATGGGCGCCAACATCTACCCGCAGGACGTGGAGAACGGCCTCTACACCGACGAGCGCCGGGCCGCCCAGATCGGCTCGTTCACGCTGACGCTGGAGGACGACGCGGGCGACGCCACCAGCCAGCACCCCACCATCCACCTGGAGCTGCGCGAGCAGGAGACCCTCGACCCGGCCGACCGGGACGCACTCGCCGCCGACGTGCGCACCGGGATGGTCGCCTACCTGGCCCGGACCAGCCGCGACTTCGCCCAGTCGTTGGAGGAGAGCGACCGCACCGCCGAGATCGAGGTCCGGGTGCACGACGCCGGCACCGGCCCCTTCGCCGGCCGGACGGACACCCTGAAGCGCGTGTACCTGCGGCAGGAGCCGTCGTGAACGACGCGGCACGGTATGCCGACGCCGTGTTCGTCGGCGCGACCCGGTACACCGGGGTGCGGGCCTGGGCACGGCTGGCGCCGAGATGGCTGCGGCTGGTGCGCCAGATGAAGCGGATGCCCGGCTACCTCGGCCACCAGGTGTACTACCGGCCACCGTTCGTGCTGGGCACCCTGGGTTTCTTCGCCACCCGCGACGACCTGCTCCGGTTCGCCCGCTCGGGTGAGCACCGGGAGGTGATGGACTGGGTGCTGCAGGAGGGGAACGCCACCGCCGGCTACATCCGGCTCTACCACGCGGGGGAGCAGATCCGATGAGGACCCAGGACTTCTCCCGGGCACCGGACATCGCGCAGGCCGGGGCCATGTTCGCCGGGGGCACCCGGTGCGCCGGCCCGGCCTCCTGGGCGCGTCACGTCCGCCGCCACCGCACGATGGTCCGTGAGATGACGCGGATGTCCGGCTACCGCGCGCACCACACCTCCTGGCAGCCGCCGTCCACCCTCGGCACCCTCGCCTGGTTCGACACGATGGAGGACCTCGTGCGCTTCGCCCGCACCGGGACCCACCCACAGCTGAGGGACTGGGTGGTGGATGGCACCCGCGACGACACCGCCGGATGGATCCGGGTCTACACGGTCGAGGAATCCGGCTACACGAACGGTGTCTGGCGGGCCGAGGACCAGCAGATGCGCAACATCGAGACCTTCACCCCGGTCGGCACCGAGACGACCGGGCCACCGGTGCGGCGGGTGCGGCGAGGTCGCCGATGACCCTGACCGTGCACCCGGTCCGGACCCGGGCCGACCTGCGCGCGTTCCTGGCCGGCCTCGACGGGGACCGGCGCCGCCGGACCCACGGGGTGCCGCTGTGGCACAGCACAGTCCGCTCCTGGTGGCGTGGGACCGGTCCCCACCGGACGCACGGCCCGGTGAGGCTCTTCCTGGTGCGGGACAGGTCCGGGGCGGTGCGGGGCAGGACGACCCTGCACACGGACACCCGGATGGACGCGAAGCTGGGGGAGCGGACGCTGCTGCTGGGCGCCACCGAGTTCGCCGATGCGGGGGCGCTCGCCGTGATCGTCCGGCACGCGGAGGAGCGCGCACGCCTCACCGGCCGCAGCCGGCTGCTGGGGCCGGTGTCGCTGCTGCCGAACCAGGTCGGTGGGGTGGTGACCGCGGGCTTCGACGAGCCTGGGTTCCTGGACAGCGTGTGGAACCCGGAGCACTACCCCGGCGACTGGGAGGGCCTCGGGTTCCAGCGGGTCTGGGAGGGCGCCACCTGGCGGTGCGCCGGTCTCGGCGCGCTGGACCCGGCGGGCACCTTCGGGGTGGATCCCCTCCCCGAGGGGGTCCGGCTGCGGCACGCGGACCGGCGCCGGCTCGGCGAGCAGCTGCCGGTGCTGCGCGAGATGCTGAACGCCGCCTTCGCCGAGCTCGGGTACTTCACCCGGATCGAGGCCGACGAGCTGGCGGCCGCCACCGACGGGCTCGCGCACCTGCTCGACGAACGCCTGCTGCTGTGGCTGGAGCAGGACGACGCACCGGTCGCCTTCGTGCTGGTGGTCCCCGACCTCACCGCCTTCGTCCGCTCCACCGGCGGCCGACTGTCACCGGTGGACATAGTCAGGCTGCTGCTCACCCGGGGCCGGCACCGCCAGGACGCGGTCCTCATCATCAAGGGCACCGTGCCGGGTGCCCGCGGGCACGGGCTGATGCGGCACCTGTCCCGTGAGCTGCTGCAGGGCCTGCAGGCCGGCGGCTACGAGACCCTCCGGGTGACCTTCGTCGAGGACGACAACGCCGGCTCCCAGGCGCAGTTCCGGGCGATGGGTGGGGCGCCATTGCACCGGACCTGCTTCTACAGCAGGGCGATCGAGCCGGGGACCGGTCCGGAGCAGGACCAGGACACCCCGGCCGGCCGGGTGGTGGCGCGGGAGGCCGACTGGGGCCGGGCCCCGAGCGCGCACAACACCCAACCCTGGCGGGTGCGCGCGCTGGACGACCGGACCATCGGGCTCGGCTGGTATGCCGACCGCGAGCTCCCGGTGGCGGACGCCACCCGCCGGGACCTGATGCTGAGCCTGGGTGCGGTGGCGCTCAGCCTGCAGGTGGTGGCGGCGGCCCTGGGGCTGCGGACCGAGGTGGACTGGGACGTCCGGCCGGACCAGCGCGCCGCCGCCCGTCTCCGGCTGCTGGAGCTGTCCGCGAGTGCCGAGCCGGTCAGCGAGCTCCCCTGGCAGGTGTCCGAGCTGCACCACCGGGCCACCGACCGAGGACCCTTCGCGCGGCACCCCGACCCGGAGCAGATCGCCACCCTCGCCAGGCACGCCGGGCTCGGACCCGAGGCCGGCCTCCTCGACCTGCCGGACGACCTGGTGGACCGGCTGCTCCCGGGCGCGACCGCGCATACCCTGACCGGGCCCGCCGCCGAGGAGCTGAGCACCTGGCTGCGGCTGGACCCCCGACACCCCCGGCACGACGTCGACGGGCTCAGCGCCCGGGTGCTGCGGCTGTCCCGGGCCGAGGCGCGGGGGATGCGGCTGCTCACCGGGTCGGCCGCGCTGAGGGGTGCCCTGGCCCGCGGCCGCCTGGACCGGCTGGTCGCGAACGCCGCCGCCGTGCGGCCCCGAGGGGCCGTCGTCGCGCTCTGGTCCGAGCCGGGGCTGCCGCTCGACCGGCTCGGTCATCTGGGCGGGTCGCTGATGGCGGCGTGGCTGGCGGGGGAGCGCGCCGGCTGGTCCGCGCATCCCCTCAGCGAGCTCGTCGACGAGCCCGGGTCGGCGGCCGCGCTGCACCGGCACGTCAGCCACCGGACGGGCGGTCCGGCCCAGGTGTATGCCGTCTGGCGGTGGGGCCGGGGAACCACCGCGCCACCGCGCAGCCCCCGGCGGACTTGGTGAAGTTGTTATCTTCCAGCCCTATCTCCTGAGCATTCCCTGTGTGAGGATGAATGGGCCGCTTCGAGCCCCCACGATCCGTGGAATGGCTTGTCGCGCATGTCTTCCTGCCTGTGTCGTGGTGCGCCAGGGGCGCTGCCACACCCCGCCCGGGGATCGTCGTCAGGATGACGCACGGCCCGGACTTCTCGGGTTGCACGAGGCGTTCCCGGTGGGAAGCCCCACCGCCGGTGCGCCGTCAATCGACGAAGGAGTGACGCATGCGCCTGAATAGGCAGCGGTCAGCCCCGATCGTGAGTACGATCGCCGGGCTGACACTGGTCGCCGCCGGGATGTCCCCGGTCAGCGCCCAGCCGGAAGCACCCTCCGATGAGGGAGGTGCGCTCACCCAGGAGTTCGACCCGGCCTCTGCGGCCCCGGCCTCGACCGACTGGGAAGGTGTCGAGAGTGACACCGGTCTCTGGATCGTCCGCCTCGCCGGACCGTCCGTCTCCGCATACCAGGCCTCGTTGTCCGCCCAGGACGGCGAGGCCTCCGCGGCTGAGCTGGAGGCGTTCGACGCCGAGCTCGCCGACGAGCACGCCGCGCTCGAGCAGTCCATCGACTCGACCCTGGGCCGCGACGTCCCGGTCGAGTTCACCTACCGCAACGTGCTGAACGGCATGGCGGTCGAGGTGTCCGCAGCCGAGGCCGAGGAGCTCCGCTCCCTGCCCGGCGTCCTCGAGGTCTACCCGGACATCGAGCGTGAGATGGAGACCGACGTCAGCCACGAGGTCATCTCCTCCCCCTCCATCTGGGAGGGTGAGACCGCCGAGGGCATGGCCACCCGTGGTGAGGGCGTCGTCGTCGGTGTCATCGACAGCGGCATCAACCCGTTCCACCCCTCGTTCGCCGAGACGGACGGCACCGGCTACACGCACACCAACCCGTACGGCTCCGGCAACTACGTCGGTGTCTGCGCCGAGGGTGCCGCCGACTACGAGGACATCTGCAACGACAAGCTGATCGGCGCCTACAACCTCAACGCCGCCTCGCCGGACGCGCAGGACCGTGACAACCACGGCTCGCACACCGCGAGCACCGCAGCCGGTGGCGTGCACACGGCCGACGCCGAGATCGGCGGCACGGTCTTCGAGCGTGAGGTCCAGGGTGTCGCCCCGCAGGCCAACGTCATCTCCTACCTCGTCTGCTACCCCGGCTGCCCCGGTGCCTCCAGCATCGCCGCCGTGGACCAGGCGATCGACGACGGTGTCGACGTCCTGAACTACTCGATCTCCGGCAGCGACCTGCCGTGGAACGACCCGGTGGACCTCGCCTTCCGCGACGCCGCCGCAGCCGGCATCAACGTCGTCGCCTCGGCCGGCAACTCCGGCCCCGGCGCCAGCACGGTCGCCAAGACCGGGCCCTGGATGGCCTCGACCGCCGCCACGACCCACTCGCGGATCTTCGCCAAGGAGATCTCGGTCGACGCCCCGACCCCGGTCCCGGAGGAGCTGGCCAGCATCGCCGGGTTCCCGGGCGACGGCCCCTCCCCGGAGGAGGACGTCACCGCCGAGGTGCGTTCCGCCGAGGAGGTGGACCCGGGCAACTTCCGCGCCTGCAGCGCGCTGCCGGAAGGCTCTATGGACGGCGCGATCGCGTTCGTCGAGCGCGGTGACTGCACCTTCCCGGAGAAGGTCCAGTCCGCCGAGGACGCCGGCGCTGTCGCCGTCATCATCGGCAACAACTTCGGTGGTCCGCCGAGCGCCCCCGGTGGCCTCGAGGTCAGCGGCATCCCCGCCGTGATGATCGCGCAGAGCTCCTCGCAGGCGCTGATCGACTTCTTCGCCGGCACCGACGAGACCGTCACCGCCACCTGGGCGGCCGAGACCTCGATCGCCATCGACGAGAGCTGGGTCGACGTGATGGCGGGCTTCAGCTCCCGCGGTCCGAGCCAGTACGACATGGTCGCCCCGACCTACGGTGCCCCCGGTGTCAACATCCTGGCCGCGGGTGCGGCCGACGGTGAGGACGCCGACCAGTACGCGGTGCTGGCCGGGACCTCGATGTCCTCGCCGCACGCCGCCGGTGCGACCGCGCTGATGCGCGCGCTGCACCCGGACTGGACCCCGACCGAGATCCGTTCCGCGCTGGCCTCGTCGGCCGACGTGGACGGTCTGGTCAAGGAGGACGGCGTGACCGCGGTCGACCCGTTCGACATCGGCTCCGGACGGCTCAACCTGTCCGAGGCCGGCCGCGCCGGTCTGGTGCTCGACGAGAGCATCGACGCGATGATCGCCGCTGACCCGGCGGTCGGTGGCGACCCGGCGACGCTGAACCTGCCCGCGATGGTGGACCAGGAGTGCGCCGGAAGCTGCAGCTGGGAGCGGACCGTGACCAACGTGGTCGACGGCTCCGCCACCTGGACCGCCTCGGTGGACTCCCCCGACGGTATGGAGATCACCGCCTCCCCGGCCGAGGTCACCCTCGCCGCCGGTGAGTCGGCGACGGTCACCATCACCGCTACCGTCACCGGTGCGGTGGAGGAGGACTGGGCCTTCGGTCGCGTCACGATGAACACCGACGCCACCCACGCGGGTGGCGCTGCAGTGGCGAACACCGAGATGCCCGTCGCGGTCGTCCCGACCGCCGCCGTGGCCGACGTCACCGTCGACCCCGACGAGATCACCTCGACCCAGGCCCCGGACGAGACCACCACCCAGACGCTCACCGTCGGCAACGCCGGTGGCGCGACCCTGGAGTGGGAGTTCGCGGACGCCGCCGAGGGCGTCGTCTCCGAGCAGCTCGAGGGTGGCACCAGCGGGATCGTGAGCGACTACGGCAACAACGAGGAGACCGGTGTCTACGCGGCCGAGGACTTCACCGTCGCTGACGGTGCGTCCCTGACCGAGATCTACATCCCGGGCTTCTGGAACCCGCCGAGCTCGTTGGCCGACGCCACCGAAATCAGCTGGCGCATCTACGCCGACGAGGACGGCGCTCCGGCGAGCAGCCCGGAGGACGGTGACGACGCCCTGTGGTCGTTCGACGCCGCGCCGACGGCCGCCGGTGTCGACATCACCGACAACAACATCACGCTCGACGTGGTGGAGGCCACCGGCGTCGCCGGTGAGCTGCCGGCCGGGACGTACTGGCTGTCGGTCTTCCCGTCGATCAACAACCCGCCGACCAGCGTGGACCGGTGGAACTGGTACCAGGGTGCCGACGGCAGCGGGGCCGAGGCCCACCTGATCGACCCGAGCAACCTGTTCGGTGGCGGGACCGAGTGGACCCCGCTCGGTGACCTGGTCACCTTCGACGCCCTGGCCTACACCCTCACCGGTGACGTCAGCTGTGGCGCGGACTGGGTGACCCTGGACCCGACGAGCGGTGCCACCGCTCCCGGTGAGGGCACCGAGGTCGCCGTGTCGCTGGACTCCACCGGTGTCGAGGAGGGGACCTACACCACCCAGGTGTGCCTGTCCTCGAACGACCCGGACGAGCCCCTGGTCACCGTGCCGGTCACGATGACCGTCGAGGAGCCTGAGCTCTTCCCGGTGATCGGCGTCACGCCGGAGTCGGTGGAGTCGGAGCAGATCGCCGACGTCACCACCGAGCAGACGGTCACCATCACCAACAACGGTGACAGCGACCTGGACTGGGAGCTCTCCGAGGCGGAGTCGGCCCCGGCCGACAACTCGGGTGTCTCGTCCGAGGTCTCGCTGCCCCAGGGCAGCGACCGCAGCGCGGGCACCACCGACGTCGAGGGCGACCCTGCACCGCAGGCCGTCCAGCCGGCGGAGGTCCCGATGGCCGCCACCGACCTGACGGAGGGCTTCGAGGACATCGAGGCACTCCCCGGCGAGGGATGGGCATACATCAACAACAGCGAGCCGCTGGGCACCACCAGCTGGTTCCAGGGCAACCCGGAGACCACCTTCCCGGCGCAGGACGGCCCGGACGACTCCTACGTGGGTGCCAACTTCAACAACAGCGCCAGCCCCGGTGAGATCAGCAACTGGATGCTCACCCCCGAGGTCGACCTGACCGAGGGAAGCACGCTGTCGTTCTGGACCCGGGCCAGCGGTGACGGTCTGTATGCCGATCGTCTCGAGGTGCGCATGTCGACCGCCGGTGACAGCACCGACGTCGGCACGGGTGTCAGCGGTGTCGGTGACTTCGACACCACGCTCGAGGTCATCAACGAGGACCTCGCGCCCGACGGCTACCCCGGTGAGTGGACCCAGTACGAGGTCACCATCGAGGATGTCGACGACGACACCACCGGTCGCCTGGCGATGCGGTACACGGTGCCGGACGCCGGTCCGCTCGGGGCCAACTCGGACTACATCGGCATCGACACCCTGCAGTACGTCGCCGCCGACGTGGAGCCGAACGCCTGCGAGATCGGGACCGACATCCCCTGGATGTCGGCCACCCCGACCAGCGGCACCACGGAGCCGGGTGAGTCCAGCGACGTGACCGTCACGGTCGACTCCTCCGGCCTGGAGGTGGGCACCTACACCGGTGACCTGTGCGTTGCGAGCAACGACCCTGTCACCCCGCTGGTGCTGGTCCCGGTCAGCCTCGAGGTCGTCGAGACCCCCGAGGAGCCGCTCGAGGTCGTCCGCTGGTCGGGTGACGACCGGTACAAGACGGCGGTGGAGATCTCCTCCACCTACGAGCCCGGTGTCGACGTGGCCTTCGTGGCCACCGGCCTGGAGTTCCCCGACGCGCTGGCCGGCTCCGCCGTCGCCGGTGCCTGGGACGCTCCGGTGCTGCTGACCCGTCCGGGCGCGCTGCCGGGTGCCACCGTCAACGAGCTGGCACGGCTGCAGCCCGAGTCGGTCGTCGTCCTCGGCGGTACCACCGCCGTGAGCGACGCCGTGATGGAGCAGATCGCCGACGTCACCGGTGCGCCGGTGGATCGGTGGTCCGGTACCGACCGGTACCGCACGGCGGCAGCCGTCTCCGAGGCCTACGACAGTGCGGAGCGGGTGTTCGTGGCCACCGGCCTCGACTACCCGGACGCCCTGGCGGCGGCCGCGCGGGCCGGTGCGGTCGACGCGCCGGTGCTGCTGGTCCGGACCGACGGGATCCCGGGGGCCACCGCGGCCGCCCTGGACCGGTTGGACCCGGAGCGGATCACCGTCCTCGGTGGTGACGCCGCGGTCAACGACCCGGTCGTGCAGGATCTGCGTGACTGGGCCCCGACCACCCGTGTCGCCGGTCTCAACCGGTACGTCACGGCGGCGAAGCTGATGGAGGAGTACGTCTCCGCGGAGACGGTCTACATCGCGTCGGGGATGGACTGGCCGGACGCCCTCGCGGGCTCGGCCAAGGCCGGGACGGACGAGGCGCCGTTGCTCCTCACCCGCCCGAACGGCATCCCGCAGGTCCTCGCCACCGCGCTGCAGCGGCTCTACCCGGATCGCATCGTGATCCTGGGTGGCACCGAGGCGGTGTCGGAGGGCGTCGAGGACGACCTCGGCGACCTGCGCGAGTGGGAGTGATCCCTCAGCCCGCGTAGCGGCACATCGCAGACGCTGCCCCGTCGACCGTCACGGTCGGCGGGGCAGCGTCGTGCTGCATGCCGGGGAGGTGTCCTGCGGGGTCGGCCCGGTCAGCCCGGGCGGTCCGTCAGCCCCGGGTCGCCGCAGGCGCCGGGGTGGTGCTCTCGTCCTCGTTCCACGGCATCGTCCGCAGGATGTCACCAGGGCGGGCGAGGGTGAAGAAGACGACGACGGAGGTCAGCGCACAGCCCACCATCACGCCGGCCATCGGCACCGCGGAGGAGGCGTCGAAGAAGCCGCTGATCGGGGAGACCAGGGCGCCGAAGGTGAAGCTGCTGGCCCCCAGCAGGGCCGCGGCCGCACCGGCGCGCTCCCCGTGGTCGGCCAGCGCGATGACGGGCGAGTTCGGCATCACGAAGCCGACGACGCCCATCACCAGCACCACGCCGGCGACGATGAAGCCGACGCCGAGGTCGAGCAGAGCGGCGGCCAGCAGGCCCAGCGCCACGGCCAGGGCGACCGGCAGCGCGGTGCGCATGATCGCGGCCGGGTGCCAGCGCTGCACGAGGAAGCCGTTGATCTGGCTGGTGATGGTCAGGGCGCCGGCCCCGGCGGCGAAGACGAGGGCATACTGCTGGGTGCTCATTCCGTACAGGTCCTGGAAGATGAAGGTCGCCGAGGAGATGTAGGCGAACAGCGAGCCCATCGCCGTGCAGGCGGTGAGGACCAGCCCGACGTAGCGCCGGTCCCGCACCAGGACCCCGTAGGTGCCCAGCATCGTCGAGGGGCGCAACGTCGTGCGCCGACGCGGCGGCAGGGTCTCCCGGACGAGCAGTGACGCGACCACCACGAGCAGCAGCCCGAACACGGCCAGCCCCCAGAAGATGGACCGCCAGGTGCCGAAGTGCAGGAACTGGGCGCCCAGGGTCGGGGCGATGATGGGCGCGACCCCGACGATCAGGAACAACCGCGAGATGAAGGTCGCCATCACCGACCCGCTGTAGAGGTCGCGCACCATCGCCTGGCTCAGGACCATCCCGGCCGCTGCGGTCAGGCCCTGCAGGAAGCGCAGCGCCAGCAGTGCCTCGATCGACGAGGAGAGCGCGATCAGCGCCGAGATCACCACGTAGGCGCTCAACGACACGATCAGCGGCAGCCGTCGACCGAGGGCGTCGGAGACCGCACCGATCGCCAGCTGACCGGTGGCCAGACCCACCAGGGTGGCGGTCAGGGTGAGCTGCACCGTGGCCTCGGTGGTGGCCAGGTCGGTGACGACGGTCGGGAAGGCCGCGAGGTACATGTCGATGGTCAGCGGACCGATCGCCACGAGCGCGCCGAAGATCAGCAGCCGCACCAGGCGGGACTGCTCGGGTCGGTCGCTGCGGGTCGAGGTGGTGGAGGCGGCGGAGTGCGGGCGCACGTCGGTCGCGGAGTCAGGGGAGGAGCGGAAGGGCACGACAGGACCAAGCCGGAGGAACGGCGCGGCTATTCCCCGGCATCGGCGGCCGGCTGTCAGCGGAGGCGCGCGGTGGCTCTCTCGACGAGGTCGTAGAGGACGGGTACCAGGATCAGCGTGAGCAGCGTCGAGCTGATCAGCCCGCCGATCACCACGATCGCCAGCGGCTGCGAGATGAACGCCCCGCCGCCGGTGATGGCGAAGGCCATCGGGGTGAGCGCCAGGATCGTCGCCAGCGCCGTCATCACGATCGGCCGTAGCCGGTGCCGGGCTCCCTCGACCACGGCGGTGCGCCGGTCCATACCCTGCGTGCGGTACTGGTTCACCAGGTCGATGAGGACGATCGCGTTGGTCACCACGATGCCGATCAGCATCAGCAGTCCGACCATCGAGGCGATGTCCAGGGGCGTGCCGGTGACGAGCAGCAGACCGACCGACCCGGTCGCCGCGAAGGGCACCGAGACCAGCAGGATGAGCGGCTGCAGCAGCGAGTTGAAGGTCGCCACCATCACCAGGTAGACGATGGCGATCGCCGCGAGCAGCGCCAGCCCGAGCGCGGAGAACGCCTCCTCCTGGTCCGAGCTGACCCCGCCGAGGGTGACCTGCACGCCCTCGGGGACCTCGAGCGTGTCCAACGCCTCCCGCAGGTCCGCGGTGACCGCCCCCAGGTCGTCTCCCGTGGAGCGGCCGGTGACGGTGGCGGCCCGCTGCCCGTCCACCCGGCTGATGCTCACCGCCTCCTCGACCGTCTCCAGGTCGGCGACGTCGGCGAGGGTGACGGGCTCCCCGTCGACGTCGGTGCCGACCTCGAGCCCGCGCAGCGCCTCCAGGTCGTCGGCCTCGCCCTGGCGGACCACCACGTCCACCTGGTCGGCGTCGAGCTCCACCTGGCCCACGGTGGCGCCGTCGGTGGCCGCCTGGACCACCTGCCCCAGCTGGGCCTCGGCCAGCCCGGCCTCGGCGGCCGCCGCGCGGTCCACCTGCACCTCCAGCGCGGGGACGGTGTCGGTGAGGTTGTTGCTGACGTCGAGGGCGCCGACCTCGCGCATCGCCGCGGCGACGTCCTCGGCGGCCACCCGCAGGTCCTCGGTGCTCTGCCCCTGCACCTGCACCTCGAGCCCGCCGGCCCCCGGCTGCTGGCTCGCCTGCGCCACCAGGGTGGCGCCCGCGGGCAGGTCGACGCCGGCCACCAGCTGCTCGCCGAAGACCTCGCCCTCCACGCCCTCCTCCAGGGTGAGGGCGAAGGTAGCGGTGTTCGCGCCGCTGCCGGCGAAGACGGCCTCGATGCCGCCCGGACTCCCGGCGGTCACCTGGTAGGTCTGGACGTCGTCACGCTCCGCGAGCCACTCCTCGACCCGGACGGCCTCGGCGTCCGTGTCCTCGAGCGTCGTGCCGGTCGGCATGGTGAGCGTGGCCTGCAGGGTGTTCTCGCCGGTGCTGCCGATGAAGTCGGTCTTCAGCAGGGTGGCGGCATACCCGGTCCCGCCGAGCAGCAGCGCGGCCAGCACCAGGGTGACCCACGGCTTCCGCAGCGCCCAGTGCAGCCCGGGCAGGTAGACCCGCTGCATCCGGTCGGGACGGTCGTCGGGCTCGGTCTCCGGCGCCTCCGGCAGGTGCTTGCCCCCGCCGCCCCGCCCGCCGAGGAACCAGAACCCGAGCACGGGGACGATGGTCAGGGCCACCAGCAGCGACCCGAGCATCGCCAGGCTGACCGTCACCGCGAACGGTCGGAACAGCTCCCCGACCTGACCGCCGACGAAGCCGAGCGGCAGGAAGACCGCCACCGTCGCGACGGTCGCCGAGGTGATCGCCCCGGCCACCTCGCGGGTCGCCTCGACCACGGCGGTCCGTCGCTCGTCGCCGCGCGCGACGTGCCGCTTGATGTTCTCGATGACCACGATCGAGTCGTCGACGACGCGACCGACGGAGATGGTCAGGGCGCCGAGGGTGAGGATGTTCAGCGAGTAGCCGGCCACCTGCAGCCCGAGCAGCGCCAGCAGCAGCGACAACGGGATGGACACCGCGGTGACCAGGGTCAGCCGCACCGACATCAGGAAGACCAGCACCACGACGATCGCGAAGCCCAGTCCCAGCAGCCCCTCGGTGGCCAGGTCCTCGATCGACTTCTCGATGAAGGGTGCCCCGTCGAAGATGGTGACCAGCTCGCCGCCGTCCAGGGCCGGCAGCAGCTCGCCCTGCAGCTCCTCGAGCTGGTGGGAGATCTCCACGGCGTTGCCGTCCGGGGTCTTGGTGATGGCCAGCCCCACACTTGCCTCTCCGTTGGTGCGCGTGTATGCCGTCGCCGGACGCTCCTCCAGCCGCACCTCCGCGACGTCCCCCAGGGTGGGGACCTCCACCTCGCCCGCCTCGTCCACGGCGGCGGCTGCCTGCTCGGCGGTGGCGGCGGCGACCGAGGCCTGCTGCGCCAGCTCCGGGTCGGTGGGCGCGGCTGCTGCTGCTTCGGCTGCCTCGTCGGCCGCCTGCTGCGCCTCCTGCGACTGGGTGCGGGCCTGCCCGGCGGCCTGCTGCGCACCGATCGCCTGCTGGGTGAGCAGCGGCAGCGCCGCGAGCTGTTCGGGCGAGGTCAACCGGGACCCGACCTGGATCGGCAGCTCGGTCTCGCCGTCGAGCACCTGACCACCCGGGAGCACGACCCCGTTGCTCTGCAGCAGCTGGCCCACGGCGGCGGCGCTGGCCCCGGCCTCGGCGGCCTCTTCCTCGTCGAGGTCCACCGTGACCACCCGGTCGGCGACCCCGGAGAGGGTGACGGCCCGGACGCCGTCGATGTCCTCGATCTCGGGCACCACCAGGCGCTCCAGGCGGTCGACCAGGTCCTGGCCGTCGCTGCCTCCGGTGGCGGCGAGCTGGATGATCGGGAAGTCGTCGAGGTTGCCGGCGAAGATCTGCGGGCTGGCGCTCTCCGGCAGGTCGGGCAGCGACAGCACGGCGCGCTGCAGGTCCGTCTGCGCGGCGCCCAGGTCGGTGCCGTAGTCGAGCTCGAGGATGACCGAGGAGAAGCCGTCGGTGCTGGTGGAGGTCACCTCGACCACGTTGTTCAACCCCTGGGCGGCGATCTCCACCGGCTCGGTGAGCTGTTCCTCGATGACCGAGGAGCTGGACCCGGGTGCCGAGGTGGCGACCACCAGGACCGGGAACTGCAGCGAGGGGAAGAGCTCGCGGGAGAGCGCGCTGGTGGACCAGAGCCCGGCCAGGATGCCGAAGACGGTGGCGAGCGCGATCAGCGCCCGGTTGCGGACGCTGAACAGGGTGAGGCGGGCCATAGGATGTCAAGCCTAGGGCCAACAGTTACCCTGGGACGAATCGAAATCTGGAGGGACCGGGTATGGCTGCCACGACGCAGGACGGACACGAGCCTGCCGTCGCCGCCCTCGTCACCCGGGTGGCGGAGGCGGAGGCCGAGCTGCACGCCGTGGCGATGCGCTGGCTGGACCCGCTGCCGATGCCGGCCGAACTGACGCTGCGCCAGCTGCAGGTGCTCTCACTGCTCCGGGCCTCGCCGGGGGTCACCGGTGCCGCCCTGGCCGAGGCGCTGGACGTCTCCACCCCGACCATGAGCGGCATCATCGACCGGATCGCGTCGAAGGGCTGGCTGGACCGGGAGCACGACCCTGCCGACCGGCGTCGGGTGCTGCTCCGGATCAGCGGGTCAGGCACCCAGGTGCTGGCCGACCTCGAGGGGCCGGCCGCGCAGGCGCGCGGGCGGGTGCTGGCCCGGCTGGACGCCGATGAACTGGCTGATCTGGCGCGGCTGGTCGAGCGGATGCGGGACGTCGCCCGGCAGATCGAGGCGGAGCGCGACCGGCCCGGGTCCGCCGCGGGCGGTTAGACCCCGCCGGGCCGTTCCGGCGGCACCGGGAAGCCGGAGCGGGCCTGCGCCTCGACCTCGTCGTGGTGGCTCGAGACGCTGCCCGGACCGCTCGTGTACTTCACCACGTGCACCGCGGCCACGACGAGCACCAGGGCCAGCAGGACCAACGGGACGACGGACTGGGACAGTGCCCACCACGCCACCAGGACGACCGCGACGACGGCATACGCCGGAAGATAGATGCGCTTCATGCCAACCTCCTTGGCTGATCCTCGACACTAATCGCGATGGTGGCCCGGCGCATCCGCACCTGATGCGCCGGGCCGTGACCCGCTCTCAGCGGCTGCTCAGGCGGCGCCGAGCCCGAGCCGGGCCAGCAGATGACTGACGTCCGGGTCGGAGCCGCGGAAGCGGCGGTATGCCTCGAGCGCCTCGATCGACCCGGCCCGGCCGAGCAGCTCGCGGCGGAAGGTCGCCCCGGCGGCGCGGGTCATCCCCCCGGGGGAGCCGTCCTCGGCCTGCTCGCGGAACCACGCGACGGTGTCGGCGTCCATCACCTCGGACCAGAGGTAGGAGTAGTACCCGGCGGAGTAGCCGCCGCCGAAGATGTGGTGGAAGTAGGCCGAGCGGTAACGCGGCGGGACGAGCGGGAAGGCGACCCCGGCCCGCTCCAGCGCGGCGGCCTCGAACTCCTCCACCGCGGACCCGTCCTCGGGCAGCTCCGCCAGCGGGGTCTGGTGCCAGGCCTGGTCCAGGATCATCGCCTTGAGCAGCTCGAGGGTGTGGTACCCGGTCTCGGTGCGGTTCGCGACGAGCGCGTCGATCCACTCGGCCGGGATCGGCTCACCGGTCTCGTGGTGGCGCGCGAAGCGCTGCAGCATGGCCGGCTCCCAGGCCCAGATCTCGTTGACCTGGCTGGGGAACTCGACGAAGTCGCGGGGCACAGACGTCCCGGCCCGCGAGGGGTAGCGCACGTCGGAGAGCAGCCCGTGCAGGTCGTGCCCGAACTCGTGGAAGAGGGTGATGACGTTGGTCCAGGTCATCAGGCTCGGCGAGCCCGGCGCCGCCGGCGGCACGTTGCAGGTGTTGGTGACGACCGGCAGGTCACCCAGCAGGTGCGACTGCTTGACGATGCTCGTCATCCAGGCGCCACCCTTCTTGGTGGGGCGGGTGTAGGCGTCGATGACGACGGCCCCGAGGGCGGTGCCGTCCTCCTCGCGGACCTCGAAGACCCGGGCCTCGTCGGTGTAGCCGACCAGCTCCGGGCGCTCGTGGAAGGTGATGCCGTAGAGCGCGGTCGCCGCGGCGAACACCCCGTCGTGCAGCACCCGGTCGAACTCCAGGTAGGGCTTGAGACGGTCCGTGTCGAAGGACCCCTCGCCACCGGCCGCCTGCTGCCGGGCGGACAGGAACTGCCAGTCCCAGCCCTGCAGCTCGGCGCCGGGGTGCTGCTGCTCCAGCAGCCCCTGCAGGGCGGTGGCCTCACGCTGCGCGATCTCGGTCACGCCGGGGGCCAGGCGGCCGAGCAGGTCGCTGACCGCGTCCGTCGTCCGGGCGCAGCCGACCTCGTGGGTGTAGGCGGCGTGGTGCTCGTAACCGAGCAGGGTGGCGCGCTCCGAGCGCAGACGGGCAATCCTGACCAGGATGTCGCGGGTGTCGGTCTCGGAGTCGCCGTCGTCGTCGCTGCCCAACCCGCGCCCCACGGAGGCGGAGAACACCCGCTCCCGCAGGCCCCGGTCCTCCAGGGAGTCCAGGATCGGCTGGCCGGTGGTGTTGGTGATGGTGACCAGCCAGCCGTCCAGGCCGCGGGCCTGGGCGGACTCGCGCAGCCCTGCCTTGTCGGCGTCACCCAGCCCGGCCAGCTCGGCCTCGTCGGTGACGTGCACCGCCGCCGCCAGGCGCCCCTTGACCAGCAGGCGCTCGAACTCCGTGGACAACGTCGCCAGCTCGGCGTTGAGCTCGCGCAGACGCTCCTGCCGGCCCTCCTCGAGAGCGATGCCGTTGCGTTCGTATCCGCGCAGCCGCTCGGTGAGGACGAAGTCGTCCTGCTCGTCCAGCTCCACCTGGCCGGCGTCGGCGCGCTCCCGCAGCTGCTTCAGCCGTGCGTAGAGGTCCGCGTCCAGCATGATCGTGTCGCTGTGCTGGGCCAGGCGGGGTGCGAAGTCGGCCATGATCGCGTCCCGCTCGTCGTTGGTGTCCGCGGACTTGGCCACCCAGAAGGCGGCCAGCGTCCGGTCCAGCGTCGCGCCCGCGGTCTCCCAGGCGTGCAGCACGTTCTCCACGGTGGCGGGCGCCGACTCGGTGGCCAGGGCCCGCAGCTCCGCGAGCTGCTCGGTCATCCCCGCCTCGATCGCCTCGCGCACGTGGGCGTCGGTGATCGTGGCGTAGTCGGGCAGGGCGAAGGGAAGGGTCGAGGGGGACAGCAGGGGGTTGGTCATCCACCCATCTCAGCACAGCCCACCGGCGCCCCCGGCGGCCCGGCCCCTCGACTACCAGCTGGACTTCGTGATGCCCGGGAGCTCGCCGCGGTGGGCCAGCGCCCGGAAGCGGATCCGGGACAGCCCGACCGTGCGCAGGTGGCCGCGGGGCCGACCGTCCACCGCGTCCCGGTTTCGGAGCCGGACGGGGCTGGCGTCCCTCGGCAGCCGCTGGAGCGCGCGGCGGGCGTCCTGCTGCTCCTGCGGCGACCCGGTGCGGGCAGTCTCCTTCAGGGCGGCGCGACGCCCGGCATACCGTGCGACGACGCGCTCGCGCCGACGCTGCGCGGCGATCTTGCTCTTCTTGGCCATCAGCGGGACTCCTTGAACTCGACGTGCCGGCGGACCGCCTTGTCGTACTTGCGCAGGACCAGACGGTCGGGGCTGGTGCGCTTGTTCTTCTCGGTGACGTAGCTGGTCCCGGTCCCGGCGGTGGAGCGCAGGGTGATCTTCGGGCGGACGTCCTTGCTCCGGCCGGCCATCAGAGCTTCTCCCCGCGGGCCAGCAGCGAGGCGACGACGGCGTCGATGCCCCGTCGGTCGATGGTCCTGATGCCGCGGGGGCTGACGGTGAGGGTGACCCGCCGCCCGAGCGAGGGCACCCAGTAGTGCTTGCGCTGCACGTTGACGTCGAAGCGTCGCTTGGTGCGCCGGTGCGAGTGGGAGATCGCGTGACCGAAGCCCGGGCGGGCTCCGGTCACCTGGCAGACGCGGGACATGAGGTCTCCTGATGTGTGTAAGATGAGAACGATTCTCAATACCGTATCAGTGAGGACGCCGTGCAGAAGAACATCCACCCCACCTACGCCCCCGTGGTCTTCCGGGACACCTCGACCGGGCACATGTTCCTGTCCCGTTCGACCCGTATCCCCGCAGCGACCGTCGAGTTCGAAGGCACCACCTACCCCGTGATCGACGTCGAGATCTCCAGCGACAGCCACCCGTTCTGGACGGGGAAGGCCCGCACCCTCGACACCGAGGGGCGGGTGGAGCGGTTCCGCCGCCGGTATGCCGCCTCCACGGCCCGCCCGTCCGGCACCACCCCCGGTGGTGCCGAGTGAGCACCCGGTCGGTGGGCAGCACGCCCGTCCACCTCGTCACCGGGATCGATCCGGAGGCGATGGCGGCCACCACCATCGGCCTGCAGTGGGACCTGCCCGAGGCCGTCGTCGTGCAGCACCGGATCGATGCCGACCGTCAGCAGCTCGTGCGTGTCGTCAGCGACGTCACCGGCCGTCTGGAGGAGGAGGTCGTCGACCTGGAGCACGCCTGCGTGAGCTGCGCCATCCGTGAGGACATGGTGCCCACCCTGGACCGCCTGGGACAGATCGGTCGCTGGTCCGGGATCGTCGCTCACCTCGCCGCCGGGGCGGAGGCCTCGCAGGTCTGCCGCGTCACTGCCATGTCGTCGGCCCCGCAGCAGCGGGCCTTCCACGTCGCCTCCGTCGTCGCCGCCTTCGAGGGCGAGCGGCTGGGGGACGTGCTGCTCGGCGACGACCTGCTCGAGGAGGCCGGCGTGCCCACGCTGCCCGGGGACGACCGGGGACTGGCCGAGGTGGCCGTCCCGATCCTGGAGTACGCCGACCTGGTCGTGGTCCGGGGCCGCCGGGACCCGGTGGGCCACGACGCGGTCCGGGCGCTGGCCCGGCCGGGTGCCCTGGTGCTGCGGGACGGCAGCGAGATCGACGCCCGCATCCTGCAGCAGGGTCTGCACCACCACGGTGCCACCGAGTCCTGGGTCAGCGAGGTCCGACGTGGGGTGGTGCCCACCCCGCAGACGGACCAGGTCTGGACCCTGGACCTGACTGCGGACCGGCCCCTGCACCCGCAGCGGCTGGAGGAGCGCTTCGAGGACCTCGGGGTCGGCTCGCACCGGGCCCGAGGCTGCCTGTGGGTGGCCACCCGCCCCGCCGACGTCATCGGCTGGGACGGGGCCGGCGGCCAGCACCGGCTGGGTCCGGTCGCCGCCTGGGGCGCCGGTGGCTCCGGCCCGCTCTCACGGGTGGTCGTCACCGGTCGGCACGACGACGACCGCCGGGCAGCCGTCCGGGACGCCTTCCACGACTGCCTGCTCACCGACGCCGAGCTCCGCTCCCGTGGCCCCCGCTGGGAGGAGCACCAGGACGGCCTCGAGCCCTGGCTCGGGCCGATCCGTTCCGTGGCCTGACGGCATACCAGAGCCGTCATGCCTCGCACGAACAGCAGCACCCGCAGCAACCGCAGCACCCGCAGCACACCGAGATGAAGGAGAACTCCGATGGCCGTCCCGAAGCGCAAGCTGTCCCGCTCCAACACCCGTCACCGGCGCTCGCAGTGGAAGGCGGTACCGGTCGACCTGGTCCCGGTCACCGTCGACGGCCGCACCATCGAGGTGCCGCGCCGGCTGGTCCGCGCGGCCCAGCGGGGCCTGGCGGTGACCCGATGAAGGTACGGAAGTCCCTGCGCTCGCTGAAGAGGGCGCCGGGCAGCCAGGTCGTGCGCCGACGGGGCACGCTCTACGTGATCAACAAGGCGAACCCGCGCTTGAAGGCCCGTCAGGGGTGAGCGTGCCCCGACGGGTGGGGTGGAGCCCGCTCAGGGCAGTCACCCCGTCCGATCACGGTCAGCGGCGTTGTCTAGGGTGACGAGCATGAGCGACGAGGCTTCGGCAGGGACCAGCACCGGCAATGCGGGCGAGGGCGACACCTCGCAGCGCACGGAGCCGAGCGACGTGCTGGTGGAGACGCGGCACACGGTGAGCACGACCGAGGGCGAGCTGGCCTACACGGCGCGCACCGGGCGCATCGTCATCCGTGAGGAGGAGCTCAAGGACGACGTCTTCGCCGGCTGGACGGCGCGGGGCGAGCTGGCGGTCACGGCATACACGCTGGACGGCGAGGACGGGGCTCCGGACCGCGACCGGCCGATCACCTTCGTCTTCAACGGCGGCCCCGGCTCCAGCTCGGTGTGGCTGCACCTGGGTGTGCTCGGGCCGCGGATCGCCGACGCCGGCGAGCCCAACGAGCCGACCCCGCCGCCCTACGTGCTCAAGGACAACCCGGAGACGCTGCTGCGTGCCTCCGACCTGGTCTTCATCGACCCGATGTCGACCGGTTGGTCGCGGGCGGTCGCGGGCGGCAAGCCCAAGGACTTCCACGGCTGGAAGAAGGACGTCGAGCAGGTCGCCGAGCTGATCCGGCTGTGGTGCACCCGCGAGGACCGGTGGATGAGCCCCAAGTTCCTGCTCGGGGAGTCCTACGGCACCACCCGGGCGGTGTCCGTGGCCGAGCGGCTCTTCACCCAGTTCGGTATGCAGCTGAACGGGCTCGTGCTCATCTCCAGCGTCCTCGACTTCGGCACCCAGAACTTCCGCTTCGTCCGGTTCGACGAGGCGTGCCTGAGCTCGATGCCGACCTACGCCGCCATCGCGCACTACCACGGCAAGCACGAGGGGCGCTCGCTGCGCGAGGTGCTCGCCGAGGCCGAGGAGTTCGCCGCCGGCCCGTACCGGTGGGCGCTCTCCCGCGGGAACCGGCTCACCGACGAGGAGAAGTACGAGGTGGCCGCGCAGCTCGCCCAGCTCACCGGCCTGTCCGAGGAGTACGTCGCCCGCTGCGACCTGCGGCCGGAGCACTGGCGCTTCTGCACCGAGCTGCTGCGCGAGGAGGGTGCCACGGTCGGCCGGATCGACGGTCGGATCCGCGGGATGCTGCACTCCGGCATCGCCGAGGGGATGGACTCCGACCCGAGCATCGACGCCATCCTGGGCCCGTACGCGGCGGCCATCCACCACTACCTGCGGGCCGAGCTCGGCTCCGAGCTGGACCTGCCCTACGCCGTCTTCTCCGACGCCATCGAGCACTGGTCCTACAAGGAGTTCGAGGGGCGCCCGGTGTCGGTGACCGACAAGCTCGAGCGCATCATGCGGGCCAACCCGCACCTGCGGGTCCGGGTCGAGTACGGCTACTACGACCTGGCCACCCCCTACGCCGCGGCCGAGGACATGGTCGCCCACCTGAACCTTCCCGACCAGGCGGTGGACCGCTTCGAGCACGCGTGGTTCGAGACCGGGCACATGCCCTACATCGGGGAGTCCTCGCGGATCGAGGAGGCGGAGGGGATCACCGACTTCGTGCGTCGGTCCAGCGCCCGCTGAGGGCTCAGCGGAAGCGCCGACCCTCGTCCCGGCGGTAGGCCCACACCGCGATACCGGCGGCGATGACGGCCCAGGCGAGGAGCACCGGGAGCGCGCTCGACGACAGGTCGGCGCCCGTGGTCGCGGCGACCACCAGGTCACGTCCTGCGCGGGTCGGCAGGCCCTGGGAGACCAGGTCCAGCCAGCCGGGGAAGGTCTCCGGCGGGATGAACAGGCCCCCGCCGAAGGCGAGCGGGAACAGCAGCACCTGCGCCACCGGGATGGCCGCCTTGACCGGCAGCGAGTACCCGACGGCCACCCCCATGAACAGCAGCGGTACCCCGGCCAGGGCCAGCGCGCCGAGCCCGAGGACCGCCTGGGCGGGAGTCACCCGGGCCTCGGTGAACAGCGCCGCCGTCAGCAGCAGCGGGATCAGCCCGAGGACGGCGAAGAGGACCCCGTTCAGCAGGCGGGCGGCGATCCGAGGACCGGCCCCGACCGGCAGCGTGCGGACGTAGGGGTCCCACGGGGTGGCCCGGTCGTCGGCGACGCCGACGCCGAACTGGAACAGGCATACCGAGAAGACGGCGAAGAGGCTCAGCTGCGCCGCGGCCGCCGTGGCAGCGACCGGATCCCCCGCGACCGCGTCGAAGGGCACCACGAAGAACAGGAACGACAGCAGCGGGAACATCACCGTGCCGACGATGGCGATCGGGACGCGCAGGGTCTCCAGCGCGATGTAGCGGGTGTGCAGGGCGACGAGTCTCATGCCGGGTCCTTGGCGGTGGTGGTGGCGCGGTCGTCCGCGGTCAGGGCGAGGAACGCCTCCTCCAGCGAGGCGGAGGAGACCTCGAGGTCCTGGAACTCGACGTCGGCGCGCACCAGCTCGCGGACCAGGGCGTCGGAGTCCTCGGTGTAGAGGGACCAGTGGCCCCGTTCCTCCTGGGCACGGACCACGTGGTGCAGCGCGGGCAGGGCGCCCGCCCGCAGGCTGACCCGCCGCTGCTGCACCCGCGACCGCACGGCGTCCAGGGTGTCGTCGACCAGGACCCGCCCGTCGGCGACCACCACGACCCGCTCGGCCAGGGCCTCGATCTCCTCCAGGTAGTGGCTGGTCACCACCACCGTCCCCCCTTCCTGGTGGAAGTCGCGGACCTTGCCCCACAGCAGGTGGCGGGCGTCGATGTCCAGGCCGGTGGTGGGCTCGTCCAGGACCAGCAGGCGCGGTCGTCCGACCAGCGCCAGCGCGACGGAGAGGCGACGGCGCTGCCCGCCGGAGAGGCCGCCGGTCTGCCGGGCGGCCTGCCCGGTCAGCCCGAGCTCGTCGAGCAGCACGGCCGTGGGCACCGGGTCCGGGTGGTGTCCAGCCACGAAGTCCACGACCTCGCGCACGGTGAGGGTCGGCGGCAGCGCCGTCTCCTGGGGCGTGCAGCCGAGCAGCGCCCGGTTCGCCGGGACCCGGGGGTCGCCGCCGAACAGTTCGACGCTGCCGGTGTCGGGGCGACGCAGCCCCAGCAGCAGGTTGATGAGCGTGGACTTGCCGGCACCGTTGGGCCCCAGCAGACCCATCAGCTGGCCGGCGGGGACGTCGAGGCTGACGTCGTCCAGGGCGAGCACGTCCCCGTAGCGGCGCGTCACCCCGCTCCAGCGCGCGAGTGTGTCGTTCATGGTCGGTCTCCCTCGGAAGGCGGGGTGGGGGTGTGCGTCGTGGGGTGCGGATCCAGCAGCGACCGCAGGGCGGACAGGTACTCCTCGTAGGCGTGCCGTCCGCTGTGGGTCAGGGCCAGGTAGGTCACCGGGGAGCGGCCCTTGTGGGTCTTCGTGACCTCGACGTAGCCGGCCTCCTCGAGCTTGCGCAGGTGCGTGGCCAGGTTGCCTGCGGTCATGTCCAGCAGCTGCTGCACCCGCGGGAAGGCCATCCGGTCTCCGGGCGGGAGCGTCGCGAGGGTGGTGGTCAGCCGGAGCCGCGCCTGGGCGTGGATCACCGGGTCCAGCTCGACGGGCCCATCCGTGGGGCCGGTGCTCATACCGGTCCCGGGGAGGGGCGGTGCGGCGGGTGCAGCGCGAACCAGGCCGCGGCGGCCAGGAACCCCCCGCCGCCCGCCAGGCACATCACCAGGTACAGCCCGGGCAGCCCGAGCAGGCAGCCCGCCCCGGTGGTGACGATGAGCCAGGCGCCGATGGCGAACTGGAGCGGGTCGTCGAAGGCCGCGGCGCCCCCGACGTACAGCAGGCCGACGATGAGACCGGACAGGGCAGGCCAGAGCAGCGCCAGGGCCTCGGTGGAGGCGCCCAGCCGCTCGGCGGACAGCACGATGCAGGGCAGCATCGCGAAGCCGAGGAACCAGCCCCACCCGTACATCGCCCCGACGCGGTTGGACGGTCCGGCCAGGCCCCGCCCCGCGCGGACGGAGTGCACGGCGGTGACGATCCCCGCCGCCACCAGCAGCAGGAAGAACAGCAGCCCGACGACGATGCCGGGGATCGCCACCCACGGTCCGCCCTCGCGGAGCGGGGTGGCGAGCCACATCACGGCGAAGCCGACGAACCAGGCGACGCCCCAGGCGCCGAACAGGAAGCGGCCGTCCACGGTCAGCGCCCGACGGGTCCGGGCCTCCTGGTGCGCGACCAGGCGCAGCTGCTCGGTGGGGTCGAGGTCGTCAGTGGGGTCGGTGTCGTCGGTGGGTCGCTGTGTCACATCTACTTTGTATCGCAAAGTGGTTGGTGTTGGCAAGCACTTTGCGTATGCCCGTGGGTGGGGTCAGGGCAGCGGCTCCAGCTGCATGGCCGCCGGCGGGATGCCGGGGGCGGCGACCTCGCCGGGTCGTGCGTCCTGCGTGTCGTCCCCGTCGTGCGTGTCCCGTCCGCCGGGCTCGTCCGCCTTCACGGCCGCGACCCCGGCGACGATGAGCACCCCGCCGAGCAGCTGGATCGCCGCCGGCAGCTCGCCCAGCAGCAACCAGGCGAAGAGCACGGCGAACATCACCTCGGCCAGCCCGACGAAGGAAGCCACCTTGGCACCCAGGGCACGGGCCGCGACCACGCCGCTCACGTAGGCCAGTGCCGCGGCGACCAGGCCGAGCCAGAGCACGGGCACCCACCACGGGGCGGTGGTCCCGGCCAGCACCACGTCCTGCGTGGAGGCTTGCATCGGCACCAGGCCGACGAGCCCGGCGAGGGCGAGCGCGACGGTGCCGAACGTCATACCCAGGGCGGCGAAGGCGAAGGGTGGCAGGCCGCTGGTGTCGTCGGAGCCGACCACGAAGAAGACCGCGAGGCCGACCGCGGCGAGCAGCCCCCACATCACCCCGACGGCGCTGAGCTGCACCTCGCCCAGCACGTCGAGCACCAGCAGCAGACCCAGCAGGGCGAGCGTGATGCCGGCGACGGTCAGCGGCCGGGGGCGCTGACCGTGCCGGGCCCAGAGCCACCCGACGACGAGGATCGGACCGAGGTACTCCAGCATCAGGGCGACGCCGACCGAGAGCCGCTCGACCGCCAGGAAGTAGAAGAGCTGGCAGCCGGCGACCGCGACCAGGCCGAAGAGACCGGTGTGGATCCAGGTGACCGGGCGGCGCAGCAGGTGCCAGTGCCCGCGCATCGCCAGCGCACCCGGGACAGCCAGGATCGCGGCCCCCAGCCCGATCCGCAGGGCCACCGCCGCGCCGGAGGACCAGCCGGTCAGCAGCAGGCTCTTGCCCACCGCGCCGGAGGTGCCGAACATCGCGGCGGAGGCGAGGGCGACGGCGAGGCCGACGATCAGGGCACGCAGGGTCACGGCAGGACCTCCTTCAGGGTGGCATCATGGGTGTCACGAGATGACACCCATGACGATAGACCTCCGATCCGTCAGGAGTCAACATGCTTTTCACCCATGACACCGAGGTGGCGCTGCAGGGCACCGCCGCGGTGGTCAACAGCCGCTCCGGTGCCGGGGACGGGAGCAACCACCTGCCCGCCGAGGCCGCTGCCCGGGCGCGGGCCGAGGGGGTGGACACGCTGGTGCACGTCGCCGACCTGGACGCCTTCGAACGAGAGTGGCGCTGGTCCGGCCGACGGCTGCGGGACCGGGCCGAGGTGGAGCGGGTGCGCGCGCTGCGGCCGCGGCTGGCCCAGCTCTGGGACCTGGACGAGCAGGGCGTCGTCGACCTGGTGAACACCCTGCTCGCGGAGGCCCGGGCGATGCCGCGCCTGGTCAACCACGACGACGAGTGGGGGTGGCACCTGCACGCCACCGACGACGACGCGCCGTTCGCCACCCGGATGGCGGTGGAGGCGGCGATGGCGGTGGTCGACGTGGTCCGCGCCGGCGAGCTCGGCCGGTTGCGGCGGTGCGGTGCCGACGACTGCGACGGGGTCTTCGTCGACCTGTCCCGCAACCGGTCCAAGCGCTTCTGCAGCACCACCTGCGGCAACCGGGTCGCCGCTGCGGCCTATCGTGGGCGTCAGTCCCAGCAGGAGGTCTGACGTGCACGAGCAGCTCGCACCCGCCACCCGGGCGGTCGCCCTCGGTCGGCCACCGCGTGAGCCCGGCGCCCCGGTCAACCACGGCGTCGCCTTCACCTCGACCTACGTCGCCGGGGGTGAGGTGTCCTACGCGCGCACCTCGAACCCCACCTGGGAGGCCCTCGAGGAGGTGCTCGGCTCGCTCGAGGGCGGCTCCGCGCTGACCTTCGCCTCCGGGATGGCAGCGGTGACGGCCGCCGTCTCGCTGGTGCCGGTCGGTGGGGTGGTGGTGGCGCCGCGGCACGTCTACAACGGCACCACCGGTCTGCTCGACGAGATGGAGCGCGCCGGTGCGCTGACGGCGAGGCGGGTCGACGCCGAGGACACCGACGCCATCGTGACCGCGGCCGAGGGTGCCGACGTGCTGCTGCTGGAGTCGCCGACCAACCCGATGATGGAGGTCACCGACGTCGAGGCGGTGGTCCGGGGGCTGCGCGAGCGGTATGCCGACGCCCGCCCCGTCGTCGTCTGCGACAACACCTTCGCCACCCCGCTCGCCCAGCAGCCGTTGGCCTGGGGCGCCGACCTGGTCGTGCACTCGGCGACCAAGTACCTGTCCGGCCACTCCGACACCCTGCTCGGCGCGACCGTCGTCGCGCCGGAGCGGGCGGACCTGCTGGAGCGGCTGCATACCCACCGGAACCTGCACGGGGCGATCCCGGGACCGATGGAGGCGTGGCTCGTGCTCCGCGGGATCCGGACCCTGCACCTGCGCCTGGAGCGGGCCCAGGCGACCGCGCGTGAGCTCGTCGCGCGGCTGGACGGGCACCCGGCCGTGGAGCGGGTCCGCTACCCGGGCTTCGGCGGGATGCTGTCGGTCGAGGTGGCCGGGGGAGAGGCGGGCGCCGAGGCGGTGTGCGCGGCGGTCCGCCTGTGGACGCACTCGACCAGCCTCGGCGGGGTGGAGAGCCAGATCGAGCGGCGGCGCCGGCACCCGCTGGAGGTCGCCACGGTGCCGGTGAACCTGCTCCGGCTCTCGGCCGGTGTGGAGGACGTGGAGGACCTCTGGGCCGACCTGGCCCAGGCCCTCCCCTGACCGGCCCCCTCCCCGACCGGGCGTCGCTTGTGGTTGCCCTGGAGCGGTCGAAGACAGGGGGCTGGGTCTCTCAGGTGGCGGAGACCTGGGTGTAGCCGTAGTGGTCCGTCTGACGCTCGTTGACCCAGATCTCCTTGATGCCGTCAGGATCGGTGATCTGGACGGTCCGGCTGTAGGTCTCGTCGATGAGGACGGCCTCGATGCCGGCGTTCTGCAGCAGCGTCAGCGCCACCTCGACGTCGCCGTCCCACTCGAAGGCCAGCTCCACGCCGGGGGTCTCGTCGCGGTGCGCGGCGACCAGCCCGCCACCCTCGCAGACGTGGTCGACCCACACTGCGTCCCGGCCGACCAGCCGTGGCCGGGTGCCCAGGCCCTCGAGCACCGCACGGATCATCGAGGTGTCCGGGCCGTACCAGATCGGCAGCACGGCGAGACGCGGGTCGGGTGAGCCACCTTCGCGCTCGACCGGGGTGGGGGAGTCCAGCGTGAGCTCGGTGCCGTCCGACGCGGTCACCAGTCCGGCCTCGCCGTGGTCGGGGTGCCAGAGCCGGACGGGGACCCCGACGGCGGCCGCCTCCTCGACCGCGTCGGGGATCGACGTGCTCGTCTCGAAGGCCAGCGTCGTCCCGGGTGGCTGCTCCGGGCTCGCGGCGTGCAGCGCCACGCGCCCGGAGCCGACGGCATACACAAGCCAGCCGGGCCGCTCGAGGATCAGGTGGGCGCCGAGCGTCTGCAGCAGTCGATGCCAGGCAGGGAGGTCCGCGGTGAAGCGGATGGGTCGGGGGGTGAGTGCGTCGATCACGTCCGGTCTCCTTCGGTCGAGATGAGGTATGCCCGCAGCGCCTTCTCGACGAGCGCGGACAGGCTGACCGCCTCGTCGACGCCGCGGTGCTTGATCTCGGTGATGAGGTCCTTGGGCAGGTACACGTTGAACTGCGCCTTCTCGTTCATCCTAGAATGCTAGCAATCTAGCTTGTCATCGACAAGGGGGTCAGATCGGGTGGGCCCTAGGATGAGCGCCATGACCGTCTTCGTCGCGCACTACACCTACTCCGACGACACCGACGCCCGGGACGAGCACCGCCCCGCGCACCGGCAGTTCCTCGGCGGGCTCGCGGACGAGGGGGCGCTGCTGCTCTCCGGCCCCTACGCCTCGATCGAGGAGGCGCCCGACGCCGCCCTGCTGATCCTGCGCGGGGAGAGCGCGGCGGACCTGGCGGACCTGCTCCGGGAGGACCCCTTCCAGCAGCAGGGGCTGGTGGAGCAGGTGGCGATCCGGGAGTGGGCGCCCGTGCTCGGCGCATGGTTCGACGGTCCGCTGTCCGACCAGCTCTGAAGGCGTCGGACGAGCCCGCTGCTCGCCACCCCCCGGTCGGGCGTGAGCCGCGCGGGCTGAGCGAGGAATTGTTCCTCCGCGCACCTGGAATCGGCATCGCGAATGCCAAGGTATGCGGCAGGTCAAGAATGGGGCCTCCCGCCGACCACCCCTATTTCGTGTGGTAGACATACCCCGATTCCTCGGAGTCCGAGTCTGAATGAATGCGCGGCCGAGGTGCACACCAGAATTCCGGGCGACCAGGGCAAACAGGATGACGACAGTGACCGAGTTCGAGCGGCTGACCGCACTGCGCGAGATGCAGCTGCTCGACACCCCGCGCGAGGATCGTTTCGACCGGGTGGTCCGCCTGGCCCAGCAGTTCTTCAAGGTGCCGACCGTGGCCGTCAACCTGGTCGACGACGACCGCCAGTGGACCATGGCCGAGGTCGGGCTGGACCAGCACGAGCTCCCCCGGGACGTCTCCTTCTGCAGCCGGGTCATCGAGCAGGACGAGACGATGATGGTGGCGGATGCTCGCGACGACCCCCGCTTCCGGGACAACCCACTGGTCACCGCCCCGCACGGTATCCGCTTCTACGCCGGCCAGCCCCTGCACGCACCCAACGGCCAACGGGTGGGGTCGCTGTGCCTGGTCGACAGCGAGCCGCGCACGCTCAGCGACGGCGAGCTCGAAGTGCTGCGTGACCTCGGCGAGTGGGTCGAGAAGGAGATGGCCACCGACCAGGACCTGGACCGCGCCGCTGAGGTGCAGCGTCAGCTCAACCCGCGGACCGGGGTGCAGGTCCCCGGCTACCAGGTGAGCGGGCTGTGCGTCCCGGCCAGGGCCGCCGGCGGCGACTTCTATGACTGGTTCATCGTGGACGGACGGCTGCAGGTGACGCTGGCCGACGTGATGGGCAAGGGGGTGGGTGCTGCGCTGATCGCGGCGTCCGTGCGGGCCGTCCTGCGGGGGGCGTCCCGCTTCAACGAGCTCGACGAGGCCGTCACCCGCGCTGCGATCAGCCTCGAGGAGGACCTGGAGGACACCGAGAGCTTCGTCACCGCATTCGCCGCGCGGATCGACGTGCGGAGCGGGGTGATGGACTACGTCGACGTCGGACACGGTCTGGCGGTCGTCTTCGAGAACGGCGGCGGGTTCCGTCGGTTGCTCACCGGCGGACTGCCGATGGGCACGATGCCCGGCGACACCTGGCACTCCGAGCGCACCGTCCTGGAGCCGGGGGAGACCTTGTTCATGGTCAGCGACGGGATGCTCGACTACTTCCCCGACCCGTGGGAGGCGGTCGACACCGCCCAGCTCGCCAACGCGACCACCGAAGACGCCTGGGCGTTCCTGGAGGAGGTGCGCGCCGTGGCCCGCAGCCAGCGCCACCAGGACGACGTCACCGCGCTCGTGGTGCGCAGGCTGCCGGAGCCGGCATGAGGCTGGCCCTCACCAGGGTCATGGTCGTCCTGACCCTGGTCTCCGGGACCGTCTACGTCTCGTGGCGCTGGTTCTTCTCGGTGAACTGGGAGAACTGGTGGATCGCGGTCCCGCTGGTGATGGCCGAGACGTATGCCCTCATCGACGCCTTTCTCTTCGGGATCACGATGTGGCGTGCTCGTCGCCGCGGCGAGCCACCGGAGCCGCCCGACCCCCGGCATACCGGGGTGGACGTCTTCATCACCACCTACAACGAGCCGGTCGACATGGTGCTGGCGACGGCGACCGCCGCGCAAGCCATCGACTACCCGCACCACACGTGGATCCTCGACGACGGGGACCGCGAGGAGATGGAGCGGGCGGCGCAGGCGGCCGGGGTCGGCTACATCACCCGGTCGGTGGACTGGGTGGACCAGCCGCGGCACGCGAAGGCCGGCAACCTCAACAACGCGCTCTTCCGCACCGACGGTGAGTTCATGCTCATCCTGGACGCCGACCAGATCCCCGACCGACGCATCCTGCACCGGACCCTCGGGTACTTCGAAGACCCGGCGGTGGCGCTGGTGCAGACCCCCCAGTGGTTCAGCAACGTCACCGACTCCGACCCGCTCGGCAGCCAGGCGCCCCTGTTCTACGGACCCATCCAGGAGGGCAAGGACGGGTGGAACGCCGCCTTCTTCTGCGGGTCCAACGCGGTGCTCCGACGCGAGGCGCTCATGCAGCTGGGCATCGTCGGCTACGTGCGCGAGACCGAGCGTGCGGTGGACCGCGCGCTCAGCGCCTCCGGCCGCTTGCTGAACCGCTCCATCCGCCGCGCCCGCCGCGAGGAGGACCCGGCCGGTCCGGTGCTGGTCTCGGTGCGGGACGCGGTGCTGCAGGCCCGCGCCGAGCTGGACGGGGGCGCCCCCCTGGCGGACGTGACCTACGGCTTCCAGCGGCAGGTCGACAGCGCGGCCCGGACCCTGGTCCAGGACGACTTCCGGGCCATCGCGGCCGACCTGGCGGCGATCGAGGACCTGCCCGTGGAGATCGACCAGGAGCTCGGCTCCGTGGTCATCGACGAGGCGGCCCTGACCCGGCTGGCGGAGCGGGACTGGTCCCCGCTGGGCGCCGTGGAGTCGGTGCGGGAGCTGATCCGGGTGGTGGATGTGGACCGTTCCGACGAGGCGCAGCCGATGATGCCGCTGGCCACCGTCTCGGTGACCGAGGACATGGCCACCTGTATGCGCCTGCACGCGGCCGGCTGGTCCTCCGTCTACCACCACGAGACCCTCGCGCACGGCCTCGCGCCGGAGGACCTGCGCACCATGCTGCAGCAGCGGCTGCGCTGGGCGCAGGGCACCCTGCAGGTGATGCTGCGGGAGAACCCGCTGGTCCAGAAGGGGCTCAGCGTCGGCCAGCGGTTGATGTACTTCGCCACGATGTGGAGCTACCTGTCCGGGTTCGCCGCCGTCGTCTTCATCGCCGCCCCGGTGCTCTACCTGTGCTTCGGGGTGCTGCCGGTGAACGCCTACGGGCTCACCTTCCTGGCCCTCTTCGCCCCGTACATCATCTTCAACCAGATCATGTTCTTCGTGGTCGGGTACGGCGTGCGGACCTGGCGCGGCCACCAGTACAGCCTCGCGCTCTTCCCGCTGTGGATCAGGGCCTGCGTGACCGCGGCCGCCAACGTCTGGTTCGGCCGCCCGCTCGGCTTCGTGGTGACGCCCAAGACGCGGCCGGTCGGTGGTACGCGGTTCCCGGTGCGCCTGGTGCTGCCCCAGCTGGTCGCCTGCGTGGTGCTGGTGCTGGCCTGCGTCGTGGGGGTCGTCAGGCTGTGGACGGGTGTCACGGACAGCTACATCGGGACCGGGGTCAACGTGGCCTGGGTAGCCTATGACCTGCTCATCCTCAGCGTCATCTTCGAGGCGGCGCTCTTCCGGGCGCCCCAACCCGAGCCGACCGAACCGACCGAGCCGACCGAGGGACAGGTGGTCTGATGCAGTTCTCCACGACGACGGACGGCGGTGTCACCGTCATCAGGTGCGACGGTCGCCTCAACATGATGGCGGCGCCGCGGCTGCGCAGCGTCCTGGAGGAGGCGGTCGAGGCGGGACAGGTGCGGCTGGTGCTGGACCTGGAGCCGACGGTCTTCGTGGACTCCTCCGGCCTGGGTGCCCTGGTGGCGGGCCTGAAGACCGCCCGTCGTGCCGGTGGTGACCTGCGGATCGCTGCCGCGGGTGACCAGGTGCTGACCGTCCTCGGGCTGACCAACCTCGACCGGGTGCTGCGACCGTACGAGTCGGTGGGTCAGGCCTCCCATGAATGGTGACCAGCGCTACCGGCTGGAGAGCCTCGCCGTCCCGGAGAGCCTCGAGGACCTGCACGTGCTGCTGGAGCAGGTCGGGCGCGAGCACCCCGAGGTGGCCCCCGCCGACCTGATGATGTTCGAGACGGCGGTGGTCGAGATCGCCGGGAACGTCATCGAGCACGGTCGGCCCGAGGGCAGGGTCTCCTTCATCTTCGAGCTCGCGGTCCTCCCGGACCGGCTCGAGTGCCTGCTGACCGACACCAGCGCGCAGCCGGTGCCGGACCTCGACGACCGGACGATGCCGCAGAGTGACGAGGACGAGGACGGTCGCGGCATTGCGCTGGCGCAGATGGCGCTGGACCGGATCGATCTCGAGCACGTCGACGGCGTCAACCGGTGGACGTTGGTCCGGAACCGGCACTGAGCCCGTCACCGGCCGGATATCCTGACCGGGACGGAGGTGAGAACGGTGCTAGAGCTGGACGACTTCCCCTTCGGTCTCGCCCTCGCCCTCCTCTGGTGCGTGGCGATGCTGCGCGGCCAGGCGACCTACTGGTTGGCGCGCACCCTCACCGAGCAGGGGCTGCAGCATACCCGCCCCACCCGGGGGTGGCGCGCCTCGGCCCACGCCTGGCTGGCCGGTGACGCGCTGGACCGGGGCCGCGGCGCGGTGCAGCGGTGCGGGATCGCGGCGGTGCCGCTGTGCTACCTCACCGTGGGCGTCCAGACGGTGGTGCTCGCCTCGGCCGGGGTGCTGCGTATGCCGTGGGTCAGGTTCACCCTGGCCCAGGCGGTAGGGGCGGCGGCCTGGGCGGGGATCTACGCGACGGTCGGCTTCGCGGTCTGGACCACCGTGGTGCGGCGTGCGCTGGACGGGGGCTTCGGCCCCTGGGCGGTGGCCGCGGCGGCGGTGCTGCTGACCCTGGCCGTCGCGCTGGGGCACCGCGTGGTGGTGCTGCGTCGGAGGCGTTCGGCGCCCTCGTCGTCCTCGCCGGCTGTGCCGGTCAGCGACCCGACGGCTGCTCCTCGCTGACCGCCAGACGCTCCTGCTCGATGAGCTCCAACATCCGCTCGGCCGGGTAGGCGCCCTGGAGCACCTGGGTGTTGATGAGGAAGGTGGGCGTCGAGGAGACCCCGATCTGCCGGCCCTCGGCGGTGTCGGAGCGGACGGCGTCGATGAGCTCCTCGTTCTCCAGGTCGGCCTCGAACTGCTCGACGTCGGGGACCCCGACCTCCTCCGCGATGTCGACGAGGTCGGCGGCGTCGAACTCGCCGTGACCCTCGGTGGAGAGCGCGAAGACGGCCGCCTGGAAGTCCTCGAGATGCCCCTGCTCGGCGGCGGCCCGCCCGGCGACGGCCGCCAGCTCGGAGGTCTCCTCGAAGATCACCAGGTCCCGGAACTCGATCCGCAGCGTCCCGTCCTCGACGGCCGGCATCAGCTCGGGGCGGATCTCCAGGTGGAAGCGGGCGCAGTAGGGGCAGCGGTAGTCGGCGTACTCGATCATCACCACCGGCGCGTCCACCTCGCCGACCGCCATCGTGTCGGCCGGGTCGCGGCGCTGCAGCGAGAGCAGCAGCTCGGCCACCTCCGGCTCGGGGGTCTGCTCGGTGGCACCGGGGTCAGGAGCAGCGCTGCCGGCGTCGGTGTCGCTGGCGGACGCGTCGCCGGACCCCTCGTCGGGGGTCGGCTGCTGGTCCGGCTGTGGGGTGCCGGGTTCGGACGGTGCGGTGCTGCTGGTCGGGGCGGGAGCAGCGGCGCCACCGTCGTCGGTGCCGCTGTCGCGGCCCAGAGCGAGCCAGGCGATGAAGGCGGCCGCCAGCGCGAAGGCGACCGCGGCCACCGCCCAGGCGATGGCGACGACCGTCCGGTCGTCGCGGGGACGGGGGTCGGTGGGCGCGCTCTGACTCACCACGTCAGCCTCGCACACCGTGGTGCGACCCCGGATGACGGCCGACGTCGACCGTTGAATGGTGGGCTCCCTCATGATGGGACGTATGCGTGCGTTCCTCGCCCTGGTCCCACCGTTGGAGGTCATCGAGCAGCTGGACGACGTCCTGGCCCCGCGCCGGGACGCGCTGGCACCCCGCGGTGAGTGGCGCTGGTCGAGGCCGGAGCACCGGCATGTGACGCTGGCCTTCCTCCCCGAGCTGGACGACTGGCGTGAGGAGGCTCTGGTCGAGGCCGGGCAGCGGTGGGCGGACCGGACGGCGCCGACCCGGTTGAGCCTGCGTGGGGCTGGCGCCTTCCCCGACCCGGGCGCCGCCCGGGTGCTGTGGGCCGGGGTGGACGAGGAGGTTGCCGGGACCCTGGAGCACTGGGCGCGCAGTCTCCGCGCCCTTGCGAGCCGGGCCGGCGGGCGGGTCGACGGGACCCGCTTCCTGCCGCACGTGACGCTGGCCCGCTCGGTGGGCGGCCCGCGGGCGGCAGGTCACCTGCTCCAGGCGCTGGACACCGTCGAGACCTCGGCCTGGACCGCGGAGGAGGTATGCCTGGTGCGCAGCGAGCTCGGGCAGGGTCCGGGCGGGACGCCACGGCATACCGTGCTGCACCGCTGGACGCTCGCCCGGTCGTGACACAACGCTCGCCCGGTGGGGACACAACGCTCGCCCGGTGGGGACGGAGCGCTCGCCGTGGGGACACAGCGCTCGCCCGGTGGGGACAGAGCGTGCGCCCGGTCGGGTCAGGGCAGGTCGTCGTCGATCTCGGGCAGATCCACGGTGGGCGGCAGGGTGGTGACCACCGCGTCGTCCGGAGGCGGCACGTCGATCGTCGTCGGGTCCGACCCGCTCTCGTCGGCGAGCGCCTCGATCGGCTCGACGGTGGTGCCGAGGTCCGGCGAGCAGGTCCGGTCCACCGGCGGCTGCGGCTGCAGGGTGCGTCCGCTGATCAGGCTGACGTCGTCGAACTGGGGCCGACCGGAGACCAGGTTCCGGTAGCTGTACCGCGCGACGCTCGCCACCGAGCAGTCCTGCTCGAAGGACACCACGTCGAAGCTGTAGGCGTGCCCCTGCAGCTCACCGGCCGTCTCCGGGTCCTCCTCGGCCGCCTCCTGCGCCTGCTCGGTCAGCGGGGGAAGCCGGAACTGGTTGACCAGCCCGCCACCGGTGAACGAACCCACCTGAAGGTGCTGCCCGACCAGCGCGGGCACGTGCATGTGGCCGTTGACGGTCAGCGCCTGCGCGGTGACCCGCTCCGCGGCGTAGGGCTGGTGGGTGACGACCAGGTCGGTCAGCGGCAGCCCTTCGGTGCGCTCCCGGAAAACCTGCGCCAGCTCGGCCTGGTCGGCGCCGAAGTCGTCGCTGCGCTGGTTGAAGTAGCGGCTGTCGTTGAAGCCGCTGAGGGTGACCCCGTTGACGGTGGCCAGGTTCAGCTCGCCGGCGGCCGTCTCCAGCAGCACCACGTTGGGCACCTGGGCCATCCGCTGGAGCAGGGCCTCGTCCTCGGCGGAGACCGCGTCGTGGTTGCCGCGGACGAAGATGTAGGGCACGCCCAGGCTCTCGATGCCCTGGTACATCCCGGTCAGCGCGCCCTCCTCGGGGCGACCGAAGTTGACCAGGTCACCGGTGTCGATGACCGCGTCGATCTCCTGGGTCTGGACGATCTCGCGCATCAGCGGGTACTGGTTCATCCCGTGCAGGTCGCCGACCACCAGGAAGCGGGCGGCTGGCGGGCTGTCGTCGCTCTCCGGGCTGAACTCCTGGCGCATCGCCGTGGACAGCGCGAGCAGGTTGGTCACGTAGACGGCGCCCTGGTCGGCCTTGCGGTCCAACCCGGCGAGGATGTCGGTGTTCTGCTCGACCAGCGACAGCAGGCTGGTGGTCCGGAACTCCCCCACCCGGTCGGTGCGATAGGTCAGGTACGCCGCGGTCCCGGGGATCACCATCGCCAGCACCGTGGCCACCGCCGAGGCGATCAGACCGCGCGGCAGATGACGGGGGCGGGCGACCGCATACGCCATCATCACCAGCGCGGTGGTGACCAGCGCGCCCGCCGCGAACTTCCAGGCCAGCTCGCGGACGCCCCCGTCGATCGCGCCGCGCAGCTCCTCCTGGCTGGGCTCGAGGTCGGCGGTGCGCAGCTGCCCCCGGCGCAGCAGGTCGGTGACCTCGTCGCGGACCTGCACCTGGGCGCTGAGGCCCGGCGCCGGCAGCACCTGGCGGACGAAGGAGACCTCCATGTCCCCGACCACCGTGGGGAGCGAGACGGTCGAGTCGAGGCGGGGCTCCACCGAGATGTCGGCGGCGAAGTAGCGGGTCTCCGTGTGCACCGGCCACATCTGGGTGGTCGCCACCCCGCCCAGGAAGGCGAGGACGAGCAGCAGGGCCACGACGCCGACGCGTCGCAGCCCGGTGAGCAGGGTGCTCGCGAGGCGTCCACGGTTCTTCATCACGCAGGAGACTAACGCGCGTGTATGCCGGGTCCGCGCAGGGACCTCAGCCGCGCGCCAGGGTCCGCTCCAGGGCGGTCTCCAGCAGGTCCAGCCCGCGGTCCAGGTCGTCGACCTCGATGGTCAGCGGCGGGGCGATCCGGAAGATCCCGCCCATCCCGGGCAGCTGGACGATGTTCATGTGCAGGCCCAGCTCCAGGCAGGTGTCGGTCACCTGCCGCCCGAGCTCCTCCGCGGGGGCCTTGCTCGCCTTGTCCGTCACCAGCTCCAGGCCCTGCAGCAGCCCCCGGCCGCGGACGTCCCCGACGACCTCGTGCCGGTCGCGCATCTCGGTCAGCCGTGCGGTGAGCCGGTCGCCCAGGGTCCGGGCCCGCTGCACCAGGCCGTCGCGCTCCACCACGTCGAGCACGGTGAGGGCGACCGAGGCGGCCAGCGGGTCGGACACGTGGGTGGTGAAGAACAGGAAGCCGCGCTCGTGGCAGGCCTCCTCGATCTCGGCGGAGGTCATCACGACCGCGACCGGGAGACCGGCGCCGAGGGTCTTGGACAGGGTGAGCAGGTCGGGGACGACGCCGTCGCGCTGGAAGGCATACAGGTCACCGGTCCGTCCGATCCCGGTCTGCGCCTCGTCCAGGATGAGCAGCATCCCGCGCCGGTCGCAGTGCTCCCGCAGCCGGGCCAGGTAGCCCGGCGGGAGCTCGATGATGCCGCCGGAGGACAGGATCGGCTCGACCAGGCAGGCCGCGAGGCTGCCCGAGGACTGCTGGTCCACGAGCTGGAAGCCGTAGTCGAGCTCGGTCTCCCAGTCGTAGCTGCCGTCGGGGCGCCGGAAGGGGGAGCGGTAGGCGTTGGGGGTGGGCAGCACCAGGTTCCCCGGCATCGGGGGACCGTAGCCGCGCCGACCGGCGGAGAAGGTCGCCGAGGCGGCGCCCGAGGTCATCCCGTGCCAGGACCGGTCGAAGGAGACGACCTCGTACCTGCCGGTGGCGAGCTTGGCCATCTTGATCGCGGCCTCGTTGGACTCGGCCCCGGTGCTGAGCAGCAGCATCCGCTCCAGCGGCGCCGGGAGGGAGTCCGCGAGCCGCCGGGCCAGGGAGACGACAGGCGGGCTGAGCATCCCCGAGTAGAGGTGGGCCAGCGTGCTCACCGACTCGGTCACGGTGCGCACGATGTCCGGGTGGGAGTGGCCGAGGACGGCACTCATCTGGCCCGAGGTGAAGTCGAGGATCTCGCGGCCCTCGTGGTCGTAGAGGTGGCTCCCGACCGCCCGCTCGATGATCCGGGGGGAGAAGCCCCCGCCGTAGCGGATGAGATGGGCGCCGACGTCGCTCCAGAAGGTCTCGCTGTCCACGGGGCAGGTCTAGCACATCAGGCGGGCGGCAGCGACGGACCCGACGGGCTGTGGTTGGCTGGCCGGATGGATCTGTCGACGGCGCGCCGCAAGCTCGGGACCGCGGCGCTGGTGGGCTTCCGGGTCGCACCGGGGCCGCTGAAGCGGCTGGTGGTGCGCACGGTCGCACCCAGCTACACGGTGGGTGCGGTCTGCGTGATCGAGCACGAGGGGACGTTCCTGGTGCTGTGGCAGCCGCACCGGCGGGGGTGGAGCCTGCCCGGCGGGCTGCTGGGCCGTGGCGAGGAGCCGGCCGACGCGGTGCGCCGGGAGGTGGCCGAGGAGGTCGGGCTCGACATCGACCCCGGCGAGCCGGTCACGATCCGGGTGGACCCGTTGGAGCAGGGGGTCGACGTCGTCTTCCGGGTCCGGCTCGAGCAGCACCCGGACGACCTCGACCTGTCGCTGTCCACCGAGGCACGCAAGGCGCGCTGGACCCGGCGCTCGGAGCTCGGCCCGGCGGACCGGGACACCCGCGGGATCCTCCGCGCGGTGGAGCGGGCCGGGGACGCTCCCCGCGAGGGACGGCTGCTCGGCGCGTCCTGATCGGCAGGACGAGACGCTCGGATCGGCATACCGGGACGCCCTGGTCGGCAGGACGAGACGCTCGGATCGGCATACCGGGACGCTCGGATCGGCACGACGAGACGCTCGGTCAGGTGGGGGAGGAGACCTGCAGCAGGATCTTGCCGATGTGCTGGCTGGCCTCCATCTCCTCGTGCGCGCGGGCCGCGTCCTCGAGCGGGTGCCGGGACTGGATCAGCGTCCTGACCTGGCCGTCCTCGACCCACGGCCACACGTGCTCGCGCACCTGGCGGACGATCTCGGCCTTGTCGGCGAGCGAGCGGGAACGCAGCGAGGTGGCGCGGACCGAGGCCCGCTTCGCCAGCAGGGCCCCGAGGTCCAGCTCACCGGTGCGGCCCCCGAGCAGGCCGATGACGACCAGCCGGCCGTCCCGCGCCAGGGCCTTGACGTTGCGCGGGAGGTACTTCGCGCCGACCACGTCCAGGATGACGTCCGCGCCGGCACCGTCGGTGGCGGCCTTCAGCTCCTCGACGAAGTCCTGCTCGCGGTAGTTCACGAGGATCTGCGCCCCCAGGTCCTTGCAGGCGGCGAGCTTGTCCGCCGAGCCGGCGGTGACCGCGACCCGGGCGCCGAGGGCGCGGGCGACCTGGATCGCCATCGTGCCGATGCCGCTGGAGCCACCGTGCAGCAGCACCGTCTCACCGGGGCGCAGCCCAGCCTCCATCACCAGGTTGCTCCACACCGTGCAGGCGACCTCGGGCAGGGCCCCCGCGTCGGCCAGGGGTATGCCCGCGGGCACCGGCAGCAGCTGGCCGACCGGGACCGCCACCAGCTCGGCGTACCCGCCACCGGAGAGCAGCGCGCAGATTTCGTCGCCGACCGCCCAGCCGGCGTCCTCGGTGCCGGCGCCAAGCCCGACGATGCGGCCGCTGACCTCCAGACCGGGCAGCGGGGAGGCGCCGGGCGGCGGCGGGTAGGCACCCTTGCGCTGCATGACGTCGGCCCGGTTCACCCCCGCGGTGACGACCTCGACCAGCACCTCGCCCTCGCCCGGCTCGGGCGCGGGGACGTCGGCGGGGACGAGCGCATCGGGCTCGCCGGGGTCGGGGATGGTGATCGCACGCATACCCCCAACGTAACGAACGGCTACCCGATGAGGATGCCGGCGATGGCGGCGCTCATCAGGTTGGCCAGCGTCGCGGCCAGGACCGCCCGCAGACCGAGCGAGGCGATCTCCCGGCGGCGGCTCTTCACCAGGGAGCCCAGGCCGCCGAGCAGGATGCCCAGCGAGCCCAGGTTGGCAAACCCGGTGAGCGCGAAGGTGATGATCGCAGCCGTCTTGGGGCTGAAGTCGTCGATCGTCGGCGCGAAGTTGCTGAACGCCACGAACTCGTTCACGACGACCTTCTGGCCGACGAAGCTGCCGGCACCGGTGGCCTCGCTCCAGGGCACCCCGATCACCGTCATCAGCGGGGCGAAGACGTAGCCGAGGATCTGCTCGAAGGTGAGCTCCGGGTTGCCGAACCAGCCGCCCACGGTGCCGATGAAGAGGTTGACCAGCGCGATCAGCGAGATGAAGGCCAGCAGCATGGCGCCGATGTTCAGCGCCAGCTTCAGCCCGTCCCCGGCGCCGGAGGCCGCGGCGTCGATGACGTTGCGGTACTCCATCTCCTCGAGGTCGTCCTCGTCGCTCGTGCGGTCCCCGTGGTCGTCGTCCGTGTCGTCCCCGTTGTCGTGGGCGCCGGGTTCGCGGTCCTTGTCCGACGTCTCCGGCGGCTCGTCGAGGGCCTCCGGCTCCACCAGCTTGGCCATCATCAGCGCCCCCGGGGCGGCCATGAAGGAGGCGGCGATGAGGTACTCCAGCGGGGCGCCCAGCAGCGAGTAGCCGACCAGCACGGAGCCGGCCACGGTGGACAGGCCACCGACCATCACCGCGAACAGCCCGGAGCGGGTCAGCCCGCCCAGGTAGGGACGGATGACCAGGGGCGCCTCGGTCTGGCCGACAAAGATGTTGGCGGCCGCGTTGACCGACTCCGCCTTCCGGGTGCCCAGCGCCCAGCCGAGCGCGGCCCCGAGCCGCTCCACCACGAACTGCAGGATCTTGAAGTGGTAGAGCACCGCGGTCAGCGAGGCGAAGAAGATGATGACCGGCAGCACCTGGAAGGCGAAGACCACCCCGGCGTCGTCGCCCTGCGGGAGCACCGGCCCGAAGAGGAAGCTGATGCCCTCGTTGGAGGTGTTGATGACAGCCTGCACCCCCTCGGTCACCGCGCCCAGCGCCGCCTGTCCGGCGGACCAGTAGAGGACGACCACCCCGAAGGTGACCTGGATGGCCAGGGCGGCGAGCACCGTGCGCCAGCGCACCGCCTTCCGGTTCGTCGACAGCAGCAGGGCCAGCGCGATCAGCGCGGCCATGCCCCCGATGCCCCACAGCACGTCCATCGTGCACCTTCCCTTCGAGCCGACCCAGCGAGTGCGGCAGACGCTACCGCGTGGTCGGGGTCGGCGGGCTCACCCCCCGCGGTGCCCCAGCCGTGCCGACAGCTCCGCCGCGCACCCGGCGACCTGGGCGACGAGCTCCTCCGGCGGGGAGGTGCCGGCGCCGTCGCCGTCGCGGACCCCGCGCTGGTCGGTGGGGAAGGTCACGGCGAGCCCGGCGACCGGGTGCCCGGAGTGGTCGAGCACCGCCGAGGCGACCGAGGCCAGACCGGGTGTCACCAGGCCGTCCTCGACGGCATACCCCCGGGCGCGGGTCGCGGTCAGCACCCGGCGCAGCTCCACCAGCGACGCCGGGCCGACGCCGTGCCGCTGCACGAACGTCGACGCGGAGGGGTAGAGGGCGCGCACCTGGGCCGGGGACGACGCGGCCAGCACCGCCAACCCGCTGGCGGTCAGGGTGGCCGGGAGCCGGACCCCCACGTCGGTGACGAGGGAAGGACGTCCGGCGACCCGTTCCTCGATGACGTAGAGCACGTCGGACCCGTGCAGCACGGCCAGGTGGGCGTTGTGACCGGCGGCGTCGGCGAGCCGCTGCAGCCGGGGCCGGGCCAGCCGCTGCAGCGGCGCCTGCCGGGTGTAGGCCGAGCCCAGCTCGAAGGCGGCCACCCCGAGGCCGTAGCGGCGCTCCTCCGGCAGGTGCACGGCATACCCCTGCTCCACCAGGACGGTGAGCAGGTGGTACGTCGTCGAACGCGGCAGCTCCAGCTCGCGGGCGATGCTCGCGGCGGCGACCGGGGTCGCGTGGCGGGCCAGCAGGGTCAGGATCGCCAGCGCGTGCCCGGCCGCCGGTGCGTTCGCCATGGCGTCAGGGTATGCCGGGCGCGGCCCGGGTGCCGTCCGCTCAGGACAGGGAGGCCCCGATCCGCGCCAGCTCGTCCACCACCGTGCGGACCGCGAACCGGGCGTGCCGGTCCGGTCGGCAGAGCGCGTAGAAGGTCCGCCGGGCGGGCACCCCGACCAGTGGCCGCAGCACCACCGGGCCGTCGGCGGGCGTGGTGAAGCGCGGCAGCAGCGCCAACCCGACGCCGGCGCCGACGAGCGAGCGGATCAGCGCGTTGTCGCGCAGCCGTTGGTCCCGGACCAGCGGCCGCCCGGTGACCGCCTCGATCGCCAGCAGCACCGTGTCGAAGGGGTAGCCCTCGGGCACACCGATCCATCGGGTGCCGACGAGGTCCTGCGGGCCGAGCTCCTGGCGTCCGGCTAGGGGATGGGTGGCCGGCAGGGCCACATCGAGCGGCTCTCGCGCCAGCGCACGAAAGGTCAGCCGGTCGGCGCCGTGCGGGACGTCCCCGCTCATGCTGTGCGCGAGGACGATGTCGACGTCGAGGGTGCGTGCCGCGTAGTCCGCCTCGGCCAGGTCGAAGTCGTGCAGCCTCAGCTCGATCGCGCTGCCGCGCAGGGCTTCCACCAGTGGGGGGAGCAGTGCTTGGCCACCGCTGGGCAGCGTGCCGATGCTCACCGTCCCGCGGGGTTCCCCGCGGGATGCGTCCAGTCGTGCCTGGACCTCGGCGTGCACCTGGCACACCTCGTCGGCGGCGTCGGCCAGCAACTGACCCTCGGCGGTCAGCCGCAGGCCACGGCCCACCGGTTCGACGAGAGCCATGCCCAGCTCCCGCTCCGCGGTGCGCAGCTGCTGCGAGAGGGCGGAGGGGGTGCGGTGGGTAGCCGCCGCGACCGCGGACAGGGTGCCGCGCACCGCGATCTCGCGCAGCAGCACCAGGTGCCTCATCTCCATGTAGGTACCCTACGTAGTCATGTCATAAAGTGTCGATGGACCTACGGGATAGCGCGCCGCACACTCGAGGTATGCCGCCCCGTCACGCCCTCCTCGCCGCCACCGTCGCGGCCCTGTGGGGACTGAACTTCCTCGCGATCCACGCCTCCCTGGAGCACTTCCCCCCGATCTTCCTGGTGGCCCTGCGGTTCGCACTGATCGCGGTGCCGACGCTGCTGCTGGTGCCGCGGCCCCAGGTGCCGGTGCGGTGGCTGCTGGGCTACGGCCTGGGGTTCGGGACGCTGCAGTTCCTCGGCCTCTACCTCGGGATGGCGGCGGGCTTCCCGGCGGGCCTGGCCTCGTTGGTGCTGCAGGCCTCGGCACCGATGACGGTGGTGCTGGGGGTGCTGCTGCTGCGGGAGTCGCTCTCCCCGCGACGGGCGGTCGGGGTGGGCGTCGCGGTGCTGGGACTGGTCGTCGTCGGGGCGAGCCGGGCCGAGGCGACGTCCTGGGTGCCCTTCCTGCTGGTCGTGCTGGGGGCCTTCGGGTGGGCGCTGGGCAACCTGTCCAGCCGACTCGCCGCCCCGCCGAACCCGCTGCACCTGGTGCTCTGGATGTCGGTGGTGCCGCCGCTGCCGATGCTGGCGCTGTCCTGGTGGGTCGAGGGTCCGCAGCAGATCGGGCAGGCGCTGGCGACGTCGGTCACCGCCGCCGCCGTGCCGGCCTGGCTGGGGTTGGCCTACACGGTCGTGGTCGGGACCGTCGTCGGCTCCGGGATCTGGTCCTGGCTGATGGTGCGGCACCCGGCGGGCACCGTCGCACCCTTCTCCATGCTGGTGCCGGTGGTCGGCGTGACCGCCTCGTGGTGGCTGCTGGGGGAGCGACCCGCGGCCCCCGAGCTGGTCGGGGGCGCGCTGGTCGTCCTCGGCGTGCTGTGGGCGACCGGACGGGGCCGGACCCTCAGCCCCGCGGCTGCCAGATCCGGTCGAGGTAGTCGCGCATCGACCGGTCGGAGGAGAAGAACCCGCAGCGCGCCACGTTGAGGATGGCCGACCGGCTCCACGCGTCCTGGTCGGCGTAGGCGGTGTCCACCCTGTCCTGCGCCTCCAGGTAGGCGGAGAAGCCGGCCAGCGTCATGAACGGGTCGTGGTTCAGCAGGTTGTCCAGCACAGCGGACGGGGCGCCGCGGTCGCCACCGGTGAAGTGGCCGCTGCCCAGCAGGTCGATGGTGGCCCGCAGCACCGGGTCCTGCGCGTAGTAGCTGCTCGGCACGTAGCCGGACTGGCGCAGCTCCTCGACCTGCGGCTCGGTCATCCCGAAGAGGAAGAAGTTGTCCTCCCCGACGAGGTTCAGGATCTCCACGTTGGCGCCGTCCAGGGTGCCGATCGTCAGCGCACCGTTGAGCGCGAACTTCATGTTGCCGGTGCCCGAGGCCTCCTTGCCGGCGAGCGAGATCTGCTCGGACAGGTCGGCCGCCGGGATCATCTTCTCGGCCAGGGTGACGTTGTAGTTGGCCGGGAAGATCACCTGCAGGCGTCCCTGCATCCGGGGGTCGGCGTTCACCGTCCGGGCGACCGCGTTGATCAGGAAGATGATCTCCTTGGCCAGGTGGTAGCCCGGCGCCGCCTTGGCACCGAAGAGCACGGTCCGCGGGGTGACGTCCTCGATGGCGATCCGCCCGGAGAGCACCCCCTCGTAGGTCGAGACCACGTGCAGCAGCTTGAGCGTCTGCCGCTTGTACTCGTGCAGCCGCTTCACCATCACGTCGAGCAGGTGGTCGGTGCTGAGGCTGACTCCGTCCCGCACCTCGAGCAGGCTGGCCAGGCGTCCCTTGTTGGCGGCCTTGACCTCCCGGAACCGGGCACGGAAGTCGGCGTCCTCGGCATACGGCTCCAGCTCGCGCAACCGGTCCAGGTCGGTGACCCAGCCCTCGCCGATGGTGTCGTTGAGCAGGTCCGAGAGGCGTCGGTTGGCCAGGTGCAGGAAGCGCCGCGGGGTGATCCCGTTGGTGACGTTGGTGAACTTGTCCGGCCACATGGCGCTGAAGTCGGGGAGCACGTTGTCGCGCAGCAGCTGGCTGTGCAACTCGGCGACCCCGTTGACCTTCGCCCCGGCGACGGTGGCCAGGTAGGCCATCCGGACCGAGCGCTGCGGCTGCTCGGCGATGATCGACATCCTCCGGACCCGCCACTCGTCCTCGCCGAACGCCTCGCGCACCTCGAGCAGGAACTCGTCGTTGATGCGGTAGATGATCTCCAGGTGCCGCGGCAGCAGCCGCCCCAGCAGCTCCACCGGCCAGACCTCCAGGGCCTCCGGCAGCAGCGTGTGGCAGGTGTAGGCGAAGCACCGGCGGGTGATGTCCCAGGCCTCGTCCCAGTCGAAGCCCTTCTCGTCGACCAGGATCCGCATCAGCTCGGGGACCGCGATCACCGGGTGGGTGTCGTTGAGCTGGAAGATGATGCGCTCGGGCAGCCGGCGCAGGTCGACGTCGCGGGGCAGCGTGTTCTCGATGAAGTCGCGCAGCGAGCAGGCGACGAAGAAGTACTGCTGCTGCAGCCGCAGCTCCTTGCCCTGCTGGGTGGTGTCGTCGGGGTAGAGGACCTTGGAGATGTTCTCGGCGAAGATCTCCGCCCGGGAGGCCTGGGCGTAGTCGCCGGCGTTGAAGGTCTGCAGGTCGAAGGCCTGGTTGGCCTCGGCGCTCCACAGCCGCAGGGTGTTCACGACGCCGTTGCGGAAGCCCGGGACCATGTAGTGGTACGGCACCCCGCGCACCTGCCAGGCGGGGACCCAGGTGGTGCGCTCGCGCCCCTGCTCGTCGACCGACGTCTCGGTATGCCCGCCGAAGCGGACCTGGACGGCGCGCTCGGGGTGCGGGAACTCCCACGGGCTGCCGAGCCGGAGCCAGCTGTCCGGCTCCTCGACCTGCCGGTCGTCCACGAACGTCTGCCGGAAGATGCCGTACTCGTAGCGGATGCCGTAGCCGATGCAGGGCACGTCCATGGTGGCCAGCGAGTCCACGAAGCAGGCCGCCAGCCGGCCCAGGCCGCCGTTGCCCAGCCCCGGCTCGACCTCCTGGCCGCGCAGCGCGGCCATGTCCAGGCCGCACTGCTCCATCGCCTGTTCGGCGATGCCCTGCAGGTCCGTGGCGAGCAGCGCGTTGCCGAGCTGGCGGCCCAGCAGGTACTCGGCCGAGAGGTAGCCGACGATCTTGGTCGGCTCCTGGCGGCGGCGGTGGCCGGTCTCGAGCCAGGACGCCATCAGGTAGGAGCGCACGGTCCGCGCCAGCGCCAGGTACTGGTCGTTGATCGTCGACTGGGTGAGCTTGACGCCCTGGCCGAAGTTGAGCTGGTCGAGGAACTCCCGGACGAAGCCGTCGACGGTGGCGGGCGGGCTGGTCACCGGGCCGACCGCCAGCTCGTGCGTGGGCTCGAAGCTGGGCCCGCGCCGGTTGGCGTCGCTGGAGGGACTCTCGTCGGTGATGACGGGCTGCGGGTGCGTCTGGTTCACGAGTCGTAAGGGTAGGGCCTCGGCGGGCGCCGGGCATACCTCCTGGGGGGTCGGTGTTGGCAGCGGGGCAAGCAGTTCGACCACCCGCGACCGGAAGAAGCCGCCATGACCGCTCCTGACCAGCGCACACCCGCCCGTGAGGTCCGCCTCGTCTCCCGTCCGCACGGCTGGCCGCAGCCGACGGACTTCGAGCTGGCCACCAGCGACCTGCCCGCGCTCGCGGACGGCCAGCTCCGGGTCCGCAACGAGGTGATCTCGGTCGACCCCTACATGCGGGGCCGGATGAACGACACCCGCTCCTACGTGCCGCCGTTCCAGCTCGGGGAGGCGATGGAGGGTGCGGCCGTCGGCGTGGTGCAGGAGTCCCGCGCCCCCGGGTATGCCGTGGGTGACCACGTCCTGCACCAGCTCGGCTGGCGGGAGGAGGCGGTGCTGGACGCCGCCTCGGCCCGCGTCGTGGACACCGACGCCGCCCCCGCCTCGGCCTACCTGGGCGTGCTGGGGATGACCGGCCTGACCGCCTACGCGGGGCTCACCCGGGTGGCCCGGCTGCAGCAGGGGGACGTGGTCTTCGTCTCCGGGGCCGCCGGTGCGGTCGGCAGCGTCGCCGGGCAGGTGGCCCGGGCGCTGGGTGCAGGGCGGGTGATCGGCAGCGCCGGCTCGGCCGAGAAGGTGGCCCACCTCGTCGACGAGCTGGGCTTCGACGCCGCCTTCAACTACAAGGACGGCGACGTCGCCGGGCAGCTCGCCGAGCTCGCGCCGGACGGGATCGACGTTTACTTCGACAACGTCGGCGGTGATCACCTGGAGGCCGCGATCGGCCGGCTGCGCCAGGGCGGTCGGGTCGCGATCTGCGGGGCGATCTCGAGCTACAACGACACCGAGCCCGCACCGGGCCCGCGCAACCTGGCGCGCCTCATCCAGGTGCGGGGCACGGTGACCGGCTTCCTGGTCTCCGACCACCAGGATTTGGCGCAGGAGTACGCCGGGCTGGCCGCGCAGTGGCTGGCCTCGGGGCAGCTGGACTCACGCGAGACGGTGGTCGAGGGCATCGAGCACGCGGTGGACGCCTTCCTCGGCCTGCTGCGCGGGGACAACACCGGCAAGATGCTCGTGCGTCCCTGAGGTCCCAGCGAGGGGACGAGCTCAGCGGTGTGCGCGGGCGGCGCGGCGAGCCTGCGCGGGCACCAGCACCTCGAAGCGCTCCAGCACCACCAGGGTGTCGTCGTCCACCGGTTCCCCGTGCGGAGCGCTGGCGGCCAGGGCCTCGCGGTGGACCCGGCGCCAGTGCTCCAGCGACCCGTCGCCCTCGCCCTCCAGCCGGGCGTGCTCGTCGCTGACGTCCGCGAACCGGACCACGTCGACGTCGGTGATCCGGACCAGGGCACGCGGCGCGCCGGCCCCGTCCAGCAGGATCGCCAGCAGCCCGGGCTCGGGCAGCGCCAGGTCCAGCTCGGTGCGGACCAGCGTGTCCCCCTGCGCCAGCTCCTCCTCAGCCCGGCCGCGGGCCTCCTGCTCGTACTCCCGGTAGGCGCTCGCGGTCGCCGTCTTGCGGCCGGCGAGCACCAGCTCGAGCAGCTCGTCCGCGGTCGCCGGGTCGGCGCCGAACGACCACGCGGGCGGCGGGAGGGTGTCGCTGACCTGCTGCCCGGCATACACCTCGATGCGGTTGAGCTTGCCGCGGATCCGGGCGTCGGCCCAGAACGCGGCGATCGCGCGGTCCTGTCGGTCCTGCTCGGTCGGCGGGGTGTGCTCGCTCACGGCCGCCACCCTACGCGGGGGCTCTGCCAGAGTGGGGCGCGTGGACCGCACGCAGATCTTCGAGACGGAACGGCCACGGCTGCGGCGGGTGGCGGCCCGGGTGCTGGGAGACGAGGCCGAGGCCGAGGACGTGGTGCAGGACACCTGGCTGCGGCTGCACCGGACCGGTGGGTCCGACGAGGGTGGGGACGACATCGCCAACCTGCCGGGGTGGTTGACGACGGTGACCACCCGGCTGTGCCTGGACAGACTGCGGGCCAGGAGCACCGCCGCCGACCCGGTCCCCGAGGTGGAGGCGCGCGACACCGTCCCGGACCCGGCGGAGGGTATGGCGCGGGCCGAGGCCGTGGGCGGCGCGCTGCAGGTGGTGCTGGACCGGCTGGGCCCGGCGGAGCGGGTGGCCCTGGTGCTGCACGACAGCTTCGGGGTCGACTTCAGCACCGTCGCCACCGTCCTGGGCAGCAGCCCGGCGGCCGCGCGCAAGCACGCCTCCCGGGCCAGGGCCAAGATCGGGCGCCCGCAGCCGGAGCAGGACGTGGTGGGTCGACCCGCCGACTGGGAGGTCGTGGACGCCTTCATGGCCGCCGCGAAGGAGGGTGACTTCGCCCAGCTGCTGCAGCTGCTGGCGCCCGGGGTGGCCGTCCGCGCCGACCGTGCCGCCGCGGTGGTGGGGACCCCGGAGCGGATCGACGGCCGGGACGAGGTCGCCGCGTTCTTCGACGGCAGCGCCCACGCCGCGCTGCCGGTGTTCCTCGGCGGGCGGCCCGGTGCGGCGTGGTTCGACCGGGGCCGGGCGATGGTGCTCTTCGACTTCGTGGTGGCCGACGGGCAGGTACAGGACATCACCTTCCGGGCCGAGCCCGCCGTGCTGGAGGAACTGGTGCGCCGCACCGGTGGAACGGCGCGCGCCTGAAACGCGCCTTGCACCCGCCGGCCCTGGGTGTGTCACATCTGCGAGGCCTGGATCGTCACAGGGGTGTCAGGAAAGAACCGATCGGCCACAGACTGATCGGACACAGAAGGAGTCGGGATGAAGACGATGACCTGCCGCCAGCTCGGGGGCCCCTGCGACCTGGGACACCGGGGCGAGACCCATGACGATGTGATCGCCGCGCAGGACAAGCACCTCAAGGAGGCCGAGAAGGCTGGTGACGCCAGCCACCAACCCGCGCGTGACGAGATGAAGGCCCGCTGGCGGCGTCCGCGGAAGTCGCTGGGCTGGTACAACGACATGAAGGCGGCCTTCGCGGCGCTGCCGGAGGACTGAGCGGGCGTCCTCCGCCGGAGTGGTTGGTGCGCGAGGTGACATCGGGTGGTCGGGCTGCCGACTGGCTGACCGCTGACCGGCAGGTTCCCGGTCAGAAGGGTGGGGGTTGGTCGCGCCATGCCTGGTGGGTGTCGTCGGCGGTGGTGTCGTCGCTCGGGGTGCTGTTGCCGGTGCTGGTGGTGCCTCGTCCGGTGAAGGGGTCGGTCCAGTGTTCGGCTGCCAGGATGGTCTCGGGGGTGTGCTGGATGAGGTGTTCGGGGGTGGGGGTGCCGGGGTGGGGTCCGGTGGTGCGGCGGTGGTCGCGGGTGTGGGTGTGGCGCAGCTGGATGGCGCGGTGGGTGTCGGTGATGGGGCCGATGAGGTCGGTGTCGCTGTCGGGGTCGTCGTCGCGTGCTTCGAGGGGTGCACCGCGTTGGCGGGCGGCGAGGGCGGCGTAGACGAGCAGGGAGGCGAGGTGGCGTCGGGCATCCGCGCCCAGGGGGCGCCCGGGGCGTGGCCTCGTGTCTTCTTCGACCCGCGGATCCTCGTGCAGGTCGACACTCTCGGTGTCGCCGTCCACGGTGTGGGTGGTGCCTGTGGTGAGGTACTGGGTGTAGTCGTGGGCGCGGGTGCGGTAGGTGCGGTCGAAGAAGCTGGTCCAGGTCACGTGCCGGGTGGTATCGATCTGGGCGTGCCAGAACTTCTGGGTCTTCAGGGCGTGGAACACGGTGTCCAGACCTTGCAGGTTCGTCTCGGACGTCTTACCGCCGAGCAGGTATTCGTGGACGTGGTCGAGCTGGCCGTCTCTGACGGGCAGGGTCTGGCCGGGGGCGCGGGAGAGCAGGTCCGCGGCCATCACCTGGGTGCGCATCGCCGCATCAGGGGTGTACCGGGCCAGGGTGCGCTCCAGGCAGCGCCCGTCCGCAGGGTCGGTCAGCACCCGGTGCAACGTGGTCCCCGACGCCAGCACCATCTGCCTCATCTGCCCGGTGGTGAAGAACCTCGGGAACCTGCCCACCAACCGCCCCACCCCAGGCACGATCTCCCCGCCCGGGGCTGAGGGGCCCCCAGGGCCGGGTGGGGCATCCGCGCTGGCCACCGGCACAGCTAGGGCGGCGGTGTTGGTGGTGGCGTCCCAGGGGACGACGACCTGCAGGTCGTACGTCGGGGTACCGGAGATGATCTGGGCCAGCGACGCGATGTCCTCCGGCGACACCAGTGCGGCATCGTCCCAGACACCGTCCGGACCCTGCCCCTGGTCGCCGCGCTGAGGGCGTGCCTGGGCGAGGTCAGGCAGGGGCAGGGTGCCGTGCAGGAGCAGGGCGCGGCCGATGTCGGAGCGCAGCTGGGACTCGGTCCGCCCATCCCCGGCGAGGCGTGCCCGACGGGCCAGGACATGCAATCTGTCCACGCAGGCCGCGGTGGAGGCAGCGTCGCCGGTGATGATGACCTGGCCGGTGCCGTCGTCATCGATCACCCCGTACGCGCACCTTCCCCGGTGCACCTCCGCCCGGCGTGCGGCGTCCGCGGCCGGGTCGCGTCCCTGTGCGCGGGTGACCTCCCGCTCCAACGCTTCGACGTAGACCTTCGCCGGCCACGGCTGCGTCGACACCCCACCAGCGCTGCCCCTGTCATTGTCGGTGTCGTCTGGGCTGGTGGTGGTGAGGCGTTCGACGGCGACCTTGTCCGGCGTGGCCCCGGTCGCGAACAAGGCCGTCGCCACGTCCGCAGCGTGCTCGTGCGGCAGACCCCCGGCGCGGCGCCAGAAGTGCTCCACCTGCCCCCACGTCGCGACTCCCGCCACCAGACCCTCCCGCACCGGACCGGACACCGCCTTCGGCGCCAACGCGACCGCCACGAGCTGGCGGGCACGCCACCGGCCCATCCCCGTCAACGCCGCGACCTCGGTCGCCGCCACCGACTTGCACCTCGCCCGCCACCGCTCCCGCCCCGTCGCCGACAGCTCCCCTGGCTCACTCACCCCGGCCCGTGCCAGCAGGTCCTCACCCGTGCGTGCCGCCAGCTGCGCGACCACGTCCACCCGCACCGCGTCCACCAACCCGCTCAACCGGTGCAACGCCTCGATCACTTCCAGACACTCACCCGCACCCATCCCCTGCACCCCCGACTGCAGGGTGCCCACCCGCTCCAGCAGCACCGTCAGATCACCTCCGTGACCTCCGGGCCTGCCCGGCTCTTCCTCGATCGGCTGCGTCGCCATCGCACTTCACCCCCCCTGGGCTCCTCGATACCCTCATCCTAGTACATGTGTTCGAATCCTGCGCGGGCGACACGCCGCCTGTGGACAGACCGTCCCACCCTCGCCGTGCCCACGCCGACGATCTATAGGCTCGACCCCCGTGAAGCCCTTCCTGCTGCTCGGCACCCGGTCCGAGGACGACGCCGCGGACGACGAGTACGCCGGCTTCCTGCGGTACTCCGGCCTGGCGCCCGAGCAGCTGCACCGGGTGCGTGTCGAGGCGGGACCGATGCCGGTGGTGGACCTGGACGACTACAGCGGGGTGATCCTGGGCGGCAGCCCGTTCAACGCCTCGGACGAGGTGAAGAGCGAGGTGCAACAACGGGTCGAGTCCGACCTCGCCGCCCTGGTCGGCAGGGTCGTCGAGCAGGACATGCCGTTCCTCGGGGCCTGCTACGGGGTCGGGCTGCTGGGCATGGTCTGCGGGGGCACCGTCGACCGGCGCTACGGCGAGGCCCCGGGTGCGGTGGACGTCTCGCTCACCGAGGACGGACGGACGGACCCCCTGCTGGCCGGTATGCCGGAGCGCTTCCACGCGATCGTCGGTCACAAGGAGGCGTGCTCGGTGCTGCCGACGTCGCCCGGTGCGGTGCTGCTGGCGACCTCCCCCGGGTGCCCGACCCAGATGTTCCGGATCGGGCGCAACGTCTACGCCACCCAGTTCCACCCAGAGCTGGACGCGGACACCCTGGAGCTGCGGCTGCGGATCTACGCCGGGCACGGCTACTGCGAGCCGGACGATGCAGAGCGCATCGTGGCCGAGGCTCGGGCGGTGGATGTCGACGCCGTGCGCGGCATACTGCGCCGTTTCGTGGAGCTGCACGCCCGCTGAGGGACGCTCGCCTGTCGTACCGCCCGTGGGTGCGACGGTCCGTTCATGTGCGTGTCGCGCGGCGGCCACCGTGCCGTAACTGGGGCGGTTACTCTCCGATGAGCAGAGAAGGGAGAGGAGCCGGATGGCCCCCACCGCACAGCAGCTGGAGCCCGATCGTGCTCGCGTCCGCGCGCGCCGACGCGAGCAGTCGAAGAACTGGTCCCTCTTCCTCCTCTTCGCAGGGCCCAACATCGCGTTGATCCTCGCGTTCATCTACTACCCGTTGTTCTCCAACATGTACTACTCCACCCTGGACTGGCGGTTGGGGTCCTCCCGGGCGACGCCTGTCGGGCTGGAGAACTACGTCACGTTCTTCACCTCCGACTCGGGCCGTGAGGTGTGGCGGGTGACCGGCATCTTCACCGCTGGCGCGGTCATCGGGTCCATGCTGCTGGGCCTGCTCATCGCCCTCGTGCTGAACAAGCACATCCCGGGCAAGACCGCGGCCCGGACGGCGGTGTTCTCCCCCTACGTCCTGTCCGGGGTCGGCGTGGCCATGGTGTGGAACTTCATCTTCGACCCCGCCCGCGGCGGGCTCGCATACCTGCTGGACGTCGTCGACCTCGAGTCCCCCGAGTGGTACCTCGACTCGGACTGGTCCCTGGTCATGGTGATCATCGTCTACGTGTGGAAGAACCTGGGGTACTGCGCCGTCGTCTTCCTGGCCGGTCTGCAGTCCATCCCGAGGGATCTGATCGAGGCGGCGACCATCGACCGGGCCGGGCCCGTGCGGAGGTTCTTCTCGGTCACGCTGCCGCTGCTGACCCCCACGGTCTTCTTCCTGCTGGTGACCAACATCCTCTTCTCGATGACCAATGCCTTCGACATCCTGCGGACCATGACGCCGACCGGTCACGGCACCAACACGATCATCTTCGAGATCTACCTGCAGTCCTTCGGGGCCTACCAGCGCGCGGGCTACTCGGCAGCCATCGCCGTCGTGCTGTTCTTCACGCTGTTCCTGGTCACAGCGGTACAGATGCGCTTCGTCGAGCGGAAGGTCCACTACTCATGAGCCTGATCCGAGCGCGGCGCATCGAGCCGGAGGTCGAGGGGTCGGCGGCCACACCCACGCGACGGCTGACAAAGGCCGAGCGCAGGCAGATGCGACGCGGCACCTGGCGCGACGCCTTCTCCCGCCGGAACCTGGCCGACACCCTCCTCGCCGGGTACCTGCCGATCCTCGTCGCGCTGGTGGTGATCGTGCTGCCGCTGGCCTGGATGATCTCCTCCAGCTTCAAGCCGCCGAACGAGATCGTCACGCTCACTCCGACCCTGCTGCCCATGGACCCGACGACGGACAACTACCGGGCCGTCCTGGACCGGGTTCCCCTGCTGACCATGTTCGGCAACAGCGTGTACGTGACGCTAGTGGGGTCGGCCATCAAGGTGTTCCTGGCCGTGACCACCGCCTATGCCCTGGTCTTCATCCCGGTGCCCGGCAAGAACTTCATCTTCCTCGGCATCCTGGTGGCGTTGATGGTGCCGCCGGAGGTGTCGATGCTGCCGAACTACCTCACCATCACCGGGCTCGGCGGACGGGACACCCTGTGGGGCATCATCCTGCCGGGACTGGGCACCGCCTTCGGGACCTTCCTGCTCAGACAGCACTTCATGGCCCTCCCCAAGGAGATGTTCGAGGCCGCCGAGCTCGACGGGGCCGGGCACCTGCGCAAGCTCTTCCAGATCGCCGCACCGGTCTCGGTGCCGGCGATCGCCACCGTCGGCCTGGTCACCGTGGTCAACGAGTGGAACAGCTTCCTGTGGCCGCTGGTGATCACCGGCAGCGCGGAGAAGATGACCCTGCCGGTGGGCCTGAACCTGCTGCAGTCGGTGGAGAGCCAGGCGGGCAGCTACGGGATCCTGATGGCCGGTGCCGTGATCGTGATCGTGCCCATGCTGGTCATCTTCGCGGCCCTGCAGCGCTACATCGTCGCCGGCCTGACCCAGGGGTCGGTCAAGTGAGTCGCGCAGGCCCCTACCCGCCACCCAGCCCTCACCGATGCACCACCCACCACAAGGAGCAGTCATGAAGTTGTCGAAGAACAGCAGGGCGACGACCGGCATCGTCGCCGTGAGCGTCGCCGCGCTGACGCTGAGCGCGTGCGGTCCCGACACCTCCGGGGACGACGACGCACCGGGCGAGGAGGTCGACTGGGCGGACGTCGAGCCTGCCGAGGAGATCGTCTTCTGGTCCAACCACCCCGGCGCCTCGGTGGAGCAGGAAGAGGCCCTGATCGAGGCGTTCACCGAGGAGACCGGGATCTCGGTCACCCTGGAGAACTCGGGGGCGACCTACGAGGAGACCTCGCAGGCGTTCCAGACCTCGCAGGGCACCGACGCGACGCCGGACGTCGTGGTCCTGTCCGACGCGACCTGGTTCCCGAACTACCTCAACGACTCCCTGCTCTCGGTGGACGCGGTCCTCGAGGCTGCCGAGGTGGACACCTCGGGCTACGTGGAGGCCCTCTACGAGGACTACAACTACGAGGACGCCCACTACGGGGTCCCGTACGCACGCTCCACCCCGTTGTTCTACTACAACGCCGACCACTACGAGGAGGCCGGGATCGACGCGCCGCCCGAGACCTGGGAAGAGGTGGCGGAGGTCTCCGAGCAGCTGATGGAGGCAGAGGTCGCGAGCTCGGCCTTCTCCTTCCCGCCGCAGGACGAGTACCCCGCGTGGTGGATGCAGAACCTGATCTGGGGTTACGGCGGATCGTGGTCCGAGGACTGGGACTTCTCCCCGGTCGCCTCCGAGCAGACCGTCGAGGCCATCCAGTTCGCCCAGGACGCCACGAACGACTGGGCCTCGGTCTCCTCTGGTGACCCGGCCGACGACTTCGGCTCCGGCGTGACCAGCCAGATCGTGCAGTCCACCGGGTCCCTGGGCGGGATCCTGGACATCGCCGAGTTCGAGGTGGGTGTCGCCTTCCTCCCGGGTGGCCCCGAGGCCGAAGGGGAGACCCCCACCGGTGGTGCGGGCCTGATGCTCTCGGCGGACTCCGAGCCGGAGGAGCAGCTGGCGGCGGCCATGTTCATCGGGTTCATGACCAACGCCGAGAACACCGCGACCTTCTCCGCGGCCACCGGGTACATGCCCGTCCAGCAGGACGTCGACATGTCCGAGGTCTACGCCGAGACCCCGCAGTTCGAGGTGGCCGTGGAGCAGCTGGAGCGCGCCCGGTCCCAGGACAACGCCCGGGTGTTCCTGCCCGGTGGTGACCTGGAGCTCTCCCAGGCCCTGCAGAGCATCCTCACCAGCGACGTCGACGTGGCGGAGGAGCTGACCGGCGTCCAGGAGTCCCTGGAGGAGCTCTACGAGCGCGACCTGGCGTCCCAGCTGGAGTAAGGCCCGAACCGGGCGAGCGCGCCCGGCACTGCTGCTCGCCGACGACCGGAGGGGTCGTCGGCGAGCAGCGTCGGGGGTTGTCGGGCCGCGGCCCTAGAGTGCGCACGGTGGAGATCGCCGTCGCGCTCGTGGGTGGTCTCCTGCACGTGCGGCCCGTGACCCCGGGCTCCCGCACCGAGGTGCTGCGGCGGGACGACCTCTCCAGGGTCGCCGAGCTCGAGCAGGACCGTCCCCGCTGGGTATGGGCCGACACCGCGGTGCTGGCCCCGCTCCTGCTGGCCGGGGGTGTGCGCGTCGAGCGCTGCGTGGACCTGCGCCTGTGCCGGACGATCCTGCACCGCCGCGACCCGGGCGGCGTGCCGGCCGACCCGGTCTGGGACGCCCCGGCCGGAGTGCCGGACCCGGCCCGCCCACCCACTCTGCTGGACGACCTCGCCTCGCCCGCCGACCTCACCCTCGACCGGGTGGTGCAGCAGTGGGAGCGGCAGCAGCAGGCCGTCGCGGCACCCACCGGGGGCGGGGGCCTGCGGCTGCTGCTGGCGGCGGAGTCCGTGGGTGCGCTGATCGCGGCGGAGATGCGGCACCACGGGCTGCCCTGGGACCGGGAGGTGCACGACCGGATCCTCACCACGGCGCTCGGGCCACGCCCCCGGCAGGGCGTGCGGCCCGCGGTGCTCGAGGACCTGGCCTGGCGCATACGGGACCGGGCGGGTATGCCCTCGCTCAACCCCGACTCCCCGGTGGACGTGCTGCGCGCGCTCCGGACGCTGGGCCTCGGCGTGACCAGCACTCGCAAGTGGGACCTGGTCGGGGTGGACCACCCGGTCATCGAGCCGCTGCTGGAGTACAAGCGGCTGGCCCGGCTGCTGGCCGCCAACGGGTGGACCTGGCTGGACAGCTGGGTCGAGCCCGGGGTGCAGGGCCGCCGGGGCAGGTTCCGGCCCGACTACGTTCCCGGCGGTGTGGTCACCGGGCGCTGGGCGACAAGCGGCGGTGGTGCGCTCCAGCTGCCCAAGGTGGTGCGGGCGGCGGTGCGTGCCGACCCCGGCTGGCGGCTGGTCATCGCCGACGCGGCCCAGATCGAGCCGCGGGTGCTGGCCGCCATGTCCGGGGACCGGGCGCTCGCGGACGCCGGGCGCGGCGGGGACCTCTACGCCGGGCTCGTCGAGGCCCGCGTCGTCGCCACCCGCGACCAGGCCAAGGTCGGCATGCTGGGTGCCCTCTACGGCGGGACCTCGGGGGACTCCGGGATGCTGATGCCCCGGCTGCGACGCGCCTACCCCCGGGCGATCGCGCTGGTGGAGGAGGCCGCACGCGCCGGGGAACGGGGCGGTGTGGTGAGCACCTGGCTGGGGAGGACCTCGCCGCCACCCTCGGAGCTGTGGGTCGACGGTCAGCAGCAGGCGGGGTCGGCGGACGCCGACGAGGGGCAGGGTCGGGCGGCCCGCCAGCAGGCTCGCGTCCGCGGCCGGTTCACCCGCAACTTCGTCGTCCAGGGCAGCGCCGCCGAATGGGCGCTGTGCTGGATGGGGGAGATCCGGCGCCGGATACGTGAGCTCGGAAGCGCCGCCCACCTGGTGTTCTTCCTGCACGACGAGGTCGTCGTGCACGCTCCCGCGGCCGACGCCGAGGCGGTCGCCGAGATCGTCCGCGAGGCCGCCGCTGCCGCCGGGCGGCTGCTGTTCGGGGAGACGCCCGTCGACTTCCCGCTGACGGTGCGCGTCGCCGAGGACTACGCCGAGAAGGTCCCCTCGTCCCGTTGACACGCGGCGGACCCTCCTCCTACTGTGCGTATATACGTAGAGTGATTCGTAGTTACGAACCTCAAGGGAGAGGTGAATCTGCATGCGACGAGGAACAGGGATGGTCGCCGCGGGTGCGGCCGCACTGCTCGCCGGGTGCGCGACCGGCGGCGCGGATGCGTCGGACGTGGAGAGGCCGGTGCTCCGACTGGCGGACAGCTATCCGCTGACGCACCCGTTCGGCGAGCATGGCGCCCAGGTCTTCGTCGACGGGCTCGAGCAGGCCGGCTTCACCGTGGAGTACTTCCCGGCAGGGCAGATGGGCGGTCCCCAGGATCTGGCGATCCTGGCCCAGACCGGTGTGGTCTCGGTGGCGCCGGCGAGTGCCGCGTACCTGGAGGACCAGCTGCCGTTGTCGAGCGTGTCCGACCTGCCGAACATGACTACCGACGCCTGCGTCGCGGCGCGCTCGATGATGGATCTGCTGAGCGAGGACGGGGTGCTCTACCAGGAGGAGTACGAGCCGCTCGGTGTTCGCCCCCTCTGGATCTCGATCATCCCGAACTACGAGATCCTGACCGCGGACCGGCAGGTCACCTCACCCGAGGATGCTGAGGGCCTCATCCTGAGGTCCTCAGGAGGCGCCTTCGACGTGACGGTAGAGAGAGCCGGCGCTGCAGCGGTCAGCATGCCGGCGGGAGACACCTACGAAGCCATGGCGCGAGGGACCGTCGACGGCACGGCGATGCCCTTCCTGAGCGTGGTCCCCTACCGGTTGGACGAGGTCGCCCGGTACAGCACCGACGGACTCAACATCGGCTCGGTCGGCATTCCCTATGTCATCTCCGCGGAGGCCTGGGACGGACTCACCGCCGATCAGCAGGAGGACGTGACCGCGGCCGGCGTCGCCGCCAACGAGTCCCTGTGCGCTGCGCTCGATCGACTTCACGACGAGGGGCGCGACTACCTGAGTGACAAAGGCGTCATCCTCACCGAGGTGACCGGTGAAGGACGCGAGCAGTGGCGGCAGGAGCTGGATGCCGTGCGGCTGGACTGGGCCGGAAGTCTCGACGGCATCGGACTGCCCGGCTCACGCGTGCTGCGCGAGTACGAGGCAGCGCTCGCCCGGCACGAGGAGGCCCGATGATCACCGAGGACATCGACAACGCTCAGAGGCCTCGGGGACGGGTCGCGGGGCGGATCGTGGACATGTCCCGATGGAGCACATTCGTCCTGCTCGCGATCCTCACGGTGGTGATGGTCGTTGAAGCCTTCTCCCGCTACCTGGTGGGTGCACCGCTGGGCTGGAACATCTCCCTGATCGAGAAGCTCCTCCTGCCGGGCATCGTCTTCCTGGGGTTGCCCTGGGCCTGCGCCAGCGGAGCCCACGTCAGCGCGGGGATGGTCTTCGAACGGCTGCCCACGCGCCTGCAGCGGGTGTGCACCGTGGTCGCGGCCGCCCTCGAGATGGTCTGCTACCTCACGTTGCTCGCGGCTGGCACCGCCATCGCGTGGAAGATGTTCGAGGTGGGCGCCGTGCCTCCGCCGCTGTCGGCGCAGCTGCCCATCCCCACCTGGGTGTGGCGGACGTTCCTACCCCTGGGAGCGGCCGGGGCAGCTGTCGTCCTCATCGACTCCTGGGTCGTCCGTCGTCGGGGGGCAACCGCATGATGGTCGCCGCGCTGGTGACGGTGCTCCTGCTCGTCCTCATCCTCATCCGGGTCCCCATCGTCTTCGCGATCCTCGGGTCCGGCATCGTCGGCATGCTCCTCGTCGGCGGCCCTTCCGCCGTGTTCGGCGTGCTGCAGACGATTCCGCAGTCGGCAGCAGGGAAGAACGCCCTGGCTGCCATCCCGCTGTTCATCCTGATGGCGCAGTTCGTGCTGCACAGTGGCGTCCTGGACCGGCTCTTCGACTCGGTCTCCACCTGCGTGGGACGGATGCCCGGGGGCACGGCGGTGGCCTCGGTCGGAGCGGGCGCCGTCTTCGCCTCCGTCTCCGGCTCGTCGATGGCGGCCGCGGCCACACTGGCGCACACCTCCACCAGACGGATGATCGACGAGGGCTACAGCACGAGCTTCAGCTCCGGGGTCGTGGTGGCGGCCGGCACCCTCGCCGCGATGATCCCGCCGAGCGTCCTGCTCGTCTTCTACGCCATCACCGCCGAGACCAGTGTGGGAGCCATGCTGATCGCCGGCATCGTGCCTGGTCTGCTCGTGGCGGGGGCCCTTCTCCTGACCGTCTTCGTCCTGATCGCACGGCCTGGGAGCACGGCTCCGTCTGGTCAGGCATACCCGTGGCGGGCGAAGGTGCGCAGTCTGTCCGCGGTGGGTCCGATGGTCTTCCTCTTCGTCCTAGTGGTGGGTCTGGTCTTCCTGGGCATCACCACCGCGACGGAGGCGGCCGCCCTCGGTGTGCTGGGGGCTTTCCTGCTGATGGTGATGAAGGGGACGGCCACCTGGGAGAACATCCGGGTGAGCCTGCGGGACTCGCTGTCCACGTCCATCATGATCCTGGCGATCATCGTGGCGGCCCACGTCTACGGTCATTTCATCACCGAGACACGGGTGACTCCGCGGCTCGTGGAGATGGCAGAGGCCCTGCCACTGCCTCCGCTGGCGATCATCGCGCTGCTGGCCCTGGGCTACCTGGCTCTCGGGTTCTTCATGGACCAGCTCGCCATCATCGCCCTGACGGTCCCCGTCACGCTGCCGATCGTGACGCTCCTCGGGTACGACCCGATCTGGTTCGGCATCATCGTGGTGCTGTTAGCGGAGATCGGCCTGATGACCCCGCCCCTGGGCCTCAACGTGTTCGTCGTCGCCAAGGCGGCGCGGCTGCCGGTCGAGACGGTCTTCTGGGGCGCCACTCCTTTCGCCGTGGCCGTCTTCCTGGTGGCCGTGCTGCTGTTCCTGGCCCCCGGGCTGGTGCTGTTCCTGCCCAACATGATGTGACCTAGTCGAAGGTGGTCCCGTGTCGAATGTCCCGTCCGACGGTCCTCTGGCCGGAGTGAGGGTGGTCGAGGTCTCCAGTGTGATCATGGCCCCCATGGCCGGACGCCTGCTCGCCAAGCTCGGTGCTGACGTGATCAAGGTCGAGCCACCCGGCGGGGACGTCCTGCGCCGTGTCGCGGCACCGGGGGGCCGCGCCATGAACGGCGCGGTCCTGACGCTGAACGAGGGCAAGCGCAGTGTCGAGATCGACGCGAAGACCGAGGACGGCCGTGCGGCGCTCCGACGCCTCATGCAGAAGGCCGACATCGTCCTGACGAACCTGCTTCCCCATCGGCGCGCAGCGTACGGATTGGACTGGCCAGCGGTTCAGGGTCTCAACCCCCGGCTCATCCTGTGCACCGCACAGGGGTATGCCAGCGACTCCGACCTCGCCGACCTGCCGGCCTACGACGACACGGTCCAGGCGGCCTCGGGGGTGTGCGACGTGTACGGCAAGTCCGACGGGGAGCCGAGGTATGCGCCCTACGTGATGGCGGACAAGATCTGTGGTCTGTCGATGGTCTACGCCACGCTGGCCGCGCTGCACAGCCGCCATGTCACCGGCGCAGGGCAGTGGGTCGACGTGCCGATGGTCGACGTGATGGCCGACTTCAACTGTGTCGAGCAGCTCAACGACTTCACCTTCGACCCTCCGGGTGGGCCGGCGGGATGGCACCGGACGGTGAACCCCACCCGCAGACCACAGCGCTGTCTCGACGGCTGGATCTGTGTCCTTCCCTACACGGACAGGGACTGGGGATACTTCTGTGCGCTGGCTCAGCGGCCGGAGCTGATCGGTGACCCGCGGACGGCGGACCACGCGGCCAGGGTCGCCAACACCGAGGCGGTGCAGCAGGCGATCGCCGAGTGGGTGGGGCCGCTGACCATGGACGAGGTCGAGCAGCGGTGCCAGGACGCGCGCATCCCGGTGCAGCGCGTGGTCGCGATCGAGGACCTCGTCACGGACACCTACCTCCGCGGACGAGGCTCGATGCGGCGGGCAGACCATCCGAGCATCGGGTCGTACTGGTCGACCAGCCCGGGACTGACGTACAGCGCAACACCCACCGGACCGGTCGGCCCGGCCCCGTTCGCCGGCCAGCACCGGACACTGTTGGACGGATATGGAGAGGACGAACCGTGACCGACCCCATCTCTCGCTGGGACGAGCTGAGCCCGTACACCCCCGTGGCTCACACGGGCACCACCAACCACCGGCTGGTGGACGCCAGCCAGACCGAGGGGCGGTTGTCCTTGGTGCACGGCCGCCTGGAGCCCGGTGGTGCGGCGGAGCGCCACGCCCATCGTCGCAGCGCCCAGGTCACGCACATCCTGTCGGGCCACTGCTCGATCGACCTGGACGGCCGGGCGGACCGCCTCGGCCCCGGTGACACCGTCTACATCGCACCCGAGGTGTGGCACGAGTTCATCGTCGACGGGGACCGACCCGTGGTCCTGGTCAACGTCTACCAGCCTCCGCTCGAGGCCGACGACATCCTCACGCACGACGCCTGAGGACAATGGCAGGATGCCCGTCGCCCAGCACCGCACCGTGAGCCGCGTCATCCGGATCCTCGAGCTCGTCGCCACCCGACCCGAGGGAGTCAGCCTGGTCGAGGTCGCCGGCCACCTCGCTGCTCCCCGGTCCACGGTGCACGGCTTCCTGCGGGGGCTCGTCGCGGAGGGGTACATCGAGGAAGGCGGGACGCCCCCGGCATACCGCATCGGGCACGGGGCACACGCGCTGCTGCTGTCGAGGGAGTCCTCCATCGCGGAGCTGACGCGGCCGTTGCGTGAGGCGCTGCTGGCGGACCTGGACGAGACCGTCACGCTGGGGGTTCCCGTCGCCGACTCGGTCGTCTACCTGGAGAGTCTGACGCCGAGCCACTCGGTGTCCTACCGGGCACCTCTTCGGGTCAGGCGCCCGCTCTGGCCGACCAGCTGCGGGAAGATCTTCCTCGCGGACAGGCAGGATGCCGCAACTGTCATCTCCGGGCAGGCGGGCGATGTGGTGCAGGCCGATGCGCTGCGCGAGCTCGACACCGTCCGGGACAGCGGTTTCGCCTTCAACAGGCGGGAGTCGATGACCGAGGTCTCGGCCGTGGCGATCCGTTTCGAGCACGAGGGGCGACTGCTGGGGGCCATCTCGATAGCCGGTCCGTCCGGTCGGGTCAAGGACAGCCTCGTGGACTACGCGCAGCACGCGCAGGAGCTGATGGCAGCGTCCGAGACGATATCTGATATCTGAGACACCAGGCGTTGCCCAGGGGGTGACGGGCGGACGGCATACCCGCTCCACTAGGGGGATGAGTCGTCTCCCCGAGCCCGACATGCCCACCGACGTCGTGGTCGATGTCGGCCCGCTCTCGCCCAGCGAGGTCGTGGCCGTCGCCCGGCACGGAGCCCGCGTCACCCTGTCCGAGGAGGCGCTGGCGGGCATCGCGGCCACCCGCGCCATCATCGAGGACCTGGCCGGGGACACCCAGCCGCACTACGGGATCTCCACCGGCTTCGGCGCCCTGGCCAACACCAGCATCCCGCCGCACAAGCGGGCCCAGCTGCAGCGCAGCCTGGTCCGCAGCCACGCCGCCGGGTCCGGTCCCGAGGTCGAGCGCGAGGTGGTCCGCGCCACCATGCTGCTGCGGCTCTCGACCTTGGCCACCGGCCGGACCGGTGTCCGGGCGGAGACCGCTCAGGCGTACGCCGCGCTGCTGAACGCCGGCCTCAGCCCGGTGGTCCGCGAGCACGGCTCGCTCGGCTGCTCCGGGGACCTGGCGCCGCTGGCCCACTGTGCGCTCGCGGTGATGGGGGAGGGGATGGTCCGGGTCGGCCCGGCCGCCGGCTCTCCCCGGGACCTCTGGGCCGAGGGTGCGCAGGAGCTGCTGCACGCCGGGGAGGCGCTGGCCCGGGCCGGGATCGCGCCGGTCGAGCTCGCCGAGAAGGAGGGGCTGGCGCTGATCAACGGCACCGACGGGATGCTGGGGATGCTGGTGCTCGCCCTGCACGACCTCGGCACCCTGCTCACCACCGCGGACGTCGCGGCCGCGATGAGCGTCGAGGGCCTGCTCGGCTCCGACGACGTCTTCGCCGCCGACCTGCAGGCGCTGCGCCCGCACCCGGGTCAGGCCCGCTCCGCGGAGAACCTGCGGTTGTTGATGCGACACAGCGAGATCAGGGAGTCGCACCGCACCGAGGCCTGCACCCGGGTGCAGGACGCCTACTCGCTGCGCTGCTCCCCGCAGGTGCACGGCTCCGCGCGGGACACCTGCGGGTATGCCCGCACGGTCGCGGACCGGGAGCTCGCCGCCGCCGTCGACAACCCGGTCGTCACCCCCGACGGGCGGGTCGAGTCCAACGGCAACTTCCACGGCGCCCCGGTCGCGCACGTGCTGGACTTCCTGGCGATCGTGGCCGCGGACGTCGCCGGCATCAGCGAGCGGCGCACCGACCGCTTCCTCGACGTCGCCCGCAACCACGGGCTGCCGCCCTTCCTCGCGGACGACCCGGGCACCGACAGCGGGCACATGATCGCGCAGTACACGCAGGCCGCCGTCGTCAGCGAGCTCAAGCGGCTGGCCGCCCCGGCGAGCGTGGACTCCATCCCCTCCTCGGCCATGCAGGAGGACCATGTGAGCATGGGCTGGGGGGCCGCCCGCAAGCTGCGACGCTCTGTCGACGGCTTGGGCAGGGTCGTCGCCGTCGAGGTGCTCACCGCCGCCCGCGCCCTCGACCTGCGCGCCCCGCTCACCCCCGCGCCCGCCACCGCGGCCGTCGTCGCGCTGCTGCGCTCCGCCGGCGTCGAGGGCCCCGGCCCGGACCGCTACCTCAGCCCCGAGATCGAGACGGCATACCAGCTGGTCGCCGACGGGGCGGTGCGCGCCGCCGCGGAGCGGGTCACCGGCCTGCTGCACTGACGCCAACCCCGTCAGGAACACCGACACCGCGCGACCACGACCCCACCCACCGACCCCCGCACACCCGAGTCGAAGGAGACGACCATGGACGGCGCCCGTCCCGTCCGCGCAGCGCGCGGCACCCAGCTCACCGCGAGGTCCTGGGCCACCGAGGCCCCGATGCGGATGCTGATGAACAACCTCGACCCCGAGGTCGCCGAACGTCCCGACGACCTCGTCGTTTACGGCGGCACCGGTCGCGCCGCCCGTGACTGGAGGTCCTTCGACGCGATGGTGCGCACCCTCACCGACCTGCGCGAGGACGAGACCATGCTGGTCCAGTCCGGACGCCCGGTCGGTGTCATGCGCACCCACGAGTGGGCGCCGCGGGTGCTCATCGCCAACTCCAACCTGGTCGGTGACTGGGCGACCTGGCCCGAGTTTCGCCGGCTCGAGCACCTCGGCCTGACGATGTACGGCCAGATGACCGCCGGGTCGTGGATCTACATCGGCACCCAGGGCATCCTGCAGGGAACCTACGAGACCTTCGCCGCGGTCGCCGCCAAGAAGTTCGCCGGGAGCCTCGCCGGGACCCTCACCCTGACCGGTGGCTGCGGCGGGATGGGCGGCGCCCAGCCGCTCGCGGTCACCCTCAACGGCGGGGTATGCCTCGTCGTGGACGTCGACGAGGCGCGGCTGCGACGGCGGGTCAAGAGCCGCTACCTGGACGAGGTCGCCGACTCCCTGGACGCCGCCGTGGAACGGGTGATGGCGGCCAAGGGCGCGCGGGAGGCCGTGTCCGTGGGTGTGGTCGGCAACGCCGCCGTGGTCTTCGGCGAGCTGCTGCGCAGGGGTGTCGAGATCGACGTGGTGACCGACCAGACCTCGGCACACGACCCGTTGTCCTACCTGCCCGAGGGCATCGACCTGGCCGACTGGCACGAGTACGCGGAGAAGAAGCCGGAGGAGTTCACCGACCGGGCACAGGCCTCGATGGCCCGGCACGTGGAGGCGATGGTCGGCTTCATGGACGCCGGTGCCGAGGTCTTCGACTACGGCAACTCGATCCGCGACGAGGCCCGCCAGGGCGGGTACGACCGGGCGTTCGAGTTCCCCGGGTTCGTCCCGGCATACATCCGGCCGCTGTTCTGCGAGGGCAAGGGCCCGTTCCGGTGGGCGGCGCTGTCCGGCGACCCGAAGGACATCGCCGCGACCGACCAGGCGGTGATGGACCTCTTCCCCGAGAACGACCACCTGCAGAAGTGGATCCGCGGGGCCCAGGACCGGGTCTCCTTCGAGGGGCTGCCGGCGCGGATCTGCTGGCTGGGCTACGGCGAGCGGGACAAGGCCGGGCTGAGGTTCAACGAGATGGTGGCCTCCGGTGAGGTCAGCGCGCCGCTGGTCATCGGCCGGGACCACCTGGACTGCGGATCGGTGGCCAGCCCCTACCGGGAGACCGAGGCGATGGCCGACGGCTCCGACGCGATCGCCGACTGGCCGCTGCTGAACGCCATGGTCAACACCGCCTCCGGGGCGTCCTGGGTGTCCATCCACCACGGCGGCGGGGTCGGGATCGGGCGCTCGCTGCACGCCGGGCAGGTGTCCGTCGCGGACGGCACCGACCTGGCCCGGCAGAAGCTGGAGCGGGTGCTCACCAACGACCCGGGGATGGGCGTGATCCGGCACGTGGACGCCGGGTACGACCGGGCCGACGAGGTCGCCGCCGAGCGCGGCGTGCGGGTCCCCATGCGCGAGGGGGACTGAGATGAGCACCTCGGGCGGGCCGGGCGGACCGGCCCAGCCGACGACGGTGACATCGACGGACGAGCCGGTCGCGGCGCCGATGTGGAAGTTCTTCGTCTACTCGGCGATCGGCGTGGTCATGTTCTTCGTGCCGGTCACGATCGGCGGGACCAGCACCATCGGGCTGGACCACATCGTCACCTGGGTGCGCGGGGCGGTCCCGGCGGCGCTGCCCTGGTATGCCCTCGCACTCATCGTCGCCGGCGCCATCCACCCCTGGGTGACCGGGTCGTGGCGGCGCAGCACCACCGACCTGGTGTTCTCGATCGCCCGGGCGGTGGGGCTGGTGGTCGGGGTGATGCTGGTCTTCGAGGTGGGCCCGGCCTGGCTGTTCGCCGAGGGGATGGGGCCGTTCCTGATGAACGCCCTGGTCATCCCGGTGGGGCTGCTCGTCCCGATCGGTGCGGTCTTCCTGGCGCTGCTCGTCGGCTACGGCCTGATGGAGTTCATCGGGGTGCTGGCCAGGCCGGTGATGCGACCGATCTTCCGGACCCCGGGCCGGTCGGCGATCGACGCGGTGGCCAGCTTCGTCGGGTCCTACTCGCTGGCGCTGCTCATCACCAACCGGGTCTACCTGCAGGGCAAGTACACCCAGCGGGAGGCGATGGTGATCGCCACCGGCTTCTCGACGGTCTCGGCGACCTTCATGATCGTCGTCGCCAACGCCCTCGACCTGATGAGCCACTGGAGCCTCTACTTCTGGTCCACCCTGCTGATCACCTTCCTGGTCACCGCCGTCACCGTCCGGATCCCGCCGCTGTCCCGGATCCCGGACGAGACGGCCCCCGGGGTGGAGTACGCGCCGGAGGCCCCGGTCACCGGCGGACGGGTGGCGACCGCGTGGCGGGAGGCCCGGCATACCGTGGCCGCCGACCCCGGGGTCGGGCGCGTCATCCTCTCCACCTTCCGGGACGGGGTGACGATGGCGATGGCGATCCTGCCGAGCATCCTGTCGATCGGGCTGCTGGGGCTGGTGCTGGCCGAGTTCACCCCGCTCTTCGACTGGCTGGGGTACCTCTTCTACCCGATCACCTGGGCGCTGCAGATCCCGGAGCCGCTGCTTGTCGCCAAGGCCGCGGCGCTCGGGGTCTCGGAGATGTTCCTGCCGGCGGCGCTGGTCACCGAGTCCGCGATGTCCGTCCGGTATGTCGTCGCGGTCGTCTGCGTCAGCCAGATCATCTTCTTCTCGGCGATGGTGCCCTCGCTGGTGGGGACACGGATCCCGGTGTCCATCCCGCGGCTGCTGATCATCTGGTTCGAGCGGGTGGTGCTCAGCCTGGTGCTGGCGATCCCGGTGGGCCTGCTGCTGTTCTAGGTCATCCGACGGGGGCGGTGCTGCGGCGCGCTGCGACTCATGGCGCCTTATGGGCCTGATGTCGCGGTGCAGCAGTGCGTCAGGACAACGAAGCGCTATGAGTGGGCGTGCTGGTCACATCGGCGACCTGGGCGTCCAGGTAGGCCAGGGTCTGCTCGGCGTTGAGGGTCGCGGCCACCCCGTGCGCGCCCGCTCCCAAGGAGATGGTGCGTGCGGGGTCGCCGGTCAACGAGGCATCGGCGACGACCGGGAGCGCGGAGAGGGAGCCGAACGGGGTGATCGTGCCACGGGCATACCCGGTGACCTGCTGGGCGGTGGCGGCGTCCGGCATCGAGAGCCGGCTGACACCGAGCAGCTCGCGCAGCTTGGGCCAGGCGATCTCGCGGTCGCCGGGGACCAGGACGAAGAGGTGGTCGCCCTCGGCCCGGCGCACCACCAGGGTCTTCACGATGTCGCGCGGTTCAACGCCTCGGGCGGCCGCGGCCTCCTCGAGACTGGCGACACGACCGTGCTCGGTGACGGTGTGCTCCAGCCCGGAGGCCTCGATCGCGGCCCTGGCCCGCTCAGCGCTCATCCCCGCAGGCTATCCCTGTCTCTCTTCCCTCCCACCCCCAACCCCGACCGGGCGAGCGTTGTGTTCCGACCGGGCGAGCGTTGTGCTGCCACGGCACGACGAGACGTTCGGTCGGGCAACCCGAGACGTTCGGATGGGCAACCCGAGACGGCCGGATAGGCAACCCGAGACGCCCGGTCAGCGGAGTCGGCCTGCCACCTGCTGTGCGGCCTCCCGCAGCTCCGGCGGGTCGAGCACCTCCAGGTCGACCTCGAAGAGGAGCAGGTAGGCGATGATCGCGCCGTAGGACCAGGCCCCCATCTCCACCCGGCAGGTGCTCTCGTCCAGGGCCGTCACGACGCCCTGGTCCTCGCGCACCCAGCGCGCGATCGCCTCGGCGGGGGCGTGCATCAGCACCGTGCCCCGGGCCGGCCAGGCCGCGACGCCCGGGGCGGGCTGTAGCAGGCCCGCGACCTGGGTCTCGCTCAGCGGCCGCGGGCTGAACCGCGGCCCGACGGGGATCCGCGGCGTCATCCGGTCGACCCGGAACGTGCGCCAGTCCGCGCGGTCGAGATCCCAGACGACGGCATACCAGCGACCACCCCGGCTCAGCAGGCGGTGCGGCTCGGTGCGCCGCAGGGAGGCGGTGCCGTCACGGGCCACGTAGTCGAACCGCAGCTGCTGGTGGTCGCGGCAGCAGACACCGACCTGCAGCAGCACCTCCGGGTCGAGCGCCGAGCGGTCGAGGGACCCCCGGGTCGGGACCGCCGTGACCTGCAGGGCGTCCACCCGGTGCCGCAACCGGGAGGGCAGCACCTGCCGGATCGTCGCCAGCGCCCGCAGCGCCGCATCCTGCACGCCGCTGACCCCGGTGGTGGCGGTCTGCAGCGCCACCGCGATCGCGACGGCCTGCTCGTCGTCGAAGAGCAGCGGCGGCAGGTCGGCACCGGGGGAGAGCCGGTACCCGCCCGCCGGGCCGCGGGTGGTCTGCACCGGGTAACCGAGCTCGCGCAGCCGGTCCACGTCGCGCCGCACCGTGCGAGGGCTGACGTCCAGGCGCCCGGACAGCTCGTCGCCGGACCAGTCCCGTCGGGTCTGCAGCAGCGACAGCAGGGTGAGGATGCGTCCGGATGGATGGGCCATGGCCTCACTCTGCCAGCAGTAGCGGCCAGCACCTGACCACAACTCTCTCTAGCGTGGGTCGTGCGCCGGGCACTCCGCGCATCCGCCACAGCACAGGAGTCAGATCGTGATCGAGGCCAGAGGGCTGACCAAGGACTTCGTCGTCGGCCGCACCGGAAAAGTGCACGCCGTCCGCGCCGTCGACCTGCACGTGGACCGGGGGGAGACGGTCGCGATCCTCGGCCCCAACGGCGCCGGCAAGACCACCACGATGCGGATGCTCACCACACTGCTGACGCCCACCGCGGGGTCCGTGCGGGTGGCGGGCTTCGACGTGGCCCGCGAGCCGCAGCAGGTGCGCCACTGGCTCGGGTACGTCGGCCAGGGCAACGGGGCCGGGCACGGCCAGCGGGCCGCGGACGAGCTGGTCTGCCAAGGCGTCACCTTCGGTATGTCCCGGGCCGCGGCGCGCGGCCGGGCCGCCGAGCTGATGGGCGGGTTGGACCTGGCCGGCAAGGAGCGGGCCAAGGTCTCCGAGCTCTCCGGGGGTCAGCGCCGCCGCCTCGACGTGGCGATGGGGTTGATGCACGCCCCGGAGCTGCTGGTGCTGGACGAGCCGTCCACGGGTCTCGACCCGCACAACCGGGCCAACCTGTGGGAGCACATCCGCGCCCTCCGGGAGCAGCGCCGGATGACGTTGCTGCTCACCACCCACTACCTGGACGAGGCGGACGCGATGGCCGAACGGGTGGTCATCGTCGATCACGGCCAGGTCATCGCCGACGACTCCCCGGAACGGCTCAAGAGCCTGCACGCCGGCGACCGGATGACGGTGACCACCACGACCCCGGAGCAGGCGGACCGCCTGATGCGGCACCTGCAGGGCTGGGCCGCGGGGGAACCGGATGCGGCGGCCCGCCCGGAGGTATGCCGGTCCGTCCGGCCGGACGGGTCGCCCGTCGTGCACGCCACCCTGAGCCACGGCTCGCAGCGGGTGACCGAGCTGGTCCGGGTCGCCGACGCGGACGGCATACAGATCCAGGACGTGCAGGTCCGACGACCCACCCTGGACGACGTCTTCCTGAACCTCACCGGCCGCAGCCTGCGCGCCGGCGACGCCCCCACCGAGGAGAACGCAGCATGAGCACCCGGACCATCACCCTCCCTGAGACCCCCGACAGCTCTCACAGTCCCTCGACCTCGCGGCCGCCCTCACGCTCCCTGCCGCGGGACACCTGGATCGTGCTCACCCGGGAGCTGCGACCCACCCTGCACGACCCCTTCTCGGTGATCTTCTCGCTGGTCCAGCCGCTGTTCTTCCTGGCGCTGTTCGGGCCGCTGCTGGCCGGCAACCTGGGAGGCGGCCTGCCCGGTGGCGACGTCTGGCAGTGGTTCGTTCCGGCGATCCTGGTGATGATCTCGCTGTTCGGCTCCAGCACCGTCGGCTCGAACCTGCTCTTCGAGATGCAGACGGGTGCTCACGAACGGATGCTCGTGACCCCGCTGGCGCGCTCCAGCCTGCTGCTCGGTCGCGCCCTCAAGGAGATCGTCACGCTGGTCGCCCAGGCCGCGGTGATCGTTCTCGTCATGCTGCCCTTCGGGTTCACGCTGCACCCGCTCGGCGCCGTGCTCGGGCTGGCGCTGCTGGCCGTCCTCGGCGTCGGGATCAGCTCGTTGAGCTATGCGCTCGCGATCGCGGTCCGCAAGCAGGACTGGATGTTCTGGGTGGTGCAGCAGACCTTCCTGTTCCCGCTGATGATCCTGTCCGGGATGCTGCTGCCGCTGGACGGTGGCCCCGGATGGATGCAGGCCCTGGCCCGGGCGAACCCGCTGACCTACGTGGTCGACGCCGAGCGCGCGCTGTTCTCCGGTCAGGTCCTCAGCACGGAGGTGGGGACGGGCTTCGCGGCAGCCCTGGTGACCGCGGCGGTGGGGCTGGCCGTGGGGATCAGGTCGATGCGTGGGAGTGCCGGCTGACCGCCGCTCCCCCCTGTTCCGACCGGGCGAGCGTTGCGTTCCGACCGGGCGGGCGTTGTGTTCTGACCGGGCGAGCGCTGTGCTTCCGCGGCACTCCGAGACGCCCGGTCGGGCACTCCGAGACGCTCGGATGGGCATGTCGGGACGCCCGGTCGGGCACTCCGAGACGCTCGGATGGGCTCCTGTCTGATATCTCAGACACTCCGAGACGCCCGGCAGGTGCCCTGGCGCCCTGGTCCGCCCTAGGGTCGAGGTCGTGAGCACCCACAGCAGCACGGCCACCTTCGACCGGATGTGGGCCGACCTGGAATCGGTCGGCCGGGCCGCGAGCGGTGGCTACCGACGCTTCGCCTTGAAGGCGCAGGACGCCGTGCTCCGTGAGTGGTTCGCAGGGGAAGCAACCTCCCGGGGTCTCGACCTCGTCGAGGATCGCGTCGGCAACCAGTGGGCCTGGTGGTGGGATGGTCCCGGCACGGTGGACGAGGCGGCCCGCGCGGGCCGCAAGGGCGTCGTCATCGGATCGCACCTGGACTCGGTCCCCGACGGCGGCGCCTTCGACGGGCCGCTCGGCGTGGTGAGCTCATTCGCCGCCGTCGACACGCTGCGCGCGCAGGGGGTATGCCCGGACGTCCCGGTGGCGGTGACCAACTTCGTCGACGAGGAGGGCGCCCGCTTCGGCATCGCCTGCGCGGGCTCCCGGGTGCTCACCGGCGCCCTGACCGCCGACCGGGCGCTGGCCCTGACCGACGCCGAGGGCACCACCTACGCCGAGGCGCTCGTCGCCATCGGCCGGGACCCCCACCACCTCGGGCCCGACCCGGAGACGCTGGCCAGGGTGGGGTGCTTCGTCGAGCTGCACGTCGAGCAGGGCCGTGCGCTGGTCGACCTCGACGTCCCGGTCGCGGTGGCCAGCGACATCTGGCCGCACGGCCGCTGGCGGTTCGACTTCCCCGGCGAAGCCAACCACGCCGGCACTACTGCGCTGGCCGACCGTCGCGACGCCATGCTGGGGTATGCCGAGCTGGTGCTGGCGGCACGTCAGGTCGCCGGCGACCGTGGCTGCGTGGCGACCGTCGGCAAGGTGCGGGTCACACCCGGCGGGGTGAACGCCATACCGTCGCACGTCACCGGTTGGCTCGATGCGCGCGGCGCCGACGAGGGGCAGGTGCGGGTGATGGTCGAGGAGCTGACCGACCGGTCTGCCGGGGCGGGGGCCACCGTCACCCAGGAGTCGTGGACCCCGACCACCCGATTCCACGGCGAGCTGAGTGACCGCCTGGTCCGCGTCCTGTCCGCCGGTGGCGACACAACGCTCGCCCGGTCGGAGCAGAACGCGCGCCCGGTGGGTGCACAACGCGCGCCCGGTCGGGACACAACGCTCGCCCGGTCGGAGCAGAACGCGCGCCCGGTGGGTGCACAACGCGCGCCCGGTCGGGACTCAGCGCCGGCGAAGGTGAGCGTGCCGGTGCTCGGGACCGGGGCCGGGCACGACGCCGGCATCCTGGCGGGGGCGGGCATACCCTCCGCGATGCTCTTCGTGCGCAACCCCACCGGGGTCTCGCACAGCCCGGCCGAGCACGCCGAGGCCGACGACTGCCACGCCGGCGTCGCCGCGCTCGCGGCCTGCGTCGCCGACCTCACCGGCCCCGCCAACCCGGTCCCCGTGCCGTGACCACCACCGGCGCCACCGGCAGCACCACCCTGCACGCCGGCCACGCCCACCTCCCGGACGGACTCGCCCGCGACGTGCGCATCACCATCGCGGGTGGCCGCTTCACCGAGGTCATCCCGGGCGCCCCGGCACAGGACGGGGACACCCGACTGCCCGGGGTCGTCTTCCCCGGCCTCGCGAACGCCCACAGCCACGCCTTCCACCGGGCGCTGCGCGGGCGCACCCACGACGACGGCGGCACCTTCTGGACCTGGCGGGAGCGGATGTATGCCGTCGCCGCCCACCTCGAGCCGGACAGCTACCTGGCGCTGGCCCGGGCCACCTACGCCGAGATGGCGCTGGCCGGGATCACCGCGGTGGGGGAGTTCCACTACCTGCACCATGGCCCGGGCGGACGGCGCTACATGGACCCCAACGCCATGGGGCGGGCCCTCGTCCGGGCGGCGGCCGACGCCGGGGTCCGGCTCACCCTGCTCGACACCTGCTACCTGGTCGGTGGCCTGACCGCGGCCGGGCACACCCCGCTGGAGGGGACCCAGCTGCGCTTCGGCGACGGGGACGCCTCCACCTGGTCGCTGCGGGTCGACGACCTGCGCGACCACACCGACGGCGGCCCCGCCCACCTGCGGGTCGGCGCCGCGATCCACTCGGTGCGCGCGGTGCCCCGCGACCAGCTGCGCCCGGTCGCCGCCTGGGCCCGCCGCACGGGTCGACCCCTGCACCTGCACCTGTCCGAGCAGCCCGCCGAGAACCAGGCGTGCCTGGACCACCACGGGCTCACCCCGACCGGGCTGCTCGAGGCCGAGGGGGTGCTCGGCCCCGACCTCACCGCGGTGCACGCCACCCACCTCACCGACGACGACATCGCCCTGCTCGGCGCCCACCACACCTGGGCCTGCTTCTGCCCCACCACCGAACGGGACCTCGCCGACGGCATCGGCCCCGCCCGGGCCCTGCGCGACGCCGGCGCCCGGCTGTCCCTCGGCTCGGACCAGCACGCCGTCGTGGACCTGCTGGAGGAGGCCCGCGCCCTCGAGATGCACGAACGGCTCGCCACCCTGGAGCGTGGACGTCTCAGCCCGGACGCGCTGCTGGCCGCCGCCACCGCGCACGAGAGCATCGGCTGGCCCGACGCCGGCCGGATCCAGGTCGGCGCCCGCGCCGACCTCGTCGCCGTCCGCACCGACACCGTGCGCACCGCCGGGAGCGACCCCGCCCAGCTGCTGCTGAGCGCCACCGCGGCGGACGTGGACACCGTCGTCGTCGACGGTGAGACGGTGGTCGCCGGTGGGCGGCACCGGCTCGGCGACGTCGGGGCCCTGCTGCACGAGGCCATCACCCCGCTGTGGCAGCAGCCGCCGCGGGACGAGCGAGAGGACACGCGATCATGAGCATGCTCATCACCGGCATCAGCGAGCTGGTCACCTGCGACGACACCGTCGAGGACCGCCGCGGGGGCGCCGACGCGTCGCTCGCCGAGGGCCTGGGTGTCCTCACCGACGCGGCCGTGGTCATCGGCGGGGGCGGCGAGGACACCACGCCGGTCGTCGAGTGGGTCGGCCCGGCGGCCGATGCGCCGCAGGCCGACTGGGCCGTCGACCTGGGCGGCAAGGCCGTGATCCCCGGTTTCGTCGACAGCCACGCCCACCTCGTCTTCGCCGGCGACCGGTCGGCCGAGTTCGCCGCCCGGATGACCGGCCAGGCCTACGACGGCGGAGGCATCGCGCTGACCATGGAGGCGACCCGCGGCGCCTCCGATAGCGAGCTGCGGGCCCTGCTCCAGCACCGGGTCTCCGAGATGCGCGCCCAGGGCACCACCACCGTGGAGATCAAGAGCGGCTACGGCCTCGACGTCGAGCACGAGGTGCGCGCGCTGCGTCTGGCCCGCGAGGTCACCCCCGAGACCACCTTCCTGGGCGCCCACGTGGTGCCGCCGGGGATGCGCGGGGAGGCGGGCCCGGGCTCCCCCGGGCGGGAGGCCTACCTGGACCTGGTCTGCGGGGAGATGCTCACCGCCTGCGCCCCGTACGCCCGCTGGGTCGACGTCTTCTGCGAGCCGGCCAGCCCGCACGCCTTCGACGAGCAGGAGTCACGCCGGGTGCTGGAGGCCGGGCGCGCCGCCGGACTGGAGCTGCGGGTGCACGGCAACCAGCTCGGCCACGGTCCCGGGGTGCGGCTGGCGGTGGAGCTGGGCGCGGCCAGCGTCGACCACTGCACCTACCTGTCGGAGGACGACGTGGACGCGCTGGCCGGCAGCGACACCGTCGCCACCCTGCTGCCCGGTGTCGAGTTCTCCACCCGGCAGCCCTATCCGGACGCGCGGGGCCTGCTCGAGGCGGGGGTCTCGCTGGCGCTCGCGACCGACTGCAACCCGGGCACCTGCTACTCCTCCTCGATGCCGCTGATGATCGCGCTCGCGGTGCGGGAGATGGGGATGACCCCGGCGCAGGCGCTGCGCGCGGCCACCGTCGGCGGGGCCCGGGCCCTGCGCCGTCCGGACCTGGGGCGGGTGCGCGTCGGCGGCCCGGCCGACCTGGCCGTGGTCGACGCCCCCAGCTGGCTGCACATCCCCTACCGGGTCGGCACGCCGGTGGTCCGCGCCCTGGAGGTCTGAGGCTGCGACCCCGGTCGCACCAGGACGCCACCCTGGTATGACGCGGGGTCGGGTGGCTCTCGCCTACGCTCGTGGGCGTGAAGGAGACGATGCAGGCGGTCCGCGACTCGGTGGGGTCCGCCTGGCGCGTGCTCGGGGGCCGGACCCGGCTCGTCGACGTGACGCTGGTGGTCGTGCTGCTGCTCTGGGTGCTGGGCTCCAGCGGCCCCAACGGTGCGGAGCCCTTCGTGCTCGGCGTCCTGCAGGTGGTGCCGCTGCTGTGGCGCCGCTCGCACCCGCTCCCGGTGGCGCTCGCGGTCGCCGCGGCCTGCCTGCTCCAGGTGTTCCTGAACACCGGGCCGCTGGCCTCGAACATCACGGTCCCGATCGTGGTCTACAGCGCCGCCGCCTTCGGCAGCCGCCGCCACTCCCAGGTGGTCCTCGGGATGGGGATCATCGGTGCGGTGGTGGCGGCCCTGGCCTGGTCGAGGATCCCCTACGACCCCGCCCAGTACTTCACCCTGGTCGTCTTCCAGTTCGCCTTCATGGCGGTCTTCGTCGGGGTGTCCTGGGTCCTCGGTGACGTGGTCCGCCGCCGCACCGCGGTGATCGCGCGGCTCACCGAGCAGAACCGGGCCCTGGCCCGGGACCAGGCCCAGCGCACCCGGCTGGCCGCCCAGGACGAGCGCGCCAGCATCGCCCGCGAGATGCACGACGTGGTCGCGCACTCCCTCGCCGTGGTGGTGGTCCAGGCCGACGGCGGGTTGTACGCCGCCCGCCAGGCGCTGGAGCGGGAGCCGGGGATGGCTGCGGACCGGGCGGCGCTGGAGCGCGCTGCCGCCACCCTCTCGACGCTCGCCGAGACCGCCCGCACCTCGCTGGCCGACACCCGCACCCTGGTCGGGGTGCTGCGCGAGCCCGGCAGCGGGGCCGACTACTCCCCGCTGCAGGGGATCGCCCACCTGGACGACCTGGTGCAACGGGTCCGGGACTCGGGGGTGCCCGTCGAGGCGCACGTGCGCGGCACCGTGGACGACCTGCCCCAGGCGGTGGACCTGGCCGCCTACCGGGTGGTGCAGGAGTCGCTGACCAACGCGATGAAGCACGCCGGCCCGTCGGCCAGCGTCGACGTCGACCTGCTGCGCACCCCCGCGGTGCTGCTGGTGCGGGTCACCGACGACGGGCTGGGCGCGGCCAGCGCCACCGACGACGACGCCGGCCACGGGATCATCGGTATGGCGGAACGGGTCGAGGTGCTCGGCGGTAGCGTGCATACCGGGCCGCGCCGCACGGGGGGCTGGGAGGTCGTCGCCACCATCCCGGTGTCCGGGCAGGGCACGGGCCACGACAGCAGCAGCCCGGTCGACCGCACGGCGACCGGCACCAGGACCACGGGAGAACAGCAGTGAGCGAGACCACCGGCCCGATCAGGCTCTTCCTCGTCGACGACCAGGAGCTGGTCAGGGCCGGGTTCCGGATGGTGCTGGACGCGCAGCCGGACATGACCGTCGTCGGGGAGGCGGCCGACGGCCTCGCCGCCCTGGACGCCGTCGAGGCCACCCGTCCCGACGTGGTGCTGATGGACATCCGGATGCCGCGGCTAGACGGGGTGGAGACCACCCGACGGCTGCTCGCCGAGGGCTCACCCAGCCAGGACGCCAAGGTGCTGGTGCTGACCACCTTCGACCTGGACGAGTACGTCTTCGCCGCCCTCAAGGCCGGCGCCGCCGGTTTCCTGCTCAAGGACGCCGGCCCGGCCGAGCTGCTCTCCGCGATCCGCGCCGTGCACGCCGGTGACGCGGCGATGGCGCCCTCGACCACCCGGCGGCTGCTGGAACGTTTCGTGCCCGACCTTCCGGAGGCCGACTCCGCCGGGCAGGCCGCCGCGCGACGACGGGCCGCCACCAGCCGGCTGGAGCCGCTCACCGAACGGGAGCGTGAGGTGCTCGAGACGGTGGGGCGCGGGCTGACCAACAGCGAGATCGCCGCCGAGCTGTTCCTGGCCGAGGCCACGGTGAAGACCCACATCGGCCGGGTCCTGCACAAGCTCTCGCTGCGGGACCGGGTGCAGATGGTCATCACCGCCTACGAGACCGGGCTGGTCGGACGCCCCGAGTAGGACTCAGGCCGGACGCAGACCCTCGTCGGTCTCCGCGACCATGGTAGGCCGGTCAGGGTCGGGCCACCCGTCGAAGGACCCGTCCATCAGCACCGTCTGCTCGACCGGGTCGGCGTCCTCGATCAGCGGCAGCACGCTCAGATGGGTGAGGTGGCCCTCGTCGATCCAGACGGACGCCTCGACCTCCTGGCCGTTCCCGACGGTCCACCGGGCCCGCACCGGCCACTGCTGGCGGTGCGGCACCACCCGCGGGCTCGACCCCGGGACCACCAGGGGGAGGTCGGGCACGGGCTGTGTTTCCCAGGGTGTCGATCGTGCTCCGTGAAGCTGGGAGAGCAGCACGTCCGAGCCGGGCAGCGACCGGGCGGCCAGCATCCGTCGCAGGAGCTCGTGCTGCTCGGGCGTGAGTGGCACCGCCGGGGGCTCGGCGTCGGTGAGCCCGGCGCCGTCGGCACTCGCCGCTGCGTCTCGTCGCTCGGCCCAGACCCCGAGGGCGGCGCCACCCGCCGTGAGCAGAGCCAACCAGACGCGTGGCTGTGGCACCCTGCGCCGGTCCAGGGCCGCCACCATCCGGGCGTCCAGCTTCTCGTTGAGCGGGGCCGCGGCGGCGGTGAGCAACGCGAGCCCGGTGGCACCTGCCCACTCTCCCGGTACGAGGAGCGGGCCGGTGCGGCGCACGATCGCCGCGCCCCAGAAGCCGGCGAAGGCCGCTCCAGCCACCCGGGAGAGGTACCTGCTCGCGGGACCGGCATGCGGGTCCGGCAGTGCGGCGGCCGCCGCGCCGAGGAGGCTCGCGACGGCGAACCGGGGTGAGGTCACGTCCAGGACGGACCTGGTCTGCTGCTCCATAGGTGCTCCTCGGCGACTCGGCCCCCGAAGGGGGTGACCAGTATGCCTGTCGTGAGCGACCTCATACCTGGGGTGGACGGTGGTCGGAGCACGTGGGCCCACCGGTGGATGTGGGCGGCGACCTGGGGTTCATACCGTCAGGAGCATGACGAAGACAGCACCGACGCAGACCGCACCGCGACAGGGGAACGCGCTCGCCGCCAGCGCCCTCGACCTGACCAAGACCTACGGCCGCGGGGAGACCGTCGTGACCGCCCTGGACGGGGTGTCCGTGGGCATCGAGGCGGGCAGGTTCACCGCGATCATGGGGCCGAGCGGCTCGGGAAAGTCGACCCTGATGCACCTGCTCGCCGGCCTGGACACCCCGACCGGGGGCCGCACCTACCTGGGTGAGCACGAGCTGACCTCGCTGTCCGACGCCCAGCTGACCCGGCTGCGCCGGCAGTCGGTCGGGTTCGTCTTCCAGGCGTTCAACCTGCTGCCCACGCTCACCGCCCGGCAGAACATCCGGCTCCCGCTCGACCTGGCCGGACGCACGGCCGACGCGGGCTGGGAGCAGACGGTCATCGAGGCCCTCGGCCTGGGCGGGCGGCTGGACCACCGGCCCGGTGAGCTCTCCGGCGGACAGCAGCAGCGGGTCGCCCTGGCCCGCGCCCTGGTGACCCGCCCGGAGGTCATCTTCGCCGACGAGCCGACCGGCGCCCTGGACAGCACCACCGGTGCCGAGGTGCTCGCCCTGCTGCGGCGCTCGGTCGACGAGTGGAAGCAGACGGTGGTCATGGTCACCCACGACCCGAGCGCCGCAGCGGTCGCCGACCGGGTGCTGCTGCTCGCCGACGGCCGGATCGCCGGCGAGATCATCGACCCGGACGCCGACGCCGTGCTGGCCGGCATCCGGGACGTCGGGAAGGTCGCCTGATGGCGGCCGGGTGGATGACCGCCGGCCTTGCCTCGCGCGGTCGCCGGCTGGTCTCGGCCGCGGTGGCGATCCTCATCGGGGTCGGCTTCCTGACCACCAGCCTGGTGGTCGTCTCCACCGCCCAGACCGGGCTCGAGGAGGCGGTCGCCGGGGGCCTGCGCGACGCCGACCTGGTCGTGACCGGGGAGGACAGCACCTGGCTGGGCGCCGAGGACGTGGACCGCGTCGCCGCGGTGGACGGCGTGGACGAGGTCGTCGCGGATACGACGGTGGGTGTCGACCGGGGCAACAGCTTCCTGGTGGGCACCTCCGTGCCGGCCGGGGGGATGACCTTGCTGGAGGGTCGGATGCCGGCGGCCGACGGCGAGGCCACGGTCAACCAGGCCCTGGCCGGGGAGGTGTCCGTCGGGGACGAGCTCACGCTCACCACGCGCACCGCCGAGGGCAGCCCCGGTGACCGGCTCGGGTTGACCGTGGTGGGGGTCGTCGACCCCGGAGACGTGCACTCGCTCAGCTACAACGAGGGGTTCCTGGCCACCGACGCCACGCTGCGCGAGCTGGACCCGCTGCTCTCCTACGAGTCCGCCCAGGTGACGGTGGCCGGTTCGGCGACCGTGGACGAGGTGCGCGACGCCCTGGCCCAGGTGCTGCCGGGCACCGTCCTGCAGACCGGGCCGGAGGCCGCCGCCGACCGGGTCGCGGCGCTGACCGGACAGACCCTGGTGCTCGGCTCGATCCTGCTCGGTTTCGGCGCGGTGGCGCTGGCCACCGCCGCGATCGTCATCGCCAACACCTTCACCATCACGCTGGCCCAGCGGACCGGGGAGCTGGCGCTGCTGCGCTGCGTCGGGGCCACCCGGGCGCAGGTGCGGCGCTCGGTCCTCATCGAGGCGGTGGTGCTCGGAACGCTGGCCTCCGTGGTCGGTGTCGTCGGCGGGGTCGGGCTCGCGCAGCTGCTGCTGACCCTGGGCCGCAACGCCGACATCGGTATACCGCTGGGCACCGGCCTCGAGGTCGGCTGGCTCAGCCTGGTGGTCCCGGTCGTGGTGGGCGTGGCGATCACCATGCTCGCGTCCTGGTGGCCGGCGGCCCGGGCCACCCGGGTGTCGCCGCTGGCGGCGCTGCGCCCGAGCGGCGAGCCGGCCGCGTCCTCGCGGGTGAACCCGGTGCGGGTCCTGCTCGCGGTGCTGCTGGTCGCCGGGGGCACCGGCCTCATGGTGCTCGGTGCCGCCCAGCGGCAGGTGCTGCTCGGCGTCGCCGGCGGGCTGGTCTCCTTCGTCGGTGTGCTGCTGGCCGCGGTGGTCGTGGTGCCTGCCCTGGTGCGCCTGCTGGGCCTCGCCGCCCGACCGGCCGGGGTGCCGGGACGGCTCGCGGTCGCCGGTGCGGTGCGCAACCCGGGCCGGGCGGCCGCGACCAGCGCCGCGCTCCTGGTCGGCGTCACCCTGATCACGATGACCTCGGTGGGTGCCGCCTCGGGCGAGCGCACCGCCCTGGGCGAGATCGACCAGGCCTACGCCATCGACCTGGTGGCCCAGACCGAGCCCGGGTTGGACGATGACACGCCGCGGCCCACGGCCGTCGACGTCGCCCTGGTCGACCGGCTGGCCGGGGTGGACGGGGTCCGCGCCGCGCAGGTGGTGGACACGGCATACCTCGAGGTCGGTGACAGGGGCCCCGGCCCGGCCGCCGCGCTGGACCCGGCCACCGCGGAGCAGGTGCTGCGCAGCGAGGACCTGGTGGCCGCCCTGGCCCCGGGCACCGTCGGGCTGGGCTCCTTCGACCGAGCCGTCCAGGGCGTCGAGGCGGGCGACACCCTCACTGTCACCGGACCCGGAGGGAGCCAGGACCTCACGGTCATCGAGCTCGGCCTGGGCGGTGCCGGGATGGCGCTGCAGCCGGAGGACCTGGAGTCGCTGTCCGGGGGCGGGGACAACCTGCAGCCCGGCGCGGTCCTCATCCGGCTGGACGACGACGCCGACGTGGGGGCCACCATGACCACCATCAACGACCTCACCGCGGACGCCGGGATGACCGTCCAGGGCGCCGCGGCGGAGCGTGCGCTGATCACCCAGATCCTGGACGTGATGGTGCTCATCGCCACCGCCCTGCTCGGGGTCGCGGTGCTGATCGCGGTGGTCGGGATCGCCAACACGCTGTCGCTGTCAGTGATCGAGCGGCACCGCGAGCACGCCCTGCTGCGCGGCCTCGGGCTCACCCGTGGCCAGATGCGCGGAATGCTGCTGACCGAGGGCGTGCTGCTGGCCCTGGTCAGCGCCGGCCTGGGCCTCGCGCTCGGGATCGGGTATGCCGCGCTGGGCATCCAGACGATCCTCCCGGAAGGCACCCCGCTGTCGCTGGCGGTGCCCTGGGGCCGGGTCGGGATCATCGTCGGCGTGGCGCTGCTGGCCGGGGTGCTGGCCAGCGTGCTGCCGGCCCGCCGCGCGGCACGGGTCACCCCCGCACAGGGGTTGGCCGCCGCTTGAGGACCAGTCGGGCGGTGCTGGCAGGGACACCACACCGTCACGGCTCGAGGGGCCTCCCCGCGCAGGGACGCGGGTCGCAGGCCCCCGGGGCCGGCCGGGAAGGGACGCCCGGCCGGCCCCACACCCTCCACCGCGGTGGACGGGGTTCTGCCGGCCAGACCGCACGCGGGCCCAGACCAAAGTCGGCGAAGGCCTCGACCTTCGTCGGATGTGCCCCACCGGCGACCGCCCTAGCGTGGTGGTATGCACTCCTCCCTGGGTCTGACGGGCGCCGACAAGGCGTGGACCTACGCGCTGCTCGGCGGGGGCGGGCTGGCGCTCTTCGCGGCGTCGCCATGGTTGGCACGGTGGCTCGCCGAGGTCCCGTTCGTGCCGTTCGGCGGCGCGCTCGACTGGGTCGGGGGCCTGGACCAGGGGTGGCTGCTGGTGGTCCGTCCCCTGGTGGGGCTGCTGCTCGGCCTGGTGGCCGCGATGGTCGTCATCGCTGATGAGTACGGGCTGGAGGTGCACGACGACGCGGTCGTCGTCGTGCACGGCGAGGACCGCCGGACCGTCCCGCGGGCCGACATCGTCGGCATCCACCGCGACGGCAAGACGGTGCACATCGACGGCCAGGGCGGCCGCGTCATCTTCGCGAAGTCGGTCGATGCCGGCCGGGACGCGGTGCGTGAGGCCTTCGTCTCCCGCGGCTACCCGTACGAGTCGAGCTGAGGGCGCCGACACCACCGACCAGCCGTGCGGTGCTGGCAGGGACACCACACCGCCACGGCTCGAGGGCGCTCCCCGCGCATCGACGCGCGGGTCGAGGCCCCACGGGCCGGCCGGGTCAAGAGACCCGGCCGGCCCGGCATACCGCCGCGGGACGGGACCAAGGTCACCCCGCATCCAGGACTTTTGGCCCCTGCACGCGGGGTGTGGCCGCCCTAGGGTTGTTGCCACGTTCTCGCCCGTGTCATCTCGTCGGCGGGTCATCGGAGCAGGAGCCCCATCCCCGGCGCCCCCGCTCCGGTCCGTCCACGTCCTGACCGCCCTGTCGAGGACGGTCGTGCGGCTCGGATGAGGACCAGGCCGCCACGGCTCAGGGGCCTCCCCGCTCAGGGACACGCGGGTGGAGGCCCTTCGGGCCGGCCGGGAGGGGACACCCGGCCGGCTCGAGGGCCGGGTCGGCATCCGGGCAGCACGCGGGCGGGCAACCACGGGCGACGCTCGGTGGGGTGCAGGGCAACCACGGGCGACGCTCGGCGGGGAGGGGGTGCGGATGGTGCGCAGGGCGAGTATGATTGCGCCATGAGCAACAGGCGTGCCCCCCGGGCGTTGGCGCCGTTGCTCCGGGGCGCCCGCCTGGAGGTCTTCCCGTCGGCCGGCATCGTCGACCAGGTGCACGAGCACGTGCCGGCCGGCCGCACCGTCACCGTCACCGCGTCGCCGACCACCGGGCTGGACGCCACGCTGGCGGTGGTCGAGCGACTGGCCCCGCGCTACCGGGTGGTGCCGCACCTGGCGGCCCGGATGGTCACCCGCGACGCGCTGCCCGAGCTGGTCTCGCGGCTGCAGGGCCTGGGTGTCACCGAGGTCTTCGTCCCGGGCGGGGACGCGGCCGGCACCGCCGAGACCTTCGACGGTGCCCTCGAGCTGCTGCTCGCCCTCGACGAACTGGGCCGGCCCTTCGAGCACGTCGGCATCACCGGCTACCCGGAGTCCCACCCCGGTATCCCGGACGAGGTCCTGGTGCAGTCCATGTGGGACAAGCGCCGGCACGCCACCTCGCTCGTCTCCAACATGACCTTCGACGACGCGGCGCTGGCCGCCTGGCTGCGGTGGGTGCGCGAGCGCGGCGTGACCCTGCCCGTGCACGTCGGCGTGCCCGGCCCGGTCGACCCCGCCCGGCTGCTCCGGATGGCGACCACGATCGGGGTCGGCGACTCGGTCCGGTTCCTGCGCAAGCAGCGCGGGGTGCTCGCCCGGATCGCCCTGCCCGGCTTCTCCAGCACCGGTTTCGTGCGCAGGGTCGCGGCCCTGGCGGCGGACGAGGGCCTCGGGATCTGTGGCCTGCACCTCTACACCTTCAACCAGGTGGAGCGGGTCGAGGCCTGGCGCCGGCAGCAGCTGGATGCGCTCGAGCCTCTCCACCCCGGCCGTGGGGCCCGGGCCACCGGCCCCTAGCATCGCCTCATGGCCGATGAGGAGACCGACGCCGGCGACCGGTCCCCGGTGCAGTCCGTGGACCGCGCCCTGACCATCCTCGAGATCCTGGCCCGTACCGGAGACGCCGGCCTGGGGGAGATCGCCGACGAGCTCGGGGTCCACAAGAGCACCGTCAGCCGGACGGTCGCCGCCCTCGCCGCCCACGACCTGGTCGAGCAGACGGAGGCCCGGGGCCCGCTGCGGCTGGGGGCCGGGATCCTGCGGCTAGCCGGGGCGACCACCGCCCGGCTCGACCTGGTCCAGGAGGCGCGTCCGGTATGCCGGGTGCTGGCCGAGCAGACCGGTGAGACCGTGAACGTGGCGGTGATGGCCGGGCACACCGCGCTCTACGTCGACCAGGCGCTGGGCCCCTCGACGATCACCTCCTACAACTGGGTGGGTCAGCACATCCCGCTGCACGCCACCTCCAACGGCCGGGTGCTGCTCGGTGGCCTCGCCCCGGCCGAGCGTCCGGAGGCCTGGGGTGAGCTGACCGCCTTCACCCCGCACACGGTGACCCGGCCCGCGGAGCTGGAGCGGCTGGTGACGCTCGCCAAGGAGCGGGGCTACGCGGTGGTGCGCGACGAGCTCGACATCGGGCTCACCGCCATGGCGGCCCCGGTCCACAACGCGCACGGCGAGCTGATCGCCTCGATCAGCCTGTCCGGTCCCTCGTTCCGGATGGACCCGGAGCGGGAACGGGAGCTGCTGGCCCCGCTGCGCACCGCCGCGACCGACGTGTCGGCCCGGCTCGGCTGGCACGGCTGAGCGGGCCCCTCAGAGGAACTGCTTGCCCTCGTCCTTGAGCAGCTCCCGGGTGTTCGGGTTGACCGAGGGGCGGAAGGGCACCTGCACGACCACCGCGTCGACCGGCTCCCCGGGGGTGTCGGCATACTCGTCGGGCAGCCACACCCGCAGCTGGGTCCCGGGCTGGCTCAGCCCCACCGGGACGTAACCCAGGGCGATGTTGGTGCCGAGCTCGGGGGAGTACCACGGCGAGGTGAGATAGCCGACCGGGTCGTCCTGCCCGACCATGCCGACCAGCCAGAAGTCGGGGGCGTAGTCGGTGATCGGCCGTCCGCCGAGCGTCATCCCGACCAGCATCTGGCTGAACGGCGGGGTGCCGGCCTCGAGCTGGGCGCGCTGGGCCTCCAGCGCCGCCTTGCCGATGTAGTCCTGCTCCTTCATCCGCGGCACCTGGTAGGCCAGGTTGGTCTGCAGCGGTGAGGTCTCGGCGTCCATGTCCTGGCCCCAGGACAGGATGCCGGCCTGGACGCGCCGTGGGTGGGCGGGGGCGATGACCCGCAGGTGGTGGGCGGCGCCGGCCTCCAGCACCGCGTTCCACATCTCCTCGGCGTGCAGGGTGGCGTCGAAGAGGTAGATCTCGTAGCCCTTCTCCCCGGTGAAACCGGTCTGCGAGACGATCACCGGCAGCCCGGCCACCTCGGCGCGGGCGAGGCCGTAGTTCGGGATGTCGGAGACCGCGGGGCCGATGAGGTCCCGCATCAGCGCCTCCGAGCGTGGCCCCTGGATCTGCACCGGGCAGACGTCGATCTCCTGGATGCGTACGTCGTACCCCTTGCCGACGTTCACCCCCTGCAGCCACAGCATCAGGTCCGAGTCGGACACGCTGAACCAGAACTCGTCCTCGGACAGCCGGAGCAGCACCGGGTCGTTGAGGATGCCGCCGGCCTCGTTGCAGAGGATGACGTAGCGCGCGTGCATCGGGGAGATCTTGGTGGCCTGCCGGGTGATGACGTAGTTGACGAAGGCCTCGGCGTCCGGGCCGACGACCTGGATCTGCCGCTCCACCGCGACGTTCCACATGGTCACGTCGTTCACCACGGACTCGTGCTCGGCGAGCGGCCCGCCCTCGTCCATCGAGAGGTAGCCGCGCGGGTGGTAGACGCGGTTGTAGACCTCGGCGCGCCAGACCCCGGCGGCCACCGACAGGTGCCAGTAGGGCGACTTGCGGATCCGCGTCGAGATCAGCAGCTCGACCGGGGTCGGGCCGGTCTGTCGCAGGTTGACCGGGACGGTCCGGCCCTGCTCCACGCTCGGGTGGTTGTGCTGCGTGCTCGGCGGTGAGGCCGCCTGGGAGGCGGCGTGCTCGGCGTTGTCCGGGTGGGTCGCGGTGCTCGGCTCGAGAGTCATCGGCGCCCTCCTTGCGGTGCGGGGTCGGCCTGTGCGGTCCGACCGGAGCGGTGGGCTGTGGTCCAGCGTGCCCTCGACGCTACCGCAGGTGACGCGGAGGGTGCAACGGTCATCGCCATACGCAACAGCGCGCCGTAGTGTTGCCTCATGCGCACCGAGCGGGCGGAGGGTTCAGGGGTCGTGCAGTCGGTGCACCGGGCGTTGACGATCCTGGGGCTGCTGGCCCGGGACGGGGAGCTCGGTGTGAGCGAGCTGGCGTCCGCGCTGGGCGTGCACAGGTCGACCGCGAGCCGGCTGGTCGCGGCCCTGGCCGAGCACGAGATGGTGCAGCAGCCGGAGGTGCGCGGGCGGGTGCGGCTGGGACCGGGGGTGCTGCGGCTGGCGGGCGCGGCGAACGCACGGCTGGACCTGGTGCAGGAGGCGCGTCCGGTATGCCGGGTGCTGGCGGCGCGGACCAACGAGACGGTGAACGTCGCGGTGCTGGCCGACCGGTCCGCGCTGTACGTGGACCAGGTGATCGGGTCCTCCACCATCACCGCGTACAACTGGGTAGGCCAGCACGTCCCGCTGCACGCGACCGCCAACGGTCGGATCCTGGTCAGCGAGCTGCCGCCGTCGGTGCGGCTCGGGGCGTGGGGTTCCGCCCCGGCCGGCTACACCGAGCACACCGTCACCGACCCCGCGACGCTGGAGGAGCTGGTGCTCCGGGCCCGGGCGCAGGGGTATGCGCTCGTCCGGGACGAGCTGGACGTGGGCCTCACCGCCCTCGCCGCGCCGGTGCGCAATGCGCACGGGGAGCTCTGCGCGTCGATCAGCGTCTCCGGTCCGACGTTCCGGATCGGGCCGGCGCGGGTGGGGGAGCTGGTGCCGCTGCTGCTGCGGGCCGCCGAGGACGTCTCCGCCCGGTTGGGCTGGCACGGCACGTCGTCGGTCTCCGGTGCCGGCCGTCCCGCCGCAAGCCCTTGACAGGCCGGACCGCAGCAACGCACGATAGTTGCGTCATATGCGCCTAGTTGCGCATTACGCACTGCGAAGGGTCTGTGTCGATGAGCACCTCCGCCCTCCCGGATCGTTGCGACGTGCTGGTCATCGGGGCCGGCATCGTCGGGAACGCGCTGGTCCACCACCTGGCCCGGCTGGGCTGGACCGACATCGTCCAGATCGACAAGGGACCGCTGCCCAACCCCGGCGGCTCCACCGGGCACGCCTCCAACTTCATCTTCCCGGTGGACCACAGCCGGGAGATCACCGACCTGACGCTGGACTCCGTGCGCCAGTACCGCGAGCTGGGCGTCTTCACCGAGTCCGGCGGCATCGAGGTCGCGCGCACCGAGGAGCGGATGGAGGAGCTGCGCCGCCGGATGTCCTCGGCCCGGGCCTGGGGGATCGAGTCCCGGCTGGTCACCCCCGCCGAGATCGTGGAGCTGGTGCCCTTCGTGGACCCCGACGTCGTGGTCGGCGGCTTCTACACCCCCTCGGTAGGGGTGGTCGACTCGCTGCGCGCCGGCACCCTCATGCGGGAGGCGGCCCAGGCCACCGGCGCGCTGGCGACCGTGCCCAACGTCGAGGTCACCGGGATGAGCGTGGAGCGCGGCCGGATCCGCGCGGTGGAGACCGACCGGGGGACGATCGAGGCCCCGGTGGTGGTGATCGCCTGCGGCGTGTGGAGCCCCAAGCTCGCCCGGATGGCCGGTGCCCACATCCCGCTGACCCCGGCCGTGCACCAGATGATCTCGGTCGGCCCCTGCGCCCCGCTCGCCGCGACGGACGGGGAGATCAGCGTCCCGATCGTCCGCGACATGGACACCTTCTGCTACGAGCGCCAGCACGGCTCGGACATGGAGGTCGGCTCCTACGCCCACCGCGCGATCCTGCACGAGCCGGAGGAGATCCCCTCGATCGCCCAGGCCAAGCTCTCCCCGACCGAGATGCCCTTCACCGAGGACGACTTCGACCCGCAGCTGGAGCAGGCGCTCGAGCTGATGCCCGAGCTGCTCGGCGACGAGCGCGCGGAGATCCGGTATGCCATCAACGGCCTGCTCTCGCTCACCCCGGACGGGGCACCGGTGCTGGGCGAGACCCCCGAGGTCGGCGGCCTGTGGTCGTGCGCCGCGGTCTGGATCAAGGAGGGCCCCGGCGTCGGCCGGGCGGTGGCCGAGTGGATGACCCACGGGCACCCGGAGATCGACCTCGGGCACAGCGACATCGCCCGCTTCTACCCCCACCAGCGCACCCGCGCGCACATCCGCGCCCGCACCGGCGAGGCCTTCAACAAGACCTACGGCATCGTGCACCCCGCCGAGCAGTGGAGCAGCTCCCGGTCGATCCGGCTCTCGCCCATGCACGCCAGCCAGCGCGAGCTCGGCGCCGTGTTCCACGAGGCCGCCGGGTGGGAGCGCCCGCAGTGGTATGCCTCCAACGAGCCGCTGCTCGAGGAGTTCGGCGAGGCCGTGATGCCCCGCGAGCACGAGTGGGACGCCCGCTGGTGGAGCCCGATCATCAACGCCGAGCACCTGGCCATGCGGGCCCGCGGCGGCATCGTCGACCTCACCGCCTTCGCGATCTTCGACGTCCTCGGCCCGGCCGCGCTGGAGGGGATCCAGCGGATCGTCGTGGCCCAGGCCGACGTGGCGATCGGGCGGGTGGTCTACACCCCCGTGCTGGACGAGACCGGGGGCTTCCGCTCCGACCTCACGGTGATGCGGCTCGGGCACGACCACTTCCGGGTCGTCACCGGGGGCGCCCACGGCATGGTGGACAAGAAGTGGTTCGCCGACCACCTGCCCGAGGGTGCCTCGTTGGTCGACCTGACCTCGGCATACTCCACGATCGGGGTGTGGGGCCCACGCGCCTCGGAGGTCCTCGCCGGGCTCGTCGATCGTCCCGACGACCTGTCCCCGGAGACCCTCCGCTTCGGCACCTGCCGGCTCATCGAGGTGGGCGACCTGTCGGTGCTGGCGTCGCGCATCTCCTACGTCGGTGAGTTCGGGTGGGAGCTCTACGTGCCCATCGAGACCGGCGCCCAGCTGTGGGAGCGGCTCATCGAGGCGGGGCGTCCGCACGGGGTCGTCCCCGTCGGCATCGGGGTCTACACCGCCACCGGGCGGATCGAGAAGGGCTACCGCGCCTACGGAGCCGAGCTGGACGCCGAGCGCACCCTCTCCGAGACCGGCATGGAGCGGCCCAGGATAAAGGACGCCGACTTCATCGGCAAGGAGGCGGTGCTGGCCCAGGCCGGGCAGCCACCGAAGGCGGTGCTGTGCACGCTGACGGTGGACGACCACACCTCGGCCAGCAGGGTCAAGCGATACATGCTCGGCGGTGAACCCGTCCTCGGGCCCGACGGCGAGCAGCTCACCGACGGCCACGGGCACCACCCCTATGTCACCTCCGCGGCGTCGGCGCCGAGCCTCGGCAAGCACGTGCTGATGGCCTTCCTGCCGCCGGAGCAGGCCGTCGTCGGCACCGGGCTCACCGTGTCCTACATGGAGGAGCTCTACCCGGTGACCGTCGCCGGCGTCGACGCGACCCCGCTGCTCGACCCGGAGAACCTGCGGGTCAAGGGCCGGTATGCCGAGGAAGGCGCCTGAGATGACCGACGTCCTGGTCTGCGTGAAGCGGGTGCCCGACAGCACCGGTGAGGTCGTCCTGACAGCCGACGGTGGGGGTGTCGACGGGCGCTACGCCGGCTACACCATGAGCAGCCACGAGGAGTGCGCCGTCGAGATCGCGGTCACCGTCGCCGCGGACACCGGCGGCTCGGTCACCGTCCTCACCCTCGGCGGCGACGACAGCGTCGAGCAGCTGCGCGCCGCGCTCGCCGTGGGGGCCGACGAGGCGGTCCGGATCGACGCCTCCGCCGACGACTACGGGCCGGCCGACGTCGCGGCCGCGATCGCCGAGGTCGTCCGGGCCCGAGAGGGCGAGGGGCGGCCGTTCGACCTGGTGCTCGTCGGCAACGACGCCGCGGACACCGGCGACCACCAGGTCGGGATCCGGCTGGCGCACCTGCTGGACCGGCCTGTCGTGGCGGGTGCGCAGAACGCTGCGGTCGCCGTCTCCGGCGACCGGCTGGACGTGCGCTCCAGCGTGTCCGGCCCGACGGAGGTCTTCGAGGTCCCGTTGCCGGCCGTGCTCACCGTGTGGGAGGGCGGGGTCGAGCCGCGCTACCCCAACATCAGCGGACGGATGAAGGCGAAGAAGGCGCGCGTCGAGGTGCTGGAGCCCTCCGGCGCCCCGCAGGGCAGCGGACGGCTGGGGCTGCGGGTGCTGCCGCCGCCGGCCAACGACGTCGAGGTGCTCGGTGAGGGGAAGGCCGGCGCGTCGCGGCTGGTCGATGTGCTGCGAGAGCTGGGAGTCGTGCGATGAGCGTGCTGGTCGTGGTGGAGCCGGAGGACCTCGGCGACGAGGGCGCGGGCCTGTCGGTGGTGTCCCAGGAAGTCCTCACCTTCGCCCGGTCGCTGCCGGGGGAGGACGTCGACGCCGTGCTCGTCGGCCTACCCTGCGCCGGTGCGCCGCCCGAGGCGGTGCTCGCGCACTGCCGCGAGCAGGGCGTGCGGACGGTGCACGTCACCGGCGAGCCGCGGTTGGAGCGGTATGCCGCCCGGGCCTGGGCGCGGGTCGTCGACGCCGCCGCCGAGGCGGGAGGAGCGGCATACCTCGTGGCGGGTGGGACCGCCCGCGGCAACGAGGTGCTGGCCCACGTCGCTGCCGTGCGCGGCGTGCCGATGCCGTGCAACGTCGTCGCGGTCGTGCAGGACGAGCCGCTCGAGGTGGAGCGGCAGGTCGTCGGCGGCGCCGTCCTGGAGAGGGTCGCGCTACGGGCCGAGGATGGCCTCGCGGTCGCCTCGGTCGCCGGGCACGCCGTCGCCCCGGAGCCGTCACCGAGCCCTGGCCCGGCCCGGGTCGGCGAGGTCGCGGTGGAGCTGAGCGAGACCGACCTGGCCGCGCAGGTCGTGCGCGTCGAGGAGCGTGCGGGCGGGGACACCTCGGCGCTGACCGGCGCCGACGTCGTGGTGGGTGTCGGCCGCGGGGTCGGCGGCGCGGACCGGTTCGCCGACGTGGAGGCCCTCGCGGCGCGGCTCGGCGGCGCGGTCGGTGTCTCCCGGGTGGTGACCAGCCTGGGGTGGCGCCCGCACCACGAGCAGGTCGGCCAGACCGGGAGCCGGATCAGCCCCGACCTGTACCTGGCGTGCGGGATCAGCGGCGCGATCCAGCACTGGGCCGGCTGCAGCTCGTCCAGGACGATCATCGCGGTCAACACCGACGGGGAGGCGCCGATGGTGACCAAGGCGCGGTATGCCGTCATCGGCGACATGCACGAGGTGCTGCCGGCCGTGCTGGAGGAGCTCGGCTAACCGCCGGGGCGGACGGCATCGACGAGGTGCCGGGTCGAGTGGGCCACGACCGGGTCACCGGCGCGCATCCGCTCGTCCAGACGCCGCAGCTGAGGCAGATAGGTCGCCACCGAGAAGTCCGGCACCCACCAGACGCACTTGCGCAGGATCCAGACGACGGCACCGATGTCGTGGAACTCCATCCGGCACCGGGCGGTGCGCAGGTCGACCACCTCCAGCCCGGACCGCTCGGCGGCCGCGGCCTCGGCGGCGGGGTCCCGTGCCGAACGGGTCGACGCGGGCAGCGGCCCGAGGAACTGCTCGATGAGCTCGAAGGCCGAGGCCGGGCCGACGTGCTGGGCCAGGTAGCTGCCGCCGGGACGGAGGACCCGATGGGCCTGGACCCAGTCCGGGGCCACCGGGTGGCGGGCGCTGACCAGGTCCACGCTCGCGTCCGACACCGGCAGCGGCTCCCCGGGACGGACCTCCAGCACCTGCACCCCGCGGGGGCCGAGCAGCGCGCGGGCACGGGCCGCGTTCGGCGGCCATCCCTCCGTCACCATCATCCTGCGGGGCAGCGCCGGGGCCTCGGCGACGACCTCGCCACCGCCGGTGTCCAGGTCCAGCGCGGAGTCGACGCGGGCGAGCCGGGAGGCGAGCAGCCGGGCATACCCCCACGGGGGTCGTTCCTCGGTGGCGCGTCCCTTCAGCCAGCCGAAGCCCCACCCGGTCACGTCGGCCCGCTCGGCCTCGTCGACGAGCTTCTCGAACGGTCGCATCAGGGGCCGGACTCCGTGCTGGTGCCGGTCGTCGTCGCCGTGTCCGTGTCCGCCGCAGCGCCGGTGGCGAGCCGGCGACGCAGCCCGCTGGCCCGGACCACCCGGCGTTCGACGGCCGCCCGCACCACCTCCTCGGAGCCCACCACCCGCACCGACCGGCGGGCCCGGGTGACCGCGGTGTAGAAGAGCTCGCGGGTGAGCAGCGGGCTGTCCAGCTCGGGCAGCAGCACGGTGATCTCGTCCGCCTGGCTGCCCTGCGCCTTGTGGATGGTCATCGCGTGCATCGTCTCCACGTCGCCGAGCCGGCCGGGCGCGAACCGGTGCCGGCCGCCGGCCCCGTCGATGACGGCCATCCGGACCGGGACGCCCTCGCTGGTCCGGGACGCCACGACCACGCCGGTGTCCCCGTTGAGCACGCCGGTGGCGTAGTCGTTGGCGGTCACCAGCAGCGGCCGCCCGAGGTACATCGGCTCGTAGAAGGTCAGCCCGGTCTCCTCACCCAGCCAGGTCTCGGTGAGGTGGTTCCAGTGGCGGACACCCCGCTCACCCTCCCGGTGCGCGCACAGCAGCCGGTGGCCGGCCAACGCGGTCAGGGCGCTCTCGGCGTCGCCACCCCGGGCGGCCGCCAGCACCGCCCGGGCCCGCCGGGTGAGCAGCGGTCGCAGGTATGCCTGCGGGTCCGGGTCGGCGAGCCACTGCACCGCGCCCTCCGGATGCGCCGCCGACAGGGACGCCACCACCGCGTCCGCGTCGCCGGTGCGCAGGGCCAGGGCCAGCGCGCCGATGGTCTCGCCGAAGCGGTGCACCGTCTCCAGCCGGGCCACCGCCACCACCGGGACGTCCGGCTGCTCGCCCGCGGCGGCACCGGCCACCAGGTCGGCCAGCACCGCTCCGGCGTCCACCGAGGACAGCTGGTCCGGGTCGCCGACCAGGATCAGCCGGGCCTGCGGGCGCAGCGCCTCCAGCAGGCGTGCCATCTGGGTCAGCGAGACCATCGACGCCTCATCCACCAGCACCACGTCGTGCGGCAGCCGGTTGCCCCGGTGGTGCCGGAACCGGCTGCGGCTGCCCGGCTGCCAGCCCAAGAGCCGGTGCAGGGTGCGGGCCTCCAGCCCGTGCAGGCGTTCCACGACCTCCCGGGACCGGGGGTCCTGGGTCCGGTCCAGGATCTCCGCGAGCGCCCCGTCGAGGGCGTCCTTCACCCGGGCCGCGGCCTTGCCGGTCGGGGCGGCGAGCCCCACGCGCAGCGGGCGCTGCCCGGCGGCCGCGGCCTGCTCGGCCAGCAGGGTGAGCACTCCGGCCACGGTGGTGGTTTTCCCGGTGCCTGGCCCCCCGGTGATGATGCTGGTGCGGGAGCGGGCGGCGACCTGCGCGGCGGCGCGCTGCTCGGCATACCCGGTGCCGGGGAAGATGCGCTCCAGCCCGGCGGCCAGGGTGTCCTCCGCGATGTCGGGCGGCGGCAGGGCGGCCCGGGCCTGCAGGTCTGCGACCACCTGGCTCTCCTGGTGGTGGTAGCGCTGCAGGTAGAGCAGCCCGTGCTCCAGGACCAGGGCGCCCTCGGCCACCAGCCGGCTCCCGGCGACCGTGTCCGCCCAGCTGTCCGGCTCCGGCCACGGCAGGTCGGGCAGGGCCTGCGCCCCGGCGTCGGAGAGGGCCCGCAGGTCGAGGGCCACCGACCCGGAGCGCACCGCGCGGGTGGCCATCGCCGCGGCCAGCACCACATCGGGGTCCCGCTCCCCGACGGCCCGGGCCAGGGCCTGCGCGACGTGCACGTCGGCGGCCGTCAGCACCCCGGCACGGTTCAGCTCGCCGAGCGCACCGGTCGCGGCCAGCGCCAACCGACGGTCGTGCTCGCCGGCGGGCTCGAAGAGCTCCATCAGGGCGGTGCTCACCGGTCCACCCCCTGGCCGCGGCCGTCGAGGAGGTCCGAGACGCCGGTCACCAACCGCACCGGGGGCCGCCACGAGAAGACCCCGCACGGGTGCCCGTCGACGTCCGGGGTGTCGGGGCCGCACATGCCCCGCAGGTAGAGGTAGAGCACCCCGCCCAGGTGTCGGGCCGGGTCGTAGCCGGGCAGTCGCCAGCGCAGGAACCGGTGCGCGACCACGGCGTAGAGCAGGGCCTGCAACGGGTAGGAGGAGTGGCCCATCGCCTCGTGCAGCCGCTCCGGCAGGTAGTCCGCGGCGGTCAGCGGCTGGTCCGGCTGGCCGAGCCAGTTCGTCTTGTAGTCCACCACCAGGTAGCGGCCGCCGGTGCGCAGGACCACGTCGACGGACCCGGTGAGGTAGCCGCGCAGCTGCTGCCCGGCCAGGTCCGGGGTCTCGTCCAGCACGTCCGCCCAGCCGCGGACCGGGTCACCGGCCGGCAGGTGCGCGCGCAGCAGCGGGGCCAGGTCCCCGAGCAGCGGGGCGGGCACTTGCTCGCCCCGGCCACGTCGCAGGTCGCCCCCGGCCAGCGGCAGCTCGAAGTCCAGCTCGCAGAGCCGGTCCGATCGCCCGATCCCGCGCAGTGTGGCCCCGTCGGCCAGCGGCCCCAGCGGGCTGTCGCAGACCGCCACCAGGGCGTCGGCCAGCAGCTCGTGTCCGCCCTCGTCGAGGTCGACCGGCCAGGACACCCGCTGCTCGGTGATGTGCCGCAGCAGCTCGGCGCGCAGGTCCGGTGCCTGCAGGTCGGCCTCCTCCAGGACGGCGTGCACCAGGGACCCGAAGGTGGCACCGACCGGCAGATCGGCCATCGGCGAGGGCACCGCGCCGCCGACCGGGGCGACCAGCCCGGGCAGCGCCGGGCTGGTCTCGGTCACCGGGTCGGGCGCGTCCGGCTCGTCCTCCCGGGCCGTCAGGCCGGTCTCCGGCTCGCTGCCGACCCCGGCGCCGCGGTCCGTGCCGGACTCGGCGGGGCTGGACAGCGCGGTGTACGACGTGCGCCGCCACTGGGCGTCGACGCTCCGGGTCCACCGTCCCAGGCCCATCGTGCCCGGGCCCGGGATAGGGGTGGCGGGCACGACGGGGGTCGGGTCGGCACGTTCCAGGCTGAAGGCCCCCTCCTGCGCCCACCGGCCCAGCAGCTCGCCGGCCAGCTCGTCGCGGCGTTGCACCGGGACCGACGCGGGCACGGCACCTCCGCCCGGTGCCCGACCGAAGAGCAGGCGGTGCAGCGCGGAGCTGGTGGCGTTGTTGACCGGCGCCCACCAGGTCACCACCTGGGACTGGGCCCGGGTCATCGCGACGTAGAGCAGCCGCAGCGACTCCCCGGCGTCCTCCTCCTTGTGCGCCCGCACCGAGTCGGCCCAGCCGGGGTTGGCGGGGTGCTCACCGCCCACGTCCAGGCACCGGGTCCGCTCCGGAGGCTCGTCGTGGAACAGGGGGATCCTCGGCGCGTCGCTGACCCAGCGGTCGGCGAGGCTGGGCAGGTAGACCACGGGGTACTGCAGCCCCTTGCTGCCGTGGATGGTGGCCAGCTGCACCGCGGCGGCGTCGCTGTCCAGCCGCCGGGTCCGCGCCCCGGCCGACTGCGGCCCGTCGGTCGCCATCTGCGAGCGGAGCCAGTCCAGCAGCGCCACCAGGCCCAGCTCGTCCCGCCGGGCGACCTCGTGCAGCAGCTGGGCGACGTGCCGCAGGTCGGTGAGGATCCGCTCGCCGCCGACCTGGGCCAGCACCCGGCCCGGCAGGCCGCGTGCGGTCAGCACCTCCAGCACCGCCGCCAGCCCCTGCCGCGCGTAGACGGCAGCGAGGTCACGGCATACCTGACCGAGCGCGTCGTCCAGCTCGTCCTCGGCGCGTTGGTCGCCACGGGCGAGCTCCCCGGGGGTGCGGCCGACCAGGTCGGTGAGGGCGGCGGCGCGGGTGAGCACCGCGCGGTGCGGGGCCACCATCGCCTCCAGCAGCGTCAGCCAGTCCTCGGCGGCCCGGCTCTGCAGCACCGAGGACCCGCCGGTGCTCACCGCGGGGATGCCGACCTCCTGCAGCGCCCGCTGCGCCTCCTGCAGATCCTTGGCCCGGTGCGCCAGCACCGCGACGTCCCGGGCCTGCAGCGGCCGGCCCTCGAAGGTGGCGTCCGAGGCGAGCAGGGCGGCGATGTCCTGGGCCAGGTCGCGGGCGATGTAGGGCCGCACCGTGGGCATCCGGGTGTCCCTGCCCAGGTGGTCGGTGAGCAGCACCTGACGCAGCCGCACCGGGGCGTCGTGCGGGGCCCCCTGCAGGCGGGAGGCGGTGTGGTTGGCGCGCACCGGGTGCACGACGATCTGCTCGTCCCCCAGCTCGGCGCCCCCGAGCAGGGTGCCGAGCGCGTCGACCACCCCGGGGTCGGAGCGGAAGTTGCGCGGGAGCGTCCGTCGGTCGGTCGCGGTGTCGGCGGCGGACAGGTAGGTGACGACGTCACCGCCGCGGAAGGCGTAGATGGCCTGCTTCGGGTCGCCGATGAGGACCATCGCGCGAGCGTGCCCGGCGAACGCGCGCTCCAGCACCTGCCACTGCACCGGGTCGGTGTCCTGGAACTCGTCGACCAGGACCACCTGCCAGCGCTGCCGCATCCGGGCCCTGGCCGGGGAGCCGGGCTCGGCGAGGGCGTCGGCGAGCTGGGTGAGCAGGTCGTTGTAGTGCATCACCTGCAGGCGCTGCTTGCGGGCGTCCAGCTCGGCCCGGACGGCGTGCGCGAAACGGACCCTGCGGCCCGGCTCGGAGTCGGGCAGGGCGCCGGTCGGGACCGGGGTGGCGTGCACGTCGTCGACGACCGTGCGGGCCAGCGCCAGGGCGTCGGCGCGGGTGAAGAACGGGGCCTCGTCGCGCTGGGCGAAGGCGCGCAGGTAGAGGTCGTCGACGACCTCGACGAGCAGGTCGTCCAGGTCCTCCACCAGGACGGCGGAGGCGTCTGCGGTGCCGGCCGTGCCCAGGCTGCGCAGCACCTGCTGGCAGAACTGGTGGGTGGTGGCGATGGTCGCCGCGTCGAACTCCGAGAGGGCGGTCCGCAGCCGGCGGCGGCGCGCCGACAGCTCGTCGGGGGAGCCGGTCAGCAGCAGGTCCAGCAGGTCGTCCCGGGGGGCGTCCGGTATGCCGGTGGTCGCGATGGCGTCGGCCGCGTCGTCGGCGGGCGTGCTCGCGTCGGTGGTGCCTGAATCGGTTGTGCCTGCGTCGGCGAGTGCCCGCTCGGCGCTGACCAGCTGCTCACGGACCCGGGCCCTCAGCTCCTGGCTGGCGGCCCGCCCGAAGGTGACCACCAGCATCTCCGGCAGCCGGACGTGCCCCTCGGCGACGAAGCGGGTGACCAGTGCGGCGATGGTCCAGGTCTTGCCGGTGCCGGCGCTGGCCTCGAGCAGCACGGTGCCGGAGGGCAGCTCGTCGGTGATGGAGAACTCGCGCATCAGCCGGCCCGCTCCGTCCGCTCGGCGTCCCCGGTGAGGACCGGTCGCCAGACCCGCAGCGCCAGCTGTCCGAGACGGTGGTCGACGCCGGGCTCCCAGCGCTCGTCGTCCCGGGGGGTGCCGAGGATCTGGACCAGCGGCAGCTGGCCCCCGTGCACGTAGAGCTGGCTCGGGTCGTCCTGCTCCTTCGGGAAGCCGTGGTCACCGTCCGGGCTCTGCCACTCGCGGTTGGCGTCCAGGGTGGCGGCGGCCGGGTCGCCGGGTCCGCCCAGGTAGCTCTGTGCCCACTTCGCGGAGGTCGCGACCGGCAGCGGGATCGGCTCGTGCAGGCCGCGGTCCCGGACGTCGACCAGCTGGTCCAGCAGCTCCAGCGCCCTGGCCGGGTCGTGCGGCCCGTGGGTGTGGTGGACACCGCCCTTGGCGCGGCCCCACTGCTTCTGGCCGACGAGGTGGCTGCGGCTCTCCGGTCCCAGCGCCCCGGCCAGCGCCAGCGAGGTGATCCAGGAGCGCAGCCGCTGCTTGGCGCGGACGGTGGAGTAGGTCGCCGTGAGTGCGTGCGGGCCGACCATCCCGGGGACCGACCCGGTGAGGCGCCTGCCGCTGGGCAGCGTCAGCTCCACGTCGGCGACCTCGCGGACCAGGGGGATGCCCCAGCCGCCCTGGCCGACGGCGTGCCAGGTGGCCCCGGCGACCAGCTGGACCCGTCCTTTGACCTCGCGCAGCACCTCGGCGCCGAGCGAGCGGGGCGGCAGGTCCCCCCGCCACAGCTCGGCGTCCTCGATGGTGCCGGCGTCACGTCCGTCCAGGACGGCGGCGAGCATGCGTTCGCCGATCGCCCACTTCTGCAGGCCGTCCAGCTCGATCGGTATGCCCTCGGTCCGCTCCTCGGGCACCTGCGGCAGGCGCAGCCCCAGGCGGGTGCGCAGGAAGGCGCGGGCGGGGTTGTCGAAGAAGCGCAGCAGCTCCTCCAGGTCGACGTCCGCCGCCGGGTCGGTGGGTCCGCCGGCGCCCTGGGCGTCCGGTGCGGGCAGCACCGCGGTGGCCGGGGTGGTGCGCTCGACCCGCTCGCTGTGCGCGCTGCGTGCGCCCTCCAGCGCGGACGGGTCGTAGCTGAAAGGCCGGTCCCCCGGCAGCAGCGGCGGCTGCCCAGCACCGGTGGCGCCGAGGTTGCGGGCGTCGTAGGGCTGCAGCGGGTGCGGGGTCACCAACGGGTGCAGCCGGGGTGAGTCGGGGGAGAGCGTGCCCCGGAGCGCGTCCAGCAGCTCACCCAACGGCACCGCCGGCGGCCGGGGCAGGCCGGTGTGCTCGTCGAAGCCGGTGTAGGTGACGACCAGGGTGTCGGTGGCCGCCATCACGGCGTCCAGCAGCAGCTGCCGGTCCTCGCTGCGCGGGTCGCGTTCCCCGGTGACCGGGCGGCGGGCGGTGGCGTCGTCACCGTCCGGGGTGGAGCTGCGGGGGAAGACGCCGTCGTCGAGGCCGACCAGGCATACCACCCGGTGCGGGACCGAGCGCATCGGGACCATCGTGCAGACGGTGAGGGTGCCGGTCCGGAAGTTGGAGCGGGTGGGGCGTCCGGCGGAGGCCTCGGCGAGCAGGGCGCGGACGTCGGACACCGACAGGCTCACCGGGTGGTCGGCCTGCGCGGCGGCCGCCAGCTGGTCCAGCTCGCGGTGCAGCTGGGTGACCTGCCAGGCGTCCCGGGGCGGGGTGCTGGCCAGGCCGAGCACGCTCTCCCGGAGGGCGGACACCCACTCGTCCGCGGTGCCGGCGGTGCGCAGCGCGGTCAGGCTCTCGCCCAGCCGCGCCACCAGCTCGGCCCAGCGGCCTGCCAGGTCGAGGTCGCCGCTGTCGAGGTCGTCCAGGGCCAGGGTGGTGCCCAGGTGGTCGGTGTCGCGACCGTCCACGCCGGCCCCCACCAGGATCCGGTCCAGCCCGGAGCGCCAGGTGTTCTGCGACAGGTGCGGCAGCTGATAGGCGGCGCGGTGCTCGTCGTCCAGTCCCCACCGGATCCCGGCGCCGGTGGTCCAGTCCCCGAGCCGCTCCAGGTCGGTGTCCTCCAGCCCGAACCGGTGGCGGACCGGGGCCGACCTCGCCAGGTCGAGGACCTCGCTCGCGGTGAGCCGGCTGCCGGCCAGCTCGACCAGGTGCGCGGCGAGGCGCAGCAGGGGGTTGGCGTGCAGCGGTGCACGGTCGGCCAGCCGCACCCGCAGACCGTGCGCGGGGTGGGTGGGGGCCTCGTCCGGGGTTGACCCGGTGTCCGTCGCAACCGGCCGGGGGAGCGCCTCGGCAAGACCGAAGCCGGCGTGCAGCAGCGGGGCGTAGGCGTCGATGTCGGGGCACATCACCAGGATGTCCCGCGGCTCCAGGTCGGGGTCCTGCTCGAGCAGGTCGGCGAGCACGTCGCGCAGCACCTCGACCTGGCGGGACTGCCCGTGGCAGGCGTGCACCTGGACGCTGCGGTCCTCGGCACCGACCCGGCGGTCCGCCCGCTCGGCCCCGGTGGGGACGTGGTCACCGGCCAGGTCCTCCTGGAGCAGGGAGAGCAGGGAGGGGGGCGTGGGGGAGCCACCGGCCCCGGTGGTCGGGGTGCGCTCGACCGGGCGGTCCTCGGCCCCGACCAGCGCGAGGGTGCGTTGCAGCTCACGCGCGTCCCGACCCAGGCTGGCCAGCAGCGGGTTCGACAGCAGCAGGGCGGACCCGTCGGTGTCCCGGGGGACCGGGCCCTCCGCGGAGATTCCGGCCAGGGTGTCCCAGGCCGCCGGGGAGGACTGGGGCAGCCACAGGTGCACGTCCCGGTGCTCGCCGAGGGCGGCGATCACCTCGATCTCGCTCCGGGCGATCCGGGTGTGCCCGAAGAGGGACAGGCGCCCCGGGAGCTCCAGGTCCTCCATCCGCCCCTGGGCCAGGGCCTGGACGACGGCGCTCTGGCGGACGTCCGGGGGCTCGGCGTCGACCAGGTCCAGCACCCGTCGCCAGAGCTCGGGCTGCCAGGCCAGGTCCGGCTCGACCTGCCCACCGACGCCGTCACCGGAATCCCCGGCACGCCAGTCGGCGACCATCGCCGGACGCTGCGCCGCATAGGTGGCGAACAGTCCGGCCAGGCGGCGGGCCACGGCATACCGGCGGCCGCGGCGCAGCTCGCCCTCGGTGCCCTCGACCCGGTGCCCGAGGTGGGTGGCCAGGGTCGCGGCCCATTCCTCGTCGAGGCTCGCGTCGACCGCCCGCAGGACCGGCCAGGCGAGGCGGTCGGGGTGCCACGGGTCGTCCCGCTCGACGCCGAGGACCAGGGAGACCAGGGAGTGCGGGTTGAGGAAGCGGATCCCGGCGCAGACGCCGTCGTCGGAGGTTCCGGCCCCGAGGGTGTGCGACAGGCGTTGCGCAAGCCAGCGTTCGACACCTTTGGCGGGCACCGCGACGACCTCCTGCGCGAACGGGTCCGCCAGCGGCGTCGCGAGGAGCTCGGCCAGCCCGGCAGCCAGGACGGCGGTGTCCCGGGCGCGGTGCACGAAGAGCGTCACACAACGACCCTAACCAGCGGCGACGACAACCCCCACCCACCCATCGACCCACCCCAGACCGACCGGGCGAGCGTTGTGCTCTGACCGGGCGTGCGTTGTGTCGCGACCGGGCGAGCGTCGTGCTCTGACCGGGCGAGCATTGTGCTGCGACCGGGGCAGCGTCCCTAGTCCCGGAGGAGGTGGACGACGTCGTCGCCGAACCTGGCGCCGAGGTCCTGCCACGACCGGGACGTCATCGACGCCGGGCCCCCGACTGCTGCGGCCGATCCCTGCTGCTGCGCGTCGACGATCCAGAAGTGTCCTTTGCTGCAGGCGAAGAGCAGCTGGTCGTCCGCCGCGAAGACACTGAGCTCCCCGTCGTCCTCGGTATGCCGCATCACCATGTCCGACGTCCTCTCACCGCTTCTCGAACGCCTGCGGGTAGTTCTTCCGTGCCTGTGTCAGCAGGTGCGGCACCGAGGAGCTGTCCACGACGGCGGTCAGGGCTGCGTTGGCCTGGGTGGCCTCCTTCTCGGCCTCCACCGCCTTTGCCTCGGCCTCGGTCTTCCCCTGGGCGCCGAACCAGTAGCCCAGCGCCGTGGTGGTGAGTGGCAGCACCACGAGAAGGATGTCCTTGGTGCGCTGGAACTCGTCGAGGACGACGTTCCCTGCGTCATCGGTTCGCGGCTCCAGCCCGAGGCGCAGCGCGACCAGCGCCAGCCACCACACGGAGAGGCCCAGCAACAGGATGGTCAGCAGCGGACGGAACCACGAACCGGGCCCGGCGGTCTGCGTGGCGGGGGGCGTCATGGCCCATTCTTGCGCCACCCGGACACGCTGTCCAGGGTCGCTTCAGCGGACGGTGGTGGGGGTACCGCCGGTGAGCCTGAGCAACGCCTCGTAGGTCAGCGGCATCACCGTGTCGGGCGTGCCCCCGGCGGTCCAGACCTCGTCGAAGCGCGCCAGCTCGACGTCCACGAGGGTGCGCAGGGGCGCGGGATGTCCGGTCGGTGCCACGCCTCCGATGGCCTGGCCCGTCGCTCGCCGGACGAAGGCGGCGTCGGCTCTCCCGACCCGCTCGGCGCCGAGCGTGCGCGCGATGAGGTCGGTGTCGACCTTCGCCGCCCCGCTGGCCATGACGAGCAGCGGCTCCCCGTCACACTCGAAGATCAGGCTGTTCGCGATGGCGGCGACGTCGCAGCCGATCTGCGCAGCGGCGAGGGCCGCCGTGCGCGCGTGCTCGTCGAGCCAGACCAGCCTCGGGGCGATGCCGGCCGCCGCGACGGCGTCGTGGACGACCTGGTTCGTGGGGTGCATACCGCGGGAGTCTGCCGTATGCCGCCGCGCCGGCACGGGGAGACGCCCGGTCCGGCAATCCGGGACGCCCGGTTAGGCAACCCGAGACGCTCGGTCAGGCAATTCGAGACGCCCGGTCAGGAGGTGGTGAGGAGGTCGGCGCTCGCGAGCCAGTGCTCCGCCTCGTCCTCGAACCCCAGCCGGTGCAGCCAGATCCCGGTGCACACTCGCTCGGTGAAGGCCCACGCGGACACCCGGTCGGCGTCGACGTCCAGCCGCCCGGACACCCTCGTCACCTGCGCCTCGTGCCACCGGCGGGCGGACGCGCCGCCCTCGGTGCGGCCCAGGGTGTCGATCTCGGTCATCAGGTCCCGCAGCACGACCCCCACGTCGTACTCGCGCTCGCAGAGGAACCCGTCGGGGTCGATGAACGCGTGCCCGGTGCCGCGTCGCAGGGCATTGAGGCTGTGCGGGTCGCCGTGCGCGACGACCACGTCGGTCCCCGGGTCGGCGACCAGGTCGCTGGCCAGGCCGGCTGCCCGGTCGAGGGAGGCCCGGTGCCGGTGCACCCACCCACCCTCGGCGACCTCGGTCTCGACGTTGGCCAGCAGCTGCTCGGCCTTCTCCCCAGGCCGGTCCTGGCTGGCCACCGCCAACGGCAGCTCCCACGCCTGCTCCAGCAACCCGACCAGCACGTCGACCTGCTCCACCCCGTCGGGCGTGGTCTGCGCCAACGAGGGGCCCAGCCGTTCCAGCAGCGCCGCACCGAGGTCGTCCGCGTGGTCGAGCACCCGGGCGTACCCCCGTCCCTGGGCCGCGGACATCACCCGCACCTGCTGCGGCAGGTCGGTGCCGGCGTCGTCGAACTTCACCACCGCGGGCTCGTCACCGCGGCGTACCTCGAGCACGGGCAGGCCGACCCCGTCGGTGTGCGCCCGCTCGATGACCAGGCCCCACCTGTCGACGGTGCGGGCCAGCACCTCCGGGAACGCCGCCAGCAGGTCGACGGCCCAGTCCTGGCCGGACCACGGCCGTTGCCGCGCCAGCTCCACCACCTCGGGCTGCTCCACCCGGTGATGGTCTCAGACGTCGGCGAGGAGCCCGGCCGGGTGCTCCACCAGGTCGGCGACATGACGCAGGAACCCGCCCGCGACGCCGCCGTCGCAGACCCGGTGGTCGAAGGTGAAGGACAGCTGGGTCAACTTGCGGACCTTCACCTTCCCCCGGTGCGCCCACGGCTTGTCGACGATCCGCCCCACCCCGAGCATCGCCGCCTCGGGGTGGTTGATGATCGGGGTGGAGCCGTCGACCCCGAACACGCCGTAGTTGTTGAGGGTGAAGGTGCCGCCGGTGAGGTCGGTGGGGGTGAGCCGTCCCTCCCGGGCGGCGGTGGTCAGCTCGCGCAGCGCGGCGGCCAGCTCGGTCGTCGTCATCGCATCCGCTCCGCGCACCACGGGCACCACCAGGCCGCGCGGGCTCTGGGCGGCGAACCCCAGGTTGACCGCCCCGTGGTGGACGATCTCCCCGGCGTCGGTGTCGACCGAGGAGTTCAGCGCCGGGTAGGCGCCCAGCCCGGCGACGACCATCCGCGCCAGCAGCGGAAGCACGCCGATCCCGGCGTCCGGGTGGGTCGTCCTCAGCTGGTCCTTGACCTTCATCAAGCGGGTCGCATCGACGTCCACCCAGGTGGTGGCGTCGGGGATCTCGCGGCGGGACGTGGTCAGCCGCTCGACCATGATCCGCTGCACGCCCTGGATCGGGATCCGCCGCTCCCGCTTCTCCGCGTCCGGGGTGGGGCTGGTGGCGTGCGTGGGGTCCGGACGGTGCTGCGTCTGCTGCCGGTATGCCTCCAGGTCGGCCCGGCGGATCACGCCGGTCGGTCCGGGGCGCACCGCGGCGAGGTCGACGGCATACTCCTTGGCCAGCTGGCGCACCAGGGGTGAGATCACCCGGGGTGCCTGGCCACCACGGGCGACGCTCGGTCGAGTAGAGGTCTGCGCCTGGGTCGGCACGGTGGGGCTCGTCGCGGACGGGGTATGCCGCCGCGCAACGCGGCGTCGTCGCGCCGGTGTCTCCCCGGCCCCGTACCCGATGAGCGGGCGTTCGGGCTGTTCCTCACCGTCGGCGGGGGAGGCCGTCCCGGCCCGTTCCTCCGTCCGGTACTGCTCACCCCCGGCGCCTGCGGCACCACCGGCAGCCCCCGACGCACCGGCGCCGGGCTCAGTGCCCCGCTCTGTGCCCCCGATCGTGATCAGCGGCTCGCCCACCGGCAGGACCTCGCCGGCCTGCGCGTGCACGGCGGTGACGGTGCCGGCATACGGGCAGGGGACCGCGACGGCGGCCTTGGCCGTCTCGACGGTGACCACCTCCTGGTCGACCACCACCTCGTCGCCGACCGACACGGACCATTCCACGACCTCGGCCTCGGTCAGTCCCTCGCCGAGGTCCGGCAGCCGGAACACCTGGCTCATGCCCGGGCCCCCTGTCCGGCATCCGCGTCCGCGCTCGCGTCGGCGGCTGCGTCCGTTCCCGCACCCGCGTGGGTCAGGTCCGGCTCGTCGTCCCACTGCAGCCGCGCGATGGTGTCCAGGATCCGGTCCACCCCGGGCAGGTGCGTGTGCTCCAGCTTCGGCGGCGGGTAGGGGATGTCCAGCCCGGTCACCCGCAGCACCGGCGCGGCCAGGCTGTGGAAGCAGCGTTCTTGCACGCGGGCAGCGATCTCGGCGCCCATCCCGGCGAAACCCTGGGCCTCGGCGAGCACCACCGCGCGCCCGGTCCGGCGCACGGAGGCCTCCACGGCGGCGTCGTCGAAGGGCACCAGGGTGCGCAGGTCGATGACCTCGACGTCCCAGTCCTCCTCGGCGGCGGCGACCTCGGCGGCCTTCAGCGCCCCGGGCAGCTGCGGGCCGTAGGTGATCAGGGTGACGTCGCTGCCCTCCCGGCGCACGGCGGCCGTCCCGATCGGCTCGGTGCGGGTGGCCGTGTCGACCTCGCCCTTGCTCCAGTAGAGCGGCTTGGGCTCCATGAAGACGACCGGGTCGTCGGAGGCGATCGCCTCGCGCAGCAGCGAGTAGGCGTCGGCCGGGGTCGCCGGCGTCACCACGTGCAGCCCGGGGGTGTGCACGTAGTAGCCCTCGGAGGAGTCGCAGTGGTGCTCGACCCCGCCGATCCCACCGGCATACGGGATGCGGATGACCATCGGCAGGGTGACCTTGCCGGCGGTCCGGTTCCGCATCTTGGCGATGTGCGAGACGACCTGCTCGAAGGCGGGGTAGCCGAAGGCGTCGAACTGCATCTCGATGACCGGGCGGAAGCCCTGCAGGCACAGCCCGACCGCGAAGCCGGCGATCCCGGCCTCGGCCAGCGGGGTGTCCACGCAGCGGTCCTCGCCGAAGTCACGGGTGAGCCCGTCGGTGATCCGGAAGACCCCGCCGAGCGCGCCGACGTCCTCACCGAGGACGAGCACGTCCGGGTCTTCGGTCATCGCGTCGCGCAGCGCGGTGTTGAGCGCCTTGGCGTAGGTGAGGGTGGTCACGGGCGGGCCTCCGTCGGCTCGAGGGTATGCGCGCTCTCGCTGATCTCCCGGCGCACCATCTCGCGCTGCTCGACCAGCTGCGGGGTGGGCTCGGCGTACACGTGGTCGAAGAGCGAGAGCGGCTCCACGACGGACTCCGCGTTCATCCGGGTGCGCAGGTCGGCGGCCAGCTCCTCGGCCTCGGCACGCACCTGCTCGATCCGGGCCTCGTCCAGGTGCCCCTGCTCGACGAGGTAGGTCTGCAGCCGGACGATCGGGTCCTGGCCGGTCCAGCCGTCGACCTCGTCCGCGGTGCGGTAGCGGGTGGCGTCGTCGGCGTTGGTGTGCGCCTCCATCCGGTAGGTGTGCGCCTCCACCAGGACCGGGCCGCCGCCGGAGCGGGCGTGCTCGTAGGCGGCACGCATCACCGCGAGCACGGCGGCCGGGTCGTTGCCGTCCACCTGCTCGCTGCGCACCCCGTAGCCGACGCCCTTGTAGGCCAGCGCCGGGGCCTTCGTCTGCTTGGCCAGCGGCACCGAGATCGCGTACTTGTTGTTCTGCACCAGGAAGACGGCCGGGGCCTCGAAGACGGCGGCGAAGTTCAGGCCCTCGTGGAAGTCGCCCTCGCTGGTCGCGCCGTCCCCGATGAGGCAGAGCGCGATGCCGTCGCTGCCACGGCGGGTCAGCCCGTGCGCGGTGCCGGAGGCGTGCACGGCCTGGGTGGCCAGCGGGGTGCACTGCGGGGCGGTCCGGGTGACCTGCGGGTCGTAGCCGCAGTGCCAGTCGCCGCGGAGCAGGGTCAGCACCTGCATCGGGTCGATGCCGTGGGTGACCAGCGCCATCGAGTCCCGGTAGGTGGGGAAGAGCCAGTCCTGCTCGGCCAGCGCCAGGATCGGTGCCACCTGGCAGGCGTCCTGGCCGCGGGAGCTGGGGTAGACCGCGAGCCGACCCTGTTTGGTCAGCGCGGTGGCCTGGGCGTCGAAGCGCCGGCCGAGGACCATGTGCCGCCACACCTCGAGCAGCGCCTCGGGCTCGGGCATGGCGTAGCCGCGGGCGGTGGCCAGCTCGCCCGGCTCGACTTGGGTGCCGTCGGGGGCCAGCAGCTGCACCGGCTCCGGGCAGGGGAGCAGCGCGGAGATGTCGCTCATCGGTGAGTCCTCCAGGTAGACGTCTGGGGCTCATCGTCGCGCGGTAGGGCCCATCCGCTCTACAGAAGTCCGGATCTCCAGGCATATGGCACGCTGAGGCCATGACGGAGAGCCAGGAGTCCGGTGCGGGGCAGGGTGGTCGAGGTCCGTCCGGACAGGTGGCTGTGGCCCTGGACGACACCGACCGGGAGATCGTCGCCGAGCTGCGCCGCGACGGCCGGCTCTCGGTCCGGGCGCTCGCGGAGCGGCTGCACGTGAGCCGGGCGACGGCATACTCGCGGCTGGAGCGGTTGCACCGGGACCGGGTGATCACCGGGTACGCCGCCCAGGTCGACCCGGACAAGCTCGGGCTGACCACGGCGGCCAACGTCTCGGTGTCGATCGAGCAGGGGGTCTGGCGGGAGGTGCTGGACGCGCTGGCGCAGCTGCCGGGCGTGCAGCGGGTGGCGATGGTGGGCGCCGACTTCGACATGCTGGTGGAGGTGCGCGTCCGGGACAACCAGGAGCTGCGCGACGTCGTCCTGAGCCGGATCCAGGCGGTGCCGGGGGTGCGCGCCACCCGGACCTGGCTGATCTTCGAGGAGTGGAGGGGGACGCCGGGCTGACAGGTGCGGTCGGCTCACCCATCGCCTCGCCCTGGCCAGGCGGGCACCTACCGTGGGGGCATGCAGCCGATGACCTCGACGTATGCCCTGCGCCCGGTCGTCCCGGAGGACGCCGCTGCCGTGCTGGACGCGTTCACCTCGGCTCCCGACATGGATCGGCAGGGTCCCGTGGTGGACGAGGCGAGTGCGGGGGAGTACGTCTCCTGGCTGCTGGAGGAGTCGCGGCGCTCCGTCGCGGTGACCCACCGGGACGTGATGGTCGGGCTGGTCGCGGCCACCGTGGACATGGCCAACCGCAGCGCATGGGTCTTCTACTGGATGCACGGGCAGCACCGGGGCCGGGGGGTGACGGCCCGGGCGGTGGCCACGGTGGCCGACCACCTGCTCGGTTCTGGCCTTGAGCGGCTCGAGCTGGGTCACCGGGTGAACAACCCGGCCTCGGGCGCGGTCGCCGAGGCCGCCGGCTTCGTGCAGGAGGGGCGGGAGCGAGGGAAGTTCCTCGTCGACGGGGAGCGGGTGGACGTGCTCACCTACGGGCGGCTGGTTGACGACCCGTGGCCGCAGGTGGAGCCGCTGCCGGGCTTGTAGCCATTGATGTGCAGGAACGGTGTGTCACATCCGTCGTCGGGGCAGCGGATGTGACACACCGTTCCTGCACAGGCATGGGTTCATGACCCACCACGACGGTCGAGGAGGCTACCGCCAGGGCGGCCGGAGGGTCCTCACCCCACCCAGACCTCGTCCGGCACCGGGTGCGAGAGGAAGTTGCTCATCGCCTGGGTGACGGCATACGCCCCGGTCTGCCCGAAGACGACGGTGTCACCGGCGCGCAGGTCCAGCGGCAGGTCCCCGGTGCCGACCCGGTCCAGCGAGGTGCACAGCGGCCCGGCCAGCGTGGTCGGGGAGTGCTCCCCACCCACCACCCCGACGCCGGGTCGGACGACCAGGGTCGGGAACGACTGGCCGGTGAGCAGCGGACGGAGGAGGTGGTTGATGCCCCCCTCGAGCATCGCGAAACGCTCCCCGCGGGACTCCTTGGTCCGCACCACCCGCGCGCCGTAGACGCCGGTCGGCCCGGAGAGCCAGCGGCCGGGCTCGAGCAGCAGCTCACCGGTGAACCAGGGGTTCTCGGTGAGGATCCGACCCAGCCCGGCACCGACCGCCCGGACGTCCAGGCTCGGCTCGTCCAGGGCGTACCGGATGCCGAGACCGCCGCCGATGTCGATCAGCTCGAGGTCGCGGCCGAGCCGCTCCTGCAGGTGGTGCCCGATCCGCAGCGCCGTGCGGTGGTTGGTGAGCAGCCGTCCCGCGTCGAGCTCGTTGCTGGCGGAGAAGACCTGCAACCCGGTGATCGAGACGCGGTCGTAGCGCGCCGCCTCGTCCACGAAGTCGTCCAGCACCTCCTCGTCCACACCGAACGCGCTCGGCCCACCACCACCGATGATGGTGGCGGCCTCCGACACACCCCCCAACGGGTTCACCCGCACGCTCACCTTCAGGGGTCGCTCCCCGGTGTGCAGGGTATGCAGCCGGGCCACGTCCTCGATCCCGTCCACCTGGACCCGGGCACCGGCGAACAGGGCCGCCTGCAGGTCCCGCTCGGACTTGGCCGGGCCGGCGAAGACCATGCCTGCGCCGGTGCCCCCCGCCGCCAGTGCCGTCGACACCTCACCGGCGCTCGCGCAGTCGAACCACGCACCCTCGGCGGCGAAGGCCTCGAGCAGGGGCAGCCCCGGGTTGGACTTCACCGCGTAGGCGAGCCGCACCCGGGCGGGCAGCGCGGTCCGCAGCAGCCGGTAGCGCTCACGGGCCGTGCCCAGGTGGTAGCCGAAGAACGGGCTCGGGTGCTCCGTCGCGAGCCGCTCCAGGGCGGGCTCGTCGAAGGCGAACAGGTCGGTCGTCGCAGCGGTCAAGATCATGCCTTCCACCAGGGCGCCAGGCGCCGCAGTCCTTCCTCGAGGTCATCCGTAGGCCCGCCCAGGCTCACGCGCAGGAAGCCTGCCCCGCGCGCACCGAAGGCGGTCCCCGGGATCGTCGTCACGCCACCCTCGTCGCGCAGCCGCAGGGCGAACGCCTCGGTCTCCCCGGGGTCCACCCCCGCCGGCACCGGCAGCCACAGGTAGAGCCCCGCCCGCACGGGACGTCCGGGCAGGCCCGGGGCAAGCTGCCCGACGGTCCCGGCACGCCGACGCAACTGCTCGCGGGCCGCGGGGAGCACCTCCCCGGCGGCCTCCAGCAGCGCGTGCGCCGCCACCTGCGAGGGGCGCGCGGGGGCGGTGGTCATCGCGTTGTGCACGAGCCGGGCCGGGGCCAGCACCTGCTCGGTGCCGACCGCCCAGCCGACGCGCAGGCCGGGGGCGGCGAACGCCTTGCTGACCGAGCCGAGCACGACCCCGGCCTCCGGGCCAGCCGCGTCGTGCAACGAGGCGGGGGCGTCCTGCAGCCACAGCTCGGCATACACCTCGTCGCTGACCAGCAGCACGTCCCGCCGGACGCAGGCCTGCGCGACCCGCTCCAGCGCGGCGGGGCCGGCCAGGCCGCCGGTCGGGTTGGACGGGTGGTTGAGCACCACCATCGAGGTATGCGGGTGCTCGCCCAGCACCCGCACCAGCGCGTCCGCGTCGAGGTCGCCGTCTTCGTCCAGCGGGTAGCCGACCGGCCGGGCGCCGCACAGCCGGGCGAGGGTCGGGTAGGCCACGAAGCCCGGGTCGGGCACGAGGACCACGGTGCCGGGGTCGACATACGCGCTGAAGAGCGCGAAGAGCGCCGCCTGCGAGCCGGAGGTCACCATCACCTCCGCCGGCGCCGTCCGGCCGGTGAAGGTGCCGATCGCCTCGACGAGGCCCGGGTCGGAGGTGTTGGGGCCGTAGGGCAACGGCTCCTGGGACCGGTCGTCGGTGCCAAGCCCCGCCAGCGCCCGTCGGGCCGGCGCGGGCAGTGCCCACCCGGGCTCCCCGAGGCCCAGGTCGACCGTGCCCGCAGGAGCGCCCACGGACATGCGTCGGATCGGTGACAGGCCCTGGCCCGCCACCCTGGCGGCGGGGTTCACCGCAGCGACTCCTCGAGCGCCGTGGCGGCGTCGGTGGACGCGTCCCGGTACTTGACGATCACCGGGGCGTAGAGCGAGAGACCGAGCCCGGCCGCGTACTCGCCGCGCGCCGGCCGCGACCCGGGGACCACGACGGCGTTCTCCGGGATCTCCCCGCGCAGCTCCCGCTCCTGCACCAGGTCGTAGACGGTGGTGCCGGAGGTGAGCACCACCCCGGGGGCGAGGACGGCACCTCGGCGCACCACGACCCCCTCGTAGAGCCCGCACTGGGCCCCGACGAAGACGTCGTCCTCGACCACGACGGGCCGTGCCCCGACCGGCTCCAGCACCCCGCCGAGCTGCACCGCGGTGGACAGGTGCACCCCGGTCCCGACCTGCGCGCAGGAGCCGACCAGCACGTGGCTGTCGATCATCGACCCGGCGCCGACGTGGGCGCCGACGTTGACGTAGCTGGGGGGCATCACCACCACCCCGGGGGCCAGGTGGGCGCCCCGCCGCACCGAGGTCCCGCCGGGCACCAGGCGGACGCCGTCGTCAGCGACGATCCGGCGCGCCGGCACCAGCGACTTGTCGACCGCCCCGCCGGGCCAGTCCATCTCGACGGTCCCGCTCAGCCGGAAGGCTGCCAGGATCCCGCGCTTCACCCACGGGTGCGCCTCCCAGGCGCCGTCCTCACCCCGGGTGGCGGCCCGGGCGGTGCCGTCCTCGAGGGCGATGAGCAGCTGCTCGACGTCCTCGGCCGTGACCGGGGTGTCGGCGCCCTCGGCGAAGACCTGCTCCAACGAGGTGGTCGTCTGCACGCTGCTCACGAGGCGAGCGCCGCGGCGTCGTCGGGGACGGTCGCGACCGGCAGGGCGGCCAGGCCGCCACGGCGGGCGGACTGCAGCTGGGCCAGCGCGGTCTGCACCTGGGTCCAGGTCTGCGGCTCGGCGGGGGACAGCGGCAGCCGGACGTGGGCGGTGCCCAGCCCGAGGCAGGCCAGCGCCGCCTTGACCGGGACAGGGTTCGTCTCGACGAACATCGCCTCCATCAGCGGCGCCAGCAGCCCGGCGGCGGAGCGTGCCGCGCGCAGGTCCCCGGCCAGGGCGGCGCGCACCAGGCGGGCCGTCTCGACCGGTGCCACGTTGGCGCACACCGAGACCAGGCCCTGCGCGCCGACCGCGACCGCGGCCAGCGCGAGGTCGTCGTCACCGGCCAGCACGGCGCGGCCCTCCGGCGCCTCCTGGCACATCCGGGCCACCTGGCGCAGGTCGCCGGAGCTCTCCTTCACGGCCACGACCTGGTCGATGGACCAGAGCCGGCGCATCGCGTCCGGGGTGATGTTGCAGCCGGTGCGCCCGGGCACGTTGTAGGCGATGACGGGCAGCCCGTCGGCGGCCTCAGCGACCGCACGATAGTGCGCCACCAGGCCGCTGACCTGCGGCTTGTTGTAGAACGGGGTCACCACCAGGACGGCGTCGGCGCCGGTTGCCGCGGCCTGGGCGGCCAGCTCGCAGGTGCGGACCGTGTCGTTGTGGCCGATCCCGACGACCACCGGCACCGGCCGGTCGGCGCGGGCGGACAGCTCGACCGCCTGGCGCACCAGGGCGTGCCGCTCGCTGTCGTCGACGGTGGCGGCCTCGCCGGTGGAGCCGAGCACCACCAGCCAGTCCACGCCCTTGCCGTCGGCCAGCGTGTGGGTGACCAGGCGGGCGAAGGCTGCGTGGTCGACCGCGGGCTTGTGCGCCCCCCCGACGGCGTCGGTGCCGGTGGAGAACGGGGTCGCCAGGGCGACGCCGAGACCGGCGAACGGGGCAGCGCTGAGGGTGGTGCTCATCGTGACTCCTTCTGTGGGGGGTCGAGCAGGGTGCGCAGGTGGGTCTGCGCCAGGTCGTCGAGGGTGTAGGTGCCCGGCGCGGGCCGGGCGGCCAGCCACAGCGCCGCGTCCAGGGCGCCATGGGCGAAGAGGTCGCGGTCGTGCGCGGTGTGCCGCACCGAGATGGTCTCCAGTGCCGAGGTCGCACTGACCTCGTGGTCACCGACCACCTCACCCAGGCGCAGGCTGGTGGTCTGCACCCTGTCTGGCTGCTGACCGGCGCCGTGCGCCACGGCGTCGCGCAGCGCGAGCGCGGTGCCACTGGGGGAGTCCACCTTGTGCCGGTGGTGGGTCTCGGTGACGGCGAGGTCGGTGGGGATGCCGGTGGTGTCGGCATACCCGCCGAGCGCCCGGACCAGCGCGCTCACCAGCGCGACGCCGAGGGAGAAGTTCGGGGCCACCAGGACCCTGATGCCGGTCTCGGGCGCGCTGAGCAGGTCGGTGTCCCAGCCGGTGGTGCCGATCACGAGGTCGGTGCCGGTGCGGCGGGCCCAGTCCAGGTGGCCGGCCACGGCCTGCGCAGTGCTGACGTCGATGGCGACGTCGACCGGCGTCTGCGGGACGGGTCCGCGACCGACCGCCCAGGCGACCTGGACGTCGTCGCGGTCGTCGGCGAGGCGCCGGACGGCCGTTCCCAGGCGTCCGGTGCCGAGCAGTCCGATGGAGGTGGGCACCCGTCGAGTATGCCGCCGTCCGACGGGTCCTTCAAACGGTGTTTTCGCAGGTCAGACGGCATTTCCGGTGAGATGTCCGAATGACCGGACGATCTCCGGCAGGCCCTGGTGGGGCGCCCGGGTCCTCCCGCTGACCCTCGCCAAGTCGGTATGCCCTCAGGGCCGGACGAGGCCCGACTTGTAGGCCAACGCCACCAGCTGGGAGCGCTCCGCGGAGCCGGTCTTCATCAGCAGCCGGGAGATGTGCGTCTTCACCGTCGACTCGGACACGCACAGCATCGAGGCGAGGTCGGTGTTGGAGGGGGCCTCACCCATCAGGGTCAGCACCTCGAGCTCCCGCTTGGACAGGACGGTGAGGTCGGGCAGGCCGGCGGCGTCCTTGGGCGCCGTCCGGCGCAGCGTGTCGATGACCTTGCCGGCCACCCCCGGGTCGATCCAGGACCCGCCGTCGGCGACCCGGCGGATCGCGTCCGGCAGCCTGCTGGGCGCCGCGTCCTTGAGCATGTAGCCGGAGGCGCCGGCCCGCAGCGCCCCGTAGAGCGCGTCGTCGTGGTCGAAGGTGGTGAGCACCAGCACGGTGGTCACCTCGTCGTCGCCGTCCCGTTCCTGCACGATGCGTCGGGTGGCCTCGATCCCGTCGACGCCGGGCATCCGGATGTCCATGACGACCACGTCCGGGCGTTCCCGCGCCGCGAGCTCGCAGGCTCGTGCCCCGTCCTCGGCGAGGCCGACGACCTCGAGGTCGTCCTCGGCCGAGAGCAGCATGGACAGCCCGTGGCGCACCTCGCGCTGGTCGTCGGCGATCACCACCCGCACGCTCATCGGGTGCCGCCCGGGTGCACCGGCAGGACGGCGGTGGTGACGAACTCCTCGCCGCCCCACCCGGCGTGGAAGCTGCCGCCGACCAGGCCCACCCGCTCGTGCAGGCCGCGCAGCCCTGCGCCGCTGTTGGGGGTGCCCGGTCGGCGCGCGTCCTGCATACCGCGCGAGCGCACCTGCACCTGCAGGTCCTTGCCCTGCCAGGACAGGTAGATGTCGACCACCGCGCCGCGGCCGGCGTGCTTGAGCGCGTTGGTCAGCGACTCCTGCACCACCCGGTATGCCGTCCCGCCGACCGAGGGGTCCACCGTCTGCCGCACCCCGGAGTGGTGCACCTCGATGATGAGCCCGCTCTGCCGCGGCACCTCGATCAGGTCCTCCAGGTCAGCGAGTCCGGGCTGGGTGCTGGAGGTCCGGTCGCGGGCCAGGTCCAGCGCGCCGTCCTCGTCGACGGGCCCGTCCCGCAGCACCCCCAGCAGCCGGTGCAGCTCGCGCATGCTCTGCGCGCCCGTGTTCTCGATGGTGCCCAGCGCCTCCTCCACGGTGGTCAGCCGCCCGTCCTCGGGGACGTCGCGGGCCACCGACCGGGTCATCGCCCTCGCCCCGGCCGCCTGCATCATCATCGCGCTCACCGAGTGGGCGACGATGTCGTGCAGCTCGCGGGCGATGCGTTGCCGTTCCGCAGCCGCGGCCTGCTCGCCGCGCACCACCAGCTCGTCCCGCAGGTCCGCGGTGCGGTTGCGGTAGACCCAGTCACGCCGGCCCAGGGCCCAGATGACGATCATGAGGAAGGTGAAGCCGACGGCGGGGAACAACCACTCCCCGGGCCCGATCGGCTCGTCGTAGAAGCGGATGATCGACCACATGATCATCCCGACGTAGGCCACGGAGATCGGCAGCGTGGCCAGGCTCTGGGTGCGGGTGCCGCGGGACGCGGCCGAGTAGAGCGCGACCAGGACGCAGAAGACCGGCTGGGCCGGCGCGACCACGGCGATCAGCAGCGAGCTCAGCGCGACCTCGGCCAGGAAGACCACCATCGGGTACCGCCGACGCAGCAGGAGCAGCCCGGCCATCAGCGCCACCACCGCGACGACGAGCCATCGGGGCACGAGAGCCTCGGCGTCGACGGTGGACGGGGTTGCCCCGAGGCCGGCCCCGGAGGTGAAGACCTCCAGCGCGAAGGCGACCAGCACCACCGCCGGGTCCCGGCCGCGGAGCCGGAGGCCGGGGCGGGAGGGAGCGGCAGCGAGAACCTGCGTCCTGCTCATGGGTGCTGCCCTCGTCTCGTCGTCGGTCCGGGTCCGTGGCGTGAGGTCGAACCTAACGGCAGAACTGTGGGAACACCTTGCAGTACCAGGGGTTGTCCTTGGCGTGCACCCCGCCGCCGGCCTCGGCGACGCGGCCGATGTGCTTGCTGCTCATGGACAGCGTGGTGACGGAGGAGCTCCCGTCCGCGGCGGGCAGAGGACGCCCGAGCCGCAGGGCCACGCAGGAGATCTCGCCGTCGGGCAGGATCACCTCGGCCACCGGGATGTGCTCGTCCCTGCCACCCCCTGCAGCGGCAGGGACGAGCACCGCGTGCAGCGGAAGCGTGGGGATGGGCTCCCTGTCGCCCAACCTCATGACGACCACATCGGAGGAGATGACCTCGGCCAGACCTAGGGTCCGACCACTGGTCCCGTCGTCACCGCCTACGACGATGTGGACGTGTCTGCTCGACTGCACGGGTGCCAGTCTGCTGGGTCCCGTGCAGTCGGCGCGTCATCCTGCAGGACGATTTCCGTGCCCCCCGCATCCGCACACAGGGGGACAGTCGAGACCGGTGGGCGCACGTCTCTTGTGGCAGGCTTGCCCCCACGTCGGCCGCACGACGTCGTCCCGAGAGGAACATCATGGAGCGCGAGCAGATCGACCTCGACACGCAGGACGTGGGCCGGGGAAGCGTCATCCGGTACGGGCACTGGGGCCGTCCGGTGCTGGTCTTCCCCTCCGAGGCGGGCCGGGCCTGGGACTTCGAGAACAACGGGATGCTCGAGGGGATCGCCGACCTCATCGAGGGGGGACGGGTCAAGCTCTACTGCGTGGACTCGATGGACCACCTGACCTGGAGCGACAACAGCCTGCCGACGGAGGAGCGCGCGCGTCGGCACGGCGGCTACGAGCACTGGGTCCTCGACACGGTGGTGCCGCTCATCGACGCCGACTCACCGGGGCACCGGGGGATCGTCACCGTCGGTGCCAGCATGGGCGGCTTCCACGCGGTGAACTTCGCGCTCAAACGGCCCGACCTCTTCCCGGTGGGGATCAGCCTGTCCGGCAACTTCGATCCCAGCTCGTGGCACGGGTGGGGCGAGATGGGGGAGGCCACCTACTTCGCCAACCCGACCGCCTACGTGTCCGGGATGGAGGGCGAGCACCTCGACTGGGTCCGGTCCCGGGCGAACGTGCTGCTGGTGGCCGGCCAGGGCGCGTTCGAGGTGCACCCGACCCGGTCCCTGCCCGGGGCGCAGCGGATGGCCGAGATCCTGGCGTCCAAGGGCATACCGCACGAGCTGGACCTGTGGGGCCACGACAGCGCGCACGACTGGCCGTGGTGGCGCAAGCAGCTGGCGCACCACCTGCCGCGCTTCTGCTGACCGTCCCTCGCCCGTGGGCCACCGCGGTGGGTAGGTGTTGTCATGGCGACCTTTTGCCACCGCGGTCAGGTCGCCCCTTGGGCCCACCGCGGTAGGTAGGTGTTGCCATGGCGACCTCTTGCCACCGCGGTGAGGCCGATCCCCGGCGCGAGGTCGATCGGCGAGAGTGAGGGCCGGTCAGCCGACCTCAGCGAACCGCGGGTCCGACCCCACGGCGCAGGTATGCCCGCAGGGCCGCGGTGAGCCCGTCCAGCCGCGTGCCTGCTGGGCGGCGGCGACATCGGCGGCGAGCCGGCAGGGGTGGCTGACCACCTCGACCCATCCCGCCCGGAGGACCACTCCGCCCTGCCCGGCGACCTCCCGGTCGCGACGGCGGTCGACCAGCTGGCGCTCCCGGTGCCACAGCGCACCGTCGATCTCGACGGCCAGCCGCCGTGCCGTGTCGCGGAAGTCCAGGCGGCGCACCCCGGCCCGGCCGTCCTCACGGTCCAACGGGCTCTGCCGTTGCATCCGCGGCAGCCCGTGCGCCTCCTCGACGTCGCGGGCGTACCTGACCTCGGCTGGACTGCCCAGGCCTTCCTCAGCTGCGGTCAGGGCCTCGCGCAGCAGGTCACCGGCCGGGTGGCGCGGGTGGTGCACCAGCTCGGCCCTGAGCTGCGCGACGGTGACCTTGCGGGACGAGACCGCCCGCGTGATCAGCGCCATCGACCCATCCACGTCCTGGGGGCGCAGGGCGATCACATCGAGCACGGTCTGGGGGAGTGTCGTCACCGGTATGCCGTAGCGCCGGGCCACCGTCAGCCGCCGGCGTCGGCGGGTCCTCACGCCGTCCAGCGATGAGCTGCGGTGGGTGTCGAAGTGCTCCGCCAGGGTGATGATGCTCGGCTGCTCGGGGTGCAGACCCCACAGGTGCAGTGCGCATCGCAGGCTGACCACGGCAGCGACGCCACGGGAGAGTGTGGCTGCCTCGACCCGCTCCAGCCAGGTGACCTCGCCGGTATGCCGGACGTAGGTCGCTCGGAAGACCTGCTGCCAGTCGCCACGGTCGACCCGATAGCGGAGAGCACCGATGGAGGTGCCCTCCGCGAGCGCCTGACGGCGGGAGATGACCGAGCTCATGGCGCCAGCGTGCCGCGGCATGGCCGCCCCGCGCTGGCGGTATCCACAGGAGGGCGCTCAGCACGGCATACCGCGGTGGGTACGTGCTGCCCTGGCTACCCCCTGCCACCGCGGTGAGGGTGGGGGCCGCATGCACCGCGGTAGGTAGGGGTTGCCCTGGCTACCTGTAGCCACCGCGGTGGCCGCCAGCGGGGAGGGCTGGGCCGCCAGCGGCGACCGGGACGGGCGACCGGTCAGCCGACCGGTGGCCCGAGCGCCAGCAGGCCCGCGAAGACGGCGCTGACGAGCACCAGGGCGACCAGTGCCGAGGCCCCGGGACGGCGCAGTACGAGGGCCAGGGCGCGCTCGGGGGCGGTGGTCGCGGCCTCCGGTGAGCGGAGCCGCCACTGCCCGCCGACCAGGTCGTTGCGGCGCACCCACTTCTCGAACGGGATGGTCACGAACGGCGGGATCGCGCTCAGCAGCCCCAGCAGGACGGTTCTTCCGCCCCACCTCTGGTCGATGCCGACGACGACCGTGACCACGCAGTAGGCCAGGAACACGAAGCCGTGAATCGGCCCGGCGATGCTCACGCCCAGGTCGGTGGTGTCGGTGACGTACTTGAGCACCATCCCGGTCAGCAGCAGCGCCCAGGTCACCGCCTCGGCATCGGCGAGGACACGGAGCAGCCGGCCAGGTCCAGGAGGGGTCATGCACCGATTCTCCCGCACCGTCCCGCCGGGCCACGACGGCCCTCCCACGGCCGACGGACGGGTATGCCGCTCCCTCAGTCGTCCTGCTGCCGCGCCCGCCGCCGACTCGTCCGGACCAACCGCTGACGCGCGGGCGACGAGGCGATAACGTTCCGGTCATGGCCAATGACGTGCGCACCCACCTGATCGGTCTGCTGCTCGGTGCCGAGGAGGACTGGCCCCGGGCCTTCGAGTCCGTGCTCGCCCAGGTGGGCGGCATCGACGTCGGGGGGACGACGCATACCCTCACCAGCGAGCGAGTCAGGATCCACCCCTTCGACCTGACCGACCCGGTCCGCCACGAGCTCGTCATCGACCGGCTCGCGTACTGGTACTACCACCCGCGCGAGTGGCTGAAGAAGACCTCGCTGATGAACGACACCTACCTGCTCAACAGCCCCTTCACCTTCCAGTCGATGGAGAAGCACAGCGCCTACGTGGCGATGCTGCGGCTCGGGATGAAGATCCCCAAGACCGTCCTGGTGCCCTACAAGAACCCGGTCGACAACACCCGTTGGGCCTACACCGCGGCCAAGTACAACGACCCCTTCGACCTGGAGGCGATCGCCGAGGAGGTGGGCTACCCGCTCTTCATGAAGCCCTTCGACGGCGGCGGCTGGCGCGGTGTCTCCCGCGTCGACGACGTCGAGACGCTGCACAAGGCCTACGACGAGTCCGGCAACATGCTCATGCACCTGCAGGCCACGGTCGACTACGACCACTTCGCCCGGGCGCTGACCATCGGGCCGGAGACGATGGTGATGGACTTCCGTCCGGAGCAGCCGATGCACAACCGGTATGCCGTCAGCCACGACTTCCTCTCCCCGCAGGCCGGCTGGGAGGCCGAGACGGTCAGCAAGGTCGTCAACGCCTTCTTCGGCTGGGAGTTCAACTCCGCGGAGATGCTCGTCGCCGGCGACGAGGTGCACCCGATCGACTACGCCAACGCCTGCCCGGACGTCGCGATCACCTCGCTGCACTACTACTTCCCGTGGGCGATCACCGCCCTCGTGCGCTGGTCGGCGTACTGCCTGGTGACCGGGCGCAAGTCGGCGATCGGTGTCCGCAACCCGCGCAGCTACTTCGAGATCGCGGACGACCCGGACCGCAGCTACCTGGAGAAGATGCAGGCCTACCGGACGCTCGCGGACGACGAGTTCGAGACCGAGCAGTACTGGCAGTGGTGCGAGCAGCACCTGCCGCACCTGCCCGAGCGGGTGCTGGAGTGGGCCACCTCCTCCGACTTCGATGACCTGCTGGTGGACACCGTGCGCGGGCACTACCCGCCGCACGAGCACGAGAAGTTCATCGAGCACTTCCGGGGGCTGACCGGGATGTGGGCCACCGACCAGCGGAGCCTGGAAGGGTAGGCAGGGCCGGGCAGCCCATCTCGGTACCATGGTGCATGAGAAACAGCCCTGACTCACCGTGGCGTCGATTGCCCGCAGCACCCCGTGTTCTCCTGCTGGTCGTGTCTCCGGCCGTGGTGTTGCTCGGCGCCGGGGTGGTCTACCTCGCCCATCTCGACGGCTACCTCTGGGGGACGGGTGAGGACGGGGTGGTGGAGTGGGCGACGGTGATCGGCTACCTGCTCGCTCTCGGGGTCGCGGCTACGCTCGTGCCACGGTTGTGGCGGAACCTCCGGTTGACTGCAGTGGCGTATGTCGTGCTCTGCATGGGGTTCTTCTTCATCGCGGGGGAGGAGGTCAGCTGGGGCCAGCGTCTCCTCGGCTTCGAAGGGCCACCTGCGCTCGTCGAAGCCAACCTGCAGGACGAGGCCAACCTGCACAACCTTCTCGACCGGTATGCACTGCACGCCCTTTACATCCTGATCGGTCTGTGGGGCGTGGGTGTGGGTCGCTGGGTCGTCCGTCACGTGCGGTGGCTGCGCCCGGGGTATGCCTACGCGCCGTCGCGTGAGGTGGTGTGGTGGTTCCTCCCGGTCCTGGCGTACTACGTGTACATCGACTACGCCGTGCCCGCCCTCGGTCTGCTCGGGCTCGAGGCGGGGGAGGGTCCACCACGGTTCCAGGAAGTGGTCGAGCTGCTCCTGGCAGTCGGCTTCCTGCTGTTCGTGGTGGAGGCCCGACTGCGGTTCGTGGGGTCCACCCGCCCCACGGGGGAGCAGGTTCCTGCGGGACGACCTTCCTAGCCCGCCGGTCCGTCCGGCGCGGCGTCCCAGGACCCGCCGACCTGCGGCCCCAGCGTCCGCATGTAGGCCTGTGAGACGTGGTCGTGGTCGACGTAGACCACGACGTTGCCTGCCGCCGCCGGGCAGGTGCCGTCAGCGCAGAACAGGTGCCGTACCGGAACGAGGTCGACCGGCAGGTCGTCGGCCACCATGCGTCGCGCGGCGGCGTGGAGCGGGCTCGGGCGCGGCTGATCAGCGTCCGCCTCAGGTCGTCCGCACGACGCCGCAGGGTGTTGGGACAGGCATTCGAGCACGTCGGGACGAGGCAGCGGCGTCTCCTCCATCACGACCACCCGTTTGCCGGAGTCCACCCACCGTGTCCATGCCTGCACGTAGCCGTCGGTGCCGGTCTCGTACGGGGACGATCCTGAGTCGGGAACCCAGGTGACGGTGTTCAGGGCGGCCGTCATGACGAGGTCGATCTCGGGGTCGGCCGCGATGTCGTCGATGACAGCCTCGGACCAGTCTTCGCACAGTTCTTGCTCTCCGGGGACGTAGCGTTCGGTGACGGCCGCGTTGACCGGGCAGGCTCCCCTGAGGTAGGTCACGAGGCGCCAGCCCCGCTGCTCTGCCGCGACCTGCGCAGCGGGTAGCCATCCGAGCCCGTGGGAGTCACCCGCCAGAGCGACGGTGGTCTCGGACGTGGGATCGCCGAACTCGCACCGGAGGATGGCAGAGCGGGTGACGACCTGCATGCACTGCTCGTTCTCGGGCGATTGCGTGAACTCGCTCAGCGCCATGGCGAGCGTCGGGATGAGCTCGTCGCCGAAGGGCGGACCACACCCGGGATCGGTCACTGCGCCGGAGCCGTAGCAGTCCAGGCCCTGCGAGAGGGCGCGCTCCTCGAGGTCGGCGGCTCGACCCGCGGCTAGTCCGATGATGCTCAGCTGCACCACGCACCCTGTGACGACGAGCAACGGTAGAGCCGTGCTTGCCAGCAGCGCCGGCCGAGGCACCCCGGGTGCCCGACGGCCGTCCTTCGGCCCACCCCCACGGAAGCGGTCCTCGACATGGATCTTGGTGAGCCATGCCAGCGCCAGACACAGGACCAGCAGCATCAGCTGGGTGGCGTGGCCTGGTTCGGCACCGACCGCCCAGGGCGCCAGAACGATGACGGGCCAGTGCCAGAGGTAGAGCGAGTAGGAGATGTCGCCCAGCCACTGCACAGGTGCCGACATCGTGAGCCGGCTGAGCCCGAGTCGGCCGGTGCCGAATCCGCCCCACAGGCACATCGCTGTCGCGAGGACCGGCACCGCGGCGATCCATCCCGGGAAGGGCCAGGTCCCCTGGTAGACGAAGAGACACGCAGCGAGGATGAGAGCCCCGCACCATCCGGCGACTGCGTGCCAGGCGCCACGGCTCAGGCCCGGTGTCATGACCAGAGCCAGCAGGGCACCCACGCCGAACTCCCAGGCGCGCACATGCGTGGCGTAGAACGAGAGCTGCCAGTTGTCGGGGGTGGTCACGACCGAGGCGATGAAGGACACCAGCGTGACCAGCCCCAGCCCCACGATGATCCCGCTGCGTGCACTGCCCCGACGGCGCCCCACCCATGCCGCCATCACGATGATCATCGGCCACAGGAGATAGAACTGCTCCTCGACCGAGAGTGACCAGTAGTGCTGGGCGAGAGAGGGAGTGCCCGCGAAGTAGTCGTCACCCCTCTGCACCAGCAACCAGTTCTGGACGTAGAGGGTCGATGCGAGCAGCTCGGAGAAGGTGCCCCACCAGAGGCTGACCGGCTGGATGAACCACGCGACCACCCCGGACACGAGTGCTACCAGCGCCGCGGCCGGGATCAGTCGGCGGACCCGGCGGACGTAGAACTGACGGAAGGAGAAGGTGCCTCGGTCGACCTGCCGGACGATCCCGTTCGTGATCAAGAACCCTGAGATGACGAAGAAGATGTCGACGCCCAGGAAGCCACCGGGCAAGGCCTGCGGCCAGAAGTGGAATAGCACGACGGCGCCCACGGCAAGGGCCCTCAGTGCCTGCACGTGGGAAAGGCGGGGGGCAGAACCTGCACGTGGACTCAATGTCGCCGTCGCTCGAGGCTCACTATCCGGTGTCACGTCGATCCCGCGCCGCTGTCGGAGAGGGGGGTACCTGCATTCGTCCGCGTCATCGGTGCGTCAAGGCACCGGCATCACGACGAGCAGATCTTGCCGAGACAGATACATGAGTCGATCGGTCGGTCACTGTGCGTGTTCTACCACACCAGCCTTGCGGCCGGTCTCAGCGCAGACGAGACCGCAGGAAGCGTTGAACCGTGCCGGGGCCCCAGGTGAGCACGACGAACAGGAGCAGCGCGGGACCGGCCGCCGCTCCGCACAGGAGCAACCCCAGACCGCCGGAGGGCAGCGGACCATCCTGAATGAGCATCTGCATCACCCATACGGCCGCTGCGCTGCAGGAACCGGCGACCACGGCCTGCCACCACGGCACCGCCGACCACGCGGACGGCACCGGCACCTCCAGCCGTCGGGAGATCCAGAGCAGCAGCATCAGACCACCGAACTGACCCACGACGGCACCCACGGCGGCTCCGATGGCACCGACCTGCGGCACCAGGATCAAGGACACCACGGCCAGGAGGAGGACCGTCAGCGCACTGCTCCACATCTCGTACTGGGCGCGTCCCAGGAGCAGCAGCCACTGGAGCAGGACCTGCGGCAGCAGGGCGAGCCATTGCGCGACGAGCATGATGGCCGCGACCTGCCCGGCCAGCTCCCCCTCGAGGGGTAGCCACACGTTGACGCCGACGTAGGCAGCGGGTGCTCCCACCACCACCCAGCCGGTGACGGCACGGACCCAGATGCGTTGCACGTGCGTCATCTCCGGGGCCGCCGCCGCCGGCCCGATGCTGCCGACACTGCGTCCCAGCATGGCCTGGATCGGAGCGACGCCGTTCATCGGGATCAACCGGAGCTGTTGCGCAAAGGTGTTGCCGGGCCCGAAGTCGGGTACCTGGCCAGGTCGCAACCGCCCGACGATGAGCAGCACCCCCTGCATGGAGGCGATGGTCAGCAGCCCCGAGACCTGGACCCGCCAGGAGACCTTTCCCACCTCCAGCAGCCGTGCCCACGACACGAAGCCGACGCCTCGCCATGACAGGTGGCGCAGTGACGGGGGAACGATGGTGAGGGTGGCCACCACCTGCTGGGCGATGAACGCATACGCGACACCACGTAGACCCATGCCGGCAGAGAGGACCCAGAGCATGCCCGCGGCATACACCGCGTAGCTCAGGAGAGAGGAGACCGACGAGATGGCGAAGCGTTCGTAGGCGTGCAGCGCCGCAGCGAAGAGGTTCCGCAGCAGCCCCGCGGCAACCAGCACCAGGAGGACCCGGAGGAGGAAGGTGGTGTCATCGAGAAGCTCTGGGGGAGCTTGGAAGAAGCGCGCGATGTCCGCCGCCAGGATGAAGGCAGGGACGAGGAACAACCCGCTGACTGCTATCGCGGCGACGGACAGCGTGACGAGCAGCCGGGTGATGCTCCGTCGGTCGTCGGTTCCGGCGTGCAGTGCGAAGTAGTACTGCGCGCTCCTGCCGATCCCCCCGTCGAACGTTGCGATCAGCTGCGTGACGGTGCTGGTCACCAGCCACAGGCCGTAGCCCGTGCGGCCCAGGGTGGTGATGACGAACGGGGTCAGTGCCAGGTTGACGAACAGCGGCATGATCTGGGCGAGGATCCGCCAGCTGCTGCCACGGATGAGGCGACCCGCGAGACTCGGTTGCGGTGTGACCGCGGCCGTCTCCTCCTGCGGTCCGTCCGGTCCCGCCGCGTGGGGTGGCCCGGTCATGAGGGCCCGGCGTCGGCCGGTACTGCTCGCTCCAGGAAGTCGGCCATGGCAGGGCCAGTGCTCCGGGGGGTGAACTCCGTCAGCACACTCTCCCGGCCGGCTGCGCCCAACCGATGCCTCAGATCCGGGTCCGCGGCCAGTTCTCCGATGGCGTCGGCGAGCAGGTCGGCCCTGGCCATCCGGACGAGCAACCCGTTGTGCCGGTCCCGCACCAGCTCGGGGATGGCCGAGAGCTCGGTGGCCACCGCAGGGAGTTCGGTCGCCATAGCCTCCATGAGGACGACCGGGAGCCCCTCCATGAAGGAGGTCATGAGGTAGATGTCCGCCCAGTGGTAGTGGGCGAGGATGTCGTCCTGGCCGACCGGACCGACCAGATGGATCTGTTCCTCCAGCCCGGTCCGCGCGAGATGCTCCCGGAGGACACCTTCGTCAGGTCCCTGCCCGACGATGCGCACCTCCACCGTGACTCCGTTGTCCCGCAGGCGGGCGCACGCGTCGATGAGGACATGGAAGCCCTTCAGGGTCACCAGACGCCCCACGGCCAAGGCGCGCAGCGGACCGGTATGCCCACGAGGTTCGGCAGGTGGGCGGTACTGATCGGGGTCCACCGACATCCTGACCACCTCGATCTTGTCCCAGTGCGTGTGGTCGACGAACCGCATCAGCTGTCCTCTGGTGAAGTCGCTGATACAGGCGATGGCCCGCGCCTGCCGGATCTTCGCAGCCACGTCCCACTGCGTGACGTTCTCGAACTCGGCGGATCCGTGAACCGTCAGGGACCACGTCCAGGTCCCGGGGCCGTCGATGGTGTCTCCGAGCCGGCAGACGAGCCTGGCCACATCGGCCGAGACGTTGGCGTGATGCACGTGGACGTGCCGCAGCCCGCGAGCACGCATCTGGTCGTGCAGCACCACCGCCTCCCCGTAGTAGAACGTCTGCCACACCCTGGCCCGGGGCGTGGCGTCACCGCTGCGCATCGCCGTCCACAGGGTCCGGGCAGCGGCGATCGGGGTGCGACCCAGCGTCGACCGGTGCGCCCTCACCCAGGGTGCGGGGTCACCACCGAGCAGGACGAAGGTCTGGGCCGCCTCCTGTCGCATGGTCCGGGAGCGGAGGTCCGCAGCCGGTGAGGCCCTGATGGAGAAGGTGTCCACAGCGATGCCTTGATCCCGCACGGCCGCGATCTCGCGCTCGATGAAGGTGTGCGACAACGCCGGATAGTGGCTGTTGAGATAGGCCAGGCGGCGCCGGGGGGGCGCTGGCGCGGCAGCTGCCGATCGTTCACCGCGTGGAGTCGTCACGCTGCCACGTCCTGTGATCGGTGCGGTGGGCCCGGGCGATGAGGGTGAGTGACGCGTAGGTGACTGCAGACGGCAGCCGGGAGGGTCGCTGACGCACCAGGCGGATGAGGGCACGGACCGTCGAGCCGGTGGTCGGGGCGAAGTCATGGGTTCGGGCAAGCGTGCCCAGCTGGCCGCTGCGGTCCTTGGCCAAGCGGGCGTTCCCCTGGGCCACCCGACTGCGCACCTTGACGAGCGTGGTCCACCGGCGAGGCGTGCGCACCGTGGAGGTACCGCGGGTCAGCACGGTCTCGCTGGGAGTGAACAACCGGTTGACGAACAGGTCGTCGCCCTGCACGGGAGGAAACGTGTCGAAGCGTGCCCGACCGGCACAGGAGAGGCCGTAGACCCCGCGCCCGACCGCAGTGCCGGCGGAGGAGGGCAGGAGCCGGTACATGGCGTAGAAGTGGCGCACCAGCACGTCCGCTCCCGCGGTGTCGTGCCTCACTCCTGGTGCGGCCAGTCGAGGCTCGGAGGTGGTCAAGGCCTCGACGAGGCCGTGGATCGCCTCTCGGTCCAGGCAGACGTCGGCATCGAGGTAGAACCGGGGGAAACAGCTGGCAACCTGGTCGGCCGCGTTCATCGCACCCGTCTTCGACGGCTCGGGCACCTCCAGCACCGTCACCCCCGAGAAGTGTCGTGCCACCGCAGCGGTGTCGTCCGTGCACCCGTTGGCGGCGACGACGATCTCCAGGGGCAGCCCTGATGCCTCGGAGACAAGGGGAGCGAGACAGGCAGCGATGCTGCGGCCCTCGTTGTGGGCCGGGATGACGACGCTGGCAACAGGGGAAAAGTCCCGCGAGGTCACGATCCGCCCTCGGAGGAGGCTCGAGGAGGAGCCATGCCTTCGGGCAGTCGGCTGCGCAGCACCACGGCCGGGACGCCACCGACGATGCTGTAGGCGGGGACGTCACGGGTCACGACCGCTCCCGCAGCCAGGACCGAGCCCGTGCCCACCCGGACCCCCGGCATGATGGTGACATTCGCGCCGATCCACACATCATCCTCGATGGCCACCGGCTGATACTCCTCGAACCCCTGGCTGCTCATGGGGCTGTGGACGTCGTCGATCCGGTGGTTCCGGGTGAGGATGGTGCAGCGGGGGCCCATCATCACGTCGTTGCCGATGGTCACCGGCCCGTGGACGTCGGCGTCGACTCCCAGACCGGACCTGTGGCCCAGCCGCAGTTCCCGTCCTGATCCGAAGACTGCGCCGGCCTCGATGTTGACGTCGTCGCCGGCGTGCTGGATCAACGATCCCGCTGTGGCCCGTCGCAGACGGCGAGCAAGGTGACCTCCGGGCGAGTAGCTGCGGGGAAGCCGAGCAGCCACGCCGTAGTACAACGTGTAGCACGCCCCGTTGATCACGGTACGGACCAGCGATGGCATGAGACCTCCTCGTGCGGTCCTGGATGGCACCCTGACCGGCCCACGGGAAGAGTATCCCAGGCCAACCACAGAATGCCGTGGTGTGATTCACCTGGCCATTTACCATACTGCGTGATGGGCTGACATACTGACCCGAGCCCGTCGGGCCCCGCCGTTGAAGTACCGAGGTGGACGCAGCAGTCATACTGCACGATCAGGTCCACGGCGTGATGACCCACCGTCCGGGGCGGCGGCATGTTCTTGAGGAGACAGATGACCATCCACCGCTCCCCCGACCATCGGGGCCGTTCAGCCTGGGTGTCGTACCGGAGGTACTGGCCGCTGGTGGCTATCGTCACCGCCGCATTCGTGCTGATCGCCGTGCTGGCCTCCTTCCTGCGTCCGGTCGTGCACACCGCCGAGGCCCGTCTGGCGGTGGGTAGCGGCCAGATGACGGCGCTGAACATCCCAGGTTTTCCGAGCGCGTCGGAAGAGATGGCGTCGAACTACGCGCGGTGGGTGTCGCACCAGGGGGTGCAAGGACGCTGGGCGCCAGAGGGGACGCTGTCCTTGTCCGCATCACCGATCGTCGAGTCCAACGTGCTGCGGATCGAGGCCACCTCCCACGACGAGGACATCGCGGTCGAGGCGGCCCAGCAGGCATCGGACAACCTCATCGAGACGGTCAACGAGGTTGCCTCAGGAAACGACCCTGATGCGTTGCTGCAGGACATCGAGAGCAACGTGCGACCGCTCACCGAGGCGCGGATCGAGACCCAGCGCATCCAGGACGTGTACGAAGAGGGCCTGGAGGATGGACAGCCCCAGATCGAGGTGGAGCGCCGGTTCGAGGCCTTCGTCACCGCCGAGGCCGCTCTCACGGTGATGGAGCTGGAGCAGGATGCGAGGCGTGACCGGTACCGGAGCCTGGTCGCCAGCCGCAGCACCGAGGCGGAGCTGGTGGACGTGTCGCCGGCGCAGATCGTCTCCGACGATCGCTTCTCGGTCATCCAGCGCAACGGCCTGCTGGGACTACTGGTCGGGCTGGGTGCCTCGACGGTGCTGGTCCTGCTGCGGGAGCGCCGTCGCCTTCGCGGCGATACCGACACCGCAGTGGAGACGGTCCGCGACGAGGCGCAGGACGATGCCCCCGGCCACGGCTGAGATCACAGCGCCCCACCGGCCTGCGTCGCAGCGGCTGACGGACCTCCTTCCTCGGTGGGTGCACACCCAGCCGGTGTACGTCTGGCTCTTCCTGCTGGGCGTGGCCAGCAACGTCCTCTCGGGCCACAGCCACCGGTTGTTCCTCCCGATCTCGCCCGACCGCGTGCTGATCCCGTTGGCGATCGTGCTGCTGTTGCGCGATCCCACGAGGCCACGACTGCGCCCGGGACTCGTGCACGCTCTCATGGTGGCTTTCGTCCTGTGGACGGTCGTGTCGATGATCTGGCACGGGAATCTGCTGGAGAGTGTCCACCTGTACGCGTTGCTGGATCGGACGGTGCTGCCGTTCCTGATGTTCGTCCTGGCACCGTTGATCTTCACGGATGTCGCTCGGCGCGACCTGCTGCTGAAGATGTTGACCGTGCTGGGCCTGTACCTCGCGGTCACCGCCGTGCTCGAGATCGTCGCCCCACAACTCGTGTTCCCTCGCTACATCATGGACGAGGAGGTAGGACTGCACTTCGGACGGGCTCGCGGACCGTTCGCGGGTGCAGAGGCGATGGCGATGGCGCTGGCGGTCACAGCGGGAGCAGCCGGGCTGTTGGCCACCCGGAGGCTGCGCCGTTGGACCAGCCTGGGTGCTCTGGTCATGCTGCTCAGCCTCTTCGGGGTCGTCCTCACCACGACACGGTCGGTCTGGGTCGGACTGGCCGTCGCCCTGGTCGTCCTGCTCGTGCTGGTCCCCACGCTGCGGTCCTGGATCCCGGCCATGGCGGGGGCCGGGATGCTCGGGCTGGGCGCTGTGGCACTGCTGATGCCGAGCCTGGTGGAGGACATCACCGAACGGTCCGCGTCGGCCGGACCCATCTACGACCGCTTGAGCAGCAACGCTGCGGCCTTGCGGCTTCTGGGGGAGATGCCTCTCACGGGCATCGGTTGGCGACGCTTCTATCCTGACGGGGCCGAGTGGGCCAGGCAGTCCGACTCCTTTCCGATGAACAACGCGACCATCGAGGTCCACAACGTGATCCTCTCCCGCGGCGCTGAGCTGGGGATCCCGGCCATGCTGGTGTTCGTGGCGATCATCGTGCTGGGGCCGGTGCGCTGGGCGCTCGCGCGGCTCCCGGTCGACGCCGCCCCGGACCTCCGTGGTTGGTCGGTGCTCTCCGCCGTCATCGTCACCGTCTGGCTGGTGGCGGGGTCCTTCGGCCCGATGTCGAACCCGTTCCCCAACTATGCGGTCTGGTTGATCGCCGGCATACCGGCGTGGCGGTATGCCGTCCCGCATCTACCGTGCGCAAGCAGTGGGGAGGTGAGGTGATGGGTGCTGCGGTGAAGAACGAGGGAGTGCCACTGGTGACGGTGGTCATGCCGGCCTACAACGCTGAGACGACGATCGGGGCCAGTCTCTCCGGCGTCCTGACCCAGACCCACCCCAGTGTGGAGGTGGTGGTCGTGGACGACGGTTCGACCGACCGTACCGGCGACATCTGTCAGGCCCACGGGGACGCGGTGCGTTACCTGCGTCAGGAGAACGCCGGCAGCTCGGTGGCGCGCAACGCCGCACTGGAGCAGGCACGGGGAGACTTCATCGCCTTCTGCGACGCCGACGACGTGCTCTTGCCTGCCTACCTCGAGAAGGCTCTCGCCCGCTACCACGACGCAGGCGGTGGACGACGAGTCGTGATGTGTGAGGCGCTGCAGCTGACGTCCACGGGGCTGGCCCACGGGCGTCGGTTGATCGGTCCGCACTTCCCCCAGGACCGTCAGCGACTGGCCATCCTGCAGAAGAACTTCGTCCCTATCCTGAGTCTCTTCCCACGGCAGCTGCTCGACGAGGTGCCCGGTTTCGCCGAGGACCTGCTCTACTGCGAGGACTGGGAGTTCTGGATCCGGACTGTGCTCAGCGGGTGGGAGGTGGTCTTCCAGCCGGAACCCCACGCGCTGTACCGGCTGACGCCCGACGCCAAGTCTGCTGATGAGCGACGACACGCGGCCGAGGACGTGATCGTCAGGAGGGTCAAGGACGAGCACTGGGACGGTCTGGGTCGACACGAGCGGGAGTTCCTCACCCTCCGGCTGGGCACCGAGGCGCCGCGCCTGCTGGACCTGCGGGCAGGGGAGGACCTGAGGGCGAGGCGGTGGAGCCAGGCACGCGGGCGCTACCGCAGCCTGGCCGGCCTCAGCTCGCAGGATCGCCGGGTCCAACTCAGGTCCCTGGTGTTCGGATACGTCCCAGGTGCGCTGCGGATCGGCCGATGGCGCCAGCTCCTGATCGATCGCCGTACGGGTGGCCGAATCGCCGCCACGGTGCCTGACAAGAGCCGCTCGACCCCCTCCCAGGAAAGGAACTGATGGCCGCCTCGACCGTCGTCCCGCACGTCTTCCTCACCCGGTTCAACCTCCCGGCGAACCGGGTGGAGCGCTCGATCTTCTCCGACGAGTGGCTGACGGCCCGGATGGAGTTGTTCGAGAAGTACACCGTGCCGTCGGTGCGGGCGCAGCTGACCGTCGGTGAGGTGGTCTGGATCATCTACCTGGGTGACAGCACCCCGGACTGGCTGCGCCAGCGCATGTCGGAGCTCGCGGACGAGCTGCCCGTGCTCCCTATCTACCTGGGCGGCCCGTTGGATCCGACGGAGCTGCGCGGACACGTCCGGGAGGCAGTGGGGAAGGCAGACGGTCCGGTGGTGACGTCGAACCTCGACAACGACGACGGCTTGGCCAAGGACTACGTCCGGCGGGTGCGGGAGCTGACGCCGGAGTCCCGGCCCGGCGCCGTCTACCTGACCATGGGGCTGATCCGACGGGAAGGGGACGTCTATCTGCGACGCGACGAGGTCAATGCGTTCGTCGCCGTCGTCGACGACCTGGGCTCGGACGACTTCCGGACGTGCTGGGCGGGTTTCCACAACCAGCTCGAAGAGCAGATGCCGGTCGTGCGGGATGCAGGGACGCCCGCCTGGCTGCAGGTGGTGCACGGCCGCAATGTCTCCAACCGAGTGGGTGGACGTCTGACGCCGGCGAGCAACCATGCTTCGCTGTACGCCGGTCTGCTGGAAGACGTACCCGCTCCCAGCGTCGGCGCGCGCGCGAGGGACCTCCTCTCGCAGCCGGCCCGGACGGCGCGGGACAGGGTCGTGCGTCCCACCGCCGTGGTGCTTCGCCGACTGATCGGACTCGAGCGGTACGAGTCGCTCAAGATGGCGGTGCAGCGGCGGCACTGAGCCGATCGTGGCACGAGCCCGATGCTAGGCTCAGCAGTCAGGCTACGTTCCCGTGACGACGTGCCTGTATGCCGCATACCTGTAGGGGAAGACGCATGTCCGTCCTTGGGCGTTACTGGAACAGCCGCTTCGCGACCTGGGGCCCTCGGCGTCCTCAGGAGGCCGGCTACTCCGTGCTGGTGCCGGTCCCCGGAGATCTGCCGGTCTTCCTCGAGCTGGCCTTGGCCGTCGTGGCCACCCAACGGGCGGAGGGCCGGGTCGAGACCTTGGTGCTGCCGGATGTGCTGACCCCTGAGGTGAAGCGGATCGTGGAGCGCAGCGCGACGTCCTGGGACGGTCCGTTGACGCTGGCGCCCCTTCCGTACCCGGAGCGCGTGGTGCTCCCACGCATGCGCAACCCCTCGCGCAACCACGGGGTCCAGCTCATCACCGGGGTGGCGTCGGCTCGCAGCGAGTTCGTGGTGCTGCACGATGCCGACCTCTTCCTGATGCATCCCTCGCTCCTGGATGACCGCGTGGTCATGGCTGGACGCGAGGACCTGGACGTGCTGGGGGTCGACCCGGTCTGGGACCAGTGGTTCGTCGAGCAGGGTGTCGCGCTGGCTGCCACCTGGGATGTCATCGCGAGGACGGACTGGGCCCGCAGTTTCCCACCGAGCATGCACATGGGGCACCGGGGCGAGCTCCTGGGCCAGCAGCACACCTTCGACACGACCTTGCATCCGCAAGCGGTCAGCGACCCTGCGCGTCGCCGGGTCCTTCCCAGCGATGACGTGGTGCATTTCAACTACGTGATCTCCACCTACCGCCACCTTCAACGGTCGGGCGACGGATTCGTCGACGACCGGTTCCGCATCCTGCTGATCAGGCTGTTCATCGACCTCTTCGCTCGCGAGCCCTTCACCTATCGGGTGCCGACCCTGGAGGTCCTGGCCAAAGGTATGCGCGGCGAGTGGTCACCGGTGCGCTACCCGCCCCCCGTAGCAGAGGTCTGTCAACTCTACGCCGACTTCCGACGCAAGGTGGACCGCATCCTGTCCGGTCCCTGGGCGCCCCCCGAGGCGACCCAGGACCTCGCGTCGCGCCTGATGCCGTTCGACGAGTACTACTCGTGAGCCCCACTCGGACGACGGTGGTCGGGGTAGTCCTGGCGGTACTGGTGGCGCCTGCGCTTGCCGGTGCCGGACTGGCCGAGGAGCCACAGCTGTCGACCACGGCCGAGGGGGTCTTCCATCCCGACTCCCCGTTCTACCGTCCGCTCCCGGAGGAGACCCCTGTGGCGGACAACTCGCAGGAGCTGGTCGCCAGCCTCTACCGGCAAGGTGAGGAGAACTTCGGGAGCCCGGGCAGTCCCAACATCACGATCAACACGGACAACTACACCGCGCCGCTGATCGTCGCGACCGCCTCGGACCCGGAGTACGACATCGGGCTGTGGAACTGCCAGGACAAGGACCCGGGGTGGGACGTGGAGCTGCGTGAGGCGCTACGCGGTACCCACCTGCCCGAGGATCTCGAGCCCGACGCCTCCAGTGACGGCAACGTCTCCATCTACAACCGCGACACCGGCAGGTTGGTGGAGCTGTGGCAGACCCGTCAAACCGTTGACGGCGGGTGGGAGGCGTGCTGGGGCGGCGTGATCGAGGATGCTTCCATGTCGGAGGGATCCTTCCCCGTCCCCTATGGCGCGGCCGCGGGCGGGCTGGCGATGTGGGGGTACACGATCCGGCAGCAGGAGCTGCTTGACGGTCGTATCGACCATGTCATCGGTGTCGGTATCCCCAGGGTCAAACAGGGGGTCATCTCTTGGCCTGCAGTGCGTTCGGACGGGCGCAACGAGGGCGACGAGCTGGCGATGGGCCAACGACTGAGACTGCCTGCGGACCTGGACCTCGATGAGTTCAACCTGTCCCCGACCGCCCGTACCGTGGCCCAGGCCGCACAGGAGTACGGGTTCATCGTCACCGACACGTCCGGTGCCATCGCGCTGGCGGGTGAGCACGTTCTCGGGCTCGAGGAGGACCGGTACGAGGAGATCTTCCGGGGTCGCTACAGCTCCCAGGAGATGGCCGGGGACCCCGCGCGCGGTGAGGACCCGTTCCCCCTTGAGCTGCTGGTGGCTCTCCCTGTCGACTACGGCCAGCACGCCGAGCCGTTGGCCCCGGAAGAGGCGGGGCCCGAGACCGCTACCGCCACCGAGGAACCGGAGACGGCAGAGGCCGACGAGGCCGTCCCCACGGAGGCTGCCGGCAGCGACGCACCCGTTCAGGCGAGCGAGTCAGAGGGCCCTGCTGTCGGAAGGGTCGTCGCGGCCGGGGCGGTCGCCGTCGCCACCGCTGCGCTGCTGACGATCGTCGTGCTGCGCCGCCGCACCTGACCGGCCAGAGCGGGTCGGCCGCTCACCCTCGGCGTGACAGAAGTGCCAGGGCTTTCGTCGGTGCCAGGGTGGCGGCCAGCAACTGTAGGCTCTCGCGCCCGGGCGCCAGACGCGCCGCGCGAAGGGCGAGCGACCTGGCGCCGGCTCGGTCGCCCTCATGCCGGGCGACGCGGCCCGCGACGAGGGAGGCTACGCCCAGGCGGCGACGGAGCGAGGCGGTGTCGGTGTGCCTCCCGCTCTCGAGGGCACGTTCCATCACCCGGCACGCGCCTAGTGCCTGCGGCCCCAGATGACGTGCGGTGTCGGCCTCGGGGTGCAGACGGTAGGCGATCACCGGAGCCGGCGTGAACCAGGCCGGCCGGCCGTCAGCGACAGCTGCCAGGGCCAGATACACGTCGTAGGCAGTCGCCACCTCATCGGGAACGGCGAGCCAGTCGACGACGTCGGCCTTCAGCACACCCCCGGCGAGCTGGACGGCACCCGAGGCGACCAGCCGCGTGCCGTCCGGGTGCAGGCCCTCGAGAAGCCGCGCGCGCCCGCTCGTCCGGTTCAGCTCGTCCGTCGCCTCGGGAAGGTCGTCGGTGTGTTCGTCGACCAGGTCGACACCGCCGAAACAGAGGTGCAGATCAGGGTGGTCGGCGAACGGGTGGACCAGCCGTGCCAGCGCGCCGGGTCGCAGGGTGTCGTCGTCGTCCAGCTTCATCACCAGGGGCGACGATGCGGCGGCGAAACCGAGCATGGCGTTCCGGAGCATGCCGAGGTTCTGCGGTCGCGGCACGTAGACGAACCGCGGGTCGTCGAGCTCTCGCACGACCTGCTCCGTGACGGCGTCGGCCGCGTTGTCGCAGACCAGCACCTCGAGGTCCGTGAACGTCTGAGCACGTACCGAGGCGAGTGCCTGCGCGAGGAAGTGCGGCCGTCGGAAGGTCGGGACGATGATCGAGATGGCGGGCATGGTGCAGTCTCAGTCCGGCCGGGATCCGTCGGCAAGGGTGAAGGGCGACGTCTGGTCGTCTCTGGACACCTCGGAAGCCATGGCCTTCAGCAGATGATCATGTCGGAGTGCGTCGGGGTCGACGATGACGGCGAGCCCACGGGACTGGAGCTCGTCAGCGATGAGCTGCTGGTGGTCGTCGATGTGCTCGCCGTGCTCCTGCGAACGGGGCAGCAGGACCGGGACGCGGCCGGCGTCGAGGATCTGCAGGGACGAGCCTGTGCCGGCATGGGCGATGACGAGGTCGGCCTGACGGATAGCCGCGCGCAGGTCGTCAGCGGGGACACTCGAATGAACATCCCCGGGAAGGGCATACCCGGTGACCTCCCCGACCTGCCACAGGAAGTGGGTGTCCGGCCCGGTGACCTCGGGCAGGACTCGCTCCAGTGCGGCCACTGCGCGGTCGAAGGGATACTGGCTCATCGTGCCCAGGGTGACCACGACGCGACCTGCATGAGTCTTCGGGTCCGTCGATGCCTGCACCGAGTAGCCGTCGAAGACCGACCCCTCGTACCGCCATTCGGCGTCGGCCCACCGGCGGTACTGTGCGTAGAGATGCACCCCCGGGACCCGCCGCAGGATCCGCCCGGTGACGCTCGGCCCCGAGGTGCGAGCGGCGCTCTCGATGTAGTGCGCCCGTCGGCCCAGCAGCCGGGCGGCCACGAGATAGGGAACGGCGATGGCAGATCCGGTCGAGATCACGTCGGTGGCCCGGGAACGGCGCAGCGTGCGGAGGGCCGGGACGAAGCCCCTCGCGGCGCCGACCAACCCTCGGGGCGGAACCCGACGCGCGTAGCGGACCCGGCGCCCGGCGAGAAGGGTCTTCGACTGGTCGGACTCGGACGTGACGTAGGTCGCCTCGTCGAACGCGGGGCGTAGTCGCCTCTCCAGGCGGGTCAGCTGTTCGAGATGCCCTCCGCTCTCGGCCACCAGCAGCGCTGCGCGACGACTCATGAGGCGTTCTCCTCGTTCAGGATCGATGGAAGGGCTAGGATGCACGAGGACCGGGCACCGGTCGAACTTCCTGGGCCGCGGCCCCACGGTCTCACGCCATCCATTGGGTGGCTAGCCTGACCGAAGGTGCGGGGGAAAGCAAAGATGCATACTTCTTTCCCGCTACAACGTCGCACGGGCTAGGATTCTGACGCCCGCCGAACCGTGAAGGCGGCACCGGACAAGAGGTCGTGAAATTGTGAAAGCAGTCATACTTGCGGGAGGACTGGGCACGCGTCTCAGCGAGGAGACCGCGCTGAGACCGAAGCCCATGGTGGAGATCGGGGGCCTGCCTGTTCTCTGGCACATCATGAAGACGTATGCCGCGCACGGGATCGACGACTTCGTCGTGTGCTGCGGCTACAAGGGGACCGTCATCAAGGACTGGTTCGTCAACTACCGCAGGCGGATGTCCGACCTCACGGTGGACCTGGGGCGCGACGAGGTGACCGTGCACACGCCCCACGACGAACCCTGGCGGGTGACCCTGGTGGACACGGGCGCCGAGACCATGACCGGTGGACGCCTGGCGCGGGTACGCGAGCACATCGGCGACGAGACCTTCTGCCTCACCTACGGCGACGGGGTGGCCGACGTCGACCTGACCGCCGAGATCGACTTCCATCGCCAGCAGGGAGGACTGGCCACGATGCTGGCCGTCCAGCCCCCCGGTCGGTTCGGCGCCCTCGTGCTGGGTCCCGACGAGACGCGGGTGGACCAGTTCCAGGAGAAGCCGGACGGGGACGGCGCCTGGATCAACGGTGGGTACTTCGTGCTCGAACCCGCTGCCATCGACACCATCACGGGCGACGACACGGTGTGGGAGCAGGGCCCGCTCCGGGACCTGGCCCACCGCGGTGAGCTCAGCGCCTTCCGCCACACCGGCTTCTGGCAGCCGATGGACACGTTGCGGGACAAGAACCTGTTGGAGAACTTGTGGGCTGCCGGCGAGGCGCCCTGGAAGGTGTGGTGAGCGGCATGCGCATCCTGGTGACCGGCACCGAGGGGTACCTCGGCTGCCTGCTGGCCCCGACCCTCGTCGAGCAGGGGCACGAGGTGATCGGCCTGGACACCGGCTTCTACAAGAACGGATGGCTGTACCACGGGCAGTCGACCGCTCCCTACACCTTGGCCAAGGACATGCGGGACCTGAGCGTGGACGACCTCGACGGGGTCGACGCGGTCGTGGCCATGGCCGAGCTGTCCAACGACCCGACCGGCGACCTGGTGGGCCCGATCACCTACGACATCAACCACCGGGGTTCCGCCCACGTGGCCAGGGTGGCGAAGGAGGCGGGTGTCTCCCGCTTCGTCTACATGAGCAGCTGCTCGGTCTACGGGGTCGCCGACGGGTGGGTCGACGAGACCTCGCCGGTGGACCCGCAGACCGCCTATGCCGAGTGCAAGGCGCTGACCGAGGACGACCTGCACGAGCTGGCGGACGACTCGTTCCACCCGACCATGCTGCGGAACGCCACCGCCTTCGGCGCCAGCCCCCGGCAGCGGTTCGACATCGTGCTGAACAACTTGTCCGGTCTCGCGTGGGTGGAGCGCACCATCGCGATGACCTCGGACGGGACCCCGTGGCGGCCGATGGTGCACGGGCTGGACATCGCCAAGGCCATCCGGATGGTGCTCGACGCACCCGTCGAGACGGTGCACGACCAGGTGCTCAACGTCGGCAGCAACGACCAGAACTACACCGTCCGGGAGATCGCGGAGACGGTGGCGCGCGAGTTCGACGGCTGCGAGCTCAGCTTCGGTCCCCCCAGTGCGGACAACCGCTCCTACCGGGTCAACTTCGACCGCATCCACGACACGCTGGGGTTCTCGTGCGACTGGGACCTGGCGCGCGGGGCGCGGCAGCTGCACGAGCTCTTCCGCGGCATCGGCCTGGACGCGGACACCTTCTACGGTCGGGGGCATACCCGGCTCAAGCAGATCGAGCACCTGCTCGGCACCGGGCAGGTCGACCGGGAGCTGTTCTGGAAGGAGCTGGCGGTATGAGGTTCACGCCCACCGAGGTGCAGGGATGCGTCGTCGTCGACCTGCAGGAGCACAGTGACGACCGGGGCTTCTTCGCCCGTGCCTTCTGCACGACCGAGTTCGCCGAGCAGGGTCTGGACACCATGGTGGTGCAGGCCAACCTCTCCTTCAACCACCGCGCCGGGACGCTGCGCGGTATGCACCGACAGATCCCTCCGCACGCCGAGGGCAAGCTCGTGCGGTGCATCCGGGGCGCCATCGTGGACGTGGCCCTGGATCTCCGCGAGGACAGTCCCACCTTCGGCGCGCACACGATGGTGGAGCTCACCGCAGACAACCGCCGAGCGCTGTGGGTCCCGCCCTACGTGGCGCACGGTTACCAGACGCTGGCCGACAGCACCGAGGTGCTCTACCAGGTCTCCGGTCCCTATGCCCCCGAGGGGGAGCGGGGACAGCGCTACGACGACCCGGCCTTCGGGATCACCTGGCCGCACGAGGTGACGGTGGTGTCGGACAAGGACGCCGGCTGGCCCGACTGGGACGGGCGGCCGCTGCCGTGATCCTGACGGACACCCTCCTGGCCGCCCGGGCGGCGGAAGGGAACCCGCTGCGGGTGGGCGTGGCCGGGGCAGGCTTCATGGCTGCCGGGCTGGTCAACCACATCGTCAACACGGTGCCCGGCATGGAGGTCGCGGCGATCTACGCGCGTCGACCCGAGCAGGCGCGAGAGGTCCTCGCCGGAGCGGGGCTCACCGAGGACCAGGTCAAGGAGGCCGGCTCGGCGGCGGCCGTGGACCGGGTGGTGACCGCAGGCGGCACCGCCGTCACCGACGACCTGCACGCGCTCACCGCGGCCGATGGTGTCGACGTCGTCGTGGACTGCACCGGTGCCGTCGAGTTCGGCGCTCACCTGGCCCTCTCCGCGGTGGACGACGGCAAGCACCTGGTGCTGATGAACGCCGAGGTGGACGCCACCATCGGTCCCGTTCTCAGCGCGCGGTTCGAGCGGGCCGGCCTGGTCTACACCGGCTGCGACGGGGACCAGCCCGGCGTGCAGATGAACCTGGTGCGTTTCGTCCGAGGGCTGGGGCTACGACCCCTGGTCGCCGGGAACGTCAAGGGCCTGCAGGACCCGTACCGGACGCCCACCACGCAGGAGGGTTTCGCCCGCAAGTGGGGTCAGGACCCGCACATGGTGACCAGCTTCGCGGACGGCACCAAGGTCTCCGTCGAGCAGGCGCTGGTCGCGAACGCTGCCGGCTTCTCGGTGCACCGCCGCGGCATGCTGCAACGAGAACACCGTGGACACGTGGACGAGCTGACGACCATGTACGACGTGGAGGAGCTGCGCAGCCTGGGCGGCGCGGTCGACTACGTCGTCGGCTCCCAGCCCGGTCCGGGTGTGTACGTGCTCGCGGAGCACGACGACCCGCGTCAGCGGCACTATCTCAACCTGTACAAGCTGGGTGAGGGGCCGTTGTACAGCTTCTACACCCCCTACCACCTGTGCCACTTCGAGGTGCCCACCACCGTGGCGCGCGCAGCCCTGCTGGGCGACGCGACGATCAGGCCCCTGCCCGGAGCGCCGCGTGTCGACGTGGTCACCGTCGCGAAGCGCGACCTGAAGGCGGGCGAGACGCTGGACGCCCTGGGTGGCTACACCTACTACGGCGAGTGCGAGAGGGCCGAGGTCGGTGCTCGCGACCGGCTGCTGCCCGTCGGGCTCGCGCAGGACTGCGTGCTCACCCGTGACGTGCCCCAGGACGCGGTCATCACCTATGCCGACGTCACCGTCCCTACCGGGCGGTTGAGCGATGAGCTCCGGGCCGAGCAGGACGCCCTGCACGGCGTGTCGCCATGACGCGGCACGACCTCGTCGTGGTGGGCGGTGGGATCGTGGGGTTGGCCACCGCGTTGACCCTGCTGCAGCGGCGACCGGGAGCGGACCTGCTGGTGCTCGAGAAGGAGCAGGTGCTGGCCCGCCATCAGACCGGTCACAACAGCGGTGTCATCCACGCCGGGGTGTACTACGCACCAGGGTCCCTCAAGGCACGGTTGTGCATCGAGGGGGCGCGTCGTACGCGGGAGTTCTGCGACGAGCACGGCGTGCCCTACCGGGACACCGGGAAGCTCATCGTCGCCACGGACGCGGCCGAGCTCGTGCGGATGGAGGCGCTGCGGCAGCGGGCGTCCAGCAACGGTCTGACCCTGGAACGTCTGGACGGAGCCGAGCTGGGAGCCCGGGAGCCGAGGGTGGCAGGTGTGGGTGCCCTGTACTCCCCTGGGACGGGCATCGTCGACTACGGGGCGGTGTGCCGGGCGATGGCCGACCGGATCACCGAGCTGGGGGGGCGCATCGAGCTGGGGGTGCAGGTCACGGGCATCTCCGAGAACAGCGACGAGGTGACGTTGTCGACCCGCCGGGCCGGCCAGCCTGGTGACGAGGTCCGGACCAGCAGGCTGGTGGCCTGTGGCGGGATCCAGGCCGACCGGCTGGCCCGCGCCGCCGGGGTGCGCACCGACGTCCGCATGGTCCCGTTCCGGGGCGAGTACTACCGGTTGCCTGCGTCGCGCAACGACATCGTCAGCACCCTGATCTACCCGGTGCCGGACCCGGCTCTGCCCTTCCTCGGGGTGCACCTGACCTTGATGATGGACGGTGGGGTGACCGTGGGTCCCAACGCCGTCCTGGGTCTCGCGCGCGAGAAGTACCCCAAGCTGTCCGTCGACCCGGCTGACGCGGCGGACGTGCTCCGGTTCCCAGGTTTCTGGCGGCTCGCCCGACGGCAGCTGCGGACGGGCGCGGTCGAGCAGTGGAACTCCCTCTACCGTCCGGGCTACCTCGCGCTGGTGCGGAAGTACTGCCCCGAGCTGACGGTGGCCGACCTCGGCCCCCAGGAGGCCGGGATCAGGGCGCAGGCTCTTCGCCCGGACGGTTCCATGGTCGAGGACTTCCTGGTGCTCGGCACCGACCGGACCGTGCACGTCCTGAACGCACCGTCGCCGGCCGCCACCTCGGCGCTGCCGATCGCGGACCTGATCACCGACCAGGTGCTGGAGGCTGCAGCATGAGCCGACGGTCTCAGACGTCCAGCAACTCCAGGAGGTAGGCGCCGTAGCCGGACTTCCGTAGCCGCTCGGCGCGGGACCGGAGACCGTCGTCGTCGATGTACCCCATCCGCCAGGCGACCTCCTCCGGTGCACCGATCTTGTAGCCCTGCCGGGCCTCCAGGGTGCGGACGAAGTTCGAGGCGTCGTTGAGCGAGTCGAACGTGCCCGTGTCCAGCCACGCCGTCCCGCGGGGGAGCACCTCGACCTGCAGCTCCCCGTCGTCGAGGTAGCGACGGTTGAGGTCGGTGATCTCGAGCTCCCCGCGGTCCGAGGGCCGCAGGTCCCGGGCGTAGTCGACGACCCGGTTGTCGTAGAAGTAGAGGCCGGGCACCGCGTACGAGCTGCGTGGTGCTGCAGGCTTCTCCTCCAGCGAGATGGCCTGGCCGTGGGCGTCGAACTCGACCACCCCGTATGCCGTGGGGTCGCTCACCCGGTAGCCGAAGACGGCGGCGCCCGTCAGTCCCTGGAACCGGCGGAGCTGGTCCCCCAGTCCCTGTCCGTAGAAGATGTTGTCCCCGAGCACGAGGGCGACGTCGCTCGTCCCGATGTGGTCGGCCCCGATGAGGAAGGCCTGGGCGAGGCCGTCGGGGGACGGCTGCGTGGCATACGTGATGGAGATCCCGAACTGCTCGCCGTCGCCGAGCAGCCGCCGGAACTGGCCGGCCTCGTGCTCGGTGGTGATCACCAGCACGTCCTGGACGCCGGCCAGCATCAGCGTCGTCAGCGGGTAGTAGATCATCGGCTTGTCGTAGACCGGCACCAGCTGCTTGCTGATGCCCAAGGTGATCGGGTGCAGGCGCGATCCGGTGCCGCCTGCCAGGATGATGCCGCGCATGGGAAGCCTCAGTTCGTCGGGTGGAGGTAGCGAGCGAGCCCGTCGAGTTGTGGCTCGGGGGTGAACCCGCTGGCGGTGACCTTGTCGAGCCGCAGGACCGAGGATGCCGGCCGGGGGGAGACCGCCCGGTCTGCGCCCGCTGTGTAGTCGACCGTGGAGGTCGGCGTCACCTGCTCGGGGGAGGCCCCCTCGGCGAGGAAGACCTCGCGAGCCAGGTCGGCCCAGCTCAGGGGGTCGCCGGAGCCGGTGACGTTGTACGTGCCGAACGCGGCCTGCGTGGTCAGGAGATGAGCCGTGGCCGCGGCCAGTTCGGTGGTGAAGGTGAGCCTGCCGACCTGGTCGTCCACCACCCGGGGACTGCTGCCCTGCTGCGCGAGCTGCTGCATGACCCGCACGAAGTTCCGGCCCTCGCCGATGACCCAGGACGTGCGGAGCAGGTAGTGCCGCGGGGTGACCGAGACCGTGAGGTCACCGGCCGCCTTGGACTGGCCGTAGACACCCAGGGGCGAGAGCGGGTCGTCTTCCCCGTAGGAGGCCCGGGTGCCGTCGAAGACGTAGTCGCTCGAGTAGTGCACCAGGATGAATCGATGGCGCACGGAGGCCCGTGCCAGAGCGGCCACGGCGGCAGCGTTGATCGCCCACGCCTTGCGGCGTCCCTCAGGGCTCTCGGCCTCGTCGACCGAGGTGAAGGCGGCTGCGTTGATGACGGTGCCCACGCCGGAGAAGTCGAACATGTCCACAGCACCGGGGTCCTCGAGGTCCAGCGCTTCGCGGGTGACCGGCTCGGCGCCGGGTACGACGCCCAGCAGCGCCCGACCGAGCTGTCCGCCGGCCCCCAGGACGAGGGTGCGCCGTGGGCGCACCGGGGAGACCTGCCCCAGGGGTGGGTGGTGGAGGTCCTTGTCCGAGATGGTGGCGTCGTCCAAGGGGATGGGCCAGGAGATGGCGACCGTCGGGTCGGCGAGGTCAAGCATGGTGTATGCCGCCGTAGGGCTCCAGTGCTCGTTCACCAGGTAGGAGTAGACCGTGTCCTCGACGAGCGTCTGGTAGGAGTTGCCGACACCTCGAGGCACGAAGACCGCGGTGTGCTCGTCCAGCATCTCCGTGTGCACCGTCCCGAAGGTCGGGCCCTCACGCAGGTCGACCCAGGCGCCGAAGGCACGTCCGTGCACGATCGACACCATTTTGTCCCAGGGCTCGGCATGGACCCCACGGGTGACCCCCGCCGGTCCGTTGTGGGCCACGGAGTGCTGCACCGGACCGAAGTCGGGTAACCCCAGCTCGAGCATCTTGGCGCGTTGCCAGTTCTCCTTGAACCATCCGCGCGGGTCCCCGTGGACCTGGAGGTCGACGACGAGCAGGCCGGGGACGGCCGTCGTCCGGACGCCTGGTGCCACTTCTACTGCCCCTTCGCGGCGTAGGCGGTCTCGACGGTCGCCTTCTTCGGCTCCCACCACAGCCGGTGCTCGCGGTACCAGTCGATGGTCGCGGCCAGGCCTTCGTGCAGGTCACGGTGAGCGGGCCGCCAGCCCAGCTCGTCGCGCAGCTTGCCCGAGTCGATGGCGTACCGCAGGTCGTGACCGGGCCGGTCGGTCACGTGGTCGAAGTCGTCGGCCTGATGGCCCAGGAGGGTGAGCAGCGTCCGCACCACATCCAGGTTGGACCTCTCCCCGTCAGCACCGATCAGGTACGTCTCGCCGATCCGGCCCCGGTCGAGGATCGCGAGGACCGCACTCGAGTGGTCCTCGGCGTGGATCCAGTCGCGCACGTTCTCACCGGAGCCGTACAGCTTGACCCGCCCGCCGGCGAGGAGGTTGGTGATCTGCCGGGGGATGAACTTCTCCACGTGCTGCCACGGGCCGTAGTTGTTCGAGCAGTTGGAGATCGTGGCGCGCACGCCGAACGAGCGCACCCAGGCGCGGACCAAGTGGTCGGCGGAGGCTTTCGATGACGAGTACGGGCTGGAGGGGCGGTAGGGGGTCGCCTCGGTGAACCTCTCCGGGGCATCGAGCTCCAGGTCTCCGTACACCTCGTCGGTCGAGATGTGGTGGAGACGTACCTCGTGACGGCGCACGGCCTCGAGCAAGACGAAGGTCCCGACGATGTTCGTCTGGATGAACGGGCTGGGATCGTGCAACGAGTTGTCGTTGTGCGACTCCGCTGCGAAGTGGACGACCGCGTCCTCGGGGCCGGTCAGGCGGCTCACCAGGGTGTCCACGAGGCTCTCGTCCGTGACGTCGCCGGTCACCAGTTCGACACGTCCGGGGGGCAGCCCCTCCAGGGCCTCGGGGGAGGACGCGTAGGTGAGCTTGTCGAGAACGACGACAGCGGCCTCGGTCTGTTCGACGACATGTCGCACGAAGTTCGCCCCGATGAAGCCGGCACCGCCGGTGACAAGTAGCCTTTGCACGTCTCGCAGGCTACCAAGGCGTGGCTCAGCCCCCGATCTTCAGTGCGGCCAGTCCGTTCAGCAGCTCATCCGCCACCTCGGGGCTGCAGACGACCAGGTCAGGCATCCACGGACTCTCGCTGTTGTACACCAACGGGCTGCCGTCGACCCGGCTGCAGTGCAGCCCGTAGGCCTGGGCGACCGCGACCGGTGCCGCGGAGTCCCACTCGTACTGTCCGCCGGCGTGCACGTAGGCGTCCGCCGTGCCCTCCACCACCGCCATCGCCTTCACCCCGGCCGAGCCCATCGGCACCAGGGCGGCGCCGAGCCGTTCCGCGAGGGCGGTGACCAGCGCCGGGGGGCGTGACCGGCTGACCGCCAGACGCAGCGGCCCGGACCTCGGCCGGCCCGGGAGCGCGCCGACCTCGCCAGTGCTGAAGACCTGCCCCCGGGCCGGTAGCGCGACCGCTCCGGCCACGAGGTGCCCACGCTCCCACAGGGCGACGTGCACGGCCCAGTCGTCGCGAGGACGCTCGCTGAACTCCCGGGTGCCGTCCAACGGGTCGATGATCCACACCCGATCGGATCTCAGTCGTGCGTGGTCGTCCGGGGCTTCCTCGCTCAGGACGGCGTCGTCGGGGGCCAACGCCCTCAGAGCGATGGAGAGCACCTCCTGGGCCGCCGCATCCCCGATCGACTTGAGCCGGTCACCGGGCATGGACGGAGGCGATGCCGCCCTGACCTCGAGCAGTCGTTCCCCGGCGCGCACGGCCAGGGTCCGGGCGAGCCCGTGGTCGTCGGGGGGGCCGGAGGTCACCGGTTCGTCTCCGCCGTCGCGGTCAGGGACGGTGCGGCGGACAGGATCTCGTCCACGAGTGTCGGGACGGGGCGTCCGGTGGTGTCCAGCCGCAGCGTGGGTGATGTCGGCTCCTCGTAGGGCGACGAGATGCCGGTGAAGTCGGCGATCTCACCGGCCCGGGCGCGGGCATACAGACCCTTGCGGTCGCGTCGTTCGCACTCCTCCAGCGGGGTGGCCACGTGCACGAGCACGAACTGTCCACCCTGCGCCTCGACCATCCGTCGCATCTCGTCCCGGCTGGCTGCGAACGGCGCGATCGGGCTGGCGATGGCCGTTCCACCGTGCCGCGCGACCTCGGCAGCGACCCAGCCGATACGGCGCACGTTCGTCTCCCGGTCCGCCCTGCCGAAGCCCAGCCCGGCGGACAGGTGGCGTCGCACGACGTCACCGTCGAGCAGGGTGACCGGTCGTGGCGAGCTCTCCACGAGGCGGTTGCGCAGTGCCCGGGCGAGCGTCGACTTCCCCGACCCGGACAGTCCGGTCAGCAGCACCACGACCCCCTGTGTCGTCGGCCCCGGGTATGCCGGGGGCAGGGTCGTCAGGTCGTGCACGAGGTCTGCCGCGCCGACCCGTCTCCCGATCTCCTCGACCTTGGACCGCCACCCCGGTGAGTCGGCCCGCAACGGCACGATCCGCAGCTCGGCCCCGGCCGCAACAGCGGCGTCGACGGCCTGCCGGGCGAGCGCGATGGCGTGGTCGCTGTCCTCACCGTCGGTCGAGGCGAGCAGCAGCACCGTTCGCGTCCCTGCCGGTATCGCGCCCAGCCCTTCCGCGTCGGCCACCAGGACGGTCGGCGGCTCGATGCTCGGATCGCCCTCGTGCACGTGCCACGCCTCGAAGGGGCGAGCGGACCGTTCCGCGCGCCACGCCACCTCTCCACCTTGACCCGTCACCGCCACCGTGACCCCCTCGGCGTCCACGACCGTGGCGGGAGTGGTCACGGTGAGCGCGGTGCGGGGCAGCAGCCCCAGCCGCACCAGCTCCAGGTCGTCGAGCGTCGCGGTGCCGGGGAAGACCTCAGGATGAGCCGCCGATGTGTTGTCCACGCGGGGCAGTCTGCCAGGCACTGCAACACACTGAATGATGGGATCCAGTAGAGATGCTTATAGTCTGCTGCCTGCCCCCGTCCCAGCAGGAAGGCATCGCGTTGCCCGTCATCCCCAGCTACCACCTCACCCAGCTCGACGAGCTGGAGGCGGAGTCGATCCACATCTTCCGCGAGGTCGTCTCCGAGTTCGAGAAGCCGGTCCTGATGTTCTCCGGCGGCAAGGACTCCATCGTGATGCTCCGCCTGGCGGAGAAGGCGTTCTACCCGGCGAGGGTGCCGTTCCCGATGTTGCAGGTCGACACCGGCTACGACTTCCCCGAGGTGCTCGCCACCCGCGACCGCTGGGTCGACCGGTTGGGGGTGCGGATGCACGTGGCTTCGGTCGAGGACGCCATCAAAGACGGCATCGTCGTCGACGACGGCAAGACCTCCCGCAACCGGCTGCAGATCGGGACGCTGCTCAACGCCATCGAGGAGGAGGGCTACACCGCCGCCTTCGGTGGCGGCCGGCGCGACGAGGAGAAGGCCCGCGCCAAGGAGCGCGTCTACTCGCACCGGGACGAGTTCGGGCAGTGGGACCCCAAGAACCAGCGCCCCGAGGTGTGGTCGCTCTACAACGGCCGCCTGCACGAGGGCGAGCACATGCGGATCTTCCCGCTCAGCAACTGGACCGAGCTGGACATCTGGGACTACATCCGGCGCGAGGAGATCGACATCCCCTCGATCTACTTCTCGCACCGACGCCGGGTGTTCGAGCGGGGCGGGATGCTCTTCAGCGAGACCGACTTCAACCCGTGCCGGCCCGGCGAGGAGGTCACCGAGCGCACCGTGCGGTTCCGCACCGTCGGCGACCTGACCCTCACCGGGTGCCTGGAGTCCGAGGCCGACACCCTGGACAAGATCATCGAGGAGGTCGCCGCGTCCCGGATCACCGAGCGTGGGGCCACCCGCGGCGACGACAAGTTCTCCGAGGCCGCCATGGAGGACCGCAAGAAGGAAGGCTACTTCTGATGAGCGATGCCCCCATGGACCTGCTCCGGTTCGCGACCGCCGGCTCGGTGGACGACGGCAAGTCGACCCTGATCGGGCGGTTGCTGCTGGACAGCAAGGCGATCTTCGAGGACCAGCTGGAGTCGGTGGAGAAAACCTCCAAGGACAAGGGCTTCGACTACACCGACCTGGCGCTGCTCACCGACGGCCTGCGCAGCGAGCGTGAGCAGGGCATCACCATCGACGTCGCCTACCGCTACTTCGCAACCCCGCGGCGCAAGTTCATCATCGCCGACACCCCGGGCCACGTGCAGTACACCCGCAACATGGTCACCGGTGCCTCCACCGCCGACCTGGGGCTGGTGCTGGTCGACGCCCGCCACGGCATGACCGAGCAGTCCCGTCGGCACGCGGTGATCCTGTCGATGCTGCGGGTGCCGCACCTGGTGCTGGCGGTCAACAAGATGGACCTCGTCGACTTCTCCGAGGACGTCTTCCGCGGGATCGAGGAGGAGTTCACCTCCTTCGTGCGCAAGCTGGACATCCCGGACCTGACGGTGATCCCGATCTCCGCGCTGGCCGGCGACAACGTCGTGACCCGCAGCGAGCACATGCCCTGGTACGAGGGCAGCAGCCTCATGCACCACCTGGAGAACGTCTACATCGGCTCCGACCGGGAGATGCGCGACGTGCGCTTCCCGGTGCAGTACGTCGTGCGTCCGAAGTCGGACGAGTTCCACGACTACCGCGGGTATGCCGGTCAGGTCGCCGGTGGGGTGCTCAAGCCGGGCGACGAGGTCATCGTGCTGCCCAGCGGGATGACCACGACCATCGAGGCGATCGACCTCTTCGACCAGCCGGTGGACCAGGCGTTCCCGCCGATGTCGGTGACGGTCCGGCTGGCTGACGACGTCGACGTCAGCCGCGGCGACATGATCGCCCGCGTCAACAACCAGCCGACGGTCACCCAGGACCTGGACGCGATGATCTGTTGGATGTCACCGGCCGCGCTGAAGCCGCGCGCCAAGCTGCTCGTCAAGCACACCACCCGGGTGGCCAAGGCCGTGGTCCGGGACATCGACTACCGGCTCGACGTGAACAGCCTGCACCGCGACCAGGAGGCCGGCGAGCTCGGTCTCAACGAGCTCGGTCGTGTCACCCTGCGGGTGCAGCAGCCGCTGATGGTGGACCTCTACGAGCAGAACAGGGTCACCGGCTCCTTCATCCTGATCGACCCGGCCAGTGGTGTGACCGTCGGCGCGGGGATGATCCGGGGCTGATGCGCCTCACTCTCGTCCTCCGTCCCGGCCTCTAGACTCGCGCCTCATGACTGAGCAGGCGGGCGCTACCGCAGACCGGCAAGAGCTGCGCAAGACCCTCAAGCCCCAGTGGGTATGGGCGGTGGCTCTGGGTTCGGCGATCGGCTGGGGCGCGTTCGTGCTGCCGCAGGATCTGCTTGCCCAGGCCGGCCCGCTGGGCGCCGCCTTGGGGCTGGTGATCGGTGGGGCGTTGATGTGCGTGATTGCGGTGAGCTACGGGCTGCTGATCCGCCACTTCCCGGTGAGCGGTGGTGAGTATGCCTACGCGTACACCTTCTTCGGTCGCACGCACGCCTTCATCGCCGGCTGGGCGCTGGTGCTGGGCTATGTCTCGATCATCGCGCTGAACGCCTCGGCGCTGGCGCTGCTGTTCCGTCGGCTGCTGCCGGTGGTCGTGGAGTGGGTGCCGTTGTGGGAGGTCGCCGGGTGGCAGGTCTACCTCGGGGAGGTGGTGGTCGCGTTGGCGGCGTTGGTGCTCTTCGCCTTCCTCAACGCCCGTGGGGGCACGCTCTCGGGACGGGTGCAGTATGCCTTCTGTCTGGTGATGCTGGCGGCTGTCGCCTGCATCCTGCTCGCGACGTGGCTGCATCCGGACACCCCCTTGTCCAACCTGGAGCCTGGTTTCCCCGAGGGGGTGTCGCCGCTCTCGGCGGTGCTCGTGATCGTCGCCATCGCGCCGTGGGCCTATGTGGGGTTCGACAACGTGCCGCAGGCGGCCGAGGAGTTCGACTTCTCCCCGACCAAGGCCTTCGGTCTCATCATCTTGGCCATCGTGGCGGCTGCGGGGATCTACGTCGCCATGCTCCTCGCCACCGCGGTAGCCCAGCCCTGGACGCAGATGGTCGCCGATGCCCCGGCGTGGGGCACCGCCGACGGGCTGGAGTCCCTCTTCGGGCCCCTGGGGCTGGTGCTGCTCGCGATCGCCGTGGTGATGGGCGTCTCCACCGGACTCAACGGTTTCTACGTCTCCGCCAGCCGGCTGCTCTTCGCCATGGGCCGGGCCCGCGTGCTGCCGCCGTTCTTCGCCAAGGTCAACGACGCGGGGGCGCCCGGCCGGGCCGTGTGGTTCGCCGCCGCCCTGTGCCTCATCGCTCCGCTCTTCGGCCGGGAGGCGCTCCTGTGGGTGGTCGACATGACCTCGGTCGGTGTCACCATCGCCTACACCTACACCTGCCTCGCGGCCTACACGTTGTGGCAGTGGTCCGGCAGCAACCAGGGTGACCCGGAGATCCGCTCCAGCGGTCGCAAGGTGCTCAGCGGCCTTGGTGCCCTCACCGGTGTGCTCTTCCTGGGCTTGTTGCTGCTGCCGGGCTCGCCAGCCCAGCTGAGCACTCCCTCGTGGATCGCGCTGGGCGTATGGGTCGTGCTCGGCGTCATCTTCTACGTCGTTCGGCAGCGCTCCAGCCACCAGATCGACGACGACGAGATGCGGCACCTGGTGCTCGGGGAGCACGCCGGAAGGCGTCCCTCGCCCTGAGCGTGTTGCCGAACCCTGGACAAAGATTGACCTAGGCATGGGCAAACCTTGACCTGAGGCATACCTTCGGCGAAGGTTGCCGCACCCCCGCAGGTGCGGCAGTTGCCGGTTCCGAAACGAGCTCGTACGTCCAGAATTCGGCGTGCTTCCGGGCTTTCCGGGGTGACCGCGCCGCGGTGATGGCCGGCCTTTCTGGTCTGCGGTGGGTGGCGGGTACGCCTCGGTAGCCGGGGCTCGCCAGACTCGACTTGACCAAATCTTTAGAAACTCTTTACTTGTTCCATACCTTGTGCTGAGATGTGTCTCGAGTCACACGCTGACTCGGCACAGGCGCCGAGCGGCCGCACCGTCCCGGGTGTGACGACGCTCGAAGGGGAGTTCATGCACGTGGTCGCCATCTCTGCCCGCCCTCCGTCCCGGTCCGTCCGGACGGCCGGGTGCCACGGCATGACCGGGGTCTCCCCGTGCTGAGGCACTGGTCCGACGAGCAGTCGGACGCAGTTGAACCTTCAACCCGAGCCTCGGTACCGGGCTCTACCGCACCACAGACTCATCGAAACCTGCAGAGCAAAGGGAATCTCGTGAACGCTCAGAACGCCCTCGGGCGCAACCTCCTCGCCGTGCTGTCCGTCTTCGCCCTCCTGCTGGCGTACCTGGTGACGGTGGCGACGCCGGCCCAGTCGCTCGAGGAGCCGGAGGTGACTCTGGGTCAGTCGGTGGGGTTCTCGGGTGATGATGATGTGCTGGTGCCGGGGGTTGCCTCGGAGCTGGCGGGGGACTCGACCTGGGAGGTGTGGGTCAAGCCGGAGAACTTCTCGGATCGTCGGGTGCTGCTGGGCAAGGCGTATGCCGGTGAGGGTGTGCTGACGCTGGAGACGACGGGGCGGGTGTACTTCTTCCAGGGTTCTGCTGGGGGTCAGGGTTCGCCGTTCGAGGTGGCCCGCTCAGACGCGCCGTTGGTGCTGGGGGAGTGGAACCACGTGGTCGTGACGCGTGAGGGTGCTGACGTGTCGTTGTTCCTGAACGGCGAGCTGGATCGCACGGTGACGATGTCGGTGGGGGCCTCGGCCTCGACGTTGCCGTTGCGCATCGGTGGGGGTTACCTGCGTTCGGTCGTGGGTGATGTGGATGAGGCTGCGGTGTACGCCCGGGCGCTGAGCGCGGACGAGGTCGCTGGCCACTACGCCGAGATCGCTGATGGTGACCAGGAGGGCTACGGGTCGCTCGTTGCCGACCACGGTCCGTTGGGGCACTGGCGTCTGGATGAGAACGAGGGCGATGTCGCGCTCGATGAGACCGGGACGTTCGCGGGTCAGTACCGCGGCACCCCGACCTACGCCCAGACCGGCGCCACCGCCACCGCCACGGTGGACCCGGACGAGACGGCTCCGGAGGCTCCGGTCGGGGTGAATGCGACTGCTGGTGATGGTGAGGTCGAGCTGACCTGGGACGCCAACGGCGAGGAGGACTTGGCCGGGTACAACGTGTACCGGTCGGAGTCCACGGGTGTGGACGCGGAGGGCACGCCGGTCAACGGTGAGCTGGTCGCGGCAGGCACCGAGTCCTTCGTCGACACCGACGTGGTCAACGGCACCGAGTACTTCTACGTGCTGACCGCGGTCGACACGTCGGACAACAAGTCGGAGGTCTCCGACGAGGTCTCCGCCACCCCGGACGCGGAGCCGGTGGCGGGATGCTCGCAGATCTCCACCCTGCCGTGCGCCGACGTGGTGCCCGAGGCACCGGTGGAGCTGTCCTTCGACGGCACCGACGGTGGCCTGGAGGACCAGGCCGGCACCGGCATCGGCTTCACCATGGTGGACCCGCCCTCGGCCCGCCTCGCGGCCGACGGCGAGCCGGCGTTCGCCGAGGCCCCCGGGTACGAGCCGCAGTGGCTGGAGGTCGCCGACGGCGGTCTCACCATCGAGGCCACCCGCGGCATCCAGTACGCGGACAACGTCCAGACCACCAGCACCAACTCGCTGATCAACGGCCTCGGGGTGGGTGTCGAGGCCTCCGGTGAGCTGACCACGGTCAGCACCACCGTGGTCGCCCCCGACTTCGACGGCACCGCCAACTCGGAGAAGGGCGGACTGTGGTTCGGCCTGGACGAGGACAACCTGGTGAACCTCACAGTGCAGAACCAGACCGGCACCGGTGTGCGGGTCCAGCTGCAGCGGGAGGTCGGTGGCAAGGTCATCACCGCTACCGACGAGGTGAACAGTCCGGTCTTCCCCGAAGGCACCGATGTGGTGCTGACGATGGTGCTGGACGACGAGACCGACACGGCGACCGGCAGCTACCAGGTCGGCACCGCGGCGGCCGTCGAGCTCGGTGAGTTCACCGTGCCGCAGTCCTTCTTCGACGGCGAGCTGCTCGCCGACGAGGAGACCGGCCCGGCCAGCTACGCCGGGGTCTTCGCCACCAAGCGGGCCGAGACGACCAACAACCTCTTCCTCACCTTCGGTGACTTCGCGGTGACCCAGGGTGTCGAGGCCGACACCACGGCTCCGGACGCCCCGGCGGCGCCGACTGCGACCGCTGGTGATGGTGAGGTCGAGCTGACCTGGGACGCCAACGGCGAGGAGGACTTGGCCGGGTACAACGTGTACCGGTCGGAGTCCACGGGTGTGGACGCGGAGGGCACGCCGGTCAACGGCGAGCTGGTCGCGGCAGGCACCGAGTCCTTCGTCGACACCGACGTGGTCAACGGCACCGAGTACTTCTACGTGCTGACCGCGGTCGACACGTCGGACAACGAGTCGGAGGTCTCCGACGAGGTCTCCGCCACCCCGGAGGCGGCCGCTCCGTCCGAGCCGTGCAGCCCGATCTCCACGCTGGTGTGCGCCGACGTGGTGCCCGAGGCACCGGTGGAGCTGTCCTTCGACGGCACCGACGGTGGCCTGGAGGACCAGGCCGGCACCGGCATCGGCTTCACCATGGTGGACCCGCCCTCGACCCGCCTCGCCGCTGACGGTGAGCCGACCAACGAGCAGGTCCCCGGCTACGAGCCCGGTCTGCTGGAGATCACCGAGGACGGCCTGACGATCGAGGCCACCCAGGGCATCCAGTACCAGAAGGCCCCGACCGCGAACACCAACTCCCTGCTCAACGGGCTGGGCGTCGGTGTCGAGGCCTCCGGCACCACGACGACCGTCAGCACGACGATGGTGGCACCGGACTTCGACGGCACCGCGAACGCCGAGAAGGGCGGACTGTGGTTCGGCCTGGACGAGGACAACCTGGTGAACCTCACCGTGCAGAACCAGGCCGGCACGAACGTGCGGGTCCAGTTCCAGCGGGAGATCGACGGGGTGGCCAGCGGCACCACGAACGAGCTCAACAGCCCGGCCTTCCCGGAGGGCACCGATGTGGTGCTGACGATGGTGCTGGACGACGAGACCGACACGGCGACCGGTAGCTACCAGGTCGGCTCCGCGGCGGCCGTCGAGCTCGGTGAGTTCACCGTGCCGCAGTCCTTCTTCGACGGCGAGCTGCTCGCCGACGAGGAGACCGGCCCGGCCAGCTACGCCGGGGTCTTCGCCACCGAGCGCAACGAGACGACCAACAACCTCTTCCTCACCTTCGGTGACTTCACGGTCACGACCGACGGTGGCGGCGAGCCGGGAGAGAACACCGCTCCCGAGGTCCTGCTGACCGGTGACCGCACCCTGTTCGAGGGACAGGAGATCGCCATCCCGGTCGGCACGTTCGACGAGGACGGCGACGACGTCTCGGTGACGGTCACCGGCCTCCCTGCCGGTCTGTCCTACGCCGGGGGCTCCATCTCCGGCACCCTCGCCCAGGACACCGCGGACGACAGCCCGTTCACCGTCGTGGTCACGGGTGACGACGGTACCGACACCGACTCCGGGTCCTTCGAGATCGAGGTCGTGGACGACGTCGCGGTCGACGTCAACTTCCAGCTGCCCACCGCTTCCACCCCCGCCGGCTACCTGGCCGATGGTGGTGCCGCCTACGGCGACCGCGGCAACGGGCTCAGCTACGGCTGGGTCGAGCAGGGCACCGACACGCCCCTGAACATGTCCGGCAACGGACGCGACCGCAACCGTGCCGGCATCGACCAGTTGCTCGACACCTTCATCCACATGCAGTACAACGACATCAGCGAGGTGTACGGAGGCACCGCCAACTGCAGCACCAACCAGTGCACCGAGGGTGCCTGGGAGATCGCCCTGCCGGACGGGTTGTACGAGGTGACACTGGCGGTGGGTGACCAGCCCAGCAACGGCGTCTACGACTCCCTGCACGCCATCAACGTCGAGACCGGCGTGGCCATCCGCGAGTTCCAGGCCACCGGGGCCGACGAGTACCTGGAGGCCACCGCCTACGCGGGGGTCCAGGACGGCCGGCTGACCATCGACGCGGTCGGTGGTGCCAACTCCAAGATCAGCTACGTGGAGATCCGCAGCGTCGGGACGCAGCCGTTCGTCACGAACACCATCCCCGCGAACCGGGCCACCGACGTCGCGCTGGACACCTCCGTCTCGGCTTCGGTCTCGGTGCCCGGCACCGGCATCGGGGTGGACCCCTCGCGGTCCACGTCCCTCACGGACGAGGCGGTGAAGCTCTTCGAGGTCACCGATGGCGGTGACGTCGAGGTCGCCGGCAACCGTGGCTCCACCGGTGGTAACGACACCATCGCGTTCAGCCCGACGGCGCCGCTGAAGGCCGACACGACCTACCGCTACGTCATCGACGGGGCACTGGACGAGGCCGGCAACACATTCGGCGCCTACGAGTCCGTCTTCACCACCGGTTCAGCGGGCGGGGGTGGCGTCGAGACTCCCGTCGAGGATGTCGAGTTCGACAAGGTGCTGCTGCCCACCGCCTCCGGTGCAGCCAACGGCAAGTACTTCGCCTCTCTCGTGGTGCACGACGGCCACCTGTGGGCAACCACCATCGGCCAGGGCATGTTCCGCTACGAGATCCTCGGGGACGGCACCCTGGGCCCGGCCCAGGATCTCGGGGTCTTCGGTGGGCGGGCCTCGGTCGGTCTGGTCTTCGACGAGGAGGACCCGGACCTGGCCTGGGTGACCCATGCCACTGCCAACCTGGGCAACGAGAGCGCACGGATCGGGTCCAAGGTCTCCGTGGTCGACTTCAGTGACGTGGACAACCCCGTCGTCACCGACGTCATCACCAACCTGCCCCGGTCCCAGAAGGACCACCTGTCCAACTCGCTCGCCTACGGTCCCTCCGGCGACGGCGGTGACCCCTGGATGTACTTCCTGCAGGGGTCCAACCAGGCCGCCGGTGACGTGGACGGTGCCTGGGGCAACAGGGGCGAGACGCAGCTGACCGCGGCACTCCTGCGGTTCGACCCGCAGGAGGCCCTGGCCACGGCTCTGGCCGACGGGCCGATCGACGTGGCCACCGAGGAGGTCGGCGGCGACTACGACCCGTTCGCCCAGGACGCCCCGCTGGAGATCTACGCCACCGGTATCCGCAACGCCTACGACCTGATCTGGCACTCCAACGGCAGCATCTACGTGCCCACCAACGGCACCGCCGGTGGCGCCAACAGCCCCGGTGTCACGGTCAACGGCAACACGATGACCATGACGACCACCCAGCAGACCGGTCAGAACGGCTACGGCAACGGCACCGACGTCACCGAGCAGTGCAACACCCGCCGGATCGACGGCGAGCCCTACACCGGAGGCTCGGTGCCGGCGATCACCAACCACAGCACCCAGCGGGACTTCCTCTACGAGGTCGAGGAGGACGGCTACTACGGACACCCGAACCCCACCCGGTGCGAGTGGGTGCTCGGCTTCGGTGGTGACTCCGAGGGCGCCGGATCGGGTGGCACGAAGTACCCGGCCAGCATCGACCCCGACCCCAACTTCCGTGGGGTGGCCTACGACTTCGAGTTCAACAAGTCCCCCAACGGGGTCATCGAGTACAAGTCCAACACCTTCGACGGTCAGCTCCAGGGTCGGATGATGGTCGTCCGCTTCAGCGGCAACGACGACATCCTCACCATGCAGGTAGACGACGACGGCACCGTCCTGGGTGCTCAGCCCGGCACCGACATCCCCGGGTTCACCGGGTATGCCGACCCGCTGGACGTCATCGAGGACACCTCCGTCAACGAGGGCAACCTCTACATCAACCAGTACAACCGCGGCGGCCAGCCGCAGGAGCTGTACCTGCTGCGCGTCCCCGAGGATCAGGGCGCATCGTCGATCTCCACCGACACCGACGAGCTGGTCATGTCGGCCACGCTGAACAACCAGCAGCCGACCGACACCGCGCAGGTGACGGTGACCAACAACGGCAGCGAGCCGGTGGAGATCACCGCCGCGGTCGAGGGCACCCACAGCGGTCAGTTCTCGGCCCCGTCCCCGGGGACTCTTGCCCCGGGGGAGGACATCGAGGTCACGGTGACCTTCGACCCCAGCGGGAGCGTGCAGGTCAAGTCCGCCCAGCTCGTGTTCACCACCGAAGACGGTGACAGCGAGACGGTTGATCTGCAGGCCCTGGCGTTCCAGGGTCAGGAGGGTGGCAACGAGCCTCCTCTGCAGCTGGTTCTCGACACCTTCCGCTACGGCATCACGGCGGGCTGGACGAACCTGGCCGGCGGGATGGACCCGGCAGCCAAGGGCGACGAGGTGCTGGAGCCGCTGTTCCAGCGGGCCGGTGACGGTCCGGTCACGATGACCCCTGTGGCGGCGTTCGCACCGCAGGAGAACCTGCCCTTCGGCTGGTATGCCGCGGCCGAGGGCGACGTCAGCCTGAACCAGGTCGGGTCGATCGCCAACGGTCAGCTGCAGACGCTCAACCCGTCCCTGGGTTCGGGGGGCACCAGCTTCGACCCCGGCACGGACGCGTTCGGTCTCTACTACGACTCGAACACCTTCGACCGGGTCGGCTACACCGAGGACGGTCGCAACGACGGCGGTGGACTGCACCGGGCACGGATCTACCCCCTCACGGGTGACAGCTTCATCGTGGCCTTCGAGGACGCGTCCAACGGCGACTACCAGGACTACGTCTTCCTGGTCGACAACGTGGTCCCCGCCGGTGACGTGGTCGAGCCGCCGCCCGCCGACGACGCCCTGAAGTTCAACTTCCAGTCCGAGACGGCCCCGGTGCCGGACGGTTACCTGCGCGACTACGGCCAGGCATACGGACCGCGCTCGGGCGCCGACCAGGGCGACGGCCTGACCTACGGCTGGGTCGACAACACCGAGTTCGAGCCGCTGGCGCTCGTCGGGAACGGCCGAGACCGCGGCAGCAACGACGACCAGCGTCTGGACACGCTCATGCACATGGACCTGCCGCCGGACGCGGAGGGTGGTGTCGAGCTGGCCGGGACCTGGCAGCTCGAGGTCGAGAACGGTGCCTACACCGTGACCGTGGGTGTCGGTGATGCCACCAACGGCGGCGCCGCCGAGTCGCACACCATCAACGTCGAGGGAGTGAACGCCATCTCCGGCTTCCCGAAGTCGACGGCTCCCGCCGGGTCCGACACCCGGCACGAGGTGGCGACGGTCCCGGTGGAGGTGCTGGACGGCGTTCTCACCGTGGACCAGGTGGGTGGCACCAACACCAAGATCAACTACCTGGAGATCGCACCCACCGACGGGCCTGTGGTCCAGACCGTGGCGCAGGTGAACTTCCAGACCGCGGGCGCGACGACTCCGCAGAACTGGGTCGCCGACACCGGCGCTCTGTTCACCGAGGACCGTGGCTACGGCTGGGTGCGCACCGAGGGCGGCGCGGCCAAGACCGCGGACACCCGCAACCGGACGTCGGAGTCGGACGTGCTGACGGCGACGACCATCCTGATGGACGACGACGAGGTCCCCGCGGTCGTCACCGGTGAGTGGGAGTACGCCCTGGCCGACGGCGAGTACACGGTGGAGGTCTCCGTCGGTGACGCCGACTTCAGCGACTCCGTGCACGGCATCACCGCCGAAGGGGAGAGCGTCATCGACGGCTTCGTCCCCAGCGGACTGGGTGACTACGGCACGGGTAGCGCCACGGTGGAGGTGTCCGACGGTGCGCTCACGCTCGCCTCGGACGGCACGAACACCAAGCTGCAGTGGGTGAAGATCACCAGCACCGCCGCGGGTGACGTCGTGCCGCCGCAGGTTGCGGTCTCGCTGGACGGCGAGGGCGAGGGCGGCACCTACACCGGTCCTGTCACCGTCACGGTGACGGCGACCGACCGGACGTTGGAGTTCGTCGAGTACAGCATCGACGGAGCACCGGAGGTCAACTACACGGCTCCGTTCGAGGTGTCGGGAGCCGGCAACCACGAGGTAGTGGTGACCGCCGTCGACGGTGCCGGCAACACCACCACCCGCACGGTGGCGTTCACCATCGTCGAGCTCGCCGACGGCGATCTCACCCTGACGAACCCGGAGGCCGCACCGTTCCACGACCGTCTGGTCATGAGCCGGATCCAGTCGACGTCGAGCAACCCGGCGAACGCCGACACGGCGTTGGTCAACCTGGGCAACAACGGCAGTGAGCCGGTGGTCATCTCGGCCCTCGATATCGCCGACCCGGGTGATTTCGAGCTCGTCAACGCTCCCACCCTGCCGGCGACGATCGCGGTGGGTGCCACGCTCCCGGTGACGGTCCGGTTCATCGGGGTCGGCTCCGGGCAGAACACCAACTTCGAGTCCGCGATGCTGGTGCGCCACAACGGCAGCGACGGACCGACCACCACGGTCGAGCTCGGAGCGATCTGGCAGTCCCAGAGCGAGGGCGGCAACGAGCCGGACGTGGTCGAGATCATCGAGGCCTTCGGTCCCGGCACCACGATCGTCGGTCCGGGTCAGCAGCTCAACAACCAGGGACGGCTGGAAGCCATCGGTGATGAGGTGCTCTCCGCCACCTGGAAGCGGTTGGACACCACGAAGCCCGCCACCGTGCGTCAGCTGGCGGCATACCACACCTGCTGCAGCAACACGGCGACCTTCGGTACCCACCCGGTCGGCGTCAGGAACACGTGGCAGAACCAGCTGACGCACAACGGCCAGTGGGCCCAGACCCTCCGGCCGCGGATCCAGGGTTCGTCGACCAACCCGGCCTACCGGACCTTCACGCCCTCCCAGTCGACCTTCAGCTGGAGGATCGACCCGGAGTCGAGTGACTGGACGCTGAACAACACTGATCCGGACAGCTGCGGTTCAGGCAACGCGGGTTGCCAGCTCGGACACCACGTCCGCATCTGGCCGGTCGAGGACCGGGACGGCACGGCCATCCCCGGGTCGTACTTCGTGGTGATGGACTACTCCGGCATCAACTACGACTTCAACGACAACGTCTACCTGGTCACCAACGTCGCCCCGGCCGACTGAACCTCCGCCGACCCGCCTCTACCCCTGTGGAGGCGGGTCGGCGGCGGGCTGCCACCGACATTCCGGTCCATGGAGCACCGGAGCACACGACGTAGGGAATCAGGTGAAGCATGAGCACGTCCACCAGGGTCGCCACCCCTCGATTCATCGATGCCCGTTCGCACGCGATCAATACCTTCGCCTCCCTGGAGTCGTTCCTGGAGAGTCCAGACGTGAGGCCAGGGGTCCTCACCATCACGCACCACGAGCTGCCCCTGGACGTCCTGTTCGCCCCGCACCCCACGGCCACGGCCACCATCGTCATCTTCCACGGGGCGATGAGCGACACCATCATGTTGCCGTGGCTCTCCGGCCAGTCCGTCACCCAGGACCTGCCGCTGCACCGGATCTTCATCTCCGACCCGAGTCTCTACCTCTCAGAGGAGATGCGGTTGGCATGGTTCGCCGGTAGCCGGCACCAACCCCGGCTGCAGGCGGATCTGCTGTCCGTCATCAGGCACCTGCACGCCGCGGTCGACGGGGAGCAGCTCCTGCTGCTGGGTGGCTCAGGCGGAGGGTTCGCTGCCCTGCTCTACGGGCACGGGATCCCGGACTCGATCGCCATCGCGATGAACCCGCAGACCGACCTGTCGGCCAACCACACGAACGCGTACGCCGACTATCTCCGGCTGGCCTGGGATGCGACGTCCGGGACCGAGCTCCCCGACACGGTGACGACCGACCTGTGCGGCCGCTACGCCGCCGGTATGGACAACCGCGTCGTCTACATGCAGAACACGACCGACGAGCACCACGTCACCAGGCACATGCAGCCGTTCCTGGAGCGGCTGACGCGACCCTCGGCCGTGGACCTCCATCTCGACAACTGGGGGCCGGGACATATCCCGCCGCCCCGAGCCGTCATCCGCGAAGTGATTGGGCACTACATCTCATGAAGACGACAGACCCTCGGGCGCGCCGCCGCCGGAAGATCCGCAAGGTCCGCAGGGCCGCGCGCAGACTGATCCTGCCGTCGCGATGGCGGAACGTCGTCGGCCGACAGCCGACCAGCTGGGTCTCGTTGCTGTTGAGCGTGCTGCTGGGCGTCGGCGCCTTCGTCGTCCTCGTCGCGAACGGGTATGCCACGGCCGGCCTGGTCGTCGCGGTGCTGACGGTCGCCGTGCTGCCGGTCCTGCTCGTCGTCAGCAAGATGTACCGCGGGGTCGGCATGCTCCTGGAGCAGCAGCGGGAGCTCACCAGGGTGGTCGCTGCGCAGCACGCCGTGATCCGGCCACGACTCGTGAAGATCGACAACATCGCCGGGAGCACCGGACGGCTCGCACCCCTGGTCCGCGACCTGCAGTCCGGACAGCACGAGCTGCGAACCGTCTTGGACGAAGCCGTGGCCGAGCGGGCCTGCTCGGCCCCAGCCGCTGTGGCGCTGAAGGAAGCCCCTCGGCCGGTGATGGTGGCTGCGGGCGGTGTGACATCCCCGCCAGCACCCTCCCCGAAGGCCGCAGACGAGGGCCCGTCCACGGCCCACATCCCCACGGTGCCGTTCAAGGAGCCGGCCCCCACGTTCGCCGAGGTCACGGTCCTCATGGTGGCGGACGAGTTCACCCTCAGCGCCTTCTCGCACGAGTGGACGGTCCTGAGGCCGTCACCCACCGACTGGGAGTCCGTGCTCGACCGGGAGCCGATCGACCTGCTCTTCGTGGAGTCGGCATGGGCCGCCAACGACGGGTCGTGGCTGTACCACCTGGTCGGTGCCAGTGCGCCGCGCCAGCCCATCGTCGACCTGGTGGCCGCGTGCCGGGCTCGCGGTATCCCCACCCTGTTCTGGAACAAGGAGGACCCGGCCCACTACAGCGACTTCCTGCCGACTGCCCGTCTGTTCGACTGGGTCGCGACCACCGACGCGGACCTGATCGACACCTACATCGGTGCGCTGGGTCACCCGAACGTCTTCTTCCTGCCGTTCGCCGCGCAGCACGTCATCCACAACCCCGCCCGGGCCTACCCGGGGATCAAGCGGGACCGAGGGGCTGTCTTCGGCGGCATGTACTTCCGCGACAAGTACCCGGAGCGCCGGGCCCAGATGGACGAGCTCCTCGGTGCGGCCGACCGGCTCGACCTGGACATCTACGCCCGGCACGAGGCCGGACCGCAGTACGCCTTCCCGGACTCCCTGCGGAAGAACATCAGGGGGAGCCTCACCTATGCGCAGATGGTCATGGCGTACCGGTTGTACAAGGTCGTGATCAACGTCAACTCCGTGGTCAGCTCGAGCACCATGTGCGCCCGCCGCATCTACGAGGCCGCGGCCTGCGGCGCCGTCGTGGTGACCAAGCCGACGCTGGCGATCGGCAAGGCGTTCGAGGACGACGAGATCGTCTCGGTGCACGACTCCGACGAGGCATTCCAGGCCATGAGGCTTCTGCTCTCCTCCGCCGACGAACGTGACGCCATCGCTCACCGGGCCCAACGCCGGGTGTGGCGCGACCACACCTACACCTCCCGTGCAGTCACGGTCATGCGTACCGTCCTGCCGGGGAACGACGGCCGGTCGTACGACACGTCGGTGACGACGGCCGTGCTGGTCGCGACCAACAGACCCGACCAGTTCACCACCATCGTGGACAACATCGCGCGACAGCAGGTCATCCTGGATGAGGTGCTGATCCTGCTGGACGGGTTCAGCGTCTCCGAGGACGAGGTGGACCTGCTCCGTGCTCTGCCCAACGTGCGGTCGTTCCGGCTCCTCGCCGGGGACCCCGAGCAGGCCCTCGGCGTCAAGCTGCAGGAGCTCGTCACGGCCAGCACCAGCGGCTTCCTGCTGCGCATGGACGACGACGACTACTACGGCCCGAACTATGTCGAGGATCTTCGCAACGCCTGGAGGTTCTCGGGCGCCGACCTGGTCGGCAAGGAAGCGTCCTACCTGTTCTTCGAGGCGCGCGGCGCCACCTACCTGACGATCCCTCACCGGGAGCACATCTACACCGACTTCGTGAGAGGTGCCACCTTCGCCGGACCTCGCGAGACCTTCGAGCGGGTCGGGTACGCCGCGCGCACCCAGGGCGAGGACTCCGACTTCCTCCGGCGGGTCAAGGAGCACGGGGGCACGGTCTATGCCGCTGACCGCTTCAACTTCGTCGCCAACCGGGCAGCGGACAAGAGCCGGCACACGTGGGGCGCCTCCGACCTGCACCTGGCCTCGACCGGCGTCATGAAGTTCTACGGCGACGGGCGAGATCAGGTCGGGGTCTGACCGTGGCGGACGGCGAGGGTGACGGTGAGCACGTCACCAGAGGATTCGTGCGCGGTGAGGTCGACCAGCTGATGCGGGACCTGGCCGCACACAGGTACCTGTCCGATCAGCTGGCGGACGGACGGTTCATGCCGGCCGGGCGCGGGTGGGCCGCCCGGGACGAGGCGGTGGCGGTGATGGTGGACACCCTCCTGCACTCCACCCGGGCGGGGAACGTCCTCGAGGTCGGTGGGGGCCAGTCGACCGTGTGGTTGTCGCTGGCATTGGCCAGGAGGGGCAGCGGAACGCTGTTCTCGGTGGAGCACGACCTCACCTACCTGCGGCGCACCCAGGATCTGGTGAACAGGCTCGGGGACCGGCAGGTGGTGTCCTGGTGCCTCGCTGCGCTCGAGAGTCAGGGCACGGCACCGCCCTGGTACGCACTCGACAACGTGAGCCTGTTCCGGGATGTGGAGCTGCTGTTCGTGGACGGGCCGCCGGCACATGTCGGTCCGAAGTCCAGGGCCCCCGCGTTGTCACGGTTGCGCTCCACGTTGATGCGCGGAGCGACAGTCGTGCTGGACGACACGACCAGGGTGGAGGAGCGAGAGATCTCACGGGAGTGGGAGGACGCCGGGTTGCACAAGACACTCGAGCTCGGCAACGCGCACGTCTTCGTCTACGACCCCTGAGTGGACCGGCCCCTCGTCGGCGAGGGGCCGATCGAGCAGGCGCGCCATCGCCTAGGGTCGGCCTGGTGAAGGTGAGGTCGATCCGTACCCAGCTGTGGCACCTCCGGCATGGGGGAGTGCAGGCCTGGCGTCGGCATCGAGCCCGGAGGCACCTTCCTCGCTCGCCGGAGCAGGACAGGTCTCTGCGAGGCGCGGCCACGGTCGGTGGGCCACCCGAGGTGCGAGAGTGGCCTTTGCCGGACAGGCCACCCAGGCGCGACCTGAAGGTCGGCCTCATCGCCGACGAGTTCACCGAGCTGTGCCTGCGGTGGGAGTGGCAGCACACCCTTCTCACCCCACACGACTGGCAGGGCCAGGTCGAGGGACTGGAGTTGCTGTTCGTCGAGTCCGCCTGGAACGGCAACGGCGGCGCCTGGAAGTACCAGCTGACCGGTTCGAAGGCGCCCAGTGCATCGCTGCGCGAACTGGTTGCCCACTGCCGGGAGCGCGGGATCCCCACGGTCTTCTGGAACAAGGAGGACCCGGTCCACCTCGAGGACTTCTTCGATACCGCCGCGTTGTTCGACTGGGTGCTCACCAGCGACGCCGAGACGGTCCCGGTGTATGTCGAGCGTCTGGGGCATGATCGTGTCGCACCGATGGCGTTCGCCGCGGCGTCGTGGATCCACAACCCGGTCCGGCCTCGGGGTCCCGCGATCCGGGACATCGCCTTCGCCGGGATGTACTACACGCACCGCTTCCCGGAGCGACGTGCGCAGATGGACCTGCTGCTGGGGGCGGCCGCCGCCGTGTCCCACCGGATGGGCCGGGGGTTGGAGATCTTCTCGCGCTTCCACGGTGGCGATGAGCGATACCAGTTCCCGGCTGCGTTCGCGGAGCGCGTCGTGGGCTCGCTCAGCTATCCGCAGATGCTCTCTGCCTACCGCGACTTCAAGGTGTTCCTCAACGTCAGCTCGGTCCCGGAGAGCAGCACCATGTGCCCGCGCCGGATCTTCGAGATCAGCGCCTGCGGCACACCCGTCGTCTCGACCCCGACCCCGGCGATCGAGGCCTACTTCGACCCGGACGAGATGGTCACCGTCCGGGAGCCGCAAGAGGCCCAGTTCCAGCTCCGTGCTCTGGTGGGTAACGACGAGTGGCGGGAACGGCTCGGGCACCGCGCGGCTCGCAAGGTCCTGAGTGAGCACACGTATGCCCACCGCGTCGACGAGGTGCTGGAGCGAGTGGGACTGGAGGGGTACCACCGCCCTACGCCGAGTGTGAGCGTCATCTGCTCCACCCACCGTCCGGGGCAGCTCGACCACGTCCTGGCCACCGTGTCGGCCCAGCGCGGGGTGGACCCGCAGCTGGTCGTGGTCACCCACGGGTTCGAGCCTTCCACCCACCTGGTGAATCAGGCGCGGGAGCTCGGCCTCCGGTCCCCGATCGTCGTGCCCGCTGCACGTGACCAGAGCCTGGGTGAATGCCTCAATGTGGCCGTCGCTCACGCCGACGGTGACGTCATCGCGAAGATGGACGACGACGACCTCTATGGGCCGGACTACCTGGCCGACCAGCTGCGTGCCCTGGACTTCTCCGGTGCCGACGTCGTCGGCAAACGCGCGCACCATGTGCTCCTGACCGGACACGATGTCCTGCTGGTGCGGTTCGGCTACTACGAGCACCGCTTCACCGACCTGGTGATGGGGCCCACGCTGGTCGCACGCCGCGACCTCTTCCACGAGCTTCCCTTCGCCGACCGAGGCACCGGTGAGGACACCGACTTCCTGCACCGGGTGCTGGCCCGACGCGGCAGCATCTACGCCAGCGACCGGTACAACTTCATCCAGGTCAGGAAGGGAGAGGGCCATACATGGCAAGCCTCGGACGCCGAGCTGCTCGCCAACGGGCGAGTGGTGGCGTTCGGTGCCGGAGTTGACCACGTCTTTACCTGAACACCGGCCCGGTCGCCCAGTGCTTGGGTAGAGTCGGACGGTCTCCAACACCACTGAGAGGTTCTCCCTACATGTCGCAGCGCGTCGCTGTCATCGGCCTCGGCTATATCGGTCTCCCCACAGCAGCCATCCTTGCCAGTCACGGCTACCAGGTGCTCGGTGTCGATGTCAGCGACAAGCACGTCAATGCGGTGAATGCCGGGCAGATCCCCTTTGTGGAGCCGGACCTGGGCACCCATGTCGCGGGCGCGGTGAGCCAGGGCCTGTTGACGGCGCAGAAGGACACCCCGAAGGCTGATATCTACATCATCGCGGTGCCGACCCCCTTCGCCGAGGGGTATCAGGCGGACCTCAGCTACATCGACGCCGCGACCGACGCGCTGCTGCCCCAGCTGCAGGGTGGCGAGCTGGTGATCCTGGAGTCCACGTCACCCCCGGGTGCGACGCAGCACCTTGCTGACCGCATCACTGCCGCTCGTCCTGAGCTGACCACCGACCAGGCCGGCGGTGAGCGCAACGTCGATGTGGCGCACTGCCCGGAACGGGTGCTGCCGGGCCGCGTCATGGTCGAGCTGGTGGAGAACGACCGGATCGTGGGGGGACTGACGCCCAGGGCGGCCGAGCGCGCAAAGGAGCTGTACAGCAGCTTCTGCCGCGGGGAGATCTTCCTCACCGACGCCGTGACCGCCGAGATGGCCAAGTTGACCGAGAACTCGTTCCGCGACGTGAACATCGCCTTCGCGAACGAACTGTCGATCATCGCGGAGAAGGTCGGGATCGATGTCTTCGAGCTCATCGAGCTCGCCAACAAGCACCCGCGGGTGAACATCCTGCAGCCCGGTCCCGGCGTCGGTGGCCACTGCATCGCCGTCGACCCGTGGTTCATCGTCTCGGCGGTGCCGGAGCATGCCCGCCTGATCCGTACGGCCCGAGAGGTCAACGACAGCAAGCCTGAGTACGTGATCAGCAAGGTGTTGGGACATATCGAGGGCAAGGATGCCCCCGTCATTGCCGCCCTGGGGCTGGCGTTCAAACCTGATATCGACGACATGCGGGAGTCGCCGGCGCTGGAGATCGCCAAATCTCTCGCGGAGCGCGCCCCCGGCGCCACGGTGCTGGCAGTGGAGCCGAACATCGAGGAACTCCCTGCCCGACTTCACGGCACCTCCAACCTGAGGCTCGCCACCATCGAGGAGGCGTTGACCGACGCGGACGTCGTCGCCTTGCTGGTCGACCACCGGGAGTTCAAGGCCGTGGCCGCGGACCAGCTCGGCTCCACGCCGGTCGTGGACACCCGTGGCGTCTGGAGGTCAGAAGCCAAGTGAGGGACCTCGAGGACCCGGAGGCACGAAAGGCGGCCCGGGACGAGGCAACGTCTCTGTGGGAGCAGGGTCGAAAGGTCGATTCCCTCGAGAGGCTTCGCCGGGCGCGGGTCGAGCACGGCGCCGATTCGTGGATGTGCTTCGCCTACGGCACAAGAGCCATGGCGATGGGGCAGGGATGGGCGGCACGCGAGGCTCTGCATGACGCGGTGGACCTCGATCCCACCAACCTCGATGCTCTGGAGTTCTATCTGGAGGTGGAGAACAAGCACCCTGGCCCCTCAGGTGTGGTCACGGCCGCGTTGTTGGCGCTGAGTGACTGCCTGCCCGCTCGCCCGGAGGTAGACGCTGACGCGCTGGCGTTCCTCGTGCCGAGCATGAGCAGGAAGCCTGAGTACGTCGAGCGAGTCCGGCGGTTGGGGGCCAGCCAGGACGAGGTCGCCCGCGTGGCGAGTCGCCTGGTCTTCGAGGAGCCGTCAGCCTGGCCGGACCTCTGCGCGGGAGCCAGTGAGGAGGTGGCCATGAGGGCCCAGCTCACAGCCTCTCTCGCGCGTGGGTCGTATGCCGCGGCATACGACTTGCTCGAGCGAGCCGACCCCGGCATGGTCCCGAGTCGTTCACTGCGACTCGCGATCAGGCGTGAGCTGCGGCGAGGGCGGACGGTGCAGGCAGTGAAGCTGCTGAGGCACTACCGCGCAGTGAAGCCCGAGGACTCGTGGTCCCGGAACAAGCTGCGGGACCTCACCACCGTGAAGCCCCTGTCGCACTATCAGTTGGCCACGAAGGGTTTTCCGTTCGACAGGGCAAGTGCTGGACCGGCCTACGAACCGGAGGCGACGCGTGCGCTCTACTGTCTGCACAACTCGCTGCCCCACCATTCGGCCGGATACGCCACACGCACGCACGGATTGTTGAGGGGCATCCGTGCGGCGGGCTGGGATGTGCACGGGGTCACCAGGTTGGGCTACCCCTACGATATGCCCGGGCACGAGAGTCTGGGCGAGATCGACTCGCGGGTGACCGTTGACGACGTCCCTTACCACCGGCTTAGCACGCGACCGGGGATCGAGAAGAAGAATCCGATCCAACCTTATGTTGCTCGATACTCCGAAGCGTTGATGACGCTGGCGCGGCGTGAAAGGCCGTTCGTGCTGCACGCCGCATCGAACCACTGGAACGGCCTGAGCGTCGTCCAGGCCGGTCGTAGACTGGGCATCCCGACGGTGTACGAGGTACGCGGCCTGTGGGAGGTCACGCGTGGCTCCCGCGATCCAGAGTGGATGGGCGGTGGGATGTTCCGCTACATGGCTCGGATGGAGGCCGACGCCGCCGCCGGGGCCACCCGGGTGATCGCCATCACAGGCGCCTTGCGGGACGAGCTGATCGCTCGCGGCGTCGACAGCGAGAAGATCATCGTCGTCCCTAACGGGGTGGACACCTCCCGGTTCGGTCCCCGACCCCGGAACGAGGAACTCGCCCAGCGATTGGGGGTCAGTGGCAAGACGGTCGTGGGGTACGTAGGCTCGATCCTCGACTACGAAGGCCTGGATCTGTTGATCGATGCGGCCGCGACACTGAAGCAGGAGCGTTCCGACATCGCGTTTCTCTTCGTCGGTGACGGGGCAGAGCTGGCGCAGTTCCGCGAACGGGTAGAGCATCTTGGCCTCCAGGACACGGTGATGTTCACCGGTCGGGTTCCGCACCACGAGGTGGAGGACTACTACTCCCTCATCGACATCTGCCCGTTCCCGCGGTTGCCGTTGCCCGTGTGCGAGATGGTGTCGCCCCTCAAGCCGTTCGAGGCGATGGCCATGGGCAAGGCCGTCATCTCCTCGGACGTCGCCGCTCTCGCCGAGATCGTGACGCCAGGGATGAACGGTCTTCTGCACGAGAAGGGAAGTGCGGAGTCGCTGACTCATGGGTTGCGCAGGCTGGTCGACGACCGTGAGCTGCGGGACCGGTTAGGTGCGCAGGCGTTGGACTGGGTACGTCGCGAGCGCGACTGGGACTCCCTGGCCACTCAGGTATCTCACGTCTACAGCTCTCTCGGGGGCTCGCGGAGCCATGCAGGTCCTGACACAGAACTGCGTGAAGGCGGCCACGTCGACCATGTTGGCTGAGTCCTACGGGTCAGCCGAACCGCTCCTGTTCGCCCGGGGTTTTCTCCTCTGGGACAACACCTCCTTGAGGCGTCCGACCATCCTCGACCGGCTCCGCTGGCAGGAGCACTCGGATCTGCCCGGGGGGTGGATGCTGGCGCACGCGCCTCGCATGGAGATGGCCACCGCCCGATACCACGACGGCACCGTGCTGATCCTGGGCGAAGGAGTCGCCTCCGACATCGACTCGTCCGAGCCGGGCGACCTCGCCACGTGGGTCGCGGCAGCGGAGTCCGACGAACAGTTCCAGCAGAGGGTGGACGCCATCTCGGGACGCTTCGCTGTCTTTCGGATCAACGATCAGCAGATGCGTGTGCAGAACGACGTCCAAGGTCTCCGGGCGGTCTTCCACACCGACGTCACTCACCCGTGCGTGCTCGGCTCCCACGTCGATCTTGTCGGCGAGGTGGTCCGTGCACCGGACACCGCCTTTGCGAGCCCCACCTACCACCAGCGGACCAACCTACGGACCCCGCCGGGCAGGCATACCACCCGGCACGGTGTCCTTGCGCTTCTGCCGAACACCGAGCTCGTGATGCCCTCCCGACAGGTGCGCCGGATCTATCCCAGGACGCCACGGGAGCAGCGGTCGACCGCCGAGGTCGTGCTGATGGTGGAGCGCGAGCTGACCACCACGCTGGCACTGCTCCTCGCTGCCGGGCCCCCGGTGGTGACCTCCCTGTCCGCAGGTCTGGACTCGCGGCTCACCCTGGCTCTGCTGCGTCAGCACCTGGATCATGTCAGCTTCTTCACGTACGACGTGGCCAACGTCAACAACAGGGCGAACCAGCACGACACCGGCGATGCCCTCGCGCTGGTGGCTCGCTTCGGCCTCGCCCACAACCTGATCAACGTCGAAGGAAGCGCACCCGCGGAGATCCGCAAGGTTCTGGCGGCCAACAGGCATCGAGCCCATTCTCCTGGTCTGGCCGTCGCCTACCAGCAGGCGTTTCCTAGGAACGCCGTCCACCTTCGGTCGAACGGGAACGGCACCCTGACCGCGTGGTACCAGCGGGGAGACTGGCCGGAGCAGGCGGTCACCGCTGAGTACCGGATGCAGCTTGCTTCCCAGGCCAAATGTCACGACCTCGGCGTCTTGGACGCCTTCACGGATGCGTGGAGGGCGACCGAGGCGCGCAAGGTCGAAGCGCTCGGCCACAGCGGTCTGGACTTCGCCTACGCCGAGGACCGCATGGGTGTGTGGCATCAGAACATCGTCCAAGAGAGTGACATCGCCTTCGAGACACGGGTGCCCTTCGGGTCGCGTCGCCTGGTCGACCTCATGCTCAGTGCTCCCCTGGAAGATCGGATGAGCGGGCGGATCCTGGTCGATCTCATCCGCCGGCAATGGCCCGATGTCCTGAGCGTGCCGATCAACGGCGTCGAGGTGCCTGTGGATGGGGCAGGCGGCTTGTGGGAAGCGACGAAGACGCGAAGTGAGCAGCGAACGGTGCTCACACGTGCGCAGATCATGGAGCGTTCGCGATGAGCATCATGCTCCTGACCCGACGTCTGATGGGCTAGGCAGCGCCGTGTTCGCACACTTCGAGCCGGTCGTTCTCGCCTCCGACGAACCGTGGCGGGACGACGTGTTCACCGGGTACGCCTTCGAGGGATCCAGTCTGATCATCGGGGAGGACGGATATCGAGACTGGAGCCAGGCGCGCGATCGAGCTCTCGCGTCTCACGAGGACGGCTGTTACCTGCACGTTCGACAGACGGAGGGTCGGCTCGAGGTCTCCGGGGACTTCAAGGGCTACTGCAAGGTCTTCGTCTACCAGTCGGGGGATCGGTGGGCGGTCTCCAACTCCTTCGTCCAGCTGGTCGATGCTGCGAAGTCGCGCGGATGGCCGGTCACCCCGAACGAGCACGTGCTGGCAATGTGGTCGAGAACGGCGTCGTTCTGGCAGCAGCTCGCGACGTTCCAGACCGCAGCAGCCCCGATCTCTCTTCTGCCTCGCCAGAACGTCTTGGTGATCGACCGCGAAGGTCGGATCACGCAGCGGGAAGGGGCACAAAGTCACCCCGAGGCCAGGCAGGGGCCTTATGAACTGGCGTTGTCGCGATTCCTCAACGTGTGGATCGGAAGAGTGGGGACCTGTCTCCGCGGTGGTGGCGGCCACCTGAGTACCGAGCTCTCAGGAGGCCTCGACTCCCGGGTGACCCTGTCGTTGATCCTGGGGTTGCGGCAGTATTTCCCGATCGACCTGAGTCGTGACTTCTCGGTGCGGTCGTCGCCCCTGTTCCCCGTGGACCTCGAGTGCGCTCAACGGATCGCTGATGTCTACCGGCTGCCCTTCAACAAGAGGCCCGACCGGGAGGGGGCAGGGCTCGTGTATGTCGACCCCTACGAGAGGTGGCGCGACTTCTCCCTGGGGAGCTACGCACCGCACTACTGGCCGGCGCGCAGCCATCCGCAAGGGTATTTCAAGGTCGGCGGACACGGCGGGGAGGGCCACCGTGCCTACTGGCCGTACCCGTCGCCGCATGCCGTGCTGGAGCGAGCAGCGGGGGGTTTCGCTTCCGGGCAGGTGTTGGACAGGGCGAAGGACTCCTTCGACCAGACCCGCGACATCCTGGAGCGGAGCTACCCAGGACTTCCCCCGACCGTCGCGCACTACCAGGAGTTCCGGGACCGCCTCCACAGCGGCCTCCATGCCCAGAACACGATCCGGCTCCAACCGTTGTCGAGTCGACACCTGTACCGCGTAGCGCAGCACTCCGGGGCCGCCGCCCTCGACCGAGGGCAGATGCTCTACGACATCATGTTCCAGGTTGCGCCGGGTCTGGCGGCGATGCCCTACGACAAGGAATCCAAACGCCCAGGCGCCGAGGTGATCAGGAACGCTCCTGGTCCCCTCGCGCTGAACCCCATGAGAGGTCGCGTGTTCGGGCTGAGTCATGACTCCTATGGGCCCCGACGCCTGGAGGTATCGCCGTGGGCGCGGCTTCGAGCGACCTACGAGGAGGCGCTGAACCGGCTTCCGCACGGCCTCGTTTCCGAGGACGTCGTCGAGAAGGCGCAACGAGTCTGGCGAGATATCGACGATGGCCGACTGAAGCATTCACGGGACGGTGCCGCCATCCAGCACGTCGTGCTTGCAGACGTGGTGGCCGGGTAGCTGTTTCCTCCGCCCGGCGGAGTCGACGGGGCACCCGCGGGCGGGGAGGCTTCTGGCGCGGTCGTCCAGCAGTACCGGCTTGTGGATCCGGTCGCGTTCAAGTTCTTGGCTGTCATGAGGTCGGCGATGGTGGACTTCCTTCACCGACGACGCTGGCTGGTCTGCGTCGTGACCCTGGCCGCCCGGCGTTGGGTTTGACGACCACGGTTCCGAGCCGCTCGGCCCATGATCACGCCGTCGTAGCGTGACCGGGAAGGGACAGATGTGATTCGGCGGCCCTGATCCCGAGTCCCTTTGGGTAGTCGAAGTTGCCCTCTGCTATTGCAGTCACCTCATACATTCACTGATCGAGTAGTGATTTTGCCCTTCCGCTTATCGGGAAGTTCGAACCGTGCGGGGGCGTCGACGGCGTCTGGACGTCGGCAGAGTTGTGATGTCATGACCCATAGCGGTCTGGTTCGGAGTGCCAGTCGCCTGGGGGAGTGGAGCACGGACACGATGGTCTTAGTCATGTCCCAGCGTCCTTCTGCGTCTGGCCCAGAGAACGGCCCGTCTCGGTTCCGCCGTCTCGTCGGTCCCCTCGACGAACCGGGGGTTCCCATCCGTACGGCACTACTCCGCGTCTCGCGAACGTGCAGGTCGAGAGGGCGTGGTCTCGGGAATGGAGGCTCTCGGGACCCGGTCAGGTACGGTGGTTGTGTCCCGCTACCGCTCGAGAGAAGACGTCAAACCTGTTTGGTCGGCATGCCCAGGAATCCCGTCCAGGGCACATGTCGGTTCTGCAAGCGTACATCTCCACCCCAGGGCTTCACTCCGTCTTGCTCTTGCCACCTCGCCGAGCAGGCTTTGACGTCTCACTCCCCAGCAATATCGATTGAAGGGTAGAAGTGAGCACACCATGACCACACTGAAACGACGCACTTTCCTGCAGGCGTTCGGCTTTGCGCCCCTCGTTCTGCCAGAGCACCACCCCGGAAACGCTAATGGTTCAAGGCTCTCCGACCTCGTGCCCTCCCCCGACGACCCCCTTCCGTCGACGTACTCATTGACAGGGCTGCCGCGACGGGTCTTCGCCGAGGGCGGCCTGGACTGGTGGTACGCGCCGCTCCCCACCGACGCAGCGCTCGACCCGGCGTCGCCGCAGAAGCTCGACTTTCTCATCCAGACCGGTATCAGCTCGTGGGGTTCGGTGCCCATGGGCTACCCCTCGTGGGCGGTGAACAACTACAACAACACCCCCAGCGTCCTCGTCATCGAACCTGGCGACGCCACCGTGCCCCTCGTGCTGCGGCACCCGCCGGGCGGCCCGTTCGGGGAGCACCTCATCGATATGTTCTCCGACGCCAAGGTGCCCGCCGACGCCGTCATCCTCGCTGGTGGAACGGATGGCTTCGTTGTCGTCTACGAACAAGCCACCGACACGTACTGGGAAGGGTGGCAGGTCAGGTGGAACGCACCTGGATACCCAGGGTGGTCCGTCTTCCGGGGTCAGCGCATCCAGAACGCCTCCACGAAACTCGGCCGTGCCGAGCCCTACCAGAACGGTGCCGGCGCCCCGTTCTTCTACGGAACGAACGCGGCCGGTCTCGCGCAGGAAGCAGGCTTGATCAAGGCCCAGGAACTGCAGGAGGGCTACATCTCGCACGCCATCACCTGCGCGATCCCCGTCCCCTGTGTCGCGGCCCGCGACATCCCCACCCCCAACGCAGGCATCTCCCACCCCGCCGTCCGCTCGGACGGTCAGTCCACGGAGCAGCACGCGATCCACATGGGTCAACGGATGCGTCTGCCGGCGTCGCTGGACATCGATGCGTTGGATCTGCACCCCGTGTGCAAGACGATTGCCAAAGCCTTCCAGGAGTTCGGGTGCTTCGTCGCTGACCGCGCCGGCGATATCTCGTTCTGCGCAGAGAACCTGACAGACCTGCCCGCCGGGATCTACGACGACCTGTTCGCCGGTGCCCAACCGCACGACGTCTGCTGGAATCCACCCAAACCTGGCGGCGGCAACTACCAGCCCTTCCCGTGGGAGCACCTGCAGCTGTTGGAGTTCGAGACCACGCTTGAGGGTCTGCCCAGGTAGTCCGCGGCCGATTCACCTGCACGGCCCTGGTGATGGGACAGCAGCACCGCGAACCGGTGGCTCCTGCGAAACTGAACGGCGCAAACGTCGTCAGTTGCGGCGTTCAGTTTCCCGCGCGCTGACAAGCATCTCCTCGACGATCGCTGCCGCTACCTCGACCGGTTCGCCATAGGCGGGGATGTGGTGGACGGAGATATTAGCCGCAGCGTTGACCTCGAGGACGGCGGCGCTGGAATCATCGGCCGGTACATCGGCGATGAGGTCGACGCCGCCGCAGCCCATCCCGGGAATGGCTCGGGCAGCGGCCACCGCCAGGGCGGCCAGGCTTGGATTGAGGGCATCTGTGATGTCGACGTTCTCGCCGCCCTGGTGGATGTTGGCTGCATCGTTCAGGACCACCACCTGGTCGGCTGGAGGGATCGACTCCATCGTGAGACCGGATCGGCGGAGCCTGGCCGGGTCGGCGACGATGGGCATACGGCTCAGGTAGCCGTTCGTCTCGCGGATGTTCTGCTTGGATCTCACGAGATCCTTCAGACTGGTGGCACCGTCGCCCACCACGAATGGTTGGATGCGGGTGGTGGCAGCGACGACACGTCCTCCGACCACATAGGCGCGGATGTCCACGCCGGCCACCTGCTTCTCGGCGATCAACGGGAAGTTTCGGTCAGCGCGTTGGCGACTCCAGGCTTCCTTGAGGCCGGTGACGTTCGTGATGCCGGTGATGACACCTGATCCGCCTCGTCCACGAGAAGGCTTCAGGACGATGGGACCGCCCTCCATCCGCATGAAGTCAGCTGCTGCTCGGTAGTCGTCAGGACCGGCCACCATCCACGGGGGGGTCGCGACCCGAGCTTCGGACAGCAATGTCTTCGTAGCGATCTTGGATTTCGCGACCTCCGAGGCGACAGACCCGCACAGCGTTGGCACCATGCGGTGGATACCGCCCACACAGACCACCCCGTCGAAGAAATAGAAGCCTTCCTCGACCTCGACCACTCGTAGTCCACGTCTCTTTGCCGCGGTGACCACGAAGGGCGTGTGCGCACCGCGTCGGAGATCGGCGTTGAACGGGAGGCCCGGATCCGTCAGGTAACTGCGGATGAAACCTTCGACCGGGTCCGGGGCCGACCGCGAGGGTGCAATGGTCATGGGTGACGACTCGCTACCCGAGCCGCTGACTGATGGCCTTGAGGAATTGCGCATTGCTGGGAGCCTTGTGTCCGGGACCCCAGTCGACACGTTCTACCGTCACGCGCGCGCCGGGTAGCGAGCGCGCTACTTCTTCGAGGGGGGCGACGTGACGTTCATCATGGCTGTCGCCGGTGTTGGAGATGATGTGCGCGGAGACGGACAATCCGGGAAGAGTCGACCAGTAGTCACCGACGCTGACGTCGACCGGAGACCCCTGCTGATCCGGCGCGACGCCGCGGCAGGCATACAGGGCGCTCTCGACGACCCTCGGTATGTAGCGCCGAAGGTCGGTCTGCGGGTTGAAGGCAAGAGCGTGCGACCGGGGGATGCGAGCGGTGAGATGCAGGGCCGCGAAACCACCGCCGGAACCGCCCACCAGGAGCACGCGGGTGGCGCCGACCGCTTCTCGTACCTCCTCGATGATGCCGCTGACGGCGCCGCGGCCGTCCACGTCAGGAGATCCCAGGTACCACCCGAGCGTCAGCGCCCTGGAACGATCGAGACTCGGGTCCTGGATCAGCAAGAAGGGTTGGGGAGCCTGCACGGAAGAGGTCAGACCCGGAAGGAAAGGAACCCGCGTCCGCGCGCGGTTGATGGCCCCGTGAAGGCGGACCACCAGGGTGTCTCCCTCTCCCGCGCGCCCGACCCACGGGACGAGCAGGTCTCCGCTGACCTGGGCGCCGAAGGCAAGCTCTCCACTCCGCAGGAGATCAACCGCCGCGTCGTGAAGATGTAGGGGCCGTGGGTACCCCGCCACAGCGACAGGCTTGTCATTCGTGGGGAGAGCAGGCAGCCGGTGGGGCAGCACAAGGGCAGGGTCCCAAGCAGCAGGCCGGATCGCCGTACCCACGACATCGATGAGGGCACTGCGCACCGAGTCCTCGTCAGCCGCCGCGCCCTCCGTGATCATCCGGGCCAGTCCTCCGGCAAGGACCCGCCGAGTCTCGAGACGACCGTCGTCCACGACCGCCTGGCGCGCATGGTGAACTGCCTGTGCCGCGGTGTACGCGCCCTCCCAGGGACGTGCGGATCCTACGCCGGACAGTCGGTCGATGATGTCTGGTCCGTGTTTCGCCGCCCCGCTCCTCGGGGGCACGTACGTCAGCTCCACGCCATCCCGACTGATCGTCATGGGGTACTCCTGGTTCCCCACCTGGACGACGAGAGCGTTGCTGCTGGCCGAACCGTGGCTGTGCTTGACCCGGAGGACACCCCTGTCGGCCTGACCCACGACGGTGACGTACCGGAACTCGGTGCCGCCTCGCACCGCTGAGATCTGGAATGCAGGCGTAGGGCGGGCACTGCTGTCCTCGACGACCCACCCTCGTGCTGGGTCGTGCTCTCCTCGGTGCAGGTGGAGGAACGGCCGGACGCCCGCCCAGATGATCCGGGCGGTGCCGTGGGGTCCGGTCAGGGTGAATCCGTCCTCTTCACGATCCGCTCGGACCTGGGACCCCAGCTGCCAGCGTTGAGCTGCTCGGATCCGCGTACGAGAACTGACGTCATCCACGACCACCAGGAACTCACCGCCTCGGTGGAACACGACCCGACGCCTGATGGTGACTCCGTCGTAGGTGTCGTCCTCTATGTGCGTCACGTCAGCGTCGGTGCTCGACAAGGCGTGGACGAAGCGCACCTGCCCGTCTGCCTTCTCCTGCCTGTCGAGGATCTCAAGGCGGTTGTGCGCTGATCGGCTGGCCAGGTACTCCTTCAGTGGTTCGCATCGCGGTCCGGGGTCGACGAGCCAGTCCGTGCCCCTGGAGGTGTAGGTCACCGAACCTGCGTCCCGGTGGTCCGTGGTTCCGCGTGGATTGTCCCCGACAACTGCGTAGAAGGTCTCGTGCTCGAAGTCCTGCTCGAAAGCGCCCCACCCGCTTCGTCCGAAGACGTGCCCGTCCGGGTGATGGACCCATACATCGTCGGGTGGGTCGCCGGACGCGCCTCGCGTGCGGACGTACTGTGCTTCCGGCGTCGATAGTTCGTCCAGCAAGGCAGCCGCAGCGTCACCTGTCGTCTGAACGGATCCGTTCGGACGACATCGATGGATGTCGAGTCCAGGCTGCGTGGTCACCGTCGGGGGCTGCTCTGGAGGCGGCGTCGCGGAATGCCGGAGGATCTCCTCGGTCAGGCGCTCGTAGACGGGCTCGGTGTAGTGGAACGGGGCAACTCCCCAGGGGTGGTCCTCGTCCGCCATGACGTGAGCAGGCGGCAAGCTCACGACAGTGGCACCCGTCACGTATCGGACTGTCGCGTAGTAGTCGTCGTAGAGACGGTTGGCCCGGATCGGTGTCAGACCGAACGACGAAGGGGTCGACGCCCCGGTAGCGGTATGAGTTGCCCAGGCGGGAGCCAGGATCAGGGTCTTGCTCAGGAGACCGAGCGTCCGCAGTTCGTCAGCGAAGGTCCACAGGGAACGCAGGAACAGCAGCCGGTGCTTCCTGGACCCGAAGGGGATCAAGGGGGCGCTCTGGAGCTGCTCGTCCACTCCCGCCCGCATGCCGTCGACCGAGCGGGTCGCCACGGCATACCGCCGCGGTGGGGCGGCGAGTTCGAGACGTCGTAGGCCTAGCCGCTCGTCGCACAGGTCCCAGAGCAGAAGGTCGATGGAGTCGGCGTGCTCACGGAGGAGGGGGAGCAAGGAACCATGCCAGTCTCCTTCCAGCATCTTGCGCTGGAAGTCTGAGGACGTCTCGATATGCGGGGTCGGACGCGAGGTGGGGGGTGCTGTAGCGCTGACCAGGGACTGCCGGGCTACGTACTGCAGCAGCTCGAACTCGTGGGAGGGCAACCTCTCGAAGGTGTCCCGGGAGACGCAACTGCCGTAGATGAAGGTGCGGATCACACGGGTCAGCCTTCGAAATCGGGCAGTCGTTCACCGTGGACGAGCAGGTGCTCCACGGCGGCGATGCTGCGCGCCGCTGCTCTCCCGTCGCCATAGGGGTTCACCGCATTTGCCATCTCGGCGTATGCGGTCTCGTCGGTGAGCAAGCGGGTCACCTCGTCGACGATGCGCTCTTCGCCGGTGCCGATCAGCCGAACCGTGCCGGCGTCCACCGCCTCGGGACGCTCGGTGTTCTCGCGCATCACCAGGACGGGCTTGCCGAGCGAGGGGGCCTCCTCCTGGACGCCGCCCGAGTCCGTCAGCACGACGGTGGATGCCGCCATCACTCGCGTGAACTCGCCGTAGCCGAGCGGCTCGGTGACGATGACGTTGCCGAGCCCCTCGAGGTGGGGCAGGACCGCCTCCCTGACGATGGGATTGCGGTGGACGGGCAGCACGGTCGTGACGTCGGGGAACTCTAGGGCCAGACGACGCAAGGCGCGCCCGACACCCTCCATCGCCCCACCCCAGTTCTCGCGACGGTGGCTGGTCACCAGCAGAAGTCGCTCTTGGCCTGCGACGAGCTCGGACAGTCTGGGTTCGCTGATCGGCAGACCCTGCTCGACGGTGTGCAACAGCGCGTCGATCACGGTGTTCCCGGTGACGACCACGGTGGACTCATCGATGGCTTCGCGGAGCAGGTTCTGCTTCGAGGTGGGGGTCGGTGCGAGATGCAGCGCACTGACCTGGGAGGTGAGCTTGCGGTTTGCTTCCTCAGGGAAGGGCGAGTGGATGTTGCCGCTGCGCAGACCCGCCTCCACGTGGACCACCGGAATCTGCCGGTAGAACGCGGCGATCGAGGCGGCCGCGACGGTGGAGGTGTCTCCTTGAACGATCAGTGCATCTGGCCTCTCCTGCTCGAGGACCGGGTCCAGTCGTTCGAACACCTTGGACATGAGCGCGTTCAGTCCTTGGCCGTGTGCAAAGACGTTCAGGTCATGGTCCGGGACGATCCCGAAGATCTCGTTCACCTGGTCGAGCATCTCGCGATGCTGGCCGGTGACCACGGTGATGGACTCGAGACGCGGGTTGTTCTCGAGCGCACGGATGACGGGGGCCACCTTGATGGCTTCGGGGCGGGTCCCGTAGACGGTCATGACGCGCGCGGTCGAACTCATGGGTGCTTGCTCTCCTGGGTATGGGGTCGCAGACTTTCGACTTCCTGCTCAGCCTCGGACACGCCACGTCGCGAGTCGAGAGCCTTCTCCATCAGGCTATCCGCGATCTGGGTCTCACCCTTGGCGACATTCCAGGCCCACCATCGATAGGCCTCGGCCGTCTCCTCCGCTGGGCCGTCTTGGACCAGGGTGCCGTTGTGCAGCCACAGGGCACGAGTACAGGTCTCCTGGATCGTCTTCGCGGCGTGTGACACCAGGAAGACGGTGCCCGCGCGCTCACGGACCTCGGCCATCCGCTCCTCGGCGCGTTGCACCGAGGCCGCGTCGCCGGTGGATAGGATCTCGTCCAGCAGGAGTATCTCTGGCTCCGCCGCGGCCGCGATCGCGAACCGGAGGCGGGACGACATGCCGGAGGAGTAGGTGCGGATCGGGCGGTAGATCGCATCTCCGATGCCGGCGATCTCCAGGACCCTGGGGATGGTCAGCTCCACCCGGTCAGGCGTGAAACCCAGGGCCAACAACCCGAGCCTGGTGTTGGTGATGCCCGGCAGGTCCTGCTGCAGCGCAGCGCCCACGCCCAACAGCATGGGCTGTGATGTCGCGACGACTTCTCCGCGACTCGGCATGTCAAGACCGGCGATGAGCCCCAGCAGCGTGCTCTTGCCAGAGCCGTTCGTCCCGACGATGCCGATGGCTTCCCCGGAGTGCGCCACGAAGGACACGTTGCGCAGCGCATGCACGGTCATCTTCGAGCGCGGACGAGCCGAAGAGACAAGGCGACGCAACCGGCTGCTGCCCACCCTCACGCGCGGAAGGTCGGCCGCCACCTCGAACTTGCGGCTGACTCGGTCCACCACAACGGTAGGGTGCGGGGCGTCAGAGGTGGCCATAGCTCTCCTCACCCTGCCAGAAGTACCAGAAGCCCATGACGGGCGTGATGACGGCCCAGACCGACAGGATCAACCACGACCCCGTCTCCGGGACGGTGTCGTAGAGGAGCAGGTCCCGGGACATGTCCAGGACGAGGTACATGGGGTTGCCCTGGAAGATCGCCAGCCAGATGCCCTCGCTCACGAATCTCTCGATGGAGAAGAAGACCCCGGAGGAGTAGAACCAGAACCGCGCCAGGAAGTTCATCACGTGCTTGAAGTCTGGGACGGCTGCGCCCAGTCGCGCCATGTAGAAGACGACCCCGGCGTTGAACGACACCTGCAGCGCGAAGACCACGGGGAAGAGCAGCCAGGTGGGCGTGACCTGCGTGCCCGGCGGGATGACGAGCAGGAGGACCACCATGGTCGCCAGGACCGGCGCCATCGAGAGTGTCTGGCGCACCACCACGGAGATGGGGATGGCCGCACGAGGGAAGGAGAACGCCGAGGTGAGTCCTCGACTCGCCGCCATGACGCCCACCCCTTGGTTGAGGCAGGCAGCAGTAAAACGGAACAAGAAGATCCCTACGATGAGGAAGCCAGGAAAATTCTCGATACCCCTCGTGGTCTGAAGGATGAGCCCGAAGATGATGAAGTAGACGAGACCCTGGAGCAGGGGTACGCCGATCAGCCAGACATTTCCGAGGAGCATGTCGCGGTGACCCGAAAATGCTTTGGTGCGTGAGTCGGCGTAGATGAAGTGACGTCGGGCCCACAGCTGCCCGAGGTAGGTACTAAGGTCGGGACGCCCCCCCACTGGCCGGAGTTCTGGAGTCTCCGAACGTGGCTCCTGCGGTGACGTGACACTCACAGGCCCATCATCGCTGATAGACACGCACACGCCGAACCGGACCCTGCGCTGGATAGTCTGGAGCGGCCCGGTAGCGAGCAACCCAGGAAGGTCGCACCTTGAGTCGTCCCGCAGCCCGCTGGTCCCTGTTGTCCGCGTCGTTGGCCATCTGTGCGGCGGCCGCGCTGGCGATGTTTGTGTTGGCCCTCGCAACCGGGGCATGGCCCTGGGCTGCAGGGGCTGCGGGTCTGGTCGGCGTGACGGGTGTGCTCGGTGCTTCCCTGGCCCTTCGCCTCGTGGCGTGGCAGCGAGAACGCTTCAACGCCCTCTCTACCCGCATCTCCAACGTTCAGCACAGGGCAGACGAGGCTCGGGCGAGGACCGAGCCTCTCCGTGTGGGAATGGTGGAACTGGGCGAGGCGAGGGCGCGACCTTTGGAGGAGCTCGGTGACATCCGCCAACAGGTCGCAGAGCTCGAGTCT
>NZ_JBJFZU010000010.1:0-235694 GCF_045032955.1 Serinicoccus shuyuelongi | reverse complement strand
GTCACCGAGACTGAACCGGTCGGCGGCACTGGGGCGGTTGGCTACGTATAGGTCTCTCTTGGCGACCTCGATGTCGTTGGCCCACTTGACCTCGAAGCCGCGAGGCTCCAAGGCCGCTGCCATGAGTCCAATGCCGGCGAAGTACTCCGCAACCCCGATCGGGGTGGGGGGCGCTTGAACCGTGACTGTCATGACACCCATGTTGCCACGCGTCACCCACAGAGCCTGGACACGACCCTCCGACACCTGTTCGGGACGAGCGCACTTAACCTGTGTTCGCTAACTCGAAGACCTCCTCGCAGGTGACCACCCGTTCGTGCGCCGGGATGGAGGCGGCCAGGCAGTTCAACAGGGTCGTCTTGCCGGCCTGGGTCCCGCCGGCCACCAGGATGTTCAGGCCGGAGACCACCGCCGCCTCCAGGAACCGCGCCGCGTCCTCGGTGAGGGTGCCGAGCCGCACCAGGTCGGAGAGCTCGTCCGCGGCCACCACGAACTTGCGGATGTTCACCGCCCAGTGGCGTCGGGTGATGTCCGGGATCGCCACGTGCAGCCGGCTCCCGTCCGGCAGGCTGGCGTCGACGAAGGGGCTGCTCAGGTCCACCCGGCGGCCGGAGCTGCGCAGCATCCGCTCCACCAGGTCGTGGACCTGCTGCTCGGTGAGCAGGGTAGGGGTCAGCTCCGGGCGACCGTTCCGGGCAACAAAGATCCGCGAGGGGTCATTGATCCAGATCTCTTCGACCCCTGGGTCGTCCAGGTAAGGCTGCAGCTGCCCGAAGCCGGCCACGGACTCCAGCAGGATGCGCTGTGTCTCCTGGCGGTCGCCCAAGGGAACCAGTCCACCGACCAGGGCACGGTCGTCGTACTCGTCCAGCACCTCCCCGATCAGGTCGCGCACGGCGGCGTCGTCGAGGGCCGGGTCCAGCCTGCGGCGTCGGATCAGCTCTCGGACGTCGTCCTCGAGCAGCTGCACCGCCGACGCTGACATGTCCTACCTCCCCATGCTCACACGGGCCGTCCGGGCCCTGCCCCGTGCAGCCGATTCGCAGGCTACTCCCATGGTGCTCCCAGCGGAAGAGTCCGATTGTTGGCGACCCGGACGGGTCCGCCCGGCGACCTTCAACCTACGGCGGCCCCGCCCCGGCCGACCGGCGTCGTCCACAGCCTGTGGACAACTCGTCCTAGGAGGTCGGGGGCTTCGCACCATGGGCAGATGAAGGTCATCGTGACGCGGCAGCTGGGCGGGCGGGTCGAGCACCTGGCGGTGCAGGCACCGGCCGGAAGCACGCGTGGCCAGCTGCTCCGACGGCTCGCCGGCGACCCCGGCGACCCCGACGAGCTCGACGACCGGCTGGAGCACGGGTGCGACCTGTCCGTCCCACCGCCCACCGACGGTATGCCGTCGGGCATCCCCTGGCTGGTCGTCGCCGCCGGCCCGGACGCCGGCGGCGCCGCGCCGCTCCCCCCGGGCCGCTGGGTCGTCGTGGGCCGCGGCCCGGCGTGCGACCTCCGCATCCAGGACCCCGGCCTCTCCCGGAGACACCTGCAGGTGCGTCAGGAACGGGACGGTGTCCGGGTCGCGGACCTGGGCTCGACCAACGGGATGAGGTGGGAGCAGCACGGCGACGGAGCACGGTGGCGCCCGGGTGACCGGCTGCTGGCCGGCGGCACGGCCCTGGTCCTGGTCGCCCGACCTGCAGCACCGGCACTCTCCCGGGCTGCGGACGGCACCCGTGAGCTGACCCCGTGGCCGCGGGTGCTCCCTGCCCTCGAGCCGGTCGAGATCTCCACCCCGTCACCAGCCGGTCGCCGGGCCGTCCGGGCGCCCAGCTCGTGGACGTGGAGCCTGCCGCTGGTGCTGGCCCTGGCGGTGGCGGTGCTGCTCCGGATGCCGTGGCTGCTGCTCTTCGGCCTGCTCGGCCCGGCCATGGTCCTGGGCCAGTACCTCGGTGACCGGCGCGCCGCCCGGGCCGAGCACGAGGAGGCGGTCGCGGCATACCGCGCCCAGCTGACCACCGACACCGAGCGCGCGCGGACCCTGCTCCAGGACGAGCTCGACCGGAGGCGGGCCCGTGCCCCCGGGCTGGTCGGGGTCCTCGCCGCCCTGCGGCCCGTCCCCTCCACGACCTTGTGGGAACGCGCCGACGAAGCCCACACCGTCATGCTCGGTGAGCACCGGTCCGCGTCCTCGGTACGGCTCCAGGGTCAGCTGCTCGAGCACGAGGTCGCACCGCTGGAGCACCCGCTGGACCGACCTCTGGTGCTCGTCGGCCCGGCGGGGGCCAGGGACGGCCTGGCCCGCAGCCTGCTGCTGCAGCTGGCGACCGGGCACCCACCCGGCCGGTGGTCCCTGGTCCTCGACCCGCAGGCCGCACCCGGTCCCGGGTGGGACCTGCTGGGCTGGCTCCCGCACACGGTGACCGACGGCCGTCCGCCGGGTCGTGCGCTGGTCTGGGGTCGGGACCTGCTGCTCGTGGACACGGTGGAGGAGGCGCCCGCGGGGGTGCCCCGGGTGCTGCTCCCCGGCGCCGGGCCGGGCTCGGGGACGACGCCGGCCGCCGTGCTGCAGGTGCCGGGGCAGCCCGACGTGCACTTCGCCCCGGCGACCGTCGGCCTGGCCCGCGCCAGGTCCCTGGTGCGGATCCTGGCACCGTTGCGCTGCTCCGGCGGTGACAGCGACACCACCGGGGCAGCGGGACCGCTCGCGTCGTCGCCGATGGCCGCGGTCCGCCTGGGTGACCTCGGTCCCTGGCCCACCTCCGCCGCGACGGCGCGCTCGTGCTGGTCCGCCCCCGGGCTGCAGATCCCGATCGGTGTGGACGACCACGGCAGCCCCGTCACCATCGACCTTCCCCGCGAGGGCCCGCACGCCCTGGTGGCGGGCACCACCGGGGCCGGGAAGTCGGAGCTGCTGCGCACCGTGGTCGCGGCCCTGGCGATCCGCTGCTCGCCGGCCGACCTGGCGCTGCTGCTCGTCGACTTCAAGGGCGGTTCGTCCCTGGGTGACTGCGCCGCGCTGCCGCACGTCACCGGGCTGGTCACCGACCTGGACCCGCACCTCGCCCAGCGGGTCCTGGCCTCGCTGCAGGCCGAGCTCGTCCGCCGGGAGGCCGTGCTCGCCGAGGCGGGGGTCCAGGACATCGACGGGTATGCCGGTCTGCCCCGGCTGGTGGTCGTCATCGACGAGTTCCGGGTGCTGGCCGAGGCGGTGCCCGAGGTGATGTCCGGCCTGGTCCGGCTGGCGGCGGTGGGACGCAGCCTGGGGGTCCATCTGATCCTGGCGACCCAGCGTCCGGCGGGCGTGGTCGGTGCCGACCTGCGGGCGAACGTCAACCTGCGGATCGCCCTCCGGGTGCGGGACGCGTCGGACTCGCTCGACGTCATCGAGACGGCGGAGGCCGCGTCGCTGCCGCAGGACCACCCCGGTCTGGCGCTGTGGCGCACCGGGGCCGAGCGACCGCGACGGGTCCAGGTGGCTCGCGTCGGGCCGCCCACGGCCGGCGGGACCCCGGACTGGACGGTCACGGCGCACGAGGACGTGTGGTCGGCACGGGCATACCTGGAACGGCCACCCGCGCGGCGGGCGGGCGCGGACGACCTCGGCCCGCTCGCCGCCGTGCTGACCGAGGCGGCCGCGCTGACCGACGCCACCGCGCCGGTGGTGTGGCACCCACCGCTGCCGGGACGGATGCCCGGCGACCCCGACCGGCCAGACGCCTGGGCGTGCGCGGACCTGCCCTCCCAGCAGCGCCGGGACCTGCTGCGGTGGGAGGCGGACACGCACCTCGCGCTCGTCGGCTCCGCCGGGTCCGGGCGCAGCACCGCCCTGTGCTCCCTGCTGCTGCGCGGACTCCCGTGCTGGCTGGTCGTGCTGGATCTCGGACGCACGCTCGCGGCGACGCCACTGAGCCGGCACCCGGGCGTCTGCGGCTGGAGCGGCCCGGACGACCTGGCCCACGGCCTGCGGTTGCTGGACCGGCTGCAGCACAGCGTGCTGACCCGTCAGGCGGAGGCCCTCACCGGTCCGCCGCTGGTGCTGGTGCTGGACGGGTGGGACCGGTTCGTGGACCTCTTCGGCGAGGTGGAGCGTGGTCGTGCCGTGGACACCGTGCTGCGGGTGCTGCGCGAGGGACCGGCGGTCGGCGTGGTCGCCGCCCTCACCGGTGACCGCAGCCTGCTGCTGGGCAAGGTCGCCTCCCTGCTGCCCCAGACCTGGGCGTTGCGGCTGAACGACCCCGCCGACCTGCTGATGACCGGGTTGCGCCCCGCTCAGGTCCCGCGGGACCAGCCGCCGGGGCGGATGGTGGGGGCCAGGGACGGCGTCGAGGCGCAGGTGCTGCTCCCTCCGACCGACCCCCGGCCCACGTCGCCGGCGGGTGGCCCGCCCTTCGTCTGCCGCCCGCTCCCCCGCCGTTGGGCGGCGCCGCCGGGCGAGGACGGCTGGGCGGTCGGGGGTGACGAGGTCACGGCGGTGACGGTGCCCGGTGGCTCGGTGCTGGTGCTGGGCCCGGCCGGCTCGGGGCGCACCAGCACCCTGCGGGCGCTGCTGCGGGAGCGGCCTGCGCTCGTCGTCGAGGGCAGCTCACCGCCGTCGCAGGGAACGTTGACCGAGCGTCTGCAGAACCTGCCGGACGGGCACCTGGTCGTGGTGGACGACGCCCATCTGCTGGCCGGCACCCCGACCGAAGACCTGCTCGTCGAGGCGGCGGCCGTCGGGCGCCGGGACCTGCTCGTCGCCGCGGACACCGATGCCGCAGCCGGGTCCTTCCGCGGGCTGGTCCCCGCGGCCGCGCGAGGACGCACCGCGGTCGTCCTGCAGCCGTCCGCGCCGGGCGAGGGTGCCGTCGTCGGGGTCCGGCTGCCGGTCGGTGACGTCCCGGTCCCTGGGCGCGGGGTGCTGGTCCGTCGCGGACGCTGCACCCGGGTCCAGGTCGCTGCTCCCCCAGGCTCTGCTACGTCTCGAGCCGACCCATGAGGAAGGTGGAGACCACGACTCCGACGCCCAGTCCGAGCACCCCCACGGCCATCCACCACGGCGCGAACTCGAAGAGGGCGATCCCCATCGGCACCATCAGGAAGTTGAATGCGATGGCCGGCGCCTGGGCCCGCGGATGACGTCGGACCAGCCCCAGCGACGTGTAGGCGAGCGCGATCACGAAGACCGCCATCGTCACCACCGACATGATGATGACGAGCAGGTCCACGCCCTCCCCGATGAGGAGCTCGTAGAGGTAGAAGCCGGCGAGACCGGTGATCACCAACGCCTCCACCGCCACCAGGGTGGCTGCGACGCGACCGGCCACCAGCTGCCTCGGCGTCGGCTCGGTGGGCATCGTCGATGCCGTGCTCGGCGCGTCCTCCGGGACGCTCCCTGCGGGCTGCTCGGTCACCCGCCCATCGTAGGTCGTGGCGCGGCGCACCGGTCAGGGGTGCTGGCTCACCAGCCCCAGGTCACGGGTGTGGAAGCGGTGAGCGGTGGCATACCCGAGGCGCTCGTAGAGCCGCAGGGCGCCCTGGTTGTCGGTGTCCACCCCCAGGGTCGCGACCCCGGCCTCCTCCACGGCGCGAGCGGTCAGCGCCTCGGTGAGCAGCATGCCGATGCCGCGGCCACGGGAGGCGGGGCGGACGACGACGCCGGCCAGATGGGGCATACCCGAGGCCAGCTCGTGCAGGCCCCCGACCGCCACCGTGCTGCCCTCACGGTCCCGGACGGCGAGCCAGAGGGTGGCGAACCCCCGGCCCGGGAAGCCCTGGTAGGGGCCGTCGCTGTGCTCCTGCCCGAAGGCCTCGAGGTGCTCCGCGTCAGCCCGGTCCTCCAGCTCGACCAGCTCGAGGTCCTGATCGGCCAACCCCTGCGGCAGCGGCACCCCGGCCGTCCGCTCGGTCCACATGAAGGCCCACCTCCCGGAGCCGGTGGCGACGTAGTGCCCGGGCAGCTCCAGGTCGCGGCGGTCCCGGGTGGAGAACCACTCGAGGCGCACCTCGTCGTGGGCGGCGTCCACGATGGCCTGGAGCGCCTGCGACTCGGCGTCCGGCGGGGCGTCCGGCGCGACCACCGCCGCACCACCCCAGTGGGCCGCGCCCTGGCGCCAGGGACTGACGCAGGCCCAGCCGGCACCGTCCTCGGCGGCGACGGCCACCAGCTCGGTGCTGGTGGCGAAGCGCACGAACGGGTCGCGGCCGGAGGTGATGAGCAGTGTGTCGCGGTCGACCTGGCTCCATGTCACGGGCGGTACTCTCGCACACCCGCATCCGGAGTGTGCAGCCTGACCGTGCACGGCCGGCGTTCGGCCCGGGCCCACGGCTGACCTAGGCTGCATCACGTGCACCGAGCGGCCAAGCGCATCGCCCTGGAGACCCTCGGATGGGTCGTCCTGGTCATCGGGGTGCTCGCACTCTTCCTGCCGGGGCCTGGCCTGCTCCTCACCTTCGCCGGGCTGGCGCTGCTCTCGACCCAGTACTCATGGGCGCGGCGGTGGACCAACCCGGTGAAGATCAGGGCGTTGCGCAGTGCCGCCCAAGGCGTGCAGACCGTCCCCCGCATCCTCCTGTCGAGCCTCATCACGCTGGTGCTCGTCGGGATCGGGGTCGTCTGGCTCGTCTCCCCGCCGCCGCCGTCCTGGTGGCCGCTGCGGGACGAGTGGTGGCTCTTCGGTGGGCCCGGGGTCGCGATCACCATGCTGGTCTCCAGCGCCATCGCGATCGCGTTGCTGGGCTACTCGGTCAAGCGCTTCTACAACAAGCCGGAGGCGCGTGCGGAGATCGACCGGATCGAAGCCGAGCACAAGGCCGAGGTCGCGCGCGAGCGCCGCCAAGAGGCCGAGCAGGAGGAGCACAAGAGGTCGGCCAAGGCCTCCGCCGACGCGGAGCGCACCGGGCGCCCGGACGCGGGCACCCGCCACTGACTCGTCACCGGGTCCGGGCCTGCTTCACAGTCGGGCCAGGGCTCGATCCAGGTCGCGGGGCCTGCTCACCCGCAGCACGGGTATGCCCTGCGGGTCCGCCTCCCACCGGCGCATCAACCGCCGCTTGCGGGTGAAGCTGCGGGCGTGCCAGAGCAGGATCGAGTCCCGGGACAGGATCTGGCGCGCATCCTCGGTGTTGCCGTTGCAGACCCGTTCCCGCGTCCGGTATCGACGGGCGGTGCGCCGCACCAGCCGAGCCAGGCTGACCGCCCGGGGGTAGTCGAGGGCCAGGACCACCTGGGCGCGAGGGAGGACGAGATCGCGGAACGACCCGTAGGCGGAGTCCAGGATCCATCGGTCCTGTGACGCCAGTTCGGCCGCGAGCCGCCGCTGCTCGGCCACCGGGCGCAGCTGCCAGCCTGGCAGCCAGCCGACCTCCTCGTCGACCAGGTGCACCGGCAGACCCAGGCGCTCACCCCACCGGCGGGCAGCGGTCGACTTGCCGGAACCCGTGACGCCGTAGACGAGGATCCGCTCGGCGTGACGCAGATCGGCCAGGGTCGCGCGGGGCATACCCGGCAGTGTGCCGCACAACGCTCGCCCGGTCGGAGCAGAGCGCTCGCCCGGTCGGAACACAACGCTCGCCCGGTCGGAGCAGAGCGCTCGCCCGGTCAGTCGGTCGGGCAGCAGGGGGCGGCGGCGACCTCTGGGGTCGGCGGCGCACCGACGCTCGGGATCCCGAGGCTCACCGCGGGCTTGCGGCTGGCGCCGGGGGTGGAGCCCTCGTTCAGCGCGGCCCAGGCGTCACCGCCGGCGGTGCGGCGCACCGCGTACACCCCGCCCTGGACACCGGAGTCGGCGACCAGGTGGTGCGGCGCGCCGTAGGTGACGGCCACCGTCACCGCATCCCCGGGCCGGGGCACGTCCGCGCCCTCGGGCACCGCGAAGTGGACGAGCCGGTTGTCCCGCGCCCGTCCCGACATCCGCTGGGTCTCGGCGTCCTTGCGTCCCTCGCCGGGGGCGACGAGCACCTCCACCTCACGGCCCTCGACCTCGCGGTTGCCCGCCCAGGAGACCTCCTCCTGCAGCGCGATCAACCGCTCGAAGCGCTCCTGGACGACCTCCTTCGGGATCTGGTCGTCCATCTCCGCCGCCGGCGTCCCGGGGCGGATCGAGTACTGGAAGGTGAAGGCGCTGGAGAAACGGGAGGCACGGACCACGTCCAGGGTGCCCTGGAAGTCCTCCTCGGTCTCCCCCGGGAAGCCGACGATGAGGTCGGTGGTGATCGCCGCGTCCGGGATCTGCTCGCGCACCCGGTCCAGGATCCCGAGGAACTTCTCGCTGCGGTAGGAGCGGCGCATGGCCTTGAGCACCCGGTCGGAGCCCGACTGCAGCGGCATGTGCAGGCTGGGCATGACGTTCGGGGTCTCCGCCATCGCGGTGATCACGTCGTCGGTGAAGGCGGCCGGGTGCGGGCTGGTGAACCGGACCCGCTCCAGGCCCTCGATCTGGCCGCACGAGCGCAGCAGCTTGCCGAACGCCAGCCGGTCCCCGAACTCGACGCCGTAGGTGTTGACGTTCTGGCCGAGCAGGGTGACCTCGACGACCCCCTGGGCGACCAGCGCCTCGATCTCGGCGAGGATCTCGCCGGGGCGACGGTCCTTCTCCTTGCCGCGCAGCGCAGGCACGATGCAGAAGGTGCAGGTGTTGTTGCAGCCGACCGAGATGGACACCCAGCCCGAGTATGCCGAGTCGCGCCGGGTCGGCAGCGTCGAGGGGAAGGTCTCCAGCGACTCCAGGATCTCGACCTCGGCGGCCTTGTTGTGCCGGGCCCGGTCCAGCAGCGCGGGCAGCGACCCGACGTTGTGCGTCCCGAAGACGACGTCCACCCAGGGCGCCCGCTCGACGATGGTGGAGCGGTCCTTCTGGGCCAGGCAGCCGCCGACGGCGATCTGCATCTGCGGGTTCTTCTGCTTGGCCGGCCGGAGCTGGCCCAGGTTCCCGTAGAGCTTGTTGGCCGCGTTCTCCCGCACCGCACAGGTGTTGAAGACGACGACGTCGGCGACCTCCGGGCGCTGCGGCGAGGGCAGGCTGGCGAGGTCGACGTAGCCGGCCGTCTCCAGCAGGCCGGCCAGTCGCTCGGAGTCGTGCACGTTCATCTGGCACCCGTGGGTGCGGACGTCATAGGTCTTGCTGATCATGGCGTCCACCAGGGTACGGCGTTCAGCCCAGCACGCCGACCAGACCACGCACCAGGGCGACCGCGCCGCCGACGGTGGCGATGCCGATGGTCAGGGCACGCGCCCGCCCTACCGGCACCCGCCGCGCCAACGGGGTCCCGATGGCGACCCCCAGGGGTACGGCCGCGCACGCCAGCACCCAGATCCACCAGGGCACCAGGCCGGGCTCGGGCGTCGCCCCGACCGCCCACTTGGCCACCACCGAGGCGAGGTTGACGAGCAGGAAGATCGGCTGCAGGGTCGCGGCCATCCCGCGCTGGTCCCAGCGCGAGGCGATCCCGTACACCGCCAGGGCGGGGCCGCCGACCCCGGAGGTGGTGTTCATGAACCCGGCGATGCCCCCGGAGGCGATGGCCGCCGACCGGCCCCGCACGTGCAGCCGGCTCTGCAGACCCAGCGCTCCGGCGATGGCCAGCAGCACGCTGGCCCCCAGCACCACGTCCAGCACCGAGGCGGAGACCGTCCTGACGACCAGGGCCCCGACCACCGACCCCACCACCATCAGCGGCGCCAGGCCCCGGAACCGGCGCCAGTCGATGTCGGACCACATCACCGCCATCAGCATCAGAGCGGCGACCACCGCGGCGACGTTGCTGAGGGTCACCCCGGCGACCGGGCCGAGGACCAGCGACAGGGTGGGGGCGGCGACCATCCCGAGGCCCATGCCGGCGATCCGCTGCAGTGCCGTGCCCAGGGCCACCGTGGCGACCACGAGCAGCACGAACGTCATGGGCACAGTCTCGCTCACGGCATACCGGGACCTCTGTCGGGTGGCGCCGGACCCCGCTACTGTGGGCTCCCACCGGGCGAGGCGAAGGAGCGCGTCATGAGTGACCAGGCCGACCGAGAGACCATCGGCGACGACCTCGGGGTGTGGAGCGTGGACGCCGAGGACCAGCTGCAGCCGGAGGACACCCTGGACGGCGAGGGCGACGTGCTGGACCGGGGGTACTCGGCGGGGGACCACTACCGGGGGGCCGCGGCCTACGGGGTGACGGCCGACGAGCAGTCCCGCGAGGAGACCATCGACCAGCGGGTGCGGCAGGAGGAGCGCGACCCCTGCGCGGGCTACGAGGACGGGAGCCGGGCGTCCCGGGACCGGGACCACCGCCCCGACGACGAGGCCCGCCGGGTGGCGCAGGAGTGGCGGGCCGCCAGCTGGGACTCCCCGGAGGAGTCCGCGATGCACTACGTGGACGGCGAGGACGAAGAGCTGAGCGAGGTCGAGTGGGACCCCTCGGACGAGCCCGCTCCCCGTGAGGACGAGTAGGCCCGATCCGTGCGTTGACACTGCACGGTCCATCCGTCCCGGCGTAGGGTCGACCACCGTGAGCCTGGGATATCTGCGTTACCCGCACCTGCACGCCGGCACCGACCTGGTGACCTTCGTCGCCGACGACGACGTCTGGGTCGCCCCCGTCGAGGGCGGCCGCGCCTGGCGCCTGACCGCCGACCACGAACCCGCCCGAAATCCTCGTTTCAGCCCGGACGGCGAGCACATCGCCTACGTCACCCACCGTGACGGCCGACCCGAGGTCGCGGTGGTGGAGGTGGCCACCGGGGCGTCCCGGCGGCTGACCTGGTGGGGCGCGAGCGTGAGCCTGGTGCTGGGCTGGACCGCCGACGGCCGCGTGCTGGTCGCCAGCAACGCCGGCGAGAGCAACATGCGGCACGCGGTGGTGAAGGCGGTCTCGCTGGACGGCTCGGTGGAGCGTCTGCCGTGGGGGCCCGCGTGGGGCGTCGCGGTGCATCCTGGGGGCGCGGTGGCGCTGTCGAGCGTCGGCAGCCGCCCGCCCGCGCAGTGGAAGCGCTACCGAGGGGGCACCGCACCACGGTTGTGGCTGGACAGTGCCGGCACCGGTGGCTGGGAGCCGCTGCTGGCCGACGACCCGGCCTCGATGGTGGACCCGATGTGGGTCGAGGACACCCTGGTCTTCGTCTCGGACCGCGCCGCGACCCTGCCCGACGCGGCGGACGAGCAGGCCAACCTATGGGCCTGGCACCGGCCCGGGGGCACCACCGGGCGGGTGCGCCGGCAACCGACCGAACCCGTGCAGCTCACCTTCCAGGGCCCTGACGAAGGGTACGTGCGGGACGCGAGCACGGACGGCACCCGGATCGTCTGGCACAGCCGGGGACAGCTCTGGCTGCTCGACTCGCCGGGCGCCACCCCGCGGCGGCTGGAGATCACGCTCCCGGTCACCGCCCCGCAGCGGTATGCCGTCGCCGCCCAGGACAGGCTGGAGCACCTGGCGCCCGACCTGGGGGGTGACGCGAGCCTGGTCGGCACGCACGGCGCCACCTTCTGGGTGAGCCACCGGGCCGGCCCCGCAAGGGCCCTGGTGGTGGACTCCGCCGTCCGCACCCGGGAGCCCGCCTTCCTCGGCAAGGACGCCGCCGTGCTGGTCAGCGACGCCGACGGCGAGGACGCGCTCGAGGTGCACGCCCTGGACGGCAGCTCGGCACCGCGGCGCGTGGCCGGTGGCCGGATCGGCCGGGTGTTGCACCTGGCCACCTCCCCGGACGGGGCCCAGGTGGCCATCATCAGCCACGACGGGACCGTCCGTCTGGTCGCCACGAGTGACGGCGCGGTGCGTGAGGTCGGCCGGTCCCCGCACGGTGAGGCCCTCACCCCTCGGTTCTCCCCGGACGGCCGGTACCTCACCTGGAGCCAGCCGACCGGCGGCGAGGGCGAGCACCACCAGATCGTCGTGTGCGACGTCCCCGGCGCCTGCGTCCCCGTCCCGCTGACCAGCGGCAGGTACCACGACCGGGACCCCGACTTCACCCAGGACGGCACCGCGCTGGTCTTCCTGTCCGACCGGACCTTCGACCCGACCTACGCCGCGCACGAGTTCGCGTTGAGCTTCACCGGGGTCACCCGCCCCTGGCTCGTCCCGCTGGCGGCGACCCGACCCGCCCCCTTCGGACCCAGCCTGGACGGGTGGCGGATCAGCGGCCCCAAGGACGGGGCCCGCACGGCCGAGACCGACGAGGAGGCCACGGTCCCGCCCAGCCCCGACCTGGACGCGGAGGGTGCCGAGCAGCGGATCACCGCCTTCCCCGTCCCCTCCGCGGACTACCGGGACCTGCGCGCGGCCAAGGGCGGTGTGCTCTGGGTGAAGGTCGCCGGTGACTCCGGCGTCCTCGGGAGCAGGCGCTCCGGCGTCGAGGGCGAGCCTGCCACCGACTCCCTGGAGTACTTCAGCTTCGACAAACGGGCGGTCAGCACGGTCAGCGACGCGCTGGAGCGCTACCGGGTCAGCGGTGACGGCGAGCGCGTGCTCGTGCAGCACGGCGACGAGCTGCACGTCCAGCCGGCGTCCCGGGCCCCGGAGGAGGGCGAGGCGGAAGACAAGGTCGCGGTCGACCTGTCCCGGGTCCGCCTGGAGGTCGACCCCGCGGCGCAGTGGCAGCAGATGTTCGACGAGAACGCCCGCATCATGCGCGAGCACTTCTGGCGCGAGGACATGGACGGCGTCGACTGGGAGGCCGTCGTGGCGCGATGGCGGCCCCTGGTCCCGCGGCTGGCCACCCATGACGACCTCGTCGACCTGCTGTGGGAGACGGTCGCGGAGCTGAACACCTCGCACGCCTACGTGAGTCCCCCGGAGCCGCTGGGCGACCAGAGCCAGCGCCTGGGGCTGCTCGGGGCCGACCTGTCCCGCGCCGAGGACGGCTGGCGCATCGAGCGGATCCTCCCCGGTGAGTCCAGCGACCCCGAGGCCCGTTCCCCGCTGCAGGCGGCGGGCGTCGACGCCCGCGCCGGCGACGTGCTCGTCGCCGTCGACGGGCGCCCCGTCGACCCGGCCCACGGCCCGGCACCGTTGCTCGTCGGGGCCGCCGAGGTGCCGGTCCAGCTGACCCTGCGGAGGGAGGGCACCGACCGACGCGTCGTCGTGGTCCCGCTGGGCGACGAGGAGGTGCTGCGCTACCAGGACTGGGTGCAGTCACGCCGGGAGTACGTCGCGGACAGCTCCCAGGGCCGGCTCGGCTACCTGCACATCCCGGACATGATGAGCGTCGGCTGGGCGCAGCTCCACCGTGACCTGCACCTGGCGACCCGGTGCGAGGGCCTGGTGGTGGACGTCCGCTACAACCGGGGCGGGCACACCAGCCAGCTGGTGCTCGCCCGGCTCGGTGCCCGGGTCGTGGGGTGGACGCACGCCCGCCACTACGCGCAGGTCGGCTCCTACCCCGCACAGGCTCCGCGCGGGCCGGTCGTGCTGGTCGCCAACCGGTTCTCCGGGTCGGACGGGGACATCGTCAACGCGGGGGCCCAGGCGCTGGGCCTGGGTCCCGTCGTCGGCGAGCGCACCTGGGGCGGCGTCGTCGGCATCGACGGCCGGTTCGACCTCGTGGACGGCACGTCGGTCACCCAGCCTCGCTATGCCTTCTGGCTGGAGGGCAAGGGGTTCGCGGTGGAGAACCACGGCGTCGACCCCGACATCGAGGTGGTCCACTCCCCCGGCGACCTCGCCGCAGGGACCGACCGTCAGCTCGACCGTGCGGTCGAGGAGGCCCTCCGACTGCTGGCCGAGCGCCCCGCGGCGACCCCGCCCCCGCTGCCAGAGCCGCGGGTGCGGGTGCGCCGACGGGGCTGACGCGTCAGTCCCGACCGTGCTCGGGCAGGGCGTCCAGGGCCTCACGGATGACCTGGTACGACACCCCGGAGCTGTACCCCTTGCGGGCCAGGAAGCCGGCGAGGCGACGGGTCTGGGTCTCGCGGTCCAGGCCGCGCAGGCTGCGCGCCCTCCGGGCCACCAGAGCCTGCGCCTGGGCGCGCTCGTGCTCGGGGTCGATCTCCTCCAGGGCGGCGTCGACGACCTCGTCGGCGACCCCCTTCTGGCGCAGCTCGTGCCGGAGCGCACTCGCGGCCAGGCCCTTGGTCTCCTGCTTGGACCGGACGTACATCTCGGCGTAGGCCTCGTCGTCGACCAGGCCGACCTCGCCCATCCGGTCCAGGACCTGCGCACCGACGACCGGGTCGCACCCCTTGTCGCGGAGCTTGTCCTCCAGCTGGCGCCGGGTCCGTGGACCCATCGCCAGCTGCCGCAGGACCACTCGCCGAGCCACCGAGTGCGGGTCCGGCTCGGCCTGCGTCCCTACCGACGGGGCGCGCTCGGGATCCCCGCCGCGGGCGGGACGGAGGCCGTACGCACTGGCCGCCGCCTCCGCGGCGGCCAGTGCGTCCTGCGCCGCAGACAGTCGGTCTGCGGTGGCCATCAGAAGTCGACCGAGACCTCACCGGTGACCGGGTCGACCCCGGCCGGGAGGTCCTCGCTGCTGGTGGCCGGGGCGGCGGATGCACCGATCCCCAGCTTGGACTTGATGTTGCGGTCGATGGTGTCCGCGATGTCGGCGTTGTCCTTGAGGAACTGTCGGGCGTTCTCCTTGCCCTGCCCCATCTGCTCGCCCTCGTAGGTGTACCAGGCACCGGACTTGCGGACGAAGCCGTGCTCCACGCCCATGTCGATCAGGCCACCCTCGCGGGAGATGCCGTGCCCGTAGAGGATGTCGAACTCGGCCTGCTTGAAGGGCGGGGAGACCTTGTTCTTGACGATCTTGGCCCGCGTCCGGTTGCCGACCGCGTCCGTGCCGTCCTTGAGCGTCTCGATCCGGCGGACGTCGATCCGCACCGAGGCGTAGAACTTCAGCGCCTTGCCACCGGTCGTCGTCTCGGGCGAGCCGAACATGACGCCGATCTTCTCGCGCAGCTGGTTGATGAAGATGGCGGTGGTGCCGGTGGTGCTGAGGGCACCGGTGATCTTGCGCAGCGCCTGCGACATCAGCCGCGCCTGCAGACCCACGTGGCTGTCCCCCATCTCGCCCTCGATCTCCGCCCGCGGGACCAGGGCCGCCACCGAGTCGATGACGACGATGTCCAGCGCGCCGGAGCGGATCAGCATGTCCATGATCTCCAGCGCCTGCTCACCGGTGTCCGGCTGGCTGACCAGCAGCGCGTCGGTGTCGACACCCAGCTTCTTGGCGTACTCCGGGTCGAGCGCGTGCTCGGCGTCGATGAAGGCCGCGATCCCGCCGGCCTTCTGGGCGTTGGCCACGGCGTGCAGGGCGACCGTGGTCTTACCGCTGCTCTCCGGGCCGTAGATCTCGACCACGCGACCGCGCGGCAGCCCACCGACCCCCAGGGCCACGTCGAGGGCGATGGCTCCGGTCGGGATGACCTGGATCGGCGGACGGTCCTCGTCGCCCAGCCGCATCACGGACCCCTTGCCGTGCTGCTTCTCGATCTGGGCCAGGACGGTGTCCAGGGCCCGGGTCCTGTCGTTCTTGACCCCGGCCGCACCGGTGGTCTTGCTTGCCTGTGGCATCTGCCTGCTCCTTCGTCTCGTGGCGGGCGCGCCTACCTTCGACCGACCCGGGACCGTCCCGGGGGACGGGCCCGATGTCTGGGTCAGACGCTAGGGGCCGGCACCGACAGTCCCGGGGCTCCACGATGGATCTGTGGACAACCGTGCCTGTCGGCGGCACCTTGTGGACACGGTAGTCGCACGTGCGTACGAAGACGACCAGGACACGCAGGCGTGTCGGTCAGGGTGCCGTGACCAGGTACCCGTTGCCCTTGCGGGTCAGCTCGACCATGCCGGACGCAGCAGCGCCCTTGCAGAACTGCAGGAACGACCCGTACCCGAGAGGCTTCTCGGAGAAGCCCTCCCGGCGGCCCCGGACCTGGTCCTTGAGCCCGGACAGCGCCACCCCGGAGCCCTCGTCCAGGTCCGCCACGGTCTCGCGGAGCAGCAGGAAGGCCTCCTGCCGGCCACCCTCCTCGGGCAGCGTCACCTCCGGGTCCCCCTTGGCCGGGCCCGGGCTCAGCTCGATGATGCCGCGGCCCGCCAGGTGGTCCAGCAGCTCCCCGAAGGCACGGAACCCGTGGGTGGCCTCGGAGAACGTCGAGTCCTTGCGGAGCAGGGTGCGCTTCAGCACCGAGGCGGTCACGGCTCCCCCGGAGCTGCGCTGCAGACCGGAGACGGTCTGCGCCACCAGCGAGGGCAGGTCCGTGTCCTGCTGCTCCACCTCCGGCTCGTGTCCGGACTCGTGCCCGGGCTCGTGGCCCGGCTCCACGCCGACACCCTGGGTGCCGGCCGGGGCCTCGGCGCCGGCCACCGCCTCGTCCGCGACCTCGGTCACCGGTGCCGCCTCGGTGCGCACCCGGCGTGCCTTGCCCCGGGTGCGCCCGGTGCTCGGCCGGACGGCGTCCGGCTCGGCCGGCACCACCCCGTCGAGGTCGTCGTAGTACATGAACTCGTCGCAGGCGGGCGGCAGCATCGTCGAGGTGGAGTCGCGGACGCCGAACCCGATCACCCGCTTGTTGAGCTCGCGCAGCTTGTGCACCAGCGGGGTGAAGTCGCTGTCCCCGGTGCAGATGGCGAAGGTGGTCAGGTAGTCCCGCTCGTAGGCCATCTCGATCGCGTCGACCGCCATCTTGATGTCAGCGGCGTTCTTGCGTGAGGCCCCCATCCGCTGGGTCATCTCGATCAGCTCGACGTGGTTGCGGGTCAGCATCCGCCGGTCCTCGTCGAAGTAGGACCAGTCGGCATAGGCGCGCCGGGTCACCACCCGTCCCCGCTCGGCCAGCGCGTCGGCCACCGGACGTAGGTCGAAGGGGACCCCGAGGTGGTCGCGCGATCCGAGCGCGAGGTTCTCGTAGTCGATGAGCAGCGCGATCCGGTCCTCGTCGTCCATGTCGACGAGCGTAGGCCACCACGGGCCCTCCCCCGTCCCGCCCGCGCCAGGCCGCACCCGTGCTTCCCCAGCGTCAAGGGCTGACCGGTCCGCCCCCTAGACTGGCTGCTCGCCCGGCAGGGGAGATCCCGTCCCCCTGCCACGACACCCTGCACAGGAAGTCCCATGGCTCTGCTCGTGATGAAGTTCGGCGGTTCGTCCGTGGCCGACGCCGACGCGATGCGTCGGGTCGCCCAGCGGGTCGTCTCCGCCCACCACGCCGGTGACCGGGTGGCAGTCGTCGTCTCGGCGATGGGCGACACCACCGACGACCTCCTCGACCTGGCCGGGCAGATCGCCTCCGGCACCCCGCCGGTCCGGGAGATGGACATGCTGCTCTCGGCGGGCGAGCGCATCTCGATGGCGCTGCTCGCGATGGCCATCGAGCAGCTGGGGGTCCCGGCCCGCAGCTACACCGGCGCCCAGGCCGGTATGCGCACCGACACCGCACACGGTCAGGCCCGCTTGCTGGACGTCCAGCCGGGGCGGGTCCGGGGCACCCTGGAGAACGGCGCGGTCGCGATCGTCGCCGGCTTCCAGGGCATCTCCACCGACGACGACATCACCACCCTGGGCCGGGGCGGCTCGGACACCACCGCGGTGGCGCTGGCCGCCGCCCTCGACGCCGACGTCTGCGAGATCTACACCGACGTCGACGGCCTCTACACCGCCGACCCGCGCATCGTCCCCAGCGCACGCCGCGTCACCCGGCTCACCATCGAGGAGACCCTGGAGATGGCGGCGCACGGCGCCAAGATCCTGCACCTGCGCGCGGTGGAGTACGCCCGCCGCTTCCAGGTGCCCCTGCACGTCCGCAGCAGCTTCTCCGACAAGGAAGGGACCTGGATCCTCGTCGGACGACCCCTCACGGAGGACACCATGGAAGAACCGATCATCTCCGGCATCGCCCACGACAAGTCGCTGGGCAAGGTCACCGCCGTCGGCATCCCCGACCGGCCCGGGGCGGCCGCGGCCGTCGTCGGTGCCGTCGCCCGGGCCGGCGTGGCGATCGACATGATCGTGCAGAACGTGTCGACGTCGAACGCCGAGACCTCCGACATCTCCTTCACCATCCCGGAGACGGACGGTCGCACCGCGGTCGCCGCGGTCCGCGAGCTGCAGGAGCAGATGGGCTTCACCGACGTGCTCTACACCAGCCACGTCGGCAAGATCTCCCTGGTGGGGGCCGGCATGCGGTCCAACCCCTCGGTCGCCAGCAAGCTCTTCTCGGCCCTGGCCGACGCCGGGGTGAACATCGAGATGATCAGTACCTCCGAGATCCGGATCTCGGTGATCTGCGACCAGTCCAACCTCGAGGACGCGGTGCGCTCGGTGCATACCGCCTTCGGGCTGGACACCGAGGACGAGGCCGTGGTCTACGGTGGGACGGGACGGTGAGCGCCGTGCAGCAGCACCAGCAAGAGGCCGAGGACGCGGGTATGCCCTCGCGCCGGCGGGTGCGGGTCGCCGTCGTCGGGGCCACCGGTCAGGTCGGCGCGGTGATGCGCCGCCTGCTGGCCGAGCGTGACCTGCCGGTGGCCTCGGTGCGCTACCTGGCCTCCTCGCGGTCGGCCGGCACGAGCCTGGGCTGGGCGGGCTGCCCGTCCGCCGCCCCCGACCTCGTCGAGCCTCGGGAGATCGAGGTCGAGGACGTCGCGACCGCCGACCTGTCCGGCATCGACATCGCGCTCTTCTCGGCCGGTGGCTCTGCCAGCAAGGAGCACGCCCCGCGCTTCGCCGCGGCCGGTGCCGTGGTGATCGACAACTCCTCGGCCTGGCGGATGGACCCCCGGGTGCCGCTGGTCGTCAGCGAGGTCAACCCCGACGACCTCGACCTGGCGCTCGGCCCGGACGGCTCCCGGATCGTGGCCAACCCCAACTGCACGACGATGGCCGCGATGCCGGTGCTGCGCCCGCTGCACGCCGAGGCGGGCCTGGAACGGCTGCGGGTGGCCACCTACCAGGCCGTCTCCGGGTCGGGGCTGGCCGGGGTCAGCGAGCTCGCGGACCAGGCCCGGGGGGCACTCACCGGTGACGTCCCGGTAGAGGCGCTGACCCACGACGGGGCCGCGGTCCGGATGCCGGACCCGCACTCCTACGTCGCGCCGATCGCCTTCAACGTGCTCCCGATGGCCGGGGAGCTGGGCGCCGACGACGAGACCAGCGAGGAGGCCAAGCTGCGCAACGAGTCGCGCAAGATCCTCGGCATCCCCGCCCTGGCGGTCTCCGGGACCTGCGTGCGGGTGCCGGTCTTCACCGGGCACAGCCTCGCCGTGCACGCCGAGTTCGGCGCACCCCTGACCCCCGGTCGGGCCACCGAGCTGCTGACCGGCGCGCCGGGGGTGGAGGTCACCGACGTGCCCACCCCGTTGGCCGCGGCCGGCCGTGACCCCTCGCTCGTGGGCCGGATCCGGGTGGACCAGTCGGTGCCGGACGGGCGTGGGCTGGTGCTGTTCATCTCCTCGGACAACCTGCGCAAGGGCGCGGCGCTGAACACCGTGCAGATCGCCGAGGTGCTGCTGGAGCGTGGCCTCGTCCCGGCTGTCCGGGGTGACGGCTGACCGGTCGGTCCGCCCGGCTCCGTTCAGTCCTCGATGAAGTAGGCGTCGTAGGGCTCGAGCAGGCAGAACTCGTTGCCCTCCGGGTCGGCCATGACGTCGTGCGCGACGAGGTCGCCCTCGAGCACGGTGCGCAGCAGCCGTGCCCCGAGCGCCTCCAGGCGGGCCCGCTCGACCTCACGGTCGACACCCTGCTGGGGCAGCAGGTCGAGATGGAGACGGTTCTTGACCGTCTTCCCCTCCGGCACCGGCTCGAAGCCGAGCCGCTGCGGCCCGTCCGGGTCCCCCACGCTGGCCCAGTCCGGCTCCTGCTGCCGCAGCTCCCACCCCAGGGCAGCGGCCCAGAACCGGGACAGCGCGAGCGCGTCGTGGCAGTCGACCACCGTGCTGTAGAGCCGCAGCGAGGACATCCCAGCAGGATAGGGCGTCAGGCGCGGCGCGGCGGGTCGGGCAGCTCCTGGTGCTCCGGCGGCACGTCCATGTCCCGGCAGATCGCCTCCCACACCAGACGGACCTTCTCCCCGCCCTCGAGGGACTGGTCGGCGGTGCGTCCGCCCAGGCTGCCCAGCGCCTGGCTCCCGGCCACGATCGAGGCATACCCCGAGCCGAACTCCCGCTCCATCAGGCCCCAGAACTCGCTCAACCGCATCACCCCAGGCTAGGTCACCCGAGGACGGCCACCACGCCCAGCATCGCCGGGAGGGCCAGCACGGTGGTGAGGAAGACGGTGTCCCGGGCCAGGTCCTCGGACCGGCCGTAGGCCACCGACAGCACGTAGACGTTCTGCGCCGTGGGCAGCGAGGCCATCACCACCACGGCCATCACCTCGGCGGTGGACAGGCCCAGCACCGGCCCCGCCACCAGCCAGGCCACGGCCGGCATCAGCAGCAGCTTGATGAGCACCACGGTGGCGATCTCGGCCCGGTTGCCGCGCCCGCCGGGCACCGGCGACAGCCGCAGCGAGATGCCGAAGGCGATCAGCATGCACGGGATCGCCAGCCCGCCCAGGATCTCCACCGGGGCCAGCACCGGCTCCGGCAGCTGCCGGCCCGCGAGCGCGAAGCCCAGGCCCAGCAGGGTGCTGATCGTCAACGGGTTGGTGAAGGGTGAGCGCAGCACCCGTAGCCAGGAGACCTGCCCGCTGCGGGTGGCGTCCAGCGCGGCCAGCCAGGCCGGCTGCAGCAGCAGGAGCTGCATGAGCAGCAACGGTGCCGCCCAGGTCGCGTCGCCCAGCACGTAGATCGCGATGGGCAGACCCAGGTTGTTGGAGTTGGCGTAGCTGGCGGCCATCCCGCCCATCACGCTCTGCGCCCACCGCCTGTGGAAGACCAGCCGGGCGATCAGCAGGTAGGCGACCGAGCACACCGCGACCGCGATCACGGTCGCCACCAGGAAGCCCGAGAAGATGACCCGGACGTCGGCGCGGGAGACGACGAGGAAGAGCAGAGACGGGGAGCCGACGTAGAACGTCAGCCGCGCCAGCATCCTCTCCTCGCGCCTCCCGAAGAGCCCCGAGTGCCCGAGCAGCCAGCCCACCGCGACGATCGCCGCGATCAGCGCGAAACCCTCCAGGACGGCGACCACGGGGGACCATTATCCGCCCTGACGGTGACCGGATCCGGGCGGCCCTGCTGCTAGCGTTCGGCGCATGGCAGCACCCCCGGAGAAGCACCACGCCTCGGACACCGATCCCGACGTCGACGACGTCTACGGCGAGGGTGGAGTGACCCGGGACCTGCTCGACCGTCGCCCGGTGGTGCCGCGCACCGTGGCCAGCCTCTACGAGAGCCGTCCGGGCCTCAACCCCACCCAGGCCATCGCCACCTTCGTCGAGAGCATCTCCCTGCAGGAGCGCTACGGCCACCTGCGCGTCGTCGACGACCTGATCGGGCTGCAGCGCCGGGTCGGCGACACGATCGAGCGGTACACCGACAAGCTGCGCAACGCGGAGGCCCGCAGCGGCACCAACGAGTCGGCGCGGTTCGGGATCGGCGACTTCGGCGGTCAGCGGGCCGTCGTCTACGTCGTCGACTGGGCCTTCTTCGCCGGATCGCTCGGCGAGGTCGCCGGGGAGAAGTTCGTGCAGGCGGCCGAGCTGGCCGAGCGCGAGGGCCTGCCGCTGATCAGCATGGGGGCCTCCTCCGGGGTGCGCCAGCACGAGAACGTCCTGGGCCTGGTCCAGATGCAGCGGATGGCGGCCGCGGCCAACAAGTTCCAGCACACCACCAACCGGCCCTACATCTCCGTGCTCGCCGGGCAGGTATGGGGCGGCATGTCCGCCAGCGCCGTCCCGGTCGCGGACCTGATCGTCGCGTTGGAGGGCACCGACTACGGCTTCGCCGGACGGCGCGTCATCGAGACCTTCGAGGGACGCGAGGTGCCCCGGGGGCTGCAGAGCGCGGAGGCCAACTACCTGGACCGCAACGTGGACGTCCTGGTCAAGGGCGTCGAGGAGCTCGTCGAGTTCATCGGCCAGGTGCTCTCCTCGGGCCGGATCTCGCACCGGCTGCGCGAGGAGGAGACCCTCGAGGAGCTGGCCGACTCCGGCAGCCGCGAGGTCAGCGCCGGCCCCGAGGGCTTCTCCGCGGCCCTGTGGGGCCGTCAGGAGGTCGACCAGCGCATCGACGTGCCCCGGGCCCGGCGGGACCGCACCAGCGGCTCCCCCCGGGAGGCGCTGATGGCGCGCTACAACGAGATCGCGGCCGGCGCCGGCCGGCTGGACACCGAGTTCCTGCTGCGGCACGTCTTCGACTCCGCGGTCCCGTTCTACAACCACGTCCGGTTCGAGGACGAGAAGGCATACCCGAGCATCGTCGCGGCACTGGCCACCCTCGGGGGCCAGTCGTTCGTCGTCATCGGCGACCAGCCCTCCTACACGATCTCCGGGGCCTACGTCGGCAAGCGTCCGGCGAACCCGAGCCCGGAGGACTTCGAGTACGCGGTGCGGATGATGACCGCCGCGGAGCGCTGGGAGCTGCCGATCGTGTTCTTCACCGACACCCTGGGCGCCATGCCCTCGATGGCCGCGGAGCGGCGTGGCCAGTCACGGGCCATCGCGCAGAGCATCAAGCGGGCCGCCTCGCACCCCTTCCCGACGGTCTCGGTGATCACCGGGGCGATGGGCAGCGGCGGCGGGCTGGCGACCACCCCGTTCGGGCGCGAGACCATCATGTTCGACAGCGCCCTGGGCTTCGTGTCCGAGCCGCGCTCGACCGCGACGATCCTCTACAACGAGTCGAACCCGTCGCTGGAGCAGGTCGGGATGACCCTGGAGACCATGAAGGCCTCCGCCCTGGACCTCAAGGCGCAGGGTCTGGTGGACACCATCGTGCACGACGCGGACAACCCGTTGGCCACCGTCCGCGAGCTGCGCTCGGCGATCGTGAAGGGCTACAACGCCCAGCACGGCCTCAACCCGCGACGGCTGCGCCGCCAGGCCGACGACCGGCTCCGCCCCCGCACCCTGGGCAAGCTGGCGAGCGCGGAGGAGAAGGCGGCCGACGACGGCGACGGGTCCGACCAGCAGGGCTGACGGGAGCTGACGGGCAGATCTGACGGGGCCTGCTGGCGGTGCTCGTCGGGCCGGCTGCTCAGCTGGTCCAGGCCCGCCACAGGGAGGCGTACTCGCCGTCCTGCTCGATGAGCTCGTCGTGGCTGCCCAGCTCCACGATCCGCCCGTCCTGGACGACCGCGATCCGGTCGGCGTCGTGCGCCGTGTGCAGCCGGTGCGCGATCGCCACCACGGTGCGCCCGGTGAGCAGCGCGCTCATCGAGCCCTCGAGGTGCCGGGCCGTGCGCGGGTCGATGAGGCTGGTCGCCTCGTCCAGCACCAGGGTGTGCGGGTCGGCCAGGATCAGCCGCGCCAGCGCCACCTGCTGCGCCTGCGCAGGGGTGAGCGGGTGCTGGCCGGAGCCGAGCACGGTGTCCAGCCCGTCCGGCAGCTCGCGCACCCAGGCGTCGGCGTCCACCGCCGCCAGCGCACGCCATACCGGCTCCTCCCCCGAGCCCTCACGGGCCAGCTCGACGTTGTCCCGCACCGAGCCGCGGAAGACGTGGTGCTCCTGGGTGACCAGGGCGACCTGGTTGCGCAGCGCCTCCAACGGCAGCTCCACCAGCTCCACCCCGCCGACCGTGACCGAGCCGGAGACCGGTGCGTGGATGCCGGCGAGCAGCCGGCCCAGGGTGGACTTCCCAGACCCCGACGGGCCCACGATCGCCAGCCGCTCCCCCGGCTCCAGGGTGAGGTCGATCCCGTGCAGCACGTCGTGGCCAGGACGGTAGGCGTAGCGCAGCCCACGGCCCAGCAGCCGGTCGCCGCGGGGCCTGCCGGTGCCGGGTTCGCGGTCCGCCGGCACCTCGGCGATGCCCAGCAGCCGGGTCGTCGAGGCGACCCCGACCTGGAGCCGGTCGACGGTCCCGACCAGCCGGTCGAAGGGACCGTAGAAGGTCTCGATGAAGAGCATCGCGGTGGTGATCTGGCCCAGGGTCACGCCGCCCTGGGTGTACAGCAGCGCGCCGACCACCAGGGTCAGGACCCGGGGCAGCGAGAACGCCATGTCCATCACCGCGAAGAGGATGTTGCGCAGCGTCAGGCCGTAGCGCTCGGCCTGGGCGGACACCTCGATGTCGTCCACCCCGGCGCGGCGCCGGGCCCGCTGCAGGCCGTAGGCCTCGACGGTGCGCACACCCTCGACGGTCTCGGTCAGGGCGGTGTTGATGTCGCTGTAGGTGGCGCCCTCCAGCAGGTATGCCGCCGGGGCCTGCTGCAGGTAGCGACGCACCTGCCACAGCGACAGGGTGGCCATCACCAGGGTGGGCGCGGCGAGCGCCCACGAGTTGAGCACCATCGCGCCCACGGTCAGCAGCACCGTCACCACGCCGATGATGAACTCGGGCAGCGCCCAGCGCACCGCCCCGCTCATCGACCCGACGTCACGGGTGACGCGGGTGACCAGGTCACCGGTGCTGGCCGCCTCGACCTTGCCCAGCGGCAGCCGCAGCACGGCCCGGATGACGTCCTCGCGGGCCTCGGCCAGGACGCCCTGCCCGAGCACGGCCGCGAGCGTCTTGGCCAGGAAGGTCAGCACCGCCTGCGCGAGCAGGACGACCACGAGCAGCACCCCGAAGGTGCGCACGGTGCTCAGCGCCGGGTCGCCGTCGGCGGCGACCACGACGTCCACCAGCCGGCCCAGCAGGAAGGGCACCGCGAGCCCGGCGGCGGCGGCCAGGGCGTTGGTGGCGGTGACCACCGTCACCAGCCCGGCGCGTCGCCGCAGCAGGGCCCGCAGGTAGGCCACGACCGTCGAGGTCGAGGCGACCGGCAGCCCGCGCTCGGGGTCCAGCGCGGTCGTCAGGTTCGCCCGGGCACGCTCGCGCCGCAGGGCGTGCCGTTCCCACAGCAGTCGGTGACGTTCCCGGGTGCCGGCGGTTCCGGGCTCCGGGGGTCGCAGCTGGTCCGGGACCACCGGGGGCAGCTCCACCTCCGCGCGCCAGGTCGCCTCGGACGCCGCGGCCAGGTCCTGACGCAGGGGGCTGCTCATGTCCGTACCTCCTCGTCCGCACCGCGCAGCACGGTGTCGCGGTAGCCGCGGTGGGAGGCCGCGAGCTCCTGGTGGGTGCCGGTGGCGACCACCGTCCCGCCCTCCAGGACGGCGATCTCGTCGGCATGGTGCAGCATCAGCGGGGACGCCGTCATGACCACCGTGGTGCGGCCCCGTCGGTGCTCGGGCAGCCGTCGGGCGATCCGCGACTCGGTATGCGCGTCCACCGCGGAGGTGGGCTCCACCAGCACCAGGACGGGCGGGTCGGCGGCCAGCGCTCGGGTCAGCACCAGCCGCTGGCGCTGCCCGCCGGAGAGCCCGCGGCCCCGCTCGTCGAGCACGCCCTGCCAGCCGCCGGGGAGGATGTCGAAGACGTCCTCGGCGGCCGCGGCGACCAGGGCCGCCTCGGCCTCCTCGCGGGAAACCCGCCCCGAGGGGTCGACCGCGTCCTGCAGCGTCCCGGCGAAGACGTGCGCGGCGGTGTCGCTGACCAGGACCAGCTTCCGGACCCGGGACAGCGGGAGGTCACCGAGGTCGGTGCCGGCCAGGCATACCCCCCAGGGAGCGTCGGCGCGCTCCGTGTCACGCCGTTCCAGCTCGGCGCGGGCCCGGGAACGGGCACGCGCGGCACGCCGGGCGACGCGGCCACTCGCCTCGTCGTCCTCCACCCCGGGGACGGACTCCCCGGAGGGCAGGTAGCGTCCCAGCCGGTCCGCGAGCGCCGCGCTCTCGTCCGGCTCGGCACTGACCACCATCGTCAGCAGACCGGGTCGCACCCGCAGCCCGGAGACGGAGTCGACCAGCTCGCCGGCCGCCAGCCGGGTCAGCTCCCCGGCCCCGACATCCGGGCGCCGCGGCCACGGGTCGCCGGTGCCGAGGACACCGATCGTGGTGCGCGCCGAGACCACCGAGCGGGTGATCTTCTGCGCCGACTCGAAGACCACACGGATGGGCTGGACGAGGAAGATGGCATACCCGAGGAAGGTGACGAGCTCGCCGATCTGCAGCCGCCCGGCCCGCACCTGCTCCACCCCCATCACCATCAGGGCGACGACGAACAGACCGGACAGCAGCACCCCGACGGCCTCGACGAGGGCGCCCCAGCGACCCGCCTGCACACCGGAGCGGCGGACCCGTTGGCTCTGCCGGGCGTAGTTGTCGCCGAAGATGCGCTCGCCGCCGATGCCCCGCAGGATGCGCAGGCCGGCGACGATGTCGGTGGCCATCGAGGTGAGCTCGGAGGTGCGGCTCCGCTCCTGGGTCTGGGCCGAGGTCAGGGGGCGCAGCAGCGCCCCGGAGGCGAGGACCAGCACCGGTGCCACGAGCAGCACCACGGAGCCCAGCGGGACCGAGATCTGCAGCACGATGAGGGCCACGACGGCATAGGCCACCACGTTGCCGATCAGGCGGGAGAAGACCTCGATGAACTCGCCCAGCTGTTCCCCGTCGCTGCCGTTGACGCTGAGCACCTCACCGGTGGGGGCACGACGCGGCAGCACGTGTCCCAGGCCGACCGCCTTGTGCGTCACCAGCCGGGTCTGCCCGTAGGCCGCGACCAGCCAGGACCGGACCACGACCGTGTGGTAGAACACCCCGCTGGCCGCCCCGACGACGGTGATCAGCAGCAGCACTCCGCACCAGAGCCAGACCTGGCGCTGGTCGCCGGGCACGATGCCCTCGTCGATGGCCCGGCCGAGCACCCACGGGGTCAGCGCCGTGGGCAGCAACCAGAGCAGGCTGCCCAGGCAGCCCGCGAGCACGAGGTCCGTCTGCCGGCGCAGCAGCCACCAGAGGAAACGGGCCGGCGAGCGGGTGTCGGGCACGTCGCCGGTCCGCCGGTCGGCGCCCGTCGGGGCGTCGTCGGTCCAGGCGGTGACGGTGGGGGGGAAGTCGCGCATAGCGTGCTGCAGCGTATGCCCGGCCACCGACGGGCCACCAGCGGTTTTCCGCCCTCCCGCTGCCGAGGGACCGCCCCGGGATGAGAGGATGGTGCCGCTCTCATCGACGGCACGCACTGGAGGACACCATGAGCTCGACGCAGGACCTGGCCTGGTGGCAGAAGCTGCTCGTCGCGGCACAGCTGTGGCGCCCGCCGCACCGTACCGACCACCATGAGAAGAAGGAGATGGAGCGGCCTCCGATGCCGCCCGTCAGCGGCGCCTACGGCAACAAGGTCGTCGCCGAGACGCGTCGCCGGCTGGTGCCGCAGCGCGGCGACGACCCCGGCGCGACCAGCCGCGGCCCCTCCGACTGACACCGGCCCCGGCGAGCTCCGGGGCAAGGTCCTCGACGGACCCTTCCTCGCCGCCCTGCCACTGTCGGTGGCGCGTGGCACAGTGACACGGTGACCGACGCCCGACCGGCCCCCGTGCTGGACCGTTTCTCCCCCGCGACCCGCGCGTGGTTCGACGCGTCGTTCCCCGGGCCGACGCCGGCCCAGACCGGCGCCTGGGACGCGATCAGCCAGGGCGACCACACCCTGGTCGTCGCTCCCACCGGGTCGGGCAAGACGCTCTCCGCCTTCCTGTGGGCGATGGACAGGATCATTGCCGACCCCCGGCCCGCACCGGCGGCTAGAAGGCTTGGACGGACAGCCGGCCGCGCGTCCCGTGGCGCCGGTGCGAGGGCGGGCGGCGGGGCGGAGGAGACCGAGGACGTCGGCCGCTGCCGGGTGCTCTACGTCTCGCCGCTGAAGGCGCTGGCCGTCGACGTCGAGCGCAACCTGCGCTCCCCGCTGGTCGGCATCGGGCATGCCGCCACCCGCCTCGGGCTGCCCTCCCCTGCGGTGTCCGTCGCGGTCCGCTCGGGGGACACCCCGGCGGCGCAGCGGCGGGCGTTCGCCAAGGACGGCGCGGAGATCCTCATCACCACGCCGGAGTCGCTCTTCCTGCTGCTGACCTCGCAGGCACGCAGCGCGCTGACGGGCGTCGAGTCGGTCATCATCGACGAGGTGCACGCGGTGGCCGGCACCAAGCGCGGCGCGCACCTGGCGCTGACCCTGGACCGGCTGGACCAGCTGCTGGTGCGCCCCGCCCAACGGATCGGGTTGTCCGCCACCGTCCGCCCGGTCGAGGAGATCGGTCGCTACCTCGCCGGCGGCCGGCCGGTGACCACCGTCCAGCCGCCCTCGACCAAGGAGTGGGACCTGCAGGTCGTGGTCCCGGTGCCGGACATGTCCGACCCCGGCAGCGTGGAGGTGGCGGGAACCATCGGGCCTCCTGAGCCACCGGCCCAGCGGGCCGGGACCAGCCCGGACTGGGGCGCGGAGAACCCCGGGACCGACGACGGGACCGATGGCCGGACGGACGACATCGAGAGCGACGAGAGCGGCGACGAGCCGGCGGTCGGCGCCGGGCCGGTGCTGCCCGAGCTCGAGGGTGAGGACGTCTGGGCGCCGGCCCCGGACCCCGACCCGGAGGAACGGGCCTCCCTGTGGCCGCACATCGAGCGCCGGGTGGTCGACCTGGTCGCCGCGCAGACCTCGACACTGGTCTTCACCAACTCGCGCCGGGTCGCCGAGCGGTTCACCTCCCGACTGAACGAGGCCTGGGACGCCCGGCAGCGCCCCGGCGAGGACGAGGCCGAGCCGTCCCCCGGACAGCGCCCGCCGGCGCAGGTGATGGCCCAGTCGGGTGCGGGCACCAGCGCGCCCCCGGTGCTGGCCCGGGCGCACCACGGGTCGGTGAGCAAGGAGCAGCGCGCCGAGATCGAGGAGGCCCTCAAGACCGGGCGGCTGCCCGCGGTGGTGGCCACCAGCAGCCTGGAGCTGGGCATCGACATGGGGGCCGTGGACCTGGTCGCCCAGGTCGCCAGCCCGCCCAGCGTCGCGTCCGGCCTGCAGCGGGTGGGCCGCGCCGGCCACCACGTGGGCGCCGTCAGCCACGGTGTCTTCTTCCCCACCCACCGCGCCGACCTGGTCCAGACGGCCGTCGTGGTGGACCGGATGCGTGCCGGGATGATCGAGCAGGTCCGGGTGCCCACGAACCCGTTGGACGTGCTCGCCCAGCAGATCGTGGCGATGCTGGCGATGGACGACTGGACGGTCACCGACCTGTTCGAGCTGGTGCGTCGCTCGGCGTCCTACGCCTCGCTGCCCCGCTCGGTGCTGGACGCGGTGCTGGACATGCTGGCCGGCCGCTACCCCGGCGAGGACTTCGCCGAGCTGCGTCCGCGCATCGTCTGGGACCGGGTCACCGACACCCTCAGCGCCCGCCGGGGGGCGCAGCTGCTGGCCGTGACCTCCGGGGGGACCATCCCCGACCGGGGGCTCTACGCGGTGATGCTCGCCACCGGTGAGGGCCCCGGACGTCGGGTCGGTGAGCTGGACGAGGAGATGGTCTACGAGAGCCGGGTGGGGGACGTCTTCACCCTCGGCACCACCAGCTGGCGGATCGAGGACATCACCCACGACCAGGTGCTGGTCACCCCGGCGCCCGGACAGATCGGGCGGCTGCCGTTCTGGAAGGGCGAGTCCCAGGGTCGGCCCGCCGAGCTCGGCGGGGCCGTCGGCGCCTTCGTCCGGGAGATCGGCGCCTCCTCCCCGGAGGAGGCCCGGGCCACGCTGCTCGGCCGCGGGCTGGACGCCTTCGCCGCGGACAACCTGGTCACCTACCTCACCGACCAGCGGACCAGCGTGGGACACCTCCCGGACGACCGGACGATCGTGGTCGAGCGCTTCCGCGACGAGATCGGTGACTGGCGGGTCGTGGTCCACTCCCCGTGGGGTATGCCGGTGCACGCCCCCTGGGCGCTCTGCCTGGCCGCGCGGATGCGCGAACGTCTCGGCACCGAGGTGCAGGCCCTCGCCGCCGACGACGGAATCGTGCTGCGCCTTCCCGACCTCGGGGTCGACGACGCACCGGATGAGGAGGAGCCGGACGGCGCCGGCCGCCGGGCGGGCGGGCATACCGACGGAGCGCGGCTGGACGCCGAGATCGCCGAGCTGCTCACCCTGGACCCGGACGAGGTCGCGGACCTGGTGACCCAGGAGATCGGCGGGTCCGCGCTGTTCGCCTCCCGGTTCCGCGAGTGCGCCGCCCGTGCGCTGCTGCTGCCCCGACGCAACCCCGGGCGTCGCCAGCCCCTCTGGCAGCAACGGCAGCGGTCCGCGCAGCTGCTGGAGGTCGCCTCCCGCTACCCCACCTTCCCGATCGTGCTGGAAGCGGTGCGTGAATGTGTGCAGGACGTCTACGACGTGGAGGCCCTGCGGACGTTGATGCGCTCTATCGCCTCCCGTGGCATCCGGCTGGTCTCGGTGTCCTCCAGCGCACCGTCCCCGTTCGCCCGCTCGCTGCTGATGGGCTACATCGCGCAGTTCCTCTACGAGGGTGACTCCCCGCTGGCGGAGCGCCGGGCCGCCGCGCTCTCGCTGGACCCGAGCCTGCTCGCCGAGCTGCTCGGCCGCGGCGAGGGGGCGGCACTGCGCGACCTGCTGGACCCCGAGGTGGTGGCCCGCACCGGCCAGGAGCTGCAGCGGCTCACGGAGGCACGCTCGGCCCGGGACCCCGAGGAGGTCGTCGACCTGCTACGGGTCCTGGGGCCGCTGTCCACCGACGAGGTGGCCGCGCGGACGCGCGAGGAGCACCGTGACCAGGTGACCGACTGGCTGCTCGGGCTGTCCGGGTCCCGCCGCGTCATCGAGGTCCGGGTGGCCGGACAGCAACGCTGGGCCGACGCCCAGGATGCCGCCCGCCTGCGTGACGCCCTCGGTGCGGCGGTCCCGGTCGGCGTCCCGGCGGCCTTCCTGGAGGGTGTCCCCGACCCCCTGGGTGACCTGGTGGTGCGGCACGCGCGGACGCATACCCCGTTCACCCCCGAGAGCCTCGCCACCCGCCTGGGCCTGGGCACCGCCGTGGTCCGCGACGTCCTGCGGCGCCAGGTCTCGGCCGGACGGATGGTCCAGGGCGCGCTGGTCCCGGACGGCGCCGGCGACGACGACGTGTGCGACGCCGAGGTGATGCGCCTGCTGAGACGGCGCTCGCTCGCCGCGCTGCGGCAGGAGGTCGAGCCGGTCCCGCAGCAGGCGTACGCGCGGTTCCTGCCCCGGTGGCAGTCCGTGGGCGAGCTGCACGGCCTGGACGGGCTGGCCCGCGCGGTCGAGCAGCTCGCCGGGGCCCGGGTGCCGGCCTCCGCCGTCGAGTCGCTGATCCTGCCGGTCCGGGTCCGCGGCTACTCCCCCGGCATGCTGGACGAGCTGATGACCTCGGGCGAGGCCCTCTGGCAGGGGCACGGGTCGCTGCCCGGCGACGACGGCTGGGTGTCCCTGCACCTGGGTGAGAGCGCGCACCTGACGATGGCCGCGGCCGACGAGGTCGAGGACGCATACGCCCGGACGGTGCTCGACGTCCTCGAACGGGTCGCCGGCGGGGCCTACTTCTTCCGGGCCCTGGCCGAGGCCGCCGGGTCCACCGACGACCAGCGGCTGACCACCTCGCTGTGGGACCTGGTGTGGGCCGGGCGGGTCTCGGCGGACACCTTCGCGCCGGTGCGTGCCCTGCTGGCCGGGGGACGGAGCACCCACAAGGCGCGACGGGCCCCCTCCCGGGGCGGTCGGTGGTCGCGCGGGTCGGTGGCGCTGTCGTCCCGCCCGGGACGACCCTCGATGCCGGCCCGGTCCGGCCCGCCGACGGCGGTCGGCCGCTGGTCGCTGCTGCCACCGGTGGAGACCGACCCGACCGTGCTCGGGCTGGCCACGGCGGAGACGCTGCTGGACCGGTACGGGGTGCTGACCAGGGGCTCCGTGGTCGCCGAGGGCGTCCCGGGCGGGTTCTCCGGTGTCTACCGGGTGCTGGCCGGCGCCGAGGAGGCCGGCAGGGTCCGCCGAGGGTATGTCGTCGAGGGGCTGGGTGCGGCCCAGTTCGGCAGTGCGGGCGCCATCGACCGGCTCCGAGCCCTGGACCACGCCGCCCGTGGCACCCAGGGCGTCCCCGGGACCGACGACGACCGCGAGACGGTACTGCTCGCCGCGACCGATCCCGCGAACCCCTTCGGCGCCGCGGTCCCCTGGCCCGAGCAGGGCACCGGTGAGGGCACCCACCGCCCGGGACGCAAGGCCGGGGCGATGGTGGTCCTGGTGGACGGTGTCCCGGCGCTCTACCTGGAGCGGGGCGGGCGCAGCGCCCTGACCTTCGCCACCGGACCGCAGACCTCCGGCGACGACCTGTGGCCTGACGTCGCCGGTGCCCTGGCGACGGCGGTGCGGCAGGGCGCCCTGCGAGGCCTGACCATCACGAAGATCGACGGCGCCGGGGCGCTCGGCTCGGAGCATCCCCTGGCCGCGGCCCTGACCGCCGCCGGCTTCCACACCTCGCCGAGCGGGTTGCGCCTGCGGCGGTGAGCGAGGCCGCGTCGGTGACACGGCGACCGGTGGCGGTGTCACTGCTCTAGCCTGCCCGTGTGCACCAGCCACCGACGAGCCTCTCGGACCAGCAGGTCCTCGACCGGGTGCGCACCGAGTGGTGCCCGGACGTCACTGCCGTGCGCCACCTCGCCGTCGGGTTCGGTGCCTGGCACTGGCGAGCAGAGGTCGAGGGGACCGCCCGACTCTTCGTCACGCTGGACCCGCCGCTGTGGCACACCGCGGAGTCGGCGGAGGCCACCTACGCCGCCGCCGCTCACCTGGCCCGCACGCTGGACGTCGTGCACGCCTGTCTCCCGACCCGGGCAGGTCGTCTCACCAGCCGGTTCGACCAGGGCTGGCTCAGCTGCACCGCGTGGCTGGAAGGACACCGGCCCCCCTCGGTGGGGCCCGAAGCCGTGGAAGCCCTCCACCGGCTGCATGCATCCCCGCCGCCACCTGGCGTGCTCACCTGGGAACCGACGGTGGCGGCCGACCTGGTGGACGAGCTCACGGCCTGGGTCGCCGGGGACGGATGGGCGGGACCGCACGGGGAGGTCGCCAGGGCGCACGTGCGCGCCGGGCTGAGCGGCGCCGTCGAACGGGGCCTCACGACATACCTGCGGCTGCGCCAAGGCCTGGATCACGCGACCTACGTACCCACCCACGGGGAGCCCGGCGCGCACAACCAGTGGCGCACCGAGGACGGACGCCTGCTCCTCCTGGACTGGGAGACCTTGCGGCTCGCGCCCCGTGAGCGGGACCTGCTGGACGGCTACCACGAGCGGGTCGAGCACGACCCGGACCTGCTGCACCTCTTCCGGCTCGAGTGGCGGCTGTCGGAGGTGCGCTCCTACGCGCAGTGGCTGCGAGGACCCCACGAGGACGACACCGACACCCGGACGGCCCTGGACGGGCTGCGCGCAGAACTGGCCGCCCTCACCGGATAACCCGGTGTGGACCGGGGCCACCCTTGCTACCGTCGTGGCCGTGTGGATCTCCTGACGACCGCCCGACGCGCTGGTGCGCGCTGCCCGTCCCCCCTGCTCAGGAGATCCCCCATGCCCGCTCCGCTGTCCTCCCTCCCCGCCTCGACCGCGTCCGGCCCGGCCCACCTGCGTGTGGACGGCATCTCCCGGTCCTTCCCCGACCGTCGCGTGCTCACCGACGTCTCGCTCGTCGTGTCCTCCGGCGAGCGGGCCTGCCTGATCGGTGAGAACGGGTCCGGCAAGTCCACGTTGCTGCGGATCATCGCCGGTCTGGACCGCCCGGACACCGGGACGGTCCAGGTGCCCGGCACCGTCGGGCTGCACCACCAGGAACCTCCCTTCGACCCGCGGCTGAGCATGAGGCAGGTGCTCGCGGAGGCCACCGCACCGCTGCGGGCCCTCGCCGCACGGGTGGAGGCCGAGGCGGCGGCGCTGGCCGACGAGGACCCCGGCGCCGGCGCCCGTCTGGATGCCGCGCTGGAGTCCGCGCGTCGCCACCGGGCGTGGGACACCGAGCACCGCACCGACCGGCTCGTGCAGGGGCTGGGCCTGGCGTCCGTGCCCCGGGACCGCCCGGCCGCGGACCTGTCGGGTGGGCAGCGGTCCCGGCTGTCCTTGGCGTGGATGCTGCTCCGCTCCCCCGACACCCTGCTGCTGGACGAGCCCACCAACCACCTGGATGACGAAGGCACCGAGCTGTTGGTGGAGCTGCTCCGAGGGTGGGCGGGTCCGGTGCTGCTGGCCAGTCATGACCGGGCCTTCCTGGACGAGGCCGGTACGACCCTGCTGGACCTCGACCCGGCACCGATGCCGCGTGCCGGGATCGGCGGGGACACCGACGCCGACTCCCCCGGGTCCGGGTTCGGGCTCACCCGCTTCACCGGTAGCTACTCGGCATACCTGCAGCAGCGCCGGGACGACCGGCGTCGCTGGGTGCACCGGTACCGGGAGGAGCAGGAGGAGCTGCACCGGCTGCGGACCCGGGTGCGGACCGACCAGCAGGTCGGGCATGCGGACCGCGCTCCCCGCACCGAGGCCCGCGCCAGCCGGAAGTTCTACTCCGACCGCAACGCCACCGTCGTCGCCCGGCGGGTCAACGACGCCGCCACCGCCCTGGAGCGGCTGGAGGCGGCGCAGGTCAGACAGCCACCGGCGCGGCTGCGTTTCCGTGGACCGCCGGGGTCGGTCGGGCGCACGATTCCCCCTGGCCCGGTGCTGACCGCTGACCGGATCGGTGTGCACGGGCGGCTGGGCGAGGTGTCGCTGACGGTGTCCAGGCGCACGCGGCTGCTGGTGACCGGTGCGAACGGGTCCGGCAAGTCGACGCTGCTGGAGGTGCTCGCCGGCGCGGGACGTGGTCTCCCGACGGGGACGGCCGCCGGCGGCGTGCTCATGGTGGCGCCCGGGGTCAGGGTCGGACTGCTCAGCCAGGAGCCCCTGCCCCGGCCCTCCGCACGGTCGGTACGGCAGGAGTATGCCGTCGCCGTCGGCCAGGAGCAGGCGTCACGGCACCCCCTGGCCGACCACGGGCTGCTCGCCGAGCGGGACCTCGACCGTCGGGTGGGCGACCTGTCCGTCGGACAGCGCCGTCGGTTGGACCTGGCGGTCGTCCTCGCTGACCCGCCGGACGTGCTGCTGCTCGACGAGCCCACGAACCACCTCTCGCTCCTGCTGGTGTCCGAGCTGGAGCTGTCGTTGCCCGACTACCCGGGTGCCGTGGTGGTCGCCAGCCATGACCGCTGGCTGCGTGAGGACTGGCACGGCGAGCGCCTGCACCTTCCGGAGGGGACACTGGGGTGATGACCCCGCCACCGGTAGCCGAACCGACGGACGCCCTGCGGCGCGCGCGGGCGACGCGCGGCCCGGCATACCCGTGGTGCATGCATGAGGCTCGCCCGGTCCGAGCACAACGCTCGCCCGGTCCGAGCACAACGCTCGCCCGGTCGGGGTGGGCAGGGTGGGCAGGATGAGGGCCAGAGCCAGGGGTCGGGGCCGTGCCTGAGGGGGACGCGGTCTGGCGTACCGCGCAGCGCCTGCACGAGGGGTTGGCCGGGGACCGGTTGGCCGGGTCCGACATCAGGGTGCCCGCCCATGCCACCGCCGACCTGTCCGGGCGACGCACCCTGGAGGTGGTGCCGAGGGGCAAGCACCTGCTGCACCGGGTCGAGGGTGACCTCACCGTGCACAGCCACCTGCGGATGGAGGGCTCCTGGCGGGTGCACCCGGTCGGTCGACGGCACGCCCTCGGACACCGGCACACCGTCCGTGCCCTGCTGTGGTCGACCCGCCGGGTCGCCGTCGGGGACAGCCTCGGGATGCTCGACCTGGTGCTTACCAGCCAGGAGCACCGGGTGGTGGGGCACCTCGGGCCGGACCTGCTGGACCCCGGGTACGACGCGCAGGTCGCCCTGGCCAACGTGCGGGCCGACCCGCACCGCACCATCACCGAGGCCTGTCTGGACCAGCGCAACGTCGCCGGGATGGGCACCATCTTCACCGCCGAGCCGCTCTTCCTGCTCGGCATCAACCCGTGGACACCGGTGGGCGGGTTGGACCCCGGTCAGGTCGAGGAGCTGCTGTCCACCGCCCGCCGGCTGCTCGTACTCAGCTGCCGCCAGGGTCGAACCACGATCACCGGCCGCGGGGACGTCGCGGACGACGACGCGTGGGTGCACGGACGGGTCGGTCTGCCCTGCAAACGCTGCGGTGTCCCGATCAGGCTGGCCCCCATCGGTCAGCAGCCGCAGCAGCGGGTGATGTTCTCGTGCCCCGGCTGCCAAGGCGGCCGTGCCCCCACCGACGACGGTGCCCCGCAGACGCCGCTGGGTCACGCCCGGCGCCGCTACACCTAGACCCGCCTACCCTGAACCTGTATTCGAGCCCGGGCCTCGGATGGCCCAGGTCCTGGGTCCCCACCGACGCACCCCGGCCCTCAGCACGCGGCGGACCCGGCTCACGGACCGCGCCATCCGGTCATGGGAGGGGTGCGCGGCCAGCCAAGCCTCCAGCTCGCGTTGGGCGGCGGCTCGGCTCGGGTCCTCCGGGCCGGGGACGGCATAGTCCCGCACGGCCTGCTCCTGCTCGGCGGTCATCGGCTCCGCGACGGTGAGCAGCCGCTGCTGCACCTCCTGGCGGTAGGGGGCGGGCAGGTGCTCGAGGGCGGGCGGGTAGGACCGGGTCAGCCAGGGCAGCGGGTCCGGGCCGGTCTTGGCCACGACCAGGCGCAGCAACGGGTCGGCGCCACCGTCGGCGAGGTACCGGTGCACGCAATGCGACACCACCGGCTCCACCTTGATCGGGTCGGCGAGCAGGTGCTGGCGCGGCTCCACCCCTCGCCACTGCCGCTGCAGCACGTGGTCGTCCGGCCAGCTGCCGGTGACCGCACCGGCCAGCAGGGTCTTGCGGGCGCACTTGGCGCACCGCCCGCACGGCCGTCCGAGCCGAGGACCGCGGACACAGGACTGGGCGGCGGAGCCCAGCTCGTGCCGCGCCACGATGGTGCTGGTCACCACCTCGGAGACCCCCGCCACGGGCAGCAGCACGGGCAGGCCGACGGCGTCGAAGACGGCACCCCACTCGCGCAGGAACGGGGAGTCGGCCAGGTCCCGGAAGATCCCGCGCTGCAACCGGTAGGTGGCCTCCAGCGGGGCTCCCCAGGCCACCGCGTCCAGCCGGTCCGCGTCCGCGTGCAGCAGCAGGGGAACCGCGGTGGTGAAGTCGTGCGGGAAGCCCGTCGGGTCGCGCAGGTACTCGACGTCGCTGGGGACCACGACGACGGCCCGGCCGGTCGCGCGGACCCGGGCGCAGGACTGCTCGGCCGCACGGGTGTCGAACATGGTGGCGCGACGCTCGTCCACGGGCGCCCGGCGGAGCAGGTGATAGGAGCGGGTCCGCTCCGGCATCATCGCCAGGGCGGCCACGCTGTCGGTGCCGCCGCTGAAGCACAGGCCGGGCACACCGCCCCCGTCGCCATCCCCGTCACGGCCGTCGCCGCCGGGACGCGGACGTGGCTGCACGTCCGGGGAGACCGACCGCAGCCGCAGCCGTGGGCCGGTCCGGAGCGCCTCCGCCAGCGCCGGACTGGCGGCCACCGACGAGGTGATCTCGGTGCGGGTACCGACCCAGGGTCGCGCGCACAGCAGCGCCGACAGGACCAGCAGGTCGGGATGCACCGCCCCCAGCTCCGCGTCCACCTCGAAGGTGGCGGTCCGCCGGGCCAGCCGGGCGCGCGACGCCGGAGCCGCCCCCTGCGTGCCCGGGGTGAGGGTGATCTCGACCCTTCCGGGACGATGGACGATGCCGAGCTCCATCAGCGTGTGCTGACCACGTCTCTCCCGGCGGACTCCCAGGCCGTGATGCCGCCCTCCAGGTGGGCGACGTCGACGAAGCCGCCGTCCAGCATGGTCTCCATCGCCTCCGCAGAGCGGTTCCCGGTGCGGCAGTACACGGCGTAGGTGGCCCCCAGCTCCAGCTCTTCGATCCGTTCCGCGAAGTCGTCCGCGGCGAGGTCGATGTTGACCGCGTCCGGCAGGTGCCCCCCGGCATACTCCTGCGGGGTACGGACGTCCAGCACGATGGTGCCGTCCTGGCCGACCCGGTCGGCGAACGCCTGCACGTCCAGGGTCTGCCCGGTCGCCGGCTGTCCCGACTCCTCCGGGCCCACCGAGCACCCGGACAGCAGCAGGGCCGCGGCCGCCAGGGGGACGATGCTGCGTCGTCGCGTCATCGGGAGGGGCTCATCGCGGGGTCGTGTCGGGACCGGGTGTCAGGCCGCGGAGACGACCGAGCGCTCGTCGCGCACCCGTCGGTGCAGGGGGCGCGCCAGGCCCGTGGTCAGGACCGTCGTCATCTGGGCCTCGGCAGCCTCGGCCAGGCTGGCCCGGTCGGCGACCGTGGAGAGCATCTGGGAGAGGGAGACGTCCAGGGCCTTGCAGATCGAGGCGAGCAGCTCCGAGGAGGCTTCCTTCTCGCCGCGCTCGATCTCGGAGAGGTACCCGAGGGAGCAGGCCGCGGAGGCACTGACCTCACGCAGGGTGCGCCCCTGGACCTGTCGGGTCTCACGGAGGGCGTCCCCCAGCTCGCGCCGCAACAGCACCATCGTCATCCCTCCTCACTCTCCTCGTCCCGGCTCCGCCGGGTCGTCTCGGTCCGTTCCCACCGGTCGGGGTGCCGACCGATGCTTATACCGTACCCCGCGACTGTGACAGGCACGTGTCGAGCCTCTCCTCCAGGAGGTCCAGCGCCGCCGTCACGGTCTGTCGGCGGATCTGCTCACGGGACCCGTGCAGGTGCAACGCACGGTGCGCCACGCCGTGTTCCCCACCGGCCACCGCCAGGTGGACGGTGCCTGCCGGGTGTCCGTCGCTGGGGCCGGGGCCGGCCACCCCGGTCGTGGCGACGCACCAGTCGGCCCCCAGCAGCCGGGCCCCGCCACGTGCCATCGCCACCGCGCACGCGGGCGAGACCGCACCGACCCCGTCCAGCACCTCCGCCGGGACGCCCAGGACCGTGTGCTTCACCCCCACCGCATAGGCCGTCACCCCGCCGCGCACCGCGGCACTGGCGCCGGGCACCGCGGTCAGCGCCGCGCACACCCACCCGCCGGTGAGCGACTCGGCGGTGGCCACGCTCTGCCCGCGCTCCAGCAGCAGCGCCAGCACGGCACCGGCGGCGTCGTCGCTCATCTCGAGGGTCGCGGGGGCGGCGCGGCGAACGCCTGCCGGACGTAGTCGATCCCGGTCACCAGGGTCACCGCTGCCGCCAGGTACATCACCCACAGCCCGAGGTCACCGAGCAGACCCCCCACCGGGGCGAGGACGATGCTGATCCCGACGGCCTGCAGCACGGTCTTGAGCTTGCCGCCGCGGCTGGCCGGGATGACCCCCCGCCGGATCACCACGAACCGCATCAGCGTGATCGCGACCTCCCGGACCAGGATCACCACGGTCACCCACCAGGGCAGCAGGTCGAGGATCGAGAGCCCGATGAGCGCGGTCCCGATCAGCGCCTTGTCCGCGATCGGGTCCATCAGCTTGCCGAAGTCGGTGATCAGCCCGTACCGGCGCGCCAGGTAGCCGTCCACCCAGTCGGTGCCGATGGCGAGCAGGAAGACGACCAACGCCCACCAGCGCAGAGACCCGTCCCCGGGCTCCGTGAGCAGCAGCCACCCGAAGACCGGTACGAGCGCGATGCGAAGCATGGTCAGCGCGTTCGGCAGGTTCCACACCGAGACCCGGGGCGATACCCGAGCCGTGGCGATCTCGGGGCCGTCCGGGTCGTGCGGGCCGATCATCGTCCCGGCCCCCGCGGGTCGGTGGACGGCTCAGGCACCGCCACCAGGTCCACCCCCTCGGTGGCGACGACGGTCGCGGTGACGATGTCCCCCGGCTGCAGCGACGGCATACCCCCGTCGTCGTCGACGAGATAGGTGACCCCGTCGACGTCCGGACCCTGCTGCCCGGCACGGCCCACCAGGCGCGGGAGCTCCTCGCCCTCGTCCTCCACCGACTCGACGAGCACCTCGACCCGGGTGCCGATCCTGTCCGCAGCGCGCTGCGCGGTGAGCTCCTCCACCAGCGCGCTCACCCGCTCGACCCGCTCCCGGATGGTGTCCTCGTCGTGCTTGCCCTCGTAGTCCTCGGCCTCGGTCCCGTCCTCGTCGGAGTAGCCGAACACGCCGACCACGTCCAGCCGCGCCTCGCAGAGGAAGTCGGTGAGCTCGGCCAGGTCCTCCTCGGTCTCGCCGGGGAAGCCGACGATCACGTTGGTGCGGATCCCCGCCTCCGGCACCCGGTCACGGACCTGCTCCAGCAGCCCCAGGAAGGAGGCCCGGTCGCCGAAGCGGCGCATCCGGCGCAGCAGCGGCCCGGAGGCGTGCTGGAAGGAGATGTCGAAGTAGGGCACCACGCCGGGGGTGCGGGCCATCGCGTCCAGCAGCTCGGGACGGATCTCGGCCGGCTGCAGGTACGACACCCGGACCCGCTCCACGCCCGGCAGCTCGGCGAGCTCGGGCAGCAGGGCGTCCACCAGGCGCAGGTCACCGAGGTCCTTGCCGTAGGAGGTGGTGTTCTCGCTGACCAGGAAGAGCTCCTTGACCCCCCGCTCGGCGAGCCAGGCACCCTCCGCCACGATCTCGGCGGGGGCCCGCGAGACGAAGGCGCCGCGGAACATCGGGATGGCGCAGAAGGCGCACCGCCGGTCGCAGCCGGAGGCGATCTTCAGCGGTGCCCACGGGCGGCCGTCCAGCCGCGCCCGGACCACCCTGGGCCCGGTCGCCGGGGCGACCTGCTCCAGCGGGACCAGGGGCTCGGCGGTCTCCTCCTGCTGGTGGCCGGGCAGCGACACCGCACCCGCGGCACCGCGCCGGTCCGACGGGGAGATCGGGAGCAGTCGGCGCCGGTCGCGGGGCACGTGCGAGGCGGGCCGCTCCCCCGCGAGGATGTTGCGCAGGTGGGTCGACATGTCGGCGTAGGAGTCGAAGCCCAGGACGGCGTCCGCCTCCGGGAGCTCGGCGGCGAGCTGCTCGCCGTAGCGCTCCGCCATGCAGCCGACGGCGACCACCTTCTGGGTCCTGCCGGTCTGCTTGAGCTCGTTGGCCTCCAGCAGGGCGTCGACGGAGTCCTTCTTGGCCTGCTCGACGAAGCCGCAGGTGTTGACCACGGCGACGTCTGCCTCGGCGGCGTCCTCGACCAGGGTCCACCCCTGTGAGGCGAGCCTTCCGGCCAGCTCCTCGGAGTCCACCTCGTTGCGGGTGCAGCCCAGGGTGACCACGGCGACGCTACGGGCTGAAGACATGCCTCGAGTGTAGGTGCGCGGCCGCGGGCCGACGACCGGCACGCCCCGGACGCTCAGAGCCAGGGGGGCAGCTCCGGCGGCGCGAACCCGGCCCCGCCCGTGGCATCCGCATCGACATCGGCCCCTGCACCGTCGGTGCGTCTCAGCGGCAGGGTGGCGGCCCGGCCGCTCACGTAGGCGGCCAGCGCTCGGACGTCACCGACCACCACGGGGTCCTCCGGGCCGGGCGCACCGATGTCCCACCGGGCATCGCCGGGGTCGGCACGCAGGTGCAGCCGGGGGTGCCCCTGCACCCGGGACCGCTGTCGGACCACGTCCCCGACGACCAGGTCGGCGAAGACCTCCGGCAGGTCGGCGTCGGTGACCCCGGACCCCAGGTCCAGGGCGTGCAGGAAGACCTCCCGGACCCGCAGCCACGGGATCACCGTGGCCTCGACCTCGGTCCCCTGCCGTACCCTGACCTTGCGCGCCCACGCGCGCCGGGGCATCGCCGCCAGACCTTCCCGCAGTCCCAGCGCGGCGCGTGCGGACGCCTCCCGCAGCTCTGCCGCCGGGCGCAGGGACAGCGCCTCGATGTCCGCGTCCCGGGCCTGAGGCGAGGCATACATCGGCGTCACCACGCCGGTCCGTGCCCAGGTGACGAGGTTGGTCAGCGCCACGGCGTTGAGCGCGACGTGCGCGACCACGTGCGCCCGGCTCCACCCGGGCAGGGTGGACAGCCCGGTCAGGTCCTGGTCGGACAACGCGGCGAGCGCGTCCTCCCACAGGTCCGTCCCCACCTCGAGCAGCTCCAACGAGCTCTCCCGCGCCGGTGCCACCACCTCACCGCCCGGTCAGGTCCCAGGCGTCCTCGCTCTCGGGCTCCTCGTCCTCGGGAACGGCGGACGCGCCGATCGGGTCCCCGTCGTAGCGGGCGTCCCGCACCCCGTCCTGCGGGTCCTGCACATCGACGACCTCGCTCGGGTTCGCCGAGAAGGGCTCGGAGTCGCTCTCCGGCTCTGGCCGGGGCGGGTCCTGGCCCTGCAGCAGCGCCAGGGTGGTCTCCAGGTCGTCCGGCCGGACCAGCACCTCGCGGGCCTTGCTGCCCTCGGAGGGGCCCACGATGCCGCGGGTCTCCATCAGGTCCATCAGCCGCCCGGCCTTGGCGAAGCCGACGCGCAGCTTGCGCTGCAGCATCGAGGTCGAGCCGAACTGGGTGGTGACGACCTGCTCCGTGGCCTGCAGCAGCAGGTCGAGGTCGTCGCCGATCTCCTCGTCGACCTGCTTGCTCACCGGGGCGGCGATGACCTCCTCGACGTACTTCGGCTTCAGCTGACCGGTGACGTGGGCGACCACGTCGTGGATCTCCGTCTCCGTCACCCAGGCGCCCTGGACTCGCATGGTCTTGCTGGCACCCATCGGCAGGAACAGCGCGTCCCCCATGCCGATGAGCTTCTCGGCGCCGGGCTGGTCGAGCACGACGCGGGAGTCGGCCAGCGACGAGGTCGCGAACGCCATCCGGCTGGGGACGTTGGCCTTGATCAGGCCTGTCACCACGTCCACCGACGGCCGCTGGGTGGCCAGCACCAGGTGGATCCCGGCGGCCCGGGCGAGCTGGGTGATGCGGACCACCGACTCCTCAACGTCGCGCGGGGCGACCATCATCAGGTCGGCGAGCTCATCCACCACGACCAGCAGGTACGGGTAGGGCTGCATGACCCGCTCAGAGCCCGCCGGTGGGGTGATCTTGCCGGCCCTGATGGCCTTGTTGAAGTCGTCGACGTGCTTGTAGCCGTAGGTCGCCAGGTCGTCGTAGCGGTGGTCCATCTCCTTGACGACCCAGGCCAGCGCCTCCGCCGCCTTCTTCGGGTTGGTGATGATCGGGGTGATCAGGTGCGGGATCCCCTCGTATGCCGTGAGCTCCACCCGCTTGGGGTCGACCAGGATCAGCCGGACCTCGTCGGGGGTGGAGCGCATCAGGACCGAGGTGATCATCGAGTTCACGAAGCTGGACTTGCCCGAGCCGGTGGCACCGGCGACCAGCAGGTGCGGCATCTTCGCCAGGTTGGCGATGACGTAGCCACCCTCGACGTCCTTGCCGACGCCCATCACCATCGGGTGCACGTTGTTGCGGGCTGCCTGGCTGCGCAGCACGTCGCCGAGGCTGACGTTCTCCCGGTCGGTGTTGGGGATCTCGACACCGACCGCCGACTTGCCCGGGATCGGGGAGAGGATGCGCACGTCGGCGCTGGCGACGGCATACGCGATGTTCTTGGAGAGGGCGGTGATCCGCTCCACCTTCACTCCGGGGCCGAGCTCGACCTCGTACCGGGTCACGGTGGGCCCGCGGGTGAAGTCGGTGACCTGGGCGTCGATGTTGAAGTCCTCGAGCACCCCGGTCAGCGCGTCGACGATCTTGTCGTTGGCCTCCGACCGTTCCTTGTGCGGGGTGCCCGGCTTGAGCATGGCGGAGTCGGGCAGCGTGTACGTGACGTCACCGGCGAGCTGCAGCTGCTCCACCCGCTGCGGCAGCTGGGTGGTGGGCGGGGCCTCGAGCTGCGCCGCGGCCTCACGCTTCGACTCGGCTGCGCGGGTGCGCAGCTTCTCCGCGGCGCTGGGCGGCGCGGGGCGCCGCTGCCCGGGTCGCAGGGACGGGATCTCCTCGGTGTTCTCGCCCTCGGCCGCGACGTCCGCCGTGGTCGGCGCGCTCTTCGCCGGGGCCGGCGAGCCCGTCGCGCGGCGCGGGGCGGCCGAAGCCGAGGTCGAGGCTGGTCCGGTGGCCGTGTCGGTGCTCTCGGTGGCCGCCTCGGCGTCCGTGCCGCGACGGCGCCGGGCGCCGGCCCGCAGCGAACGACGGCGGGCGCCCTGGCTGTCCACCTGTGCGGCCTGCTCGAAGGCGATGTCGCCCTCGCGCGGACCGTCGAGGTCCCCGGAGCGACGACGTCGGCGGTGCACCGGGCGTCCCTGCTCGTCGACCTCGTCGAAACGCGCGGAGTCGAAGAGCTGCTGCTCCACCTCACGGATCCGGTCCGGGATGCGGTGCACCGGGGTCCGGGTGAGCACCAGGAAGCCGAAGGCCCCGAGCAGGCTCAGCACGATGTAGGCCCCGGTCACCGTGATCGCGGACGCCGGGATGGAGGAGGCCATGAAGCCGAGCACCCCGCCGGAGCTCTGCATGACCAGCGCACCCTCGGCGTAGTCCGGGTTGCCCGCGACCAGGTGGGTGATGCCGCTGGCGGCCACCAGCATCGCGGTGGTGCCGATCGTCATCCTGTTGGTGGCCCGTTGATCGTCGGGCGACCGGAAGAGGCGCACGGCGAAGGCGAGCAGGACCAGCGGCAGCGCCAGGCCGACGCGGCCGAAGGTGCCGGCCACCCCCGCGTGCACGATGTCGCCGAAGATGCCGTCGAGCTGCCACCACTCCCGGAGGGCGACGACGAGGGCGAGCGCCAGCAGCACGAAGCCGGCGCCGTCACGGCGGTGCTCCGGCTCGAGGTCGCGGGCGGTGTCGGTCATCGCGCGCACCGTCCCCCCGGTCGCGCCGGCGATCCCGCGCAGGGCCCGACCGGGCAGCGAGGGCCCACGGTCGACCGGCGGCTGGGTCCCGCGGCTGGGACCGGAGGAACCCTTGCCGCGGGTCGCCGTCGTCCGGCTCGCCGGACGACGGGAGGCGCCACCGGAGCTGGCGCGGGTCGAGGTTGTCGCAGTCTTGGCCACGGTCGCACCGTACCCAATGTTCACCTCAGCCACAGGTGTCCCACGCCCGTAGGGAGGGGATCAGGACCTGACACCTGTCACTGCCGGATCCCCTGGACCGGCCCTAACCTCGGGATCACGAAGGGTGCGGTACCGCACCCGGACCGGGACGAGGACGCGAGGCACGCAGATGAGCGAACCGACCAGCACCGCGGGCCCCGCCCGGCTCGGGTATGCCGCGACCGGCCCCGTCCTGCCGTCCAAACCTCCCCCGCTGCCGCCGCCGGGCACCGGAGGTCGTGAGGAGCTGCCGGACACCGCCGGCCACGGTGCTCGGCCGGAGGTGGCCGACGGCCACCGTCCTGGCTCGTGCGCGCGGATGCGGGGCCCGGGGACCCTCGCCGCCTCGGCCCACCCGATCGCTCTCTACGCCTTCATGATGGTGATGCTGATCGGGGTGTGGGCGGTCAGCGGTGGTGGCCACTTCTGGCCGCTCTGGGCGATGATCGGCTGGGGGTGGTGCCTGGTCCCGCAGGTCACCGACGCCCTCTCGCGCTCTCCCCGCAGGGCCACCGACGGTGGGTAGGCTGATGCGGGTGAACCCTCCCCAGGACGGCCCGCACGACGCGGTCGACGGCCCACCCCCGCTGCAGCCCTACCGGCCCGGCGGAGAGCTGGACCCGGACCTGCGCAAGCGGGCGCGGGAGCGGATCGAGGAGCGCAACGCCTTCCGCATACACCTGGTCACCTATCTCGCGGTGATGACGATGCTCACCGGGATCTGGCTGGTCACCGGTGGCGTCAGCACCCTGTTCTGGCCGGTGTTCCCGATGCTCGGCTGGGGCGTCGGGGTGGTCATCCACGGGGCGTCGGTGCTCATCGAGCGCGAGCCGTCGGAGGAGCAGATCGCTCAGGAGGCGGCGCGGCTGCGGCGTCGACGGGGCGAGCACGAGCTGCACGACTGACGGACGCGACCGACAGGGTCGGGGAGCCCGCGGACGGGCTAGGCGTCGATGACGACCGGGATGATCATCGGTCGCCGGCGCAGCTTGCCGCCGACGAAGGACCCGACGGTGCGGCGGATCACCTGCTGCAGCTGGTAGGTGTCCGGGTTGCCCCGGCGCTGGGCCTCCTCCAGGGCCGCGACCAGCTGGGGACGGACCCGTCCGAAGATCTCCTGACCCTCCGCGAAACCACGGGTCTGGATCTCGGGGCCGGCCGCGATGGTGCCGGTCGAGGCGTCGCGCACCACGATGATGGTGACGAAGCCCTCGTCGCGCAGGATCCGACGGTCCTTCAGCATGGTCTCGTCCGCGGCCCCGACCAGCGAGCCGTCCACGTACACGTAGCCGCACTCCACCGCGCCGACGATGCGGGCCTGCCCCGCGACGAGGTCCACCACCACCCCGTCCTCGGCGATGACCACACGGTCGCGGGGCACACCGGTCTGCACGGCCAGGTCGCCGTTGGCCACCATGTGGCGCCACTCCCCGTGCACCGGCATCACGTTGCGCGGTCGCACGATGTTGTAGCAGTAGAGCAGCTCGCCCGCGCTGGCGTGGCCGGAGACGTGGACGAGGGCGTTCTCCTTGTGCACCACGTCGGCACCGAGCCGGGTGAGGCCGTTGATGACGCGGTGGACCGCGTTCTCGTTCCCCGGGATGAGCGAGGAGGCGAGCAGCACGGTGTCCCCCTGCCCCACGTCGATCTTGTGGTCGCCGTTGGCCATCCGGGACAGGGCCGCCATCGGCTCGCCCTGGGAGCCGGTGCAGATGAGGACCTGCTGGTCGTCGGGGAGCTGGGTCAGCCTGGCCAGGTCGACGAGCACCCCGTCCGGGACGCGCAGGTAGCCCAGCTCGGCGGCGATGCCCATGTTCCGGAGCATCGAGCGGCCCACCATCGCGACCTTGCGCCCGGACCGCTCGGCCGCGTCCAGCACCTGCTGGACGCGGTGCACGTGCGAGGAGAAGCAGGCGACGATGATCCGGCGACCGGCATGGTGGAAGACGCGCTCGATGGCGGGCATGATCTGCCGCTCGGGGGTGGTGAACCCCGGCACGTGCGCGTTGGTGCTGTCCGTCATGAACAGGTCGACGCCCTCCTCCCCCAGCCGGGCGAAGGCGCGTAGGTCGGTGATCCGGCCGTCCAGCGGCAGCTGGTCCATCTTGAAGTCGCCGGTGTGCAGGATGGTGCCGCCCGAGGTACGGACGAAGACCGCCAGCGCGTCCGGGATCGAGTGGTTGACGGCGATGAACTCGCAGTCGAAGGGCCCCAGCACCTCGCGTCGCCCCTCGGCGACCCCGAGGGTGAGGGGCCGGATCCGGTGCTCCTTGAGCTTGGCCTCGATCAGCGCCAGGGTCAGCTGGGAGCCGACCAGGGGGATGTCCGGCTTCATCCGCAGCAGGTAGGGCACAGCCCCGATGTGGTCCTCGTGGCCGTGCGTCAGGACGATCGCCACGATGTCCTCGAGCCGGTCCTCGATGGCGGTGAAGTCCGGCAGGATCAGGTCCACCCCGGGCTGATGCTCCTCGGGGAAGAGGACCCCGCAGTCGATGACGAGCAGCTTGCCCCGGTGCTCGATGACCGCCATGTTGCGGCCCACCTCGCCCAGGCCCCCCAGCGCGATGACACGCACGCCCCCGTCCGGGAGGGGCGGGGGCGCGGTCAGCTCGGGGTGCGGGTGGCTCATGGCACACGAGGGTAGCCGGGGCGCGGGGCCGTCGTCAGGACGGGTGAAGGGGTGCCCGGGCGCCTCGTACGTCCTGTCCCCGCCCGCGTCTACGCTGGCTTCATGCAGGCATACCTCGACCTCCTGGACCGGATCCGCACCGAGGGGATCCGTAAGGAGGACCGCACCGGGACGGGGACCCTCTCGGTCTTCGGGCACCAGATGCGCTTCGACCTGACCGAGGGCTTCCCGGCCCTGACGACCAAGAGGCTGCACCTGCGCTCGATCATCGGCGAGCTGCTCTGGTTCCTGCGCGGGGACACCAACGTGCGCTGGCTGCAGGAGCGCAGGATCACGATCTGGGACGAGTGGGCGGACGACCAGGGCGACCTGGGGCCCGTCTACGGGCACCAGTGGCGCTCCTGGCCCAGCCCGGACGGCGGGACGATCGACCAGATCCAGCGGCTCGTCACCGGGCTGCGGGCCAACCCCGACTCGCGCCGGCACATCGTCTCCGCCTGGAACGTCGCCGAGGTCGAGCAGATGGCGCTACCCCCGTGCCACACCCTCTTCCAGTTCTACGTCGCCCCGGCCGCGCCGGAGGACCCCGACCGGCGCGGGTGGCTGTCCTGCCAGCTGTACCAGCGCAGCGCCGACACCTTCCTGGGCGTCCCCTTCAACATCGCGTCGTACGCGCTGCTGACGCACATGGTGGCCCAGGTCACCGACCTGCGGGCCAAGGACTTCGTGCACACCCTGGGCGACGCCCACCTCTACCTCAACCACCTCGACCAGGCGGCCGAGCAGCTGACCCGCTCCCCCGGTCCGCTGCCGACGCTGTGGCTCAACCCGGAGGTGAGGGCGATCGACGCCTTCGAGCTGGAGGACGTGGAGGTGCGGGACTACGTGGCCGCCCCGTCCATCAAGGCACCGATCGCGGTATGACGGTTCCCCCGGCGACGCCCCGGCCCGGGGCCCTGGTGCCCGCGACCTACGTGGCGCTGCAGCGTGACGGGGCACGCGGCCCCGAGGTGCTGCTCCAGCTGAGACGGGGCACGCCGTACATGGACGGCTGGTGGGCGTGCGGGGCCGCGGGGCACGTGGAGCCGGGCGAGACGTTCCGGGCCGCGGGCCTCCGGGAGGCGCAGGAGGAGCTGGGCGTCCGCCTCGCCGAGGAGGACCTGGAGTACTGGGCGACCGTGCAGCGCAGCTGCGCCCTGCCCGACCCGGTCGAGCAGAGGGTGGACGTCTTCCTGACCGCCCGACGTTGGGACGGCGAGCCGCACCTGGCGGAGCCGGACAAGGCCGAGCGGCTCGCGTGGTGGCCGCTGGACGACCTTCCCGCCAGGACCGTCCCGCACGAGCGGCGCGCCTTGGCCGCGCTGCGGGACGGGCAGCTCGGGTGCCTGCTGGAGCACGGGTTCGACCAGCGGTTGACGCTGATCGCGGCCCGCGGACGCAACGGGGTCATCGGTGACGGGGCGGTGATGCCATGGCACCTGCCGGCGGACCTCCGCTTCTTCAAGGAGACGACCACCGGCGGTGTCCTGGTCATGGGTCGAGGCACCTGGGACTCCATCGGTCGGGCGCTGCCGGGTCGACGCACGATCGTGGTGACCCGGCAGCGCGACTGGACCGGCCCCGGCGCCGAGGTCGCCCACTCCCTGCCGGAGGCCCTGCTGATGGCGGGGGACGGTGAGGTCTTCGTGGCCGGCGGGGGCGAGATCTACGCGCAGACGATCGCCGCGGCGGACCGGCTGCTGCTCACCGAGGTCGACCTCGCGCCGCCGGGATCGACCCGGTTCCCCGAGGTGGACACCTCGCTCTGGCGCGAGACCGAACGCCTCCCCGGCGAGGGGGACGTCCTCGCCTGGGTGACCTGGCGACGCCGCTGAGCGGTGGTGCCGCGAGCCCGGCGAGCGCTGGGCGCATGCCGGTCACCCGGCCGGTGACGGCCGGGTGCGGGGCAGGGTCATCGGAGATGCCAGGTGACGCCGGTGACGTCGGTCGTCGCGGTGCTCTCGTGCTGGTGGACCCAGGTGTGGTGACGGGCGCACAGCAGTGCGTAGTTGGCGAGGTCCGAGCGCCCGCCACGGGACCAGTGGACGATGTGGTGCGCGTCGCACCAGCTCGCGGGCACGTAGCAGCCGGGGAAGGTGCAACCTTGGTCCCGGTGGGCCAGCGCACGTCGCTGGCCGGGGGTGACCAGGCGGGCCGCACGCCCCAGGTCCAGGATCTCGCTGCGGGTGCCCAGCACGGCCGGGATCAGGTCCGCCTCACATGCCAGCTGACGGGCCCGGTGCGCGCTCAGCGCCGGTCCGCCCGCCCCACCCGGCCCGCCGGAGCCGCTGACGCCGCACCCCGGGTCCTGCCCGGTCAGGACGCCCAGCGGGATGGTGACCATCAGCTGCGCCTTGGGGGTCGTCGGTTGACCGGTGCTCCCGGCCACACCGCGGCGCAGCACGGCCATCAGCGCGTCGTAACGTCGTTGCCCGGGCGTCCTGGTCTCCACCTGCCCGGTGGCACGTGTCTCCTCCAGGGTGGCCGGCGCGGCGAGCGGTGACATCATCACCGCACGGAATGCGGCGTAGTCCGCATCCTGGCCGAAGGTGATGACCACCCGCCGCACCGAGCCGTCGGCCAGGCTCGACTCGTGCACGTCCCTCAGCTGCTCCCGCGCCCGGTCACGGGCGACCTGCTCGCCCTCCGACAGACAGGTGGCGACCAGCTGCGCGCCCACCCTGGCCAGGTCCGCCTCACCCAGTCGGGCATCCGTCGCGGCCATGGTCATCAGCTCGGCCGCCCGCGCATACTCCGTGGGACCGATAGCCGTCCGGACCCGCCCCAGCGCCCGGACCACCGCCGCGGCGCGTCCCACCGGCAGCGCCCCGCTGCGCACCGCCTCCAGCAGCGGCCCGTGCACCTGCTCCTGCCCGGCCCGGGCGAGGCAGGCGATCTCAGCGGCCTCGCGGGACGACACCGCGGGGCAGACCAGGCGCAACCAGTCGACCTCGCTGAACCCCGACTCACCGTGCAGGCCCCGGGCGATCGCCTCCCGCAGCACCGCGACCATCAATGCGTGGCTCCGGCTGGTCACCGCGTCCAGGGCTCCCAGCACGTCCCCGAGCTCACCCTCCTGCAGCAGGGCCGGAGCGGACAGCGCGGTGACGCTGCGGTCCAGCGCGGCGCGCAGCATACCCAGGACCGCCACGGCCCCTTCGCCGGGCGGTCCCTGCACCGCGACCCCCTCGTCCATAGAACAAGTGTACGAACCGGCACCGACACACCCGCTCCCGACGACCGGCGTAGGGTCGGACGGGTGAAGCCTGGAGACCTGACCAAGATCCGCACCCTGTCCTCCCCCACGGTCCACCCCGACGGCCGAGACGTGGTCTTCACCGTCGCCCGACCGGACGTGGAGGACAACCGCTACCGCACCAGCCTGTGGCGCCTCGACCTGCGGGAGGAGGGCAGTGAGCCGGTGCGCCTGACCCAGGACACCCGCGACTCCGCACCGCGCTACTCCCCCGACGGCTCGCGGCTGGCCTTCCTGCGCGGCGGCGAGGACGGACCCCCGCAGCTGCACGTGCTCCCGGCCGACGGTGGTGACGCCCGACGGCTCACCGAGCAGCCGCTCGGGGTCTCCTCCTTCGGCTGGTCGCCGGACGGGACCCACCTGGCGTACGCCGCCCGCGTCCCCGAGGAGGGGCGGTACGGGACCGACGACGACATCAAGCCCGATCAGGAGGCACCTCGGCTCATCGAGCACGCCACCTACCTGGCGGACGGCCTCGGCTACGTGCTCGACCGGCCCAGCAAGATCTTCCTCGTCGACCTGTCGCAGGCGCCCGCCGCCGACGCCGAGGACGCCGAGAAGCTCCCGGAGAGCACGCAGCTCACCCGTGGTCGCGGCGACGACCTCGGCCCGACCTTCCTGCACGGCGGCACCCGGGTGGCCTTCGTCGCCTCCCGGGACCGACGCGGCGGATGGGTCCCGGACACCCTGGTCAGCGACATCTGCTCGGTGGACCTGCGCGGCCGCGGCTTCCGCCGGCACACCGACGGCACCTCCTCGGTCGGCAGCCTGCACGTCGGTCCCGACGGGACCGCCGTCTACGGCGCGGCCGACCTCGGACCGTCCAAGCAGGACTTCGTCGCCCGGAACGCCGTGCTGCGCCGACTCGACGGTCCGGGGCTCGCGCTGACCGACGCCGAGACAGACGGTGCCGCCTGCCCGCCGGTGATCGCCGGGGACGGCAGCGTGGTCGCGGCCCTGGAGCACCGGGGCGACAGCGTCGTCCGGAACCTCGCCTCCGGAGCGGTGCTGCTGGACGGGCACGTGAGCGTGAGCGCGCTCGCCGCGAACGGTGACGTCGTGGTCGCGGTCGGCGGCACCCGCACCTCGCACGCGGAGATCTTCGTGGGCCGCACCGACGAGCCGCTCACTCGACGGACCGACTTCGCCGGTCACCTCACCGGGACAGCCGACCCGATCGAGCCGGAGGAGCTGAACGCCTCCGCGAACGACGGCTACCCGGTGCACGGGTGGTTGTTCCGCCCCAGCACCCGTGCGCGCCGCAAGGCGGGGCACCCGGTGGTGCTGATGATCCACGGTGGCCCCTACGCGCAGTACTCCGGCAACCTCTTCGACGAGGCCCAGGTGCTCGCCGGGGCGGGGTATGCCGTCGTCATGGGCAACCCGCGCGGCGGCTCCGGCTATGGCGCCGACCACGGCCGGGTGCTCAAGGAGGCGATCGGCACGGTGGACGTCGCCGACCTCACCGCGCTGCTGGACCACGCCCTCACCCTGCCGGGGCTGGACGGCTCACGGGTCGGCGTGCAGGGCGGCTCCTACGGGGGACTGATGACGACCTGGCTGGTCGGGCATACCGACAGGTTCACCGCCGCGATCAGCGAGCGCGCCGTCAACGCCTGGGACAGCTTCGCCGGGACCAGCGACATCGGCTGGTTCTTCGCGGACGAGTACGCCGGACAGTTCACCCACGAGCAGTCGCCGCTGACCTGGGCCGACAACATCACCACCCCCACCCTGGTGATCCACTCGGAGCGCGACTTCCGGTGCCCGCTCGAGCAGGGCCAGCGGCTCTTCGCACGGCTCCAGCGCAACGGGGTGCCGAGCAAGCTGCTCATCTTCCCCGGCGAGGGGCACGAGCTCTCCCGCGCCGGTCAGCCCCGGCACCGTCAGCAGCGTTTCGAGCACATCCTGGCCTGGTGGGAGGAGTACCTGCGCTGAGCCCGTCCAGTGCGACTAGTACGGCGTGTTAGTGTTGCCACCAACACACCGTACTACTCCGAGGGGAACTCATGATCAACGACCTGCAGGCCTTCGTCGCCTCGCTCCCGACCTTCACCGCGGTGCTCGGCGTCCTCGCCATCTCGGCGATCCCCTTCGTCGAGTCCTACCTCGGCTCGGCGATCGGCATCGTGGCGGGGATCCACCCGCTGGTCGCGGTGCCGGCGGCGATCGTCGGCAACATCATCTCGATGCTCGTCTTCGTGCGGGTGACCCAAGGGGCCCGGGCGCGCGCGCTGCGCGACCGCGAAACGCCGGAGATGTCGCCGCGGCGGACCAAACTGCGCAACGCCTTCGACCGCTACGGGGTGGCCGGGGTGAGCCTGCTCGGCCAGACCATCCTGCCCAGCCAGATCACCTCCGCCGCCCTGGTCTCGTTCGGCGCCACGCCACGCGTGGTGGTGCTGTGGCAGGTGGTCTCGATCATCCTCTGGGGCGTCGCCTTCGGGCTGCTGGCCACGCTCGGGGTGGACGTCCTGACCACCTGAGCGGGCTGGTACGGGCGGGGCGGTCCCCCGCGTGTGCGCTCAGCGGGGCGCGCTCAGCGTGCCTCGACCAAATATGTCGGGAGCCGGTCCAGGACGTCGTTCCAGCCCTGCTCGGCGCCGCCATCGGTCTCGTGCTCGGTCGACGTGTGCAGCACGGTCACCACCGACCCCTCGCCGTTGTCGGTGAAGCGCACCTCGACCACGTCCACCAGGTCCTGGACGATGGTGTCCTCGCCGTTGATCCACAACCAGGTCATGGTGAGCAGCCGGGACTCCTCGACGGTGGTCAGGACGCCGGTGACGCCGACACCTGCCTCGGCGCTGTGGATGCGGAACTCGGCGCCCTCCCTCGGCTCGAGGTCGTAACGGGTGTCCTGCCACTGGGGCCACCACCAGCCGGAGAGCTCCTCCGGTTCCACCCACGCCCGGTATGCCCGATCGGCGGGGACCGGCACCTGCCGGCTGAGGGTGATCGTGCTCGCGCTCATGTCGTGCCCTTCTCTGCGGGGTCAGGCCGGCACGACGCTCGGACGGCATGCCGGTCACGGTGGCCGCTCGCGGTGGAGCGGCGCTCTCGCGCCCTACTCTCTCAACGCGGGCGCCCCAGCACCAGGGCGGGGTGAGGCCACCGGTCAGACCGGCGGGATGCTGCGGTGCCGCGTCGAGAAGTGCCGGTCCCGGCGGGCGGCATACCGCAGGCGGTGCACCACCTCGGCGCGCAGGTCCTCCGGCTCCACGACCGCGTCGATGACCAGGTCCGCAGCCAGCCGCTCGAGGTCGACGTCCTCCAGGTACTCCGCGCGACGGGCGTCGACGAACGCCTGCCGCTCGTCCTCGTCGGCGATCTCGGCGATTTTGTTGGCGTAGACCGCGTTCACGGCCGCTTCGGGGCCCATCACCGCGATCCGAGCGGTCGGTAGCGCGATGGTCGCCTCGGGGCCGAACCCGGGCCCGCCCATGGCATACAGACCGGCGCCGTAGGCCTTGCGCACGACCACGCACAGCTGCGGCACGGTGGCCTCGGAGACGGCGGAGACCATCTTGGCGCCGTGCCGGATGATGCCCCCGCGCTCGACCTCGGAGCCGATCATGAAACCGGGCACGTCGGCCAGGTAGAGCAGCGGGATGCCGTAGGCGTCGCACAGCCAGATAAAGCGGGAGGCCTTGTCCGCGGAGTCGGTGAACAGGACCCCGCCCTTGACCGCCGAGTTGTTGGCGACGATGCCCACGCTCTGCCCGTCGACCCGGCCGAGGCCGACCACCAGCTCCCCGGCGAACAGCGGCTTCACCTCGAAGAAGCTGTCGTCGTCGACGAGACCGTCGATCACCTCGTGCACGTCGAAGGGCACCGTCTCCGCCTCGGGCACGGTATGCCGGTGCAGCGGTGCCGCCGGCTCCTCACCCTGGTACGCGGGCACCGGGGCGCGCCACGACTCGGGCAGGTAGGAGAAGAAGTGCCGGGCCAGCTCGATGGCCTCGGCGTCGTCCGCCGCGAGCAGGTCGCCGACCCCGGAGACGGTGCAGTGCATCCGGGCGCCACCCATCTCCTCCAGGCTGACCTTCTCCCCCACCACCATCTCCGCCATCCGCGGGCTGCCCAGGTACATCGAGGCGTTCCCCTCGACCATGATAATCAGGTCGGTGAAGCTCGGGATGTAGGCGCCGCCGGCCGCGCTCGGCCCGAAGAGGCAGCAGATCTGCGGCACCTTGCCGGACAGCGCGACCTGGTTGTGGAAGATCCGCCCCGCCCCGCGACGCCCCGGGAAGAGGTCGACCTGGTCGGTGATCCGCGCCCCGGCGGAGTCGACGAACCAGAAGACCGGCAGCTCCTCGCGCAGGGCCGCCTCGGTGGCCCGGATGATCTTCTCCACCGTGCGGGCGCCCCACGACCCGGCCTTGACCGTGGGGTCGTTGGCCACCACGATCGCCGCGCGCCCGTCCACCTCACCGCGTCCGGTGACCACCCCGTCGGCGGGCAGCCCGCTCGCGGTGGCGTTGGCATACCGGCCGTCCTCGACGAAGGTCCCCTCGTCGAAGAGCAGGGCGATGCGGTCCCGCACGTACAGCTTGTTCTGCGAGTCGAGCTTGGCGCGCGCCCGCTCGCTCGGGCCGGCCGAGTCCTGGTGGGCGCGGCGCAACCGCTCGCGCAGGTCGGCCACCCGGGGGTCCCCGGCGGCGCCGTCGTGGGTCATGCCGCTCATCGTGCCACCAGCCGCCGGGCTCAGCGCGCCGGCAGCCCGAGACCGCGGGCGATGACCATCCGCTGCACCTCCGAGGTGCCCTCGCCGATCTCCAGGATCTTGGCGTCGCGGTAGAACCGGGCCACCGGGTACTCCTCCATGAAGCCGTTGCCGCCGAAGATCTGGGTGGCGATCCGGGTCGCACTCACCGCGGCCTCGGTGGAGTACAGCTTGGCGATGGCCGCGGCCTGCTTGACCTGCTCGACGGACCGGCGCCCCGCCTCCTGCTCGTCCTTGAGCCAGGCCGCCTTGTAGGTCAGCACCCGGGCCGCCTCGACCATCACGGCCAGGTCGGAGATCTGGAAAGAGACCCCCTGGTTGACGGCGATCGGGCGGCCGAAGGCGATCCGCTGCTGGCTGTAGGCGGTGCACTCGTCCAGCATCCGCTGGGCGCAGCCGAGCGCCAGCGCGGAGATCGCGATCCGGCCGTCGTCGAGGGTCTTGAGGAACTGCCGGAAGCCGGCGCCCCGGTCCCCGAGCAGGTGGTCCTCGGGCACGCGGCAGTTCTCGAAGGTGAGGCCGTGGGTGTCCGAGATGTGCCAGCCCAGCTTGCGGTATGCCGGTTCCACCACGAACCCGTCGGTCCCCGCCGGGACCATGACGGCGCTGATCTCGGGCTTGCCCTCGGCGCTCTCACCGGTCTTCGCGGTGACGGTGACCACGGAGGTGATGTCGGTGCCGGAGTTGGTGATGAACGCCTTGGACCCGTTGAGCACCCAGCTGCCGTCCTCGAGCTGGGCCCGGGTCCGGGTCGCGCCCGCATCGGACCCGGCGTCGGGCTCGGTCAACCCGAACCCGGCCAGCGTCCGCCCGGCCACCAGGTCGGGCAGGAAGCGCTCCTTCTGCTCCTGGGTCCCGAAGGACAGGATCGGGTTGATCCCCAGACCGACGCCCGCCGAGAGGGTGATGCCGATGGACTGGTCCACCCGCCCGAGCTCCTCGATCGCCAGGCACGTGTAGGTGAAGCCCCCGTGCTCGGTGCCGGCGCCGCCGAACTCCTCCGGCGCGTTCAGCCCGAACAGCCCGAGCTCGCCCATCTTCGGCACCAGCTCGGTCGGGAAGTGCGAGTCCTTGTCCCACTGCTCGACGTGCGGTGCGATCTCCCCCTGCGCAAACTCGCGCACCAGCGCTCGGAACTCCTCGTGGTCCTGGGTCAGTTCGAACATCGCCGTCCGGTCCTCGCTCGCCTCGGGAAGGGGTGCGGGGCACCCCCGTGTCCTTCCCATCCTGCTTGACCTTGACGCGAAGGTCAAGCAAGATGGCACCACCCGCCCTTGACGTAAGGACAACCGTGATCGACCCGACCACGCCGACGTGGACCATCGCCCAGATCGCCGACGAGTACGCGGTCACCCACCGAGCGCTGCGGCACTACGAGCACCTCGGCCTGCTGTCCCCCGAGCGCGACGGGCAGCGTCGGATCTACCACCGGCGGGAGCGGACCCGGTTGGCGCTGATCCTGCGCGGGCGGCGTCTCGGCTTCTCCCTGGAGGAGATCGCGACCATCCTGGACATGTACGACGACCAGCCGGGAGAGGTGGGCCAGCTGCGCTACCTGCTGACCCAGATCGGGGACCGTCGCTCCGACCTGGAGCGCCGGCGGCGCGACATCGAGGACAGCCTGCGCGAGCTGGACGAGCTGGAGCAACGGTGCGCCGAGGACGTCGCCCGGCTCAGCTGAGACGACGCGCGGACCGGTTCGGACCGGCATACCGCTGGGTCTAGGGTGTGCGTCATGCCGATCAGCAAGGTCCTCATTGCCAACCGCGGCGAGATCGCCGTGCGCATCGCCCGAGCCTGCAAGGACGCCGGTCTGGGCGCCGTGGCCGTGTATGCCGACCCCGACCGGGACGCCCTGCACGTCAAGGTCGCCGACGAGGCCTACTCCCTGGGCGGGTCCACCCCGGGTGAGTCGTACCTGGTGCAGGAGAAGCTGCTGGAGGTGGCGGCGGAGTCCGGTGCGGACGCGGTGCACCCCGGATACGGCTTCCTCGCCGAGAACGCCGAGTTCGCGGCCGCCGTGATCGAGGCCGGGCTGACCTGGATCGGCCCCTCCCCCGCGGCGATCGACAGCCTGGGCGACAAGGTCAAGGCCCGGCACATCGCCCTGGAGGCGCAGGCGCCCCTGGTGCCCGGCACCAAGGACCCGGTCGCCGGCCCGGACGAGGTCGTCGCCTTCGCCGAGGAGCACGGGCTGCCGGTGGCCATCAAGGCCGCCTACGGCGGTGGGGGCCGCGGGCTCAAGGTGGCCCGCACGATCGAGGAGATCCCGGACCTCTTCGACTCGGCCGTGCGCGAGGCGGTCACCGCCTTCGGTCGCGGCGAGTGCTTCGTCGAGCGCTTCCTGGACCGTCCCCGGCACGTGGAGACGCAGTGCCTGGCCGACCAGCACGGCAACGTCGTGGTGGTCTCCACCCGCGACTGCTCGCTGCAGCGCCGCAACCAGAAGCTGGTCGAGGAGGCCCCGGCGCCGTTCCTGACCGCCGAGCAGCACACCGAGCTGGTGCGGGCGAGCAAGGCGATCATGCGCGCGGCCGGGTATGTCGGCGCGGGCACCTGTGAGTTCCTCATCGGGCCCGAGGGGGACATCTCCTTCCTGGAGGTGAACACTCGGCTGCAGGTGGAGCACCCGGTCACCGAGGAGGTCACCGGGATCGACCTCGTCCGCGAGCAGTTCCGCATCGCCGACGGCGAGGAGATCGGCTACGACGACCCGGAGCCGCACGCGCACTCGATCGAGTTCCGGATCAACGCCGAGGACCCGGGCCGGGACTTCCTGCCGGCGCCGGGCACCGCCCTGGTCTTCCGACCGCCGACCGGTCCGGGCGTGCGCCTGGACTCCGGCGTCGAGCAGGGCGACGCCGTGGCCGGCGCCTTCGACTCGATGCTCGCCAAGCTGGTCGTCACCGGCCGGGACCGTCAGCAGGCGCTGGCCCGGTCCCGTCGCGCGCTCGCCGAGTTCGAGGTGGAGGGTATGCCGACCGCGCTCACCTTCCACCGCGCCGTGGTCGCCGACCCGGCGTTCGCCCCGGACGACGCGGACGCCCCCTTCACCGTGCATACCCGCTGGATCGAGACGGACTTCGACAACCGGATCGAGCCGTACTCGGGGCCCACCGCCGAGGACCCGAGCGAGGTAGCCGAGCGGCAGAGCCTGGTCGTCGAGGTGGGCGGCCAGCGGATCGAGGTCACCCTGCCGGGCGGGCTCTCGCTGGGCGGTGGCTCGGGCAACGGCGGTGGCCGGAAGAAGGCGCCCAAGCGGGCCCGGGGGGCCGGCGGTGCCGCGGCCGCGTCCGGGGACGCGGTGACCGCACCGATGCAAGGCACCATCGTCAAGATCTCCGTCGAGGAGGGCCAGTTGCTTGCCGAGGGCGACGTCGTGGTGGTGCTCGAGGCGATGAAGATGGAGCAGCCGATCAAGGCGCACAAGGCCGGCACCGTGACCGGCCTGACCGCCGCGGTGGGCGACACCGTCGGCAACGGCGCGGCGATCTGCGAGCTCAAGGACTGACCGAGCGTCGCCCGTGGTTGCTCATGGACCCACCGGGCGTCGCTCGTGGTTGCCTGAACCTGTCAGCAGCAACCACTTCCGACGCCCGGTGCGCCTGAGAGCAACCACTCCCGACGCCCGGTGGGGAGAGGGGTGGTCAGTCCTGCTTGGGGATCATGATCCACAGCAGGATGTAGACGATCTCACCGATGCCCACCACGCCGAAGATCAGGAAGCCGAGCCGGACCAGGAACTTCGGCACCCCGAAGCGGGTGGCCAGTGCTGCGCACACCCCGGCGAGGATCTTGCCGGAGCGGGGTCGGACGAGTGCCTTGGACATGTGAGGTTCCTTTCGACGTGGACCCCCAGTGTGCAGGGTCAGTCGGCGATCTCGTGCAGCTGGCGTGCCGCCTCGGACAGCGACCCCGACATGGACGGGTAGACCGTGAAGGTGGCCGCGAACTGGTCGACGTTGAGCCGGTTGGCGACCGCGAGCGCGATCGGGAAGATGAGCTCGCTGGCCCGGGGGGCCACCACCACACCTCCGACGATGGTCGCGCTGCCGCTGCGGGCGAAGAGCTTGACGAAGCCGTCCGTCAGGTTCTGCATCTTGGCGCGGGGGTTCTTGTTCAGCGGCAGCATCACCGCCCGGGCGTCCACCCGGCCCTCGTCCACGTCCGCCTGGCTGACGCCGACGGTGGCGATCTCGGGGTCGGTGAAGATGTTGGAGCTGACCTTGCCCAGGCTCAGCGGAGCGACCGCGTCCCCGAGCGAGTGCGCGACCGCGATCCGGCCCTGCATGGCGGCGATCGAGGCGAGCGGGAAGACACCGGTGCAGTCCCCCGCGGCATACACGCCGGCGGCGCTGGTCCGGGAGACCCGGTCCACCTCGACGTGCCCGGAGCCGGTGACCCGGACGCCGGCCTCCTCCAGGCCCATGTCCGTGGTGTTCGGCAGCGAGCCGACGGCCAGCAGCGCGTGGCTGCCGCGCACCTCTCGGCCGTCCTCGAGACTGACCACCACGCCGTCACCGTCGCGCTGGACGCCCGCGGCACGCGACCGGTTCAGGACGGTCATCCCCCGACGCCGGAAGACCTCCTCGACCACGTTGGCCGCGTCCGCGTCCTCCCCCGGCAGCACCCGGTCGCGGGAGGAGATGAGGGTGACCTTGCAGCCCAGCCCGAGGTAGGCGTGGGCGAGCTCGGCGCCGGTGACGCCCGAGCCGATCACCACGAGGTGCTCGGGCAGCTCGGTGAGGTCCCAGATCTGCTGCCAGGTGAGGATCCGCTCCCCGTCCGGACGGGCGGTGTCCAGCACCCGGGGACGGGCGCCGGAGGAGACCAGGATGATGTCGGCCCTCAGCTCCCGACGGCCCCGGGCCCGTGCCGCGTCGTCGTCGTGCGGAGCCGGCTCCTCGCCGGACTCGACCTCCCCGACCCCTTCGACGATCTCGACCCGTCCGCCGCCGAGCAGCCGACCGGCGCCCTGGACGACCTCGACCCCGGCGGACTCCAGCCGCTCGCCGATGTCCCGGCTCTGCGCCTGCGCCAGCTCCAGGATGCGCGCGTTGACGTCGGTGATGTGCGCGGTGACCCCCTGGTCGCCGGGCACCTGCGCCCCGTCGAAGTGGACCCCGATCCGCTTGGCCGCGCTGAACCGGTCCATGAAGTCCGCGGTGGCGATCAGGGCCTTGCTGGGCACGCAGTCGGTGAGCACCGCGGCCCCGCCCAGGCCCGAACGCTCGACGACGCACACCTCCGCCCCGAGTTGCGCGGCGGCCAGCGCAGCTTCATAGCCACCCGGGCCACCACCGATGACGACGACGGACTTGTTGGCAGCACTCACGCACCCATCCAACCATCGCTACCCTGGCGTCGTGACTTCTGGTGCTGACCTCGATCTCGACGACCCCCGCACGGACCCCCAGGAGGTGGCCCGGGCGGCCGCCGCCGTGATCGCCGAGCGGACCGGTGCCGACCGGCACGACATCGCCCTGGTGCTGGGCAGCGGCTGGAAGCCCGCGGCGGACGCGCTCGGTGCGGCCGACGCGGAGGTGGACCACGCGGACGTGCCGGGCTTCTCCGCCGCCGCGGTGGCCGGCCACTCCGGGACGATGCGCTCGATCCCGCTGGCCAGCGGCCGCCGCGCCCTGGTCTACGGGACCCGCACCCACTACTACGAGGGCAAGGGCGTCCGCTCCGTGGTGCACGCCGTGCGCACCGCGGCCGCCGCCGGGTGCTCCACCGTCGTGCTCACCAACGGCTGCGGCGGGCTGCGTCCGGAGTGGGCACCGGGCACCCCGGTGCTCATCGGCGACCACATCAACCTCACCGCCACCTCCCCGGTCGAGGGCGCGAACTTCGTCGACCTCACCGACCTCTACTCCGCCAGGCTGCGCGACCTCGCCCGCGAGATCGACCCCTCCCTCGACGAGGGCGTCTACGTCCAGTTCCCCGGACCTCACTACGAGACCCCCGCCGAGGTGCGGATGGCCCGGGTGCTCGGTGGCGACCTGGTCGGTATGTCGACCGCCCTGGAGGCGATCGCGGCCCGGCAGGCGGGGCTCGAGGTGCTGGGCGTCTCGTTGGTCACCAACGCCGCGGCCGGGATCAGCGAGAACCCGTTGGACCACCAGGAGGTCCTCGACGCCGGGCAGGCGGCCGCCCAACGCTGCGGCGAGCTGCTGGCCCGCATCGTCGAGCGCATCTGAGAGGTGAGCGCCATGACGCACGACGAGCTGCTGACGACCGCCCGGGCCTGGCTGGCCGACGACCCCGACACTCGGACCCAGGAGGAGCTGGCCCAGGTCCTCGACCGGGCCGAGGCCGGTGACGACGAGGCCGCGACCGACCTCGCCGACCGCTTCTCGGGCTTCCTGGAGTTCGGCACCGCAGGGCTGCGGGGCGAGCTGGGTGCGGGACCGCACCGGATGAACCGGGCCGTGGTGATCCGCACCGCGGCTGGGCTGACGGCATACCTGCAGGACGTGCTGGAGAAGGCCGACCCCGGTGACGACGCGGCCGCCACCAGGCCGACCGTGGTCATCGGCTTCGACGCGCGGCACGACTCCGACGTCTTCGCGCTGGACACCGCCGCCGTGGTCACCGCCGCGGGGGGCCGCGCGCTGGTGCTGCCGGGTCCGCTGCCGACCCCGGTCCTGGCCTTCGCGATCGGCCACCTGGGCGCGGACGCCGGGGTGATGGTCACCGCCAGCCACAACCCACCGCAGGACAACGGCTACAAGGTCTACCTCGGCGACGGGTCGCAGATCGTGCCGCCCGCGGACCGCGACATCGCCGACCAGATCGCGGCCGTGACCTCGGTCGCCGAGGTCCCGCGCGCCGAGAACGGGTGGCAGACGGTGGACGGGTCCGTGCTGGAGGCCTACCTGGAGGCCGCGGTGGCGGTGCTGGACCCGGCCACCCCGCGGGACCTGTCGGTGGTGCACACCTCCCTGCACGGGGTCGGCTCCGACGTCGTGCAGGCCGCCTTCGAGCGCGCCGGCTTCCCGGCCCCCGCCCTGGTCGCCTCCCAGGCCCGCCCGGACCCCGACTTCCCCACGGTGGCCTTCCCGAACCCGGAGGAGCCCGGCGCCATCGACGCCGCGCTGGAGCTGGCGGAGCAGGTCGGGCCGGACCTGGTCATCGCCAACGACCCGGACGCCGACCGGTGCGCGCTGGCGGTCCGCGACGGTGCCGGCTGGCGGATGCTGCGCGGCGACGAGGTGGGCGCGCTGCTCGGCCAGCACGTGATCGACCGCGGCAGGGCCATCGGCGGGCGCCGGGTGCTGGCCAGGTCCATCGTCTCCTCCCGGCTGCTCGGCGCGATGGCGGTGGACGCCGGGCTGGAACCGGTCGAGACCCTGACCGGGTTCAAGTGGATCGGTCGGGTCCCCGGCCTGGCCTACGGCTACGAGGAGGCGCTCGGCTACTGCGTCGACCCGGCCACCGTGCCGGACAAGGACGGCGTCACGGCGGCCCTGCTGGCCGCCGAGCAGGCGGCCGTGCTCAAGGCCGCGGGGCGCACGCTGCCCGACGTGCTCGACGACCTGGCGGTCCGGCACGGGGTCCACCAGACGGATGCCTTCTCGGTCCGGGTCGACGACCTCGCCCAGATCCCCCCGGTGATGGCTCGGCTGCGGGAGCAGCCGCCGCGGGACCTGGGTGGGGTGCCGGTCCGCAGCGTCGAGGACCTGTCGCTCGGTGACGGTGACCTGCCGCCGACCGACGGGCTGCGCTTCCTGCTCGAGGACGACACCCGGGTGATCGTGCGTCCCAGCGGCACCGAGCCCAAGCTCAAGGTCTACCTGGAGGCGATCGTCCCGGTGGGCTCCCGCGACGGGCTCGCCGCCGCCCGGGACGAGGCCACGGCTCGGCTGGACGCGGTGCGCGCCGGTATGCAGGAGCTCACCGCGCTCTGAGGTGGCCCGTAGACTTTTCCCATGACGCAGACCCCGGGTGCCCGGCCCACCGGTGAGCTGATCGGTGTCTACCGCACCATGCCCGCCCGCATCCTGGGCTGGACCATGGTCGCCGGGGCCGGTGTGCTCACCGCGCTCACCGCCTGGGACGTGTCCGTGGGCCGCCAGGACGGTGTGCTGGGCGCGATCGCGCTGATCGTCGGCATCGCCACCGTGGCGTGGGTGCTGTTCCTGCGCCCGCACGTCCGGCTGCTGGCCGACCGGGTCGTGCTGGCCAACGTGGTGAGCGACACGACCGTCCCCTTCGACGCCGTCGACGAGATCACCCACCAGTGGTCGCTCGAGCTGCGTGACCACCAGGGACGGCGGCACAGCTCCTGGGCCGTGCCGGTGAAGCGCGAGCGGGTGCGCCGTACCGGGATCGACGACTTCGCCGAGACCACCCGACGTCGCGGCACCGGTGGGGTGACCGCGCAGACCGTCGCCGACGTCGTGCAGCGGGCCCTGCAGCGCTGGCGCCTCGACGGGGGCCAGCTGCAGGTCGGCGAGGGCGCCCGGACGCGGCAGGACCTGTCCTGGCCCGCGATCGCCGCCCTCGGGGCGGCGCTGGCCCTGGGCCTGATCTCCGTCCTGGGCTGACCCGGCCCGGACGCTGCCTACACTTGACCCCCATGGACCGCCCCCTGCCGACCGCCCGGGTCCTCGTGCTCGCCGGACCCAGCGGTGCCGGCAAGTCGCGGCTCGCCGCCCGGCTGCACGAGGGGCACGGGTGGCCGGTCGTCCAGCTGGACGACTTCTACCGCGCGGGTACCGACACCGACCTGCCGATGAGCCCCCTCGGTCTGCCCGACTGGGACGACGTCGGGTCCTGGGACCTGGACGCGGCCCTGGTGGCCCTGGAGACGCTGTGCACCCGGCGCGAGGCCAGGATGCCGGTCTACGACCTGGGGGCCTCCGCCGTCAGCGGGCACCACGTCGTCGAGCGGGGCGAGCACCCGGTGGTGATCGCCGAGGGCATCTTCGCGGCCCACACGGTGGCCGGGCTGCGTGAGCGCGGGCTGCTCGCGGAAGCCTGGTGCATCCGCAACCGACCCTGGACGACCTTCGGGCGACGGCTGGTCCGCGACCTCGCGGAACGACGCAAGCCGCCGCTCACGCTGTGGCGGCGTGGGCACGTCCTGCGACGTGCCGAGCCGGGTATCGTGGCGGCGCAGGAGGCGTTGGGCGCCGAGCCGATGACCGCACGCGAGGCAGAGCAGCGGGCCGGGGGGTTCGCGGTGCAGGAGGCCTCCGACCAGCGACGGACGACGCGAGGAGCAGGCGGATGAGCCAGCCACCCTTCGGGCCGCCACCCGGGGGTTTCAGGCACCCGGGCGGGGAGCCCGGCCCGCCCCCCATCCCGCAGGCCCCGGGCGGAGTCGCGCCCCCGGGCGGGCCGGTCCCGGGTCAGCCGGTCCCGGGCGGGTTCGGTGCTGAGGGCTCCGCCTACGGCCCCGGCAGCACCGGCCAGCAGCCGCCGAGCTGGCACCAGCTCCCGCCGGAGCAGCTGGCCCGGATGCACCAGCCGGGCGTGGTGCCGCTGCGCCCGCTCTCCCTCGGCGACATCTTCGGCGGGGCGCTGCAGACGCTGCGCCGCAACCCCGAGGCCACCATCGGCATGGGCCTGATCGTGCTCGCCGTGCTGCTGGTCCCGTCCCTGCTGCTCACCCTGCTCGCCGTGCAGGCGCTGTCCGGGGTGTCCGAGGTCGACGCCGCCGCGGCGACCGGGCTGATCAACGTGGTCTTCTCGATGCTGTCCTCGATCGCCCTGACCGGGATGATCGTGCACGTCGTCGGCGAGGCCGTGCTCGGCGAGCGCGCGGGCCTGGCCGGCACCTGGCAGACGGTCCGTGGCCGGCTGCCCGCGCTGATCGGGACCGTGCTGCTCATCGGCGTGCTGTTCGCCATCCTCACGGTCGGCCTGATCCTCGGTATCGCCGGCGTCGCGGTGGCTGCGTCCGAGTCCGGATCGGGCGTCCTGGGGGTCCTCGGGATCATCCTGCTGGTGCTCGGCGGCCTGGTCGTCATGGTGTGGGCCGGCTGCCGGCTCTCCCTCGCCCCGGCGCCGGTCGTCCTCGAGCGGGTCGGTCCCTGGCGGGGGCTGACCCGCGCCTGGCAGCTGACCAAGGGGGCCCAGGCCTGGCGCATCGTCGGCATCACCTTCCTGGCGGGCATCGTCACCACGATCTTCGCGACCGTCGTCCAGCTGCCGGTCACCGCCGTGCTCATCTTCGGCCTGGAGTCCGCGGGCCTGCCCACCTCGCCCGTCTCGACGACGGTGCTGGTGACCGACCACCTGCTGCAGCTGGTGGTCGGGGCGGTGACCATCCCGTTCACCGCCGGTGTGACGGCGCTGCTCTACCTGGACCAGCGGATGCGTCGTGAGGGCCTGGACCTGGTGCTGGTCCGCGCCGCCCAGGACCGCGCCGCCTCCCGGGCCCGCTGAGGCCACGCCGTCGACCCCGTGCCACCCCGCGTCCTGACCCTGCCGCGCGCCGCCCTCGACCCGGACCGGGACGAGGCGCGCCGGCTGCTCGAGAGCGAGCTCGCCGACGGCGACTACCAGCTGCGCGAGTCCTGGCTGGTCCGGCTGTGGAGCTGGTTCGTCGACCTGCTCCCGGACGTCTCGCTCGCCGGGCAGCTGCCCTCGTGGACGCCGTGGGCCCTGCTGGTGCTGGTGCTGGCCGTGGTCGCCGCGGTGCTCGCCTTCGCCACCCGTGACCGCTGGCGCACCGGACGGCTGCGCGAGCAGGCCCCCGGGAGGTCGGTGCTGGACGGGGTCCGCCGTAGCGCCGAGGAGTACCGCGCCGAGGCCCGTGCCGCCCTGGCCCGCGGTGAGCACGGCACCGCCACCCTCGAGGCCTACCGCGCCATCACCGCCGGCGCCGTTGAACGCACCCTGCTGCAGGACCGGCCGGGGTTGACCGCGTACGAGGTGGCCCTCGCCCTCGGGCCGGTCTTCCCCGGGCACGCGGACCCGCTGGGCCGCGCCGCCCAGGCCTTCGACACCGTGCGCTACGGCAGCGGGCGGGGCGACGCCGGCACGGCGCAGGAGCTGATCGACCTCGACGCGGGGCTGCGGGACACCCGGCCCGAGCTGGCGGCCGCGCCCGGCCTGGCAGGACCGTTCCGGTGACGCGGGTGCGCCGGTTCGCCCCCTGGGTCCTGCTCCTGGTCGCGACCGTGCTGGTGGCCGCGCTGCTGAGCACCCCGCAGGCCGACGAACCCCTGCACCCGCGCAACAACGGCCCCGGCGGTGCGCAGGCGGTGGCCCAGGTGCTGCAGCAGCAGGGCGTCGAGGTGCAGCTGGTCACCGGGTCGGCCGACCTGGACCCGGGCGACGTCACCGCCGGGACCACGGTGCTGCTCCCGCACACCGACTACCTGGGCCCCGAGTCCGGCCCCGAGCTGGTGGCCTCGTTGACCGGGGCGGACCGGCTGGTGGTGCTGGTCCCGGGGGCCCAGACCCGGGTCGGAGAGGCCCTCGGCCTGGACGTGAGCACCGCCTGGGGGTCCGGTATACCGGTGGTCGCGGACTGCGACGACCCGTTCGCCCGGGACGGGGACCGTCTCAGCGGCTGGGACGTGCTGCTCTCGGCCGACGGCCCGGACCGCACCGAGGTCACCGCCTGCTACCCGCCCGGGGCGGGCCACAACCTGGGAGGCGGACGCGAGGGCGCGCTGCTGACCTTCCCGGCGACCGAGGACCGGCCGGAGACGGTGCTGGTCGGGGCGGCCACCAGCTGGACCAACGCGCGGGTCACCGAGGAGGCCAACGCCGCGCTGGCCCTGCGCCTGCTCGGCGGCGGGGACCGGCTGGTCTGGGTCCTCCCGCAGCCCGGCGACGCCGGTCTGGACGCCGCCGGCTCGCTGTGGGACGTGCTGCCCCGCAACCTGACCGCCGCCGTGGTGCTGCTCACCGGCGCGGTGCTGGCCCTCGCCCTGTGGCAGGGGCGCCGGCTCGGGCCGGTCGTCGTCGAGCCGCTCCCGGCGGTGGTTCGCGCCAGCGAGACCACCAGCAGCCGGGGTCGGCTCTACCGTCAGGCGGCCGACCGGGAGCACGCGCTGCGCGCCGTGCAGGCCGGGGCACGACGGCGCACCGCCCCCCGGCTCGGGCTGCCCCGCAGCATCGACCCGGAGGCCCTCGCCGACGCCGTCGCCACCGCCACCGGCCGCACCGCCGCGGAGGTCAGGACGCTGCTCGTCGACCCCGGCCACCTCCCGGACGACGCCGCCCTGGTGCACCGGGTGCGGCAGGTCCGCGTCCTGGAGGAGCAGCTGTCCGACCCCGCCCGACAGGGCACGACCGACCCGAGCACCACCGACCCGAGCACGACCGACCCGAGCACGACCGGGCCCGGCACGACCGAGAGGACACCATGACCGAGGAGACAGACCCGCAGGACCGGGACACCGCTCGCGGCACCGCAGACACCGACGGTGCGGCGGCCCGTGCCGCCCTGCACGCCGTGCGGGCCGAGGTCGGCAAGGCCGTCGTGGGCCAGGAGCAGGCCGTCTCCGGGATGATCGTCGCGCTGCTGGCCGGCGGGCACATCCTGCTCGAGGGGGTGCCCGGGGTCGCCAAGACCCTGCTGGTGCGGACCCTCGCGGCGGCGCTGTCCATCGACACCAAGCGGGTGCAGTTCACCCCCGACCTGATGCCCGGCGACGTCACCGGGTCGATGGTCTACGACGCCGGGCGCGGTGAGTTCGAGTTCCGCCCCGGACCGGTCTTCACCAACCTGATGCTGGCCGACGAGATCAACCGCACCCCGCCGAAGACCCAGTCCGCGCTGCTGGAGGCGATGGAGGAGCGTCAGGTGACGGTGGACGGCACCGCCCGCCCGCTGCCCTCCCCCTTCCTGGTCGCCGCCACCCAGAACCCGGTCGAGTACGAGGGCACCTACCCGCTGCCCGAGGCCCAGCTGGACCGCTTCCTGATGAAGGTGGTGCTGCCGCTGCCGCCCCGCGAGGACGAGGTCCAGGTGCTGGAGCGGCACGCCGCCGGTTTCGACCCCCGCGACCTGGCCGCGGCCGGGGTGCGCGCCGTCGCGACCCCCGCCGACCTGGCCGCCGGGGCAGCGGCGGTCCGCCAGGTGCAGCTCACCCCCGAGGTCATCGGGTATGTCGTGGACCTGGCCCGGGCGACCCGGAGCGCCCCGTCCCTGCAGCTGGGCGTGAGCCCCCGTGGGGCCACCGCCCTGATGGGCACGGCCCGCGCCTGGGCCTGGCTCTCGGGACGCGAGTTCGTCACCCCCGACGACGTGAAGGCGCTGGCCCGGGCCACCCTCTCGCACCGGGTGTCCCTGCGCCCCGAGGCCGAGCTCGAGGGCGTCACCGCAGCCTCGGTGCTGGACTCGGTCCTGGCCAGCGTCCCCGTCCCGCGCTGAGGCGTCGATGATCGTCCGCGGACCCGTCGTAGGCCTGGTCCTGCTGGGCCTGGTCCCGGTCCTGCTGTGGCCGGGCCGGGCCGGGCCGGTGGCGCTCGCCTGGCTGCTCGGCACCGCCCTGCTGGTGGTGCTGGACACGCTGCTGGCCACCTCCCCCGCCGCCCTGCGCCTCGAGCGTGGACCGGTGCCCCAGGTACGGCTGCAGGAGGTGACCAGCAGCACGTTGACCCTCACCAACCCCGGCTCCCGTCGGCTGCGGGGGGTGCTGCGCGACGCGTGGGTGCCCTCGGCGGGGGCGGACGGGGCCCGGCATACCCTCGACGTGCCCGGCGGCGAGCGGCGAGCGGTCACCACCGTCCTGCGCCCGACCCGGCGAGGAGACAGGCCGGCGGTCGGCGTCACCGTCCGCAGCCACGGTCCGCTCGGCCTCGGCGGACGGCAGCGCACCGTCACGGTGCCCGGGTCGGTGCGCTCGCTGCCGCCCTTCCGGTCCCGACGCCACCTGCCGAGCAGGCTCGCCCGGCTGCGACAGCTGGACGGCCGGTCGGCCGTGCGGACCCGTGGCCAGGGCACCGAGTTCGACTCGCTGCGCGACTACGTCGAAGGGGACGACGTGCGCTCCATCGACTGGCGCGCCACCGCCCGGCGCCAGCACGTGGTGGTCCGGACCTGGCAGCCGGAGCGGGACCGTCGGGTGATCCTGGTGCTGGACACGGCCAGGCTGAGCGCCGGACGGGTCGGGGACGAGCCCCGGCTGGACGCGGCGATGGACGCCGCGCTCCTGCTGGCGGCCTTGGCCTCCCGGGCCGGTGACCGGGTGGACCTGCTGGCCGGTGACCGCACCGTCCGCGCCCGGGTCGGCTCCCGTGGCGGTGCTGCCCGCTCCGGGCTGCTGCACGAGATGGTGAGCGCCCTGTCCACCCTGGAGCCGGTGCTGCTGGAGACGGACTGGCCGATGCTCGCCGGTGCGGTGAACGGGCTGACCCGGCGCCGGGCCCTGGTCGTGCTGCTCACCCCGCTGGAGCCGGCCGCGGTCGAGGAGAGCCTGCTCCCGGTGCTGCCGACGCTGACCGCGCACCACCGGGTCGTGGTGGCCTCGGTCGCCGACCCCGAGCTGGACCGGATGCGCACCGACACCTCCGGGATCGAGCAGGTCTACGACGCCGCCGCCGCGGAACGCACCGGCACGCTGCGGCACCGCACCTCGCTGGCCCTGGGCCAGCTGGGGGTGAGCGTGCTGGACGAGACCCCCGAGCGGCTGCCGGTCGCGCTGGCCGACCACTACCTGGCGCTCAAGGCCCAGGGCCTGCTCTGAGTCTGTCGCTCAGCCGGAGGTGGGCGCGGTGGCGGCCTGCAGGTCGCCGCCCACGTCACCGGTGACGCCCCGCCGCGCGGCCCGACGACCGAGGGTGAAGACATACACGAAGAACAACCCAAGGGCCGCCACGCCGATCCCCACCCGGGCCCAGGTGGGCAACGGGGAGGGAGTGACGAAGCCCTCGATCAGCCCGGAGAGCAGCAGCACCACCACCAGCCCCATCGCGACCCCCGCAGCGGTCCGTCCCTCGGCCGCCAGGTTGGCCAGCCGGGTCCGCGGGCCGGGCGCGACCCAGGCCCAGAACAGCCGGAGGCCGACCCCGGCCGCCACGAAGATCGCCATCAGCTCCAGCAGCCCGTGCGGGGTCAGCAGCCCCCAGAAGACGTCCGCCCGGCCGTGCCGGTGCATCAGCGAGCCGATCACCGCGACGTTGGCGATGTTCTGCCAGAGCACCCAGATCACCGGGAACCCCAGCACCCCCATCCCGAGGCAACGGGCCGCGACCCAGGCGTTGTTGACCCAGACCAGGGTGGAGAAGCTGCTGGCCGCGTTCTCGCTGTAGTAGGACTCGAACCGGACGTTGACCAGCTCGGTGACCTCCTCGGTGGACAGCAGCGACTGCTCCACCACCGGGTTCTGCACCAACCACCAGCCCAGCACCAGGCCCACCACCACGTTCGCCAGCGCGGTGATCCCCCACCACCAGCGCAGCCGGTAGAGCGCGGCCGGGAAGTCCTCGGCGAAGAACCGTCCGACGCCGGACCAGCTCACCGTGCGGACCCGCGCCGCCCGTGCCCGGGCCCTGGCCACCAGCGTCGAGAGGTGGCTGACCACCGCTGCGTCGGGGGCGCTGGAGCGGACCACCGACAGGTCGGTCGCCGCCCGCTGGTAGCCGTCCAGCAGCTCGTCGGCCTCCGCCCCGGACAGCCGTCGGCGCCGGGCGAGGGCGTCGAGCCGGGCCCACGCCCCCCGGCGCCGTCCCACCAGTGCGTCGAGGTCCACCCCGTCACTCTAGGCGGTATGCCCGTGGCCACGGCGCGCAGGACCGGCAGCACCCCGGACCTCCCCGCGGCACCCCGGACCTGCTGACGGCTACAGTCCCACCATGGCGACCCGGGGCATCTTCGAGACCGAGCGCTTCGTGACCAGCGAGGCCGTCGAGGTCGAGCTGCCGGCCGCGCAGGTGCCGATCCGGATGGTCTCCGGGCTGATCGACCTGGTGCTGGTGCTGGGCGGGGTGCTGCTGCTGGTCTACCTGCTCCCTTACGACCTGTTCGGGCTGGATGCCGCGCTCACCCAGGCCTTCACCGTGCTGGTGCTGGCGATGGTGATGGCGGGCCTGCCGATCACCCTCGAGACCCTGACCCGCGGTCGCACCGTCGGCAAGATGGTGATGGGCCTGCGCACCGTCCGCGACGACACCGGGCCGATCGGGCTGCGGCACGCGGTGATCCGGGCCCTCGCCGGGACCCTGGAGCTGTGGATGACCTTCGGCGGGCTCGCCCTGCTGGTGGCGATGACCAACGAACGGGCCAAACGCCTCGGCGACCTGCTGGCCGGGACCTACGTCGTCCGGGACCGGGTGCGGCTGCGGCTGGCCGAGCCGCCGCAGGCCAGCCCCGCGCTGGAGGGCTGGGCGGAGACGGCCGACATCGGGGTGCTGCCGGACGCGCTGGTCGTCGCGACCCGGCAGTTCCTGGCGCGCGCCACCAGCCTCACCCCCGCCGCGCGGGTCCGCACCGGCACCGAGCTGCACACCGCCCTGCTGGCCCACGTGGCTCCCGCACCACCGGCCGGGGCGCACCCGGAAGAGGTGATGGCGACGGTGCTGGCGCAGCGTCGCCGGCGGGACGAGCAGCGGCTGGACCGCGCCGACGCGCTGCGGGCCCGGGTGCTGCCCGAGGCCCGCTGAGGACGCGCACCGACGGGTCGACCCGGCCGCCGTCGCAGGCTCAGCCGTCGTAGGCGGGCTTGAGCACCCGCTCGATGACGTCCAGGCGCTCGTCGAAGGGCAGGAAGGCCGACTTCATCGCGTTGACGCTGCAGCGGCGCAGGTCCGCCTGCTCCCACCCGGCCCGCTCCACCAGCAGCTGCGCCTCCCGGGTCATCGAGGTGGCGCTCATCAGCCGGTTGTCGGTGTTGAGGGTGATCCGGAAGCGCAACGAGCCCAGCAGCCGGATCGCGTGCTCCTCGATGGAGGGGGCCGCACCGGTCTGCACGTTGCTGCTCGGGCACAGCTCGAGCGGGATACGCCGGTCGCGGACGTAGGCCGCCAGCTCCCCCAGCTCGAACGCCCCCGGCTCCTGCGCCGCGCGCCGGATCGCGGTCGGCAGGTCCTCGGTGACCGGTCGGCCCTCGAGCCGGATGTCGTCGATGATCCGGATGCCGTGCCCCAGCCGCTCGGCACCGCACCACTGGATGGCCTCCCAGATGCTGGCCAGCCCGAAGGCCTCCCCGGCGTGCACGGTGAAGTGCGCGTTCGCCTGCCGCAGCAGCTCGAAGGCGGCCAGGTGGCGGGTCGGCGGGAAACCGTCCTCGGCGCCGGCGATGTCGAAGCCGCACACGCTGTCCCGGTGCCGCACCGCCAGCTCGGCGATCTCGGTGCTGCGGGCGGCGTGCCGCATCGCGGTCAGCATGGCCAGGGCCCGGATCGGCCCGGCGGGCGCCGGCGCCTGGCCGGAGGCGACCAGCTCCTCACCCTCGCGCAGGCCCGCGTCGACCGCCTCGACCACCTCGTCCAGGGTGAGGCCGCCCTGCAGGTGCTGCTCGGGGGCATACCGGATCTCGGCGTGCACCACGCCGTCGGCGGCGAGGTCGAGCACGCACTCGCGGGCCACCCGGGTCAACGCGGGAGCCACCTGCATCACCCCGACCGTGTGCTCGAAGGTCTCCAGGTAGCGCACCAGGGAGCCGCTGTCGGCGGACTCCGAGAACCACCGGGAGAGGGACTCGACGTCGTCCGCGGGCAGCGCGGCATACCCCTGCTCCCGGGCCAGCTCCAGCACGGTGGCTGGGCGCAGGCCCCCGTCCAGGTGGTCGTGCAGCAGCACCTTGGGCAGGGCGCGGATCCGGTCCTCGGTCAGCCTCTCAGTCATCGCGGTGCGCCCGCTCCGGGGTGAACGCCGGCGCGCAGACGGCGAGGTACTCCGCCCCGCCCGGTCCGGCCGCGTAGCGGACCCACTCCCCCGCCCGGGCCAGCACGCACTCCCCCGCGCCCAGCGACAGCCGGCCACCCTCGTGCTCGACCACCAGCTCCCCGGCCAGCACGTAGGTGATCTCGTCGAACTCGGGGCGCTGCCCCGGCTCGTCCCAGCCGGCCGGGGCGGTCATCCGGGCGACCGAGACCCCGTCCTGACCGGTGCTGGCCACCCCCGCCAGCTCCTGGATCAGCTTGTCCCCGGTCCCGGGCACCCGGACCGGCTGCAACATCGTCAGCATGCGGTGATCCTATTCTGGTGGGTATGACGCACACCATCGCCCCCGGCACCACCCTCACCGTCCAGGACGTCGCCGACCTCATCGACCACGCCCTGCTCAAGCCCGAGCTCACCCCGGCCGAGGTGGAGTCCGCCTGCGCCGAGCTGGCCCGGGAGGAGATCTGGTCGGTCTGCGTCCGGCCCGGTGACGTGCGGCTGGCGCTGGCCGCCGTCGACGGCCACCGGACCCGGGTCTGCACCGTGATCGGTTTCCCGCACGGCACCACCTCCACCGCGGCCAAGGTCGCCGAGGCGCGGCAGGCGCTGGCCGACGGCGCGACCGAGCTCGACATGGTGCTCAACATCGGTCGGCTGCGCGGCGGCGACCTCGAGGCGGTGAAGCAGGACATCGCGGCCGTGGTGGACGTCGGTCACGCGGCCGGCGTCCTGGTGAAGGTGATCCTCGAGACCGCCCTGCTGGACGACGCCCAGAAGGAGGCGGGCTGCCGGGCCGGCGAGGAGGCCGGTGTCGACTTCGTGAAGACCTCCACCGGCTTCGCCGGTGGGGGCGCCACCCTGCCCGACGTCCGGCTGATGCGGGCCGCGGTCTCCGGCACCGTGCAGGTGAAGGCCTCCGGCGGGGTCCGCGACATCGACACCCTGCTGGCGATGGTGGCCGAGGGCGTGACCCGGATCGGGACGTCCTCGACCGCGGCGCTGCTGGCCGGTGCCCGGGAGCGGGACGAGGCGGGGACCCTGGTGGTGCCGGAGGCCGGCGCCACCGGGTCCGAGCCGAGCTCGAGCGACGCGGCCTACTGACCGACCGCGGTCACCCTGCGGGGACCTCCATCACCCTGTAGGGCGATGGAGGTCCCGACAGGGTGACCGCACTCCGCAGGGGGACGCGGCTCAGGAGACCCGGTCGATGACGATCTCGGGCCGGGTATGCCCTGCGTCGCCGGACCCGTCCACGTCCCAGCAGCCCTCGAGCGCCGCGCCGGCCCGCTCGAAACGTCCCGGCTCGTCGGTGTGCAGCGTCATCAGCGGCTGCCCGGCGCGCACCCGGTCCCCGGGCTTGGCGTGCAGCTCCACCCCGGCGGCGGCCTGCACCGGGTCCTCCTTGCGGGCCCGTCCGGCGCCGAGGCGCCAGGCGGCGACGCCGACCGCGAGCGCGTCCAGCCGGGTGAGGACGCCGTCGGTGTCGGCGGTGACCTGCTGGGTCTCCCGGGCCGTCGGCATCGGGGCGTCCGGGTCGCCTCCCTGAGCCTGGATCATCCGCCGCCACACGTCCATCGCGCGTCCGTCCCGCAGCGCCTCGGCGGGGTCCACGTCGGTGACGCCCGCGCCCTCGATCATCTCCCGGGCCAGCGCCACCGTGAGGTCGACCACGTCCTGCGGGCCGCCGCCGGCCAGCACCTCCACCGACTCGCGCACCTCCAGGCCGTTGCCGGCGGTGAGACCGAGCGGGGTGGACATGTCGGTGAGCAGCGCGACCGTGTGCACCCCGGCGTCCTGGCCCAGGGCGACCATGGTCTCGGCGAGCTCGCGGGCGTCCTCCTGCGTCTTCATGAACGCCCCGGAGCCGACCTTGACGTCCAGCACCAGCACGCCGGTGCCCTCGGCGATCTTCTTGCTCATGATCGAGGAGGCGATCAGCGGGATGGCCTCCACCGTCCCGGTGACGTCGCGCAGGGCGTACAGCCGCTTGTCCGCGGGCGCGAGCCCGGAGCCGGCGGCGCAGATCACGGCACCCACCTCCTCCAGCTGCTGCAGCATCGCCTCGTTGCTGAGCGAGGCCTGCCAGCCCGGGATCGCCTCCAGCTTGTCGAGGGTGCCGCCGGTGTGCCCCAGGCCCCTCCCGGACAGCTGCGGGACGGCCACCCCGCAGGCGGCGACCAGCGGCGCCAGCGGCAGCGTGATCTTGTCCCCGACCCCACCGGTGGAGTGCTTGTCGGCGGTCGGCCGGGACAGCCCCGAGAAGTCCATGCGCTCGCCCGAGGCGATCATCGCCGCGGTCCAGTCGCCGATCTCCCGGCGGTCCATGCCGTTGAGCAGGATCGCCATCGCCAGCGCCGACATCTGCTCGTCGGCGACCGCCTCCCGGGTGTAGGCGTCGATCACCCAGGCGATCTCGGCACTGCTCAGCTCGCCGCGGTCACGCTTGGTCCGGATGATGTCGACGGTGTCGAAGGGCTCACTCATGGCGCCCAGTCTGACCCATCGAGGTGCAGGTCCGCACCACCCGGGCGAGCCGGGGGCCTAGCGCCTGCTCGGCCCGGGCGGCGGCGACCTCACCCTGCAGCCGGCGCAGCCCGGACTCGAACTCCTGGCGCCCGCTGCCCGGCAGCCCCTGCGCCCCGGACAGCATGGTCACCATCCGTGCCGCCAGGTCACCGGTCTCCTCCAGCAGGCGGCCGACGTCGGCGCCCGAGCCGGCCCGTCCGGCCGCGTCCAGCTCACGCCCCAGCCGGGCCAGGTGCAGCTGAGCCAGCGAGACGACAGGGTCGCCCGGGCCGACGGCGCCGGTCCCGGTCCGGGACGTGGAGGCAGGGGGCGCGCCGGCGGCCGCGCCCGGGTAGGCGGGGACGTCGATGCGCGGCAGCGGGGGCGGCTGCGGCCCGGGCTGCACGTCACCCTGCGGCGGCGGTGGCTGCGGTCCGTCCAGCGGACCCGTCCGGCCTGCCGCCGGCCCCACCCGGGAGCCCGGGGCGGCCTCCTGCCCGCGTCCGCCTGTCCGCCGGCGCTGCCCGACGATGGCGACGGTGATCATCGCGATGACCACCAGCGGCAGGAAGGAGCTCGTCCCGTCCCCGAGCACGTTGAGGACGAAGATGCCGATCAGCACCCAGCCCCACCACGGCACGCCCTTCATCGGCCCGGCCCTGTGGTCCGTGCCGACCCGGTGGCGAGCCGTCGGTGTGACATCCTGTGCCCCGTGCTCATCGCTGACATCATGTCCCTCGTCGCTCCTCCGGTGACCGATCTGCTGCGTCGTGCCAGGACCGGGGCGTCCACGCCCCAGCCGATGCACCCCACCATCATCGCGGTCCGGCACGGGCGCGTCGTGGCCACCGTCTCCACGCCCCGCATCCAGGTCACCCTGGACGCGGCCACCGCGATGGCCGTCGGGCTCGACCCGGCCGCCCTGGTGGTGGCCGCGGAGGCCCTGCTCGACGAGGAGCGACCCGCGCTGACGTATGCCGTGATGACCCGCGAGCGCCAGGCCCGGTGGGTGCTGCAGGAGGTCACCGAGGCGCAGGACGAGGTGCGCTTCTCGGTGCCGGTGGACGGTGGCCAGCCGACCGGCCAGGGCGCCGGGACGCTGCGGCTGCTGGCCGAAGCGATGGGGCAGCGTCCGATGGACGTGCGCCGGGTGGCCCGCAACGACCGCGCCGGCACCTTCGGCGAGGACACCTTCCTGCCGCCGGAGCAGGGTCGTGTGGTGGTCGACGCCGGCACCGTGAAGACCCTGCAGGAGCGCATCACCCCGGTGGGTGGCCGTGCGCTCTACATCGCCCGCAGCGCCGAGGCGGGCCGGCTGGCGCTGCAGGCCGGCCTGCCCCGCACCAGCCTGCTCGCGCAGGAGCCGGCGGGCCCCCCGCCGGAGCAGGACACCGCCGGCGACTGACGGCCTCAGGTCCGGTAGAGGTCCTGCGGGCCGAAGGCCTGCGGCAGCACCTCGCGCATCGTCAGCACGCCCTCGGGGGTCTGCAGGAGGCACTCGGGCCCGCCATGCTCCCAGAGCAGCTGCCGGCAGCGCCCGCAGGGCATGATGGTCGCCCCGCGGCCGTCCACGCACCAGACCGCGCGCAGCCGCCCACCGCCGCCGGCGACCAGGTCGGAGACCATGCCGCACTCCGCGCACAGGGTGACCCCGTAGCCGGCGTTCTCGACGTTGCAGCCGGCGACCACCCGGCCGTCGTCGACCAGCCCCGCCACCCCGACCGGGTAGCCGGAGTAGGGCGCGTACGCCCGCTCGGTCATCCGTACCGCGGCCTCGCGCAGCGGCTCCCAGTCGACCTCGTGCCGGTCCATGGCTCTCCTCAGCTCTTGGTGTAGGGCACGCCCTCGGCGGCCGGCGGGCGTACCCGACCGACGAAGCCGGCGACGGCGAAGATGGTGATGACGTAGGGCAGCATCAGCAGCAGCTCCGAGGGCACGTCGCTGCCGATCGAGGACAGCACGTTGCCGAGGTTCTTGGAGAAGCCGAAGAGCAGGGCCGCCAGCACCGCGCCCCAGGGGTTCCAGCGGCCCAGGATCATCGCGGCCAGGGCGATGTAGCCCTGCCCGGCGGACATCTCCCGGCCGAAGGCCAGGCCGGTGCCGACGGTGAAGAAGGCACCGCCCAGGCCGGCGACCGCGCCACCGAGGATGGTGTTCCACACGCGCCGGGTGTTGACCTTGATCCCGACCGTGTCCGCGGCCTTCGGGTGCTCCCCGACGGCCCGGGTGCGCAGGCCCCACCGGCTGCGGAAGAGCATCACGTGCAGGACGACGACCAGCGCGTACATCAGGTAGACGAGGACCGTCTGGTTGAACAGCACGGGGCCGACGACCGGGATCTCGGAGAGCAGCGGGATCCGGATCCGCGGCAGCGGCATCCGGGTGTTCCACAGCGCCTTGTTGTCCGACAGCAGGGTCGAGAAGAGGAAGCCCGTCAGCCCGATGATCAGCGTGTTCAGCACCACGCCCACGATGATCTGGTTGACCCGGTATGCCACCGCGAACCACGCCAGCACGGCACCGACGAGACCGCCGGCGATCGGTGCGGCGACCAGCCCCACGTAGCCGGAGCCTGCCGCGGAGGCCACCACCGCCGCCGCGAAGGCACCGATCAGCAGCTGGCCCTCGATCGCGATGTTGATGATGCCCGAGCGCTCGCAGATCACCCCGGACATCGCGCCGAAGACCAGCGGCACCGACAGCGCCAGCGCCCCGGCGAGCAGCGAGACGATCGGGATGACGGTGCTGCGCCCGGCCCCGACGTAGGTGAGGAAGGACAGCACGAACGCGATGCCCACCACCACGTGCAGCACGGCCGGCAGCTGGCGGTGCGCCCGGTAGCGGACCACGGCGAACGCCAGCGCACCCAGCATCACGGCCAGCATCACCAGCAGCGTGATCCGGGCGGGCGCCGCGATGTCCGGGATCCGCACCAGGTCCGAGCCGGTGCCGAACTGGAAGGTGGTGCTCACGTCCGCCGGGGTCTCCAGCACCCAGGCCAGCAGCGTGACCAGGGCGGCGAGGGCATACACGACGGGGGCCTTGAGGCTCACCTTGGGACGGGTGCGGGTCACCGCGACGTCGTCGGAGGGGGTCGCCGGCGGCGTGTGCTCGGTCGTGGTGCTCATGCGTTCACCTCCGTGGTCGCGGCGCGGGCGGGCCGGCGCCGGGGCCGGTCCGGGTCGGGCAGCCGGAAGATGGCCCGGACCAGCGGCGGTGCCGCGATGAGCAGCACGATGAGCGACTGCACCACCAGCACGATGTCGATCGGGGTGGCGGTCAGCGACTGCATCAGGAACCCGCCCGCCTTCAGCGCGCCGAAGAGCAGCCCCGCGAAGAACGTGCCCCAGGGTCGGGACCGTCCCAGCAGCGCCACGGTGATGGCGTCGAACCCGAAGGTGGCGGCGACCCCGGCGGTCAGCGACCCCTCGGTCCCGAGCACCTGGCCGGTGGCGGCCAGACCGGAGAGCGCCCCCGCGATCACCATGGTGATGAAGGTGACCAGCCCCACCGACATCCCCGCCGTCCGGGCGGCCGCCGGGTTGGCGCCGACGGCGCGGATCTGGAAGCCGACCGTGGACCGCTCCATCAGCCACCACACCAGGAGCGTCGCGAGGATGGCGACCACGAAGCCCCAGTGGAGCCGGAAGCCGTTCTCCGGCCACAGCCACTGCGGCACCAGCAGCGGGTAGGTGGCCTGCTCGGCCACCGCGGGGCTCCGCTGCCCGGTGCGTCCGGGGTTGAAGCTCGGCTGCTTCAGCACGTAGCTGATCAGGTAGACGGCGATGTAGTTGAGCATGATCGTGACGATCACCTCGTTGGCGCCGAAGCGGGCCTTCAGCGCGCCGGGGATGCCTCCCCAGACGGCCCCGCCGATGACGCCGCCGAGGATCGCCACCAGCAGGTGGACGACCGGGGGGAGGTCGAAGGCGAAGCCCAGCCAGGCGGCGGCGATGGCGCCGACGATGATCTGCCCCTGGGCACCGATGTTGAACAGCCCGGCGCGGAAGCCGATGGCGATGCCCAGGCCGGCCAGGATCAGCGGGGTCGCGAAGACCATGGACTCGGTCAGCGGCTTGACCATCCCCGCCAGGCTGGCGGCCTGCCAGTCGAACACCGACCCGCGGAACAGCGCGATGTAGGCATCGGTCATCGCCGTCCACCCGGCGCTCAGGGTGGCCCCGGGCTGGGCGAAGAAGTAGGTCGCCGCCTCCCGGGTGTCCTGGTCGGCGAAGGCGATGAGCAGTCCGCCGATCAGCAGGGCCACCACCACCGCCAGCACCGACATCAGGGCGCTGCCGGACAGGATCTGGTGGAGCACCGTGGGACGCTCCTGCTCGCGCAGGGAGGGACCGCTGACGGTCCCGGTCTCCCCCGGGTTCGGTCCGGTGGCCGGCCCGGCCTCGTCGGCCTGCTCGTCGCGCTGGCCGGGTCCGGGTCGCGTCTCGTCGCTCACGACTGCTCCTCGGGGGTCGTCGTCGGTGCGGGGTCGGGGTGCGCGTCCTGCCGCCCGCCCGGTATGCCGTCGGCCCGGTCGGTGCTCTCCAGGTCGGCACTGCCCAGCACCGAGCGGTGCGCGGCGGCCTGGGCCTGGGCGTCCTCCAGGGGGATGCCGGCCATCATCAGGCCCAGCACGTCCCGGCTGACCGGGGTGCCGTCCTCACCGACCGCGTCGACGATGCCGACGACCCGGCCGCGGTACATCACGGCGATCCGGTCGGCGAGGCCGAGCACCTCGTCCAGCTCGGTGGAGACGATGATCACCGGGGTGCCCTTGTCCCGCTCGGCGATCACCCGCTGGTGGACGAACTCGATGGAGCCGACGTCCAGGCCCCGGGTGGGCTGCGAGGCGACCAGCAGCCGCAGCGGGCGGGACATCTCGCGGGCCAGCACGACCTTCTGGGCGTTGCCGCCGGACAACGTCGAGATCGGGTCCTGCACGGAGGTCAGTCGGACGTCGAACTCGCGGGTGCGCTCCTCCGCGTGCGTACCGATGCGGCGGGGGCTCATCGAGATGCCCCGGGCGAAGGGGGCGGTGTCGTAGAGGTCGAGCACCAGGTTCTCGGCGATGCTGAAGCTGGGGACCACCCCGTCGGTGGACCGGTCCTCGGGGACGAAGCCGATGCCGGACCGGAGCCGGGACTTCACGCTGGTGCCCAGGATCTCCTCCCCCTGCAGCCTGATCGAGCCGGCGTCCGCCTCCTCGATGCCCAGGATCACCTCGGCCAGCTCGGTCTGGCCGTTGCCCTGCACGCCCGCGACGCAGAGGATCTCCCCGGACCGCACGCTGAACGAGACGTCGTCGACCAGCACCGTCCCGGCGCGGGTGCTGACGGTGAGCCCGGCGACCTCGAAGGCGGCCTCCCCCGGGGTGGCGGCACCCTTGTCCACGGTGAGGCTGACCGAGCGGCCGACCATCAGCGAGGCCAGCTCGGTCTCGGTGGAGCCGGGGCTCGCCTCGCCGACGACCTTGCCCCGCCGGATGACGGTGATCCGGTCGGCGATCGCCCGCACCTCGCGCAGCTTGTGGGTGATGAACACGATGGAGGTCCCGGCGTCCTTGAGCTCGCGCATGATGCCGATGAGCTCGTCGGTCTCCTGCGGGGTAAGCACCGCGGTCGGCTCGTCCAGGATGAGCACCTTCGCGTCCCGGGACAGCGCCTTGATGATCTCCACCCGCTGCTGCACCCCGACCGGGAGGTCCTCGATCAGGGCGTCCGGGTCGACGTGGAAGCCGAACCGGTCGGAGAGCTCGACGACCCGGCGCCGGGCCTCGTCCAGGCGGAGCACGCCGGCCGGGCCGGCGGGCTCGTAGCCGAGGGCCACCGACTCGGCGACCGTGAACACGGGCACCAGCATGAAGTGCTGGTGCACCATCCCGATCCCGGCGTCCACGGCGTCCCCGGGCCCCTTGAACCGGGCCGGGGTGCCGTCCAGCAGGATCTGCCCGTCGTCCGGGTCGTAGAGACCGTAGAGGACGTTCATCAACGTCGACTTGCCCGCGCCGTTCTCACCGAGGAGGGCGTGGATCTCGCCGGGCTCGACGACCAGGTCGATGTGGTCGTTGGCCACCAGGGTGCCGAAGACCTTGGTGATGCCCTGCAGCTCGAGCTTCATCGGGGCTCCTGCGTCATGCGTACCTCACGGGAGATTCATCGGAGGGGGACCGTCGACGCCGACGGCGGGGGGACAGCGTAGCGGCCCGGCCGCAGGGGCCGGGCCGCTACCGGCAGCGGGGCGGCACACCGACCCACCGCCCGAGGTCACTGCTGGGGCGAGTTCTCCGACTCGACGACCAGGTCACCGGAGATGATCTGCTCCTCGAGCATGGCCACCGCGGCGTCCAGGCTCATCTCCTCGCCGTCGGGGCCGGTCACCATGGTGCCCTCGACCTCGTCGGCGTAGTCGTGGAACTCGGCCAGGCCGACACCGTCGTTCTCCAGGGTGCCGACGTAGGGCTCGTTGGTGAAGCCACCATCGACGGTCTCGGTGATGGTGGTCTCCACCGCCGGGCCGATCTGCTTGATGACCGAGGTCAGCATGATGTCGGAGTACTCGGAAGCGGTCAGGAAGCCGTCGGAGTCGACCCAGATGATGCGCACGCCGTCGGCCTCGGACGCGGCGGCCGCGGCGCCCAGACCCACCGGGCCGGCCACCGGCATGATGACGTCGGCGCCCTGGGAGATGAACTGCTCGGTCAGGGTCTGACCCTGGCTCTGGTTCTCGAAGTCACCGGAGAAGGAGCCGTCCTGCGCCTCCTTGTCCCAGCCGAGGAGCTGGACGTCGGTGCCGTTGTCCTCGTTGTACTGGTCCACGCCGTCCGCGAAACCGTCCATGAAGATGGAGACCGACGGGATCTGCTGGCCGCCGAAGGTGGCCACCGTGCCGGACTCGCTCATCCCGGCCGCCACGTAGCCGCCCAGGAAGCTGGCCTCAGCCGTGTTGAAGAGGATCGGCTTGGCATTGTCGAGCTCGACCGGGTTGAACTCGGCGTCGCTGAACGCGGAGTCGATGAGTGCGAAGTTGGTGTCCGGGTTCTCCTCGGCCGCCGCCTGGACGGCGTCCTCGAGGAGGAAGCCGACGCCGATGGTGATGGAGCAGCCCTGGGAGACCAGGTTGCCGACGTTCGTGGAGTAGTCGGTGTCCGCCTGGGACTCGACCTCGGTGGTCTCGATGCCGAGGGCCTCGGCCGCGGCGTCCAGCCCCTCCTTGCCGGACTGGTTGAACGACTGGTCGTCGAACCCGCCGGAGTCGGAGACCATGCACGCCTGGAAGTCGGCGGCGGCGTCGTCACCGGAGCCGGTCTCGGCGGCGGTGTCCTCACCGTCCTCGGCACCGCTGCCGGCGTCGGCCTCGGTCCCGGTGTCGTCGCTGTCGGAGGGGGCCTCGCCGCATGCGGCGAGAACGAGGGTGGCGGCCGCACCGGCGGTGGCAAGCTTCAGGACCCGACGCACGGGGTTCTCCTTCTGTCCTGGGGGGGGTTGACGCGTCGATGGTAACCCTGCGGACCGGCGGGTAACACGCGGATGACGGGCCCGCGGCCAAAGAGTGACGAAGTCGTGACCTGCGGCGCCACCACCTGCCACACGGGCCCCGGGGGTCACGCCCGGGCGTCGGTGCCCAGCGCGGTGAACACGGCCCCGGCCAGCAGCTTTGCCGCGACCAGCACGGAGCGCTCGTCGACCACCAGGTCACCCTGGTGCAGCTCGTAGGTCGTCCCGCCCGGGGTCCGCGTCCCCAGCCGGGCCATCGCCCCGGGGACCTCCTGCAGGTACCACCCCATGTCCTCACCACCCATGGACTGGCGGGTGGGCTGGACCGACCCCGCTCCCAGGAGCATCATCGCCGCCTTGGAGAAGGCCACCACGGAGGTGTTCTCGTTGTCGACCGGTGGGACCCCCTTGGTGTACTCCACGGTGGCCCGGACGCCGTAGGGGGCGACGACCGCCTCGACGGTGGCGGTGAAGATCGGCTCGACGACCTCCCACAGCTCGGCGTCCAGCATCCGCAGGGTGCCGACGGCCTCCCCGCGCGCCGGGATGACGTTCGCGGCCGAGCCCGCCCGGACCACGCCCCAGACGAGCACCGCCGCGGCCCGCGGGTCGAGCCGGCGGGTGAGTGCGGCGGGGACGTCGGTGACCACCTTGGCGAGCGCATACGTGATGTCCTGCGTCAGGTGCGGCCGGGAGGTGTGCCCCCCGCGCCCGGTGATGGTGACGTGCACCTCGTCGGCGGCGGCGGTGACCGGGCCGACCCGCAGGCCCACGGTCCCCACGTCGATGGAGGGGTCGCAGTGCACGGCCAGCATCCGGTCCACCCCCTCCAGCACACCCTGGTCCATCATCGTCAGCGCGCCACCGGGGTGGGTCTCCTCGGCGGGCTGGAAGACCAGGCGCACGGCGGCCTCCCGGGCCACCAGCTCCTCGGACAGCGCCTGCAGGGCCAGCCCGGCGCCCAGCAGGCCGATGGTGTGCACGTCGTGCCCGCAGGCATGGCAGGCGCCCGAGTTCTGCGAGGCGAACGGCAGCCCGGTCTCCTCCTCGATCGGCAGCGCGTCCAGGTCCGCGCGCAGCGCGACCCGCTCCCGCGGGTCGGGGTGGCCGATGTCGACGACGGCACCGGTCCCCCGCATCCGGCGGACCTGCGCACCGGCCTCGGTCAGGGCCGCGACGACCAGCTCGGTGGTCCGGTGCTCGCGCCAGCAGACCTCCGGGTGCGCGTGCACGTCCCGGCGCCAGCCCAGCAGCTCCTGCGCCCGGGCCTCGACCTCGCTCTCCGCCCGCCGGAGCACCTCGGGCAGCGTGCTCGTCGGAGGGGTCGCGGTCTGGGCGGTCGGGCTCAGCGGGTCGGTCTTCAACGGCTTCTCCAGGAGGGTCAGGGGCGACTCCCCAGGGTACGCGTCCGGTCCACCGCCTCGGCGACCACGGCGGGGCCGGCGTAGACCAGACCGGTGTAGAGCTGGACCAGGTCGGCGCCCGCCTCGACGAGCGCGGCGGCGTCCCGCCCGGTCATCACCCCACCGACGCCGATCACCGGGAGGGCGGTGAGCGCACGCACCCGGCGCACCACCTCCCGGGCACGCAGGGTCAGCGGGGCCCCGGAGAGGCCGCCCGCCTCGGCCTCCGCCCGCACCCGCTCGTGCCGAGCCACCCCGTCCCGGGCGAGCGTGGTGTTGGTGGCGATGATGCCGGCCACCCCGGCGGTGACCGCCACCCCGACGGCCTCCTCGAGGGCGGGGTCGGTCAGGTCCGGGGACAGCTTGACCAGCACCGGGACGTCCGCCGCCCGCACCACGGCGTCCAGCAGCTCGGCGAGCGGGCCGGCGTCCTGGAGCGAGCGCAGCCCCGGGGTGTTCGGGCTGGAGACGTTGACCGCCAGGTAGTCGGCCAACCCCGCCAACGCCTGCACCGACTCCAGGTAGTCCCCGACCGCGTCCGGCACCGGCGTCACCTTGCTCTTGCCGATGCTCACCCCGACCGGGATCCGGACCAGGCCCGCTGCACGGGCGGCGCGCAGCCGCCCGGCCAGCGCGTGCACCCCCTCGTTGTTGAAGCCCATCCGGTTGATCACCGCACCGCTCTCGGGCAGCCGCAGCATCCGGGGCCGGGGGTTGCCCGGCTGCGGGCGGGCGGTGACCGTGCCCAGCTCGACGTGCCCGAGCCCCAGCGCACCCCAGGTCGCCACCGCCCGGCCGTCCTTGTCCATCCCGGCGGCCAGCCCGATCCGGTGGTCGAAGCGCAGCCCCAGCAGCTCGACCGGCTCGCCCGGCGGCACGGCATACCCGGCGGCGGCCGTGAGCGCCCGGGTCACCGGGCTGCGGCCGAGCAGGTCGGCGGCGACCAGCGTGCCGTGGTGGGCGATCTCGGCGTCCATCCTCCAGAGTGCCGGGCGCGCGAGCCGCCGGTAGGCCGCTCCCCCGGCCGAGCCCACCAGCCGTCTCGCGGTGCGGGCGGCGGGCGAGGCTGTGGGCGCGGGCATACCGGCAACCCTAGACTGGCGCGGTGGACTCCCCCAGCGATCCCGGAACGACCCGGGCGAGCGACCTGAGCGACGTACTGTCCGACCTCACAGCGGTCATCCCGGCGGGCGGGGTGGGCACCCGGCTGTGGCCGCTCTCGCGGCGGGCGATGCCGAAGTTCCTGCACGACCTGACCGGCACCGGCCGCTCCCTGCTGCAGTCGACCGCGGACCGGCTCGAGCCCCTGGTGGGCGACCGGCTGATGGTGGTCACCGGCGCCCTGCACGCCGCGGCGGTGCGCGAGCAGCTGCCGGGGCTGCTCCCGGAGAACCTGCTGCTGGAGCCGGGCCCGCGGGACTCGATGCCGGCGATCGGCCTGGCGGCGGCCTTCCTGGAGCGCCGTGACCCGGACGCCGTCCTCGGGTCGTTCGCCGCGGACCACGTCATCGGTGACGAGACCGCCTTCGCCGAGTGCGTGCGGCAGGCGGTGGTGGCCGCCCGGGCCGGGTCGCTCGTCACCCTCGGGGTCCGCCCCGACTACCCCTCGACCGGCTTCGGGTACGTCAAGGTCGGACGGGACCGGCCGCTGGAGGGGGCGCCGGACGTGCGCCACGTCGAGACCTTCGTCGAGAAGCCGGACCGCGAGCGCGCGGAGGCCTACCTGGCCGAGGGCGACCACCTGTGGAACGCGGGGATCTTCGTGGTGCGCGCCTCCACCCTGCTGGACCTGCTGGCCGCACAGCGGCCGGAGATGACCCGGGTGCTGCGCGACATCGCGGCCGACCCCGGGCAGCTGGAGCAGCTGTGGGCCTCGCTGGACGACATCGCCATCGACCACGCGGTCGCCGAACCGGCAGCCCGGGCCGGGCAGGTCAGCGTGGTCCCCGCGCACTTCCCCTGGGACGACGTGGGCGACTTCGCCTCGCTGGCCACCCTGCTGGAAGAGAGTGAGGATCACCCCGGCCTGCGGGTCCTCGGACCCGCCGGCGACGTGCTCTCCGAGGACTCCACCGGGGTCGTCGCCGCCCACAGCGGCCGGACCGTGGTCACCCTCGGCGTCGAGGACATCGTGGTCGTCGACACCCCCGACGCGCTGCTGGTCACCACCCGCGGGCGCTGTCAGGACGTGCGCTCGGTGGTGGCCGCGCTGCAGCGGCTGGGACGGGAGGACCTGACGTGAGCGCCCACCCCACTCCCCGGCACGCCCCCGAGCGGGCCGGCCGACGGCGGGTGCGGGACGGCATCGGACACCATCTGCTCACCCGCCGGTCATCGGACACACCCCCGGAGGCCGCCGGGGACACCCCCACCTCCGGCAGGCTCGAGCACGTGCGGGTCGCGATCGTCACCGAGTCCTTCCTCCCGGCGCTGAACGGCGTCACGACCAGTGTCTGCAAGGTGCTGGAGTGCCTGCGCGACCAGGGCCACGAGGCCCTGGTCATCGCCCCGGGTACCAGCCCCTGGAGCCCGGTGATGACGCCGGAGCACTACGCGGGCTTCCCGGTGCACGCCGTCACCAGCGTCCCGGTGCGCCAGTTCCGCGTCGGGCTGCCCTCCTACGAGATCGAGACGGTGCTGCACCGCTTCCGTCCGGACGTGATGCACGTCGCCTCGCCCTTCGTGCTGGGGATGCGCGGGCTCACCGCGGCGCGGGCGCTCGGGATCCCGTCGGTGGCGATCTACCAGACCGACATGCCGTCCTACATCCGCCAGCACGCCGGCCCCGCGGGCGAGCTCACGGCGCGGGCCACCTGGCGGTGGATCCGCCGGATCCACGAGCAGGCGGACCTGACGCTGGCGCCCTCCACCTCGGCGTTGCGGGACCTGGCCGAGCACCAGGTGCCGCGGATCGCGCTCTGGGGTCGCGGGGTCGACGCGGACCTGTTCCACCCGGACCGGCGCCGGGAGCCTGCCACCACCGCCCTGCGGGACCGGCTCGCGCCTCGCGGCGAGACCCTGCTCGGCTACGTGGGCCGGCTGGCACCGGAGAAGGAGCTGCACCGGCTCACCGAGCTGGCCGGCATCCCCGGCACCCGGTTGGTGCTGGTCGGGGAGGGACCGAGCCGGGAGATGCTCCAGGCCCAGCTCCCCGGTGCCGTCTTCCTGGGCCGGCAGGAGGGCCAGGAGCTCGCGCACGCCTATGCCGCCTTCGACGTCTTCGTGCACACCGGCACCCGGGAGACCTTCGGCCAGACCCTGCAGGAGGCCTCGGCCACCGGCCTGCCGGTGGTGGCGCCCCGCAGCGGCGGCCCGGTGGACCTGATCGAGCCCGGCCGCACCGGCGACCTCTTCGACCCGCAACGGCGGGGCGCGCTCCGGGAGGCGGTGCTGCCGCTGGTCGGGTCCGAGGGCACCGACGCCGCCGCGCTGCGGGCTCGGCTGGGGGCGGCCGGCCGCCACCGGGTGGAGGAGCGCTCCTGGCCCGCGCTGGTGGACCAGCTGGTCGAGCACTACACGCACGCCATCCGGGGGGCCGCCCGGTCGGTCGCCTGACCCGGTGCGGCGCGGGGGCCGGCAGTAGGGTGGAGCGGGTGAGCACACCGCAGCCCACGCGTGAGCCGGGCACCGACGTGGTCGTCGGTGTGGCGCTGCCCGTCCCCGAACCGTGGGGTGGCCACCTGCAGCGGCTGCGGACCGGGTACGGCGAGGACCATGCCCAGCACATCCCCACCCACATCACGCTGCTGCCCCCCACCCCGGTCCCCGAGAGCGTCCTCGAGGCGCTGACCGGGCACCTGTCCCGGGTGGCGGCGAGCCACCCGCCGTTCGAGGTGCTGCTGCGCGGCACCGGCACCTTCCGCCCGGTCTCGGACGTGGTTTTCGTCCAGGTCGCGAAGGGGGTGGCCGGCTGCGAACGGCTGGAGCGGGCGGTGCGCTCCGGCCCGGTGGTCCGCGAGCTCGAGTTCCCCTACCACCCGCACGTGACCCTGGCGCACGGCCTGGCCGAGCCGGTCCTGGACCGCGCCTTCCTGGATCTCGCCGCCTTCAGCTGCGGCTGGCCGGCGACCGGCTTCCGGCTCTACGCCCACGACGGGGACGGCCTGTGGCGGACGGTGGCCGACTACCCGTTGACCGGCTGAGGCTCCTCGGCGTCGGGGACCCGGAAGACCTGCCCGGGGTAGATGAGCTCGGGCTGCTCGATGCCGTTCAGCTCGGCCACCCCGGCGGCGCTCACCCCGTGCTGCCGGGCGACCTCCTCCAGGGTCTGTCCAGGGAGCACGGTATGCCGACGCAGCCGCTGCCCAGGTGCCCCCGCCGCCGGCACGGGCGTCGCCGCCTCGACCTCGGACGCGGGGGTCCGCGATCCCTGCTGGCGCGATCCCTGTCGGACCGTCGGCCGTCCCTGCTCGGGCAGTGACGGTGCCGGTTCCGCTGCCGGTGCCGGCCGGTGCCGGCCACCGCGCAGCACCGACCTGATCATGTCGATGAGAGCCACCGCGCGTCTCCTTCCTGCGGGCACCGAGGGGCCGGGTCGACCACGCTGACCGGTGCCGGTCACGGCCACGCTAGCGCCTCGCGGCAGTGACGACGACGGCGCAGGACGGTGATGCTAGCGTCGGCGGCAGCGGCGTCGACGCCCCCGGTCCCCCGTGGAGCCACGCGACGACGCCTCCCCGCCCGCTGTCGAAGGAAGGTCATCCCTCGTGAACACCCCCGTCAAGGTCGCGGTCACCGGCGCGGCCGGTCAGATCTGCTACAGCCTGCTCTTCCGTCTCGCCTCGGGCGAGCTGTTCGGCAAGGACACCCCGATCGAGCTGCGGCTGCTGGAGATCACTCCCGCGCTGGGTGCCCTCGAGGGCGTCGTGATGGAGCTCGACGACTGCGCCTTCCCGGCTTTGGCCGGCATCGAGATCGGTGACGACCCGAACGTCGTCTTCGACGGGGTCAACGTGGCTCTGCTGGTCGGTGCCCGCCCGCGGTCCAAGGGGATGGAGCGCGCCGACCTGCTCGAGGCGAACGGGGCGATCTTCACCGCCCAGGGCAAGGCCCTGAACGCGCACGCGGCCGAGGACGTCCGGGTCACGGTCACCGGCAACCCGGCCAACACCAACGCGCTGATCGCGATGAGCAACGCCCCGGACATCCCGGCCGAGCGGTTCACCGCCCTCACCCGGCTCGACCACAACCGCGCGATCGCCCAGCTGGCCGCCAAGGTCGGCGCCCCCGTCACCGACGTCAGCCACATGACCATCTGGGGCAACCACTCGGCCACCCAGTACCCCGACCTGTTCCACGCGGAGGTCGCCGGCCGCAACGCCGCCGCCGCGGTGGACGACCAGGACTGGTTGGAGAACACCTTCATCCCGACCGTGGCCAAGCGGGGTGCCGCGATCATCGAGGCCCGTGGCTCGTCCTCCGCGGCGTCCGCCGCCTCCGCCACCATCGACCACACCCGGGACTGGCTGCGCGGCTCGCCGGCCGGCGACTGGGTGTCCATGGCGGTCCGCTCCGACGGCTCCTACGGGGTGCCGGAGGGCCTGATCAGCTCCTTCCCGGTCACCACCCGGGACGGCGACTGGGAGATCGTCCAGGGCTTGGAGATCGACGACTTCTCCCGCGGGAAGATCGACGCCTCCACCTCCGAGCTCGCCGAGGAGCGCCAGGCGGTCACCGACCTCGGTCTGATCTGAGGTCCGGGTCCTCGGCCGGGTCCGAGGTCGTCGACCTCGGACCGGTCGGGGCCCTAGCCCAGGCGCAGGGTGAAGGACAGCGCCGCGATCGACGCGCCCAGCAGCAGCAGGGTCGCGACGTCCACGGCGCGGCCGCGCACGACCAGCCCGCCGACCCGGTGGCCGGGCAGCACAGCGCGCAGCAGCGCGAGCACGCCCAGGGTGGCGCCCATGGCATACCCGTAGGCGCGCAGGTTCTGCGAGACGAGCAGCGTCACCGCGGTCCCCAGGCCGAGCACGCCGAGCCACCACAGGCCCAGGGGCTGCCGCGGGACGCCCGGCCCGGCAGCGCCGGGCTCCTCCTCGGTGCTCACGTGCTCACGCAGTAGCGCCGCCCCGGGCCGCGAGCGACGCCTCCGCCGCCTCGACGACGTTGCGCAGCAGCATCGCGCGGGTCATCGGGCCGACCCCGCCGGGGTTGGGGCTGACCCAGCCGGCGACCTCGCGGACGTCCGGGTGGACGTCTCCGGCGATCCGGCCGTCGCGCCGGGCGACCCCCACGTCGAGCACCGCGGCACCGGGCCGGACCATGTCCGGGGTGACCAGGTCGGGCACCCCGGCGGCGGACACCACGATGTCGGCGCGCGCGACGTGGCCGGCCAGGTCGCGGGTCCCGGTGTGGCAGAGGGTCACGGTGGCGTTCTCGCTGCGGCGGGTGAGGATGAGGCCTAGCGGCCGGCCGACGGTCAGCCCGCGACCGATCACCACCACGTCGGCACCGGCCAGGGGCACGTCGTACCGGCGCAGCAGCTCGACGCAGCCGACCGGGGTGCAGGGCAGCGGGGCCGGCTCCCCCATCACCAGGGCGCCGAGGTTGGCCGGGTGCAGCCCGTCCACGTCCTTGGCCGGGTCCACCCGGGACAGGATGGCGAACTCGTCCAGCCTGGTGGGCTGCTGCACCAGGACGGCGGTCACCGCGGGGTCGGCGTTGAGCTCGTCCACCACGTCGAGCACCTCCTGCTGGCCGGTGCCGGACGGCAGGTCGCGGCGCACCGAGGCGATCCCGATCTCGGCGCAGTCCTTGTGCTTGGCGCCGACGTACCAGGTGCTGGCCGGGTCGTCCCCGACCAGCACGGTGGCCAGTCCAGGGACGACGCCCTGCTCGGCGAGCCGGGCGAGCCGCCCCCTCAGCTCGTCCTTGATCGTGGCGTGCACAGCCTTGCCGTCCAGGATCGTCGCGCTCATGCCCGCGAGTCTAGGGCGCGGCCGCAGGCGGCACCGCGACCCCCCGCCGACGCGCGGTGTCGGCCGGTTACTCCCAGTCGGCGAGGTCCTGGGCCTCGAAGCTCAGGTCGACGAGCAGCTCCCCGGCGAGGTGCTCCAGGGCCTCCCGCAGCGCCCCCAGGTCGGCACCGGCGGGCGCGCGCACGGCGGCCCGCGCGGTGAAGAGGTCCCCACCCGCCTGCGGCGCCGGGACCACCTTGGTCTGCAGGTCCTCGACCGACACCCGGTGCGCGGCGAGCGTCCCGGTGATCTCCCGCACGATGCCCGGCCGGTCGTTCCCGATCAGGTCCAGGTGCAGCACCGGTCCCTCCGCGGCGGCGCCCTCGGTGGCGTCCGGGTCCGGCGCCACCCGCACAGTGGTCTCCAGCACCCCGCCCAGGCCGCCGATCGCTGCCCGCAGGGCGTCCACCCGGTTGCCGGGCACGTCCACGGTGACGATCCCGGCGAAGGTGCCCGCGAGGCGGGCCAGCTGGCTGCGCCCCCAGCTGCCGGAGTGCTCCGCGACGACGTCGGCCAGGGCACTGACCAGACCGGGACGGTCGTCGCCGATGACGGTGATCACGAGAGTGGCCATGGCCCGACCCTAGCGCCGCCGGGCGGCAGCCGCCGCCCCCGCGCCGGGGAGATCCCGGGCGCGCTGCGCCGGCCGGCTCAGCGCGGCGCCGACCGAGGCCACCAGCGCGAGCCCCACGCCCAGCAGCACCTGGGGCCCGAGCAGCGCCCGGCTGACCGGGTCGGCGGCATCCGTCAGCAAGCCCACCAGCAGCTGCGTGCTGACGGTCACCAGGGCGAAGACGAGCACCGACACGTGCTGCACGGCCCACGCGGCGAGCGCGATGAAGAGCACCCCCATCATCCCCCCGGTCCAGGCCCACCACGGCAGGCCGTCCACGGCCCGGGGACCCTGACCGCCGACCACCAGGGCGGCCCCACCCAGCACCACCAGGGTGAGGGTGCCGGTGACGAAGTTGAACCAGGCGGTCGCCAGCGGGTCCCGGCTCACCGTCGTGACCACCCCGTTGAAGGCCTGCTGGACCGAGGTCCCGGCACCGGCCAGCAGCACCACCGCCAGCGGGACCAGCAGCGCCAGACCGCTCCCCTCCCCCGCCGCCGCCCGCCCGGGCGCACTCGCCGCGACGGCCACCCCGGTCACCGCCAGCAGCGCCGCCAGCACCCGGGTCGTCCGCAGCGGCTGCGGCGGACCCGGGCCCAGTCCCCACCGGTCGACCAGCAGCGCGCTGGCGGCCTGCCCGCCGATCACCGCGATGAGGAAGGCGGTCACCCCGACCTGCGGGACGGCATACGTCTGGCTGGCGACCAGCGCGCCGCCGCCGACCCCGCCGAGCACCTGCCACCAGCGCAGCCGCCCCTGCGCCAGGGCGCGCGGCACCCGGGCCGCCCGGGCCCGGATGCCCGGCACCGCGAGCAGGCAGGTCAGCAGCACCAGCCCGGTGCCGAAGGAGATGGTGGCCGCCGGGAGCGCGGAGACCTGCTCCGACAGGGTCCCGTTGACCCGGGCCTGGACGGGCAGCACGGCCCCGCAGAGGGCGGCGGCCAGCAGGGGGGTGAGGGTCGGGCCCGGGGTCCGCCGGGAGCCGGGCTCCTGCTCGTGTCGCTGGTCGTGCTGCTGTTCGTGTCGCTCGTCCGGCCCGTCCTGCTCAGTGGGCAAAGTGGCGGGTGCCGGTGAAGTAGGTGGTGACGCCGGCGGCGGCCGCGGCGGCCACGACCTCCTCGTCCCGCACCGAGCCCCCCGGGGCGACGACCGCCCGCACCCCGGCCTCCAGCAGCACCTGCAGGCCGTCGGCGAAGGGGAAGAAGGCGTCCGAGGCCGCCACCGACCCGGCCGCCCGCTCACCCGCCCGGCTCACCGCCAGGTGGCAGGAGTCGACCCGGTTGACCTGGCCCATGCCGACGCCCACCGACGCCCCGTCGTGGGCCAGCAGGATGGCGTTGGACTTGGCGGCGCGGACCGCACGCCAGGCCAGCTGCAGGTCCGCGAGGGTCGCCTCGTCGGCGGGCTGCCCGGCGACCAGGCGCCAGCGCGCGGCCTCGTCACCACCGTGCTCGACCTCGGCGTCCACGGTGTCGACCTCCTGCACCAGCAGTCCGCCGGAGACGGGGCGCACCTCGACGCCGCCGCGGGTGGGGGCGGGGACCTTGAGCAGGCGCAGGTTCTTCTTCGCCGCGAGCACCTCCAGCGCAGCCGCCTCGAAGTCGGGGGCCACCACGACCTCGGTGAAGACCTCGGCCACCTGCCGGGCCATCGCCTCGGTGACCGGACGGTTGGTGGCGATGATGCCGCCGAAGGCGGAGACGGGGTCGCAGGCGTGCGCCTTGGCGTGCGCCTGCGCGACGTCCTCCCCGACCGCGATGCCGCAGGGGTTCGCGTGCTTGATGATCGCCACCGTCGGCCGGTCGCCGTGGTCGTGGGCGGCCCGGCGGGCGGCGTCGGCGTCGAGGTAGTTGTTGTAGGACATCTCCTTGCCGCCCAGCTGCTCGGCCTGGGCGAGGCCTGCCCCGGTGGCCTCCGCCGTGTAGAGCGCGGCCCGCTGGTGCGGGTTCTCGCCGTAGCGCAGCACCGGTCCCCGCTGCCAGGTGGCACCCATCCACGCGGGGAAGGCGACCTCGTCCGAGGACCCGGCCGTGCCCTCGTCCGCCCGGGCCAGCATCCAGGACGCGACGGCGACGTCGTAGCTCGCGGTGTGCGCGAAGGCCTCCGCCGCGAGGCGCACCCGCTGACCCAGGGTGAAGCCGCCGCCAGTGACCGCCGCCAGCGCCTCGGGGTATGCCGCGGGGCTGGTGACCACGGCGACGCTGCGGTGGTTCTTCGCCGCGGCCCGGACCATGGAGGGCCCGCCGATGTCGATCTTCTCCACGCACTCCTGCGGTCCGGCGCCGGAGGCGACCGTCTCGCTGAACGGGTAGAGGTTGCAGACCACCAGGTCGAAGGCCTCGATGTCGAGCTCGTCGAGCTGCCGCAGGTGCTCGGGGTCGGTGGTGTCGGCGAGCAGCCCGGCGTGCACCCGGGGGTGCAGGGTCTTCACCCGGCCGTCCAGGCACTCGGGGAAGCCGGTGAGCTCCTCGACCCGGGTGACGGGCAGGCCCAGCTCGGCGATGCGGGCGGCCGAGCCACCGGTCGAGACCAGCGCGACCCCGTGCCGGTGCAGGCCGGTGACCAGGTCGTCGAGGTCGGTCTTGTCGAAGACGGAGACGAGGGCCCGGCGGACCGGGCGCCGCTCGTCGGTCCTGGGCGGGGTGGACGTGCTCACGTGGGGTCGCTCCTCGGTGCGGGGGTCGACGGTCGCCGGGACCGTCGGTGGACGGTGCTGCGGTGCGGACACCCAGGCGGGCGATGTCCACGCGTGTCACTTCCCGGTGGTGCCCCACCCGCGCCAGTCGTGTGCCGCCAGTCTAGCCCCGTCCGTGCGCCGTCGAAGCTAGGTTCGTGCCATGGAGTCCCGGCACGCGCGGCACTGGGACCGGCTGGCGGCCCGCTACGACGACCTGTCGGCCGGGGTGGAGCGGCGGTTCCTGGCCCCGAGCCGTCCCTGGGTGGCCGGGCGGGTGCACGGGCGCGTGCTGGAGGTCGGTGTCGGCACCGGCGCCAACCTCGCCCACTACCCCGCCGGGACCGACCTCACCTGTCTCGAGCGCAGCGATCCGATGCTGGAGCAGGCCCGGGCCAGGGCACGACGCCTGGGTCTGGAGGTGGCCTTCGTGCACGGCGACGCCGGTGCGCTGGAGGCGGCCGACGACGCGTTCGACACGGTGCTCAGCACCTTCACCCTGTGCTGCGTGCCCGACGAGGAGGCCGCCCTCGCCGAGATGGTGCGGGTGCTGCGGCCCGGGGGCTCGCTGCTGCTGGCCGACCACGTGGCGGCGGCCCCGTGGTGGCTGCGGGCCGGTCAGGCTCTCGCCGAGACGGTGAGCGTGCCGGTGCAGGGGGAGCACTTCCGACGACGGCCGCTGCGGGTGGTCCGCGCGCTCGGCCTGGAGGTCCTGGCGACGGAGCGGGAGGGGCTAGGGCTGATCGAGCGGGTGCACGCGCGCCAGCCCGGGTAGGGCCGTGACCAGGAGCTCCCGCTCGGCCACCTTGATCCGCTCGTGCAGGCTGGACTCGGTGTCCCCGGCCCGGACCTCGACGGCGCGCTGGGCCAGGATCGGTCCGGTGTCCACCCCGGCGTCCACCGCGTGCAGGGTGCAGCCGGTGACCGTGACGCCGTGCGCGAGGGCGTCCCGCACGGCATGCGCACCAGGGAAGCTGGGCAGCAGCGCCGGATGGGTGTTGACCACCCGGTGGGTGGCCAGCACCGCGGACCCGAGGATCTTCATGAAGCCCGCCGAGACCACCAGGTCGGGCCGGTATGCCCCGATCCGGTCGGCGAGCGCGGCGTCCCAGGCCGCCCGGTCGGGGTGGTCGCGCAGCCTCTCCACGAAGGTGGGGACGTGCCGGGCGGCGGCCCGTCGCAGCCCCTCGATGTCGTCCCGGTCCGCGCCCACCGCGACCACCTGCACCCCGTAGCCGGGGTCCTGCGCAGCGTCCAGCACCGCCTGCAGCAGGGTCCCGGAGCCGGAGACGAGGACCACCACGCGGGCGGGCGGCCGACCGGTCTCCGTGCTCAGAGCCGCCGCCCGGTCAGGTGCAGCACGGACATCATCAGCAGGCCGCCGGTCACGAGCTCGGCCAGGAGCAGCCCGGCCACCCGCCACGGCTCCACCCCGACGGTGCCGAGCAGTCCTGGGGTGAGCCCACCGGTGGCCGCCCAGGAAAACACCAGCACGACCAGCGCCACCACGGCGCAGGAGGCCAGCGTGGTCCGGGCCTTGGTCCACCAGGACGATAGCCGGGACGCCGAGGAGGCGCTCCGGTAGCCGATCCAGGCACCGGCCAGCACCGGCACCCCGACGGCCGCCCACAGCCCGGGCGGCAGGGCGCCGGGCTCGGGCAGCGCGCCCAGCACCGGCAGCAGCGGCAGGTCGCCCGGCGTCGACCGGGTCCAGTCGACGTGCACGGTGCCCACCGTGACCCCGGACCCGGTGAGCCAGGCCAGCGCCCACACCATCAGGTTCGGCAGCGCCAGCAGCTGACCCAGGGTCAGCGTCAGGGTGCCGACCAGCCCAGCGTCCAGCGAGTCGTACAGGGTGAGGATGCGCTCCCCCCGCAGCAGCAGCAGGCCCAGCACCAGCAGGAAGCACAGGGTAGCCAGCGCGAGCAGCACCTCCCCCGCCGGCGGCAGCGCCCGGCGCACCAGGACCGGGGTGCGGCCCCGCACCCAGGCCAGCCCGGCACCCACGCTCGGGTGCTGCTCCCGGCGGTGCTGGCCCCACCAGACGAGGGCGACCGCGACCGTCGGCACCAGCACCGCGCCGGGCACCAGGGTGCTGAGCCGGACCACGGCGATCCCGACCCCGGACAGGTGCGCCACCAGCAGGCCGGCCAGCAGGTAGCCGAGCACGAAGGTGAGGGCGTCGGCCCCGTTCAGCGCAGCCCAGGCCGCCCGCCAGCCGCCGACCCTCGGGGTCCGGGCGGCCGGGCGTCCCAGCACCACCTGGCGCGCGGCATACCAGCACAGCAGCAGCGGCACCGCGGTGAGCAGCAGCGGCGCGATGACGAGATCGGCCCCGGGGGTGCGGATCTCGGCGCGGTGGGCCAGCGCCCAGACGTCGACGGCGACCCCCAGCGTCTGCCCGAGGGTGGCGGTGCTGCGGGTGTCCACCGCCCAGGTCAGGATCGTGGGCAGGGCGATCGCGACCACGCCCACCAGCACGCAGACACAGCCCGCGAGGGCGGCGCCGGCGAGGTCGGCCAGGCGCCGGAGGGGCGGCCCGCCCCGTCCGGCCGCCGGGTCACGCCCCGGCTCTGTCTGCGCCCGGTTTCGGGTCGCGCGCTCCACCACAGTCATCGTTCCTATGCTCGGGGACCGGGACGACCCGGCCGGGGAGGCGCGCCGGGGCAGGTCCGGCACGCCCGGGGACGCCGCACGGGGTCGACGCCCCGGTGCCGGTGCGTCGACCCCGTGCGGGTCCGGTATGCCGTCAGCCGAGGCCGGCGACGACCTCCTGCATGAGCCGGGCGGTCTCGGAGGGGGTCTTGCCGACCTTCACGCCGGCCGCCTCGAGCGCTTCCTTCTTGGCCTGGGCGGTGCCGGAGGAGCCGGAGACGATGGCGCCCGCGTGGCCCATCGTCTTGCCCTCCGGGGCCGTGAAGCCGGCCACGTAGCCGACGACCGGCTTGGTGACGTTGTCCTTGATGTAGGCCGCGGCGCGCTCCTCGGCGTCCCCGCCGATCTCGCCGATCATCACGATGGCGTCGGTGTCCGGGTCGTCCTGGAAGGCCTGCAGGCAGTCGATGTGGGTGGTGCCGATGATCGGGTCACCACCGATGCCGACCGCCGTGGAGAAGCCGATCTCCCGCAGCTCGTACATCATCTGGTAGGTCAGCGTGCCGGACTTGGAGACCAGCCCGACCCGGCCGGGACCGGTGATGTCGGCGGGGATGATGCCGGCGTTGGACTGGCCGGGGCTGATCAGGCCCGGGCAGTTGGGGCCGATGATCCGGGTGCCGCCCTTGTCCTGCGCGTAGGCGTAGAACTCGGCGGTGTCCTGCACCGGGACGCCCTCGGTGATGACCACGGCCAGCGGCATGCCGGCGTCGACCGCCTCGACGACGGCCGCCTTGGTGAAGGCCGGCGGGACGAAGAGGACGGAGACGTTCGCCCCGGTCGCCTCCATCGCCTCGGCAACGGAGCCGTGCACCGGCACCTGGACGCCGTCCTCGAAGTCAACGGTGGTGCCCGCCTTGCGCGGGTTGACGCCGGCGACGACGGTGGTGCCCGAGCGCAGCATCCGCTGGGTGTGCTTCATCCCCTCGGAGCCGGTCATGCCCTGCACGATGACCCTGGAGTCGTTGTTCAGAAAGATCGCCATGGTGGTGTCCCTGTTTCCTTCGCCTGTGTGGTGGGTCAGTTCGCGGCCAGCTCGGCGGCCCGCCGGGCGGCACCGTCCATGGTCGCCTCGATGGTGACGAGGGGGTGGGCCGCCTCCGCCAGGATGCGGCGCCCCTCCTCGACGTTGTTGCCGTCCAGGCGGACCACCAGCGGCTTGGTCGCGTCGTCGCCGAGCATCTGCAGGGCGGACACGATGCCGTTGGCGACGGCGTCGCAGGAGGTGATGCCGCCGAAGACGTTGACGAAGACGGACTTCACCTGCTCGTCGCCGAGGATGACGTCCAGACCGTTGGCCATCACCTCTGCGGAGGCGCCGCCACCGATGTCCAGGAAGTTGGCGGGGGTCGCGGCGCCGGCGGTGTGCTCCTCACCGGCGTAGGCGACGACGTCCAGGGTGGACATGACCAGCCCGGCGCCGTTGCCGATGATGCCGACGTTGCCGTCGAGTTTGACGTAGTTGAGACCGAGCGCAGCGGCCTTGGCCTCGAGCGGGTCCGCGGCCTCGGTGTCGGCCAGATCGGCGTGACCCTCGTGCCGGAAGTCCGCGTTGGCGTCCAGGGTGACCTTGCCGTCGAGCGCGAGCACGGTGCCGTCCTCGGTCTTGACCAGCGGGTTCACCTCGACCAGGGTCGCGTCCTCACCCTTGTAGACGTCCCACAGCCGGACCAGCGCCGGCGCGATCGCGTCGACGTCGGAGGTCTCGAAGCCGGCCTCGGTGAGGATCCGCCGGGCGGTGACGTCGTCGATCCCGGTGTTGGCGTCCACCGCGACCCGGGCCAGCGCCTCCGGGCGTTCCTCCGCCAGCGTCTCGATGTCCATCCCGCCCTCCTTGCTGCACATGGCCAGCAGCGAGCGGTTGGCCCGGTCCAGCAGCAGAGAGAAGTAGTACTCCTCGGCGATCTTGGCGCCCTGGGCGATCATCACCGCGTTGACGGTGTGGCCCTTGATGTCCATCCCGAGGATGGCCTCGGCGGCCTCGGTGGCCTCCTGCGGGGTCTTGGCCAGCTTGACCCCACCGGCCTTGCCGCGGCCTCCGACTTTGACCTGGGCCTTGACGACCACGACGCCGCCACTGTCCGCGCCCACCCGTTCGGCGGCGGCGGCGGCGTCCGCGGCGTCGGTCACGACCTCGGCCGCCAGCACGGGGACCCCGTGCTTCTCGAAGAGGTCACGTGCCTGGTATTCGAACAGATCCACGAGTCAGCTTCCCATCGGTGTGATCGGTGACCGGAGGTGCTCCGGCGGGTGCGCGGTCACCAGGCCGGCACCTCGCGAGGAGAGCCGTCGGCGGCCTGCGCCGCACACTATCGCAGCGGTCCCCTCACCGACGGCGGGTCCCCTCAGAGGCGGACCAGGGGCGCCACCCGCACCAGCAGCCGCTTGACCCCGGCCTCGCCGAAGTCGACGTGCGCCATGGCGTGCCGACCGGTGCCCTCGACCCGGACCACGGTGCCCAGACCGAAGCTGTCGTGGGTCACCCGGTCACCGGCGCCGAGCCCGGCCAGCTGCGCCTCCTCCTCGTCGCTGCGCGCCCGTTTCGGCGCACTCCCGCGAGGGTCCAGGCGCACCGCCGGCGCGCGGCCCCCGGACCAGCCCGAGGACCAGGACAGCCCCTCGGACGCCGAGCGCCGTCCCTGCATGCTCATCCGGTCGGCGTCCGTGCGCTCCCAGCTCACCAGCTCGGCCGGGATCTCGTCGAGGAAACGGGAGGCCGGGTACCACTGCGGGGTGCCGAAGGCGGCCCGGCTGCCGGCCCGGGATAGGTGCAGCTGCTCACGGGCCCGGGTGATGCCGACGTAGGCCAACCGGCGCTCCTCCTCCAGCTCGGCGGGGTCGTCCAGGCTCCGCTGGTGCGGGAAGGTGCCGTCCTCGAGGCCGGTCAGGAAGACCACCGGGAACTCCAGGCCCTTGGCCGTGTGCAGCGTCATCAGGGTCACCTCCCCCGCGTCCTGGCCGTCGCTGCCGTCCGGGATCTGGTCGGCGTCCGCGACCAGCGAGACCTGCTCGAGGAAGTCGACGAGACCCCCCTCGGGGTAGTTGTCGTCGAACTCCCGCGCGACCGTGACCAGCTCGGTGAGGTTCTCCACCCGCGTCTCGTCCTGCGGGTCGTGGCTGGCCCGCAGCTCGGCCAGGTAGCCGGTCCGCTCCAGCACCGCTTCGGTGAGCTCGCCGAGACCGGTGTCCGGCGCCGCGGCGAGCTCGCCCAGCTCCTCGAGCAGCCGGGTGAAGCCGGTGATCGCGGTGACCGACCGGGAGGCGATCCCGGGGGCGTCGCCGGCCCGGCCCAGCGCCGCGACGAAGGCGATCCGCTCCCGCTCGGCCAGCACCCCCACCGCCGCCACGGCCCGGTCCCCGATCCCCCGCTTGGGGGTGTTGAGGATACGCCGCAGGTTCACGTCGTCCGCCGGGTTGGCGAGCACCCGCAGGTAGGCGAGCGCGTCCTTGATCTCGCGCCGCTCGTAGAATCGGGTGCCGCCGACGACCTTGTACGGCAGCCCGGTGCGGACCAGCACCTCCTCCAGGGCCCGGGACTGCGCGTTGGTGCGGTAGAAGACCGCCACGTCACCCGGTCGCACGCCGCGCTCGTCGGCGAGCTGGTCGATCCGGCGCACCACGAAGGAGGCCTCGTCGTGCTCGCTGTCGCCGACGTAGCCCACGATGGGCTGCCCGGCGCCCTCGTCGGTCCACAGGCGTTTGTCCCGACGCTGGGGGTTCCGGGCGATCACCGCGTTGGCCGCCGACAGGATGGTCGCGGTGGAGCGGTAGTTCTGCTCGAGCAGGATGGTCCGGGCCTGCGGGTAGTCCTCCTCGAACTCCACGATGTTGCGGATCGTGGCCCCACGGAAGGCGTAGATGGACTGGTCCGCGTCGCCGACGACGCAGAGCTCGGCCGGTGGCAGCGCACGGGTCCCCCCGTCCACGATGTCCCCCTCGAACCCGACCAGCTCGCGCACCAGGGCGTACTGGGCGTGGTTGGTGTCCTGGTACTCGTCCACCATCACGTGCCGGAAGCGGCGACGGTAGTGCTCCCGGACCGCGGGGAAGGCGCGCAGCAGGTGCACGGTGGTGGTGATGATGTCGTCGAAGTCGAGCGCGTTGGCGGCCCGCAGCCGCCGCTGGTAGGAGGTGTACGCCTCGGCGACCTTCTGCTCGTAGGTGTTGCCGCCGACCTGCGCGGCGAAGTCCTCCTCGTCGACCAGCTCGTTCTTGGCGGAGGAGACCTTCGCCAGGAAGGCACGCGCCGGGTAGCGCTTCGGGTCCAGGTCGAGGTCCCGGATGACCAGGCCCATCAGCCGCTGGCTGTCGGCGGCGTCGTAGATGGAGAAAGAGGACTTCAGACCGACCGTCTGGGCCTCCCGGCGCAGGATCCGCACGCAGGCCGAGTGGAAGGTGGACACCCACATCGCCTTCGCCCGCGGCCCGACCAGGGCCTGCACCCGCTCCCGCATCTCGGCGGCCGCCTTGTTGGTGAAGGTGATCGCCAGCACCTGCCCGGGGTGCACGTGCCGGCGCTCGAGCAGGTAGGCGATCCGGTGGGTGAGCACCCGGGTCTTGCCCGAGCCCGCGCCGGCCACGATCAGCAGCGGGCTGCCCTCGTGCCGCACCGCCTCCTGCTGCGGCTCGTTCAGCCCGGCGAGCAGCTCCTGCACGGACGGGCCCCGTCGGCCGCGCGCCGCGGGGCCGGTGTCCCCGCCGCCCTCCGGGTCGTCGCCGGAGACGGCCCAGGACGGCACCCCCCGGGCGTCGACCTGTCCCCCGTGCGCCTCGTGCCCCGCGTGCCCACTGGCCGCGGAGGTACCCATCGAGGGGACGGGCTGGTCAAAAGGAAGGTGGTCGAAGACGCCGCTCATCGTCCACCCATCCTAGGCAGCCGCACCGACGTCGCCGCCCCCCTGCGTGCCCGTTCGGTCGCGCAGGCCCCGGACACCTACCCTGGAGCCGTGAACCACGACGTCCTGGCCGGTGCTGCCACGTCCGGCGGTTCCTCGGCATACCTGGACGCGCCGACGCTGGGCCTGCTGGTGGGGGGGCTGCTGGTGGCTCTCGTCTGCCTGGTCGCGGGTCTCAACGGACGGCCCCCGGGGCGGTTCACCGTCGGCCTGAGCTGGGTGCTGCAGGCCGCGGTCGTCGCCTACTGCGCGGCCTACCTGGGGCGTCAGCTGGGTGGGGCGAGCCCGGTGGGACCGGCGTGGGAGCTGTGGGCCTACCTGGTCACCATCCTGCTGCTGCCCGCCCTCGGGCTGATCTGGGCACAGCAGGAGCCCACCCGGTGGAGCACCTTCGTGCTGGCCGTGGCCGCCTTCGTGGTGGCCGTGATGGGCGCCCGCACCGCCCAGATCTGGTATGGCGTCGGGACCGGCCTGTGAGGCAGCCCACCGCGGACCCCGGTGACCGGCGGCACGGGCCGGGGCGGGTGATCCTGGCCCTGTACCTGATCTTCGTCATCGGCACCGTCTCCCGTTCCGCAGCCCAGATCTCCACCCGCTGGGAGCAGGCGCCGCTGGCCTACGCGCTGTCCGCCGTGGCGGCCGCGATCTACCTGGTGGCGCTGGTCTCGTTGTCGCTGCGCGGAACCCGGGCCTGGTGGGTGAGCCTGGTCGCGCTGTCGGTGGAGCTGGCCGGGGTCCTGGTGGTGGGCACCTGGAGCTACCTGGCACCGCAGATGTTCCCGGACCAGACGGTGTGGAGCCACTTCGGCCAGGGCTACCTGTTCATCCCGCTGGTGCTGCCCGCGGTGGGCCTGTGGTGGCTGCTCGGGTCCGCCGGGGCACGGGCCGGGTCAGCGGCCAGGGAGCCGCGATGACGGCGGGGCGGCCAGGGGTCTCGACCGGACCGGATGTCGATGTCGGTGGCGATGTCGACACCGATCCCACGCTGCGACGGTTCCGCCGGCGCGACGTCGCCAGCTCGGCCGTGGGGATGGTGATCGCAGGGCTTCTCATCGCCTACGGGCTGCCCTACTTCCTGGACACCTCGTGGGCACAGATCTGGGCGCAGCTGTCCCGGGTCCGCCCGGGCACCGCGGTGCTGATGGGGGTGCTGCTGCTCGCCGGCCTGGTCAGCTACACCTGGGTGCTGGTCGGGTCCCTGCCCGGGCTCGGCCACGTGCAGGCGCTCAAGGCGAACGCCGTGTCCGCCACCATCGCCAACCTGGTGCCGCTGGGGGCGGCGCTGGGGCTGGGGGCGACGGTGCTGATGTACCGCTCCTGGGGCTTCGCGAAGCGGGAGATCTCCAGCTCCCTGATGGTGACCGGGCTGTGGAACGTGCTGGCCCGGATCGCGCTCCCGGTCATCGGCTGCCTGGTGCTGGTCGCCGGGCCGATCGAGGCGCCCGACGTGGTGGTGCGCGGGGCCTTCGTCGCCGGTGGCATCGGGGCGGCCCTGGTGGTCGTCTCGGTCCTGGTCGTGCACTCCGACCGGGTCGCCGCGCTGATCTCCTCGCTGCTGCGCGTCCTGCTGACCCCGGTGCGCCACCGGGTGCGTCGAGGTCGGGGGGTCGACCACCTGATCAGTGACCAGCGACGGCGGCTGGAGAGCGTGGTCCGCTCCGGTGGCCTGCTGATGACGCTGGGCATGGTGGGCCAGTTCGTGCTGCTCTTCGGGCTCTATCTCGTCGCCGCCCGGGTGGTCGGCCTGGACCTGCCGCTGGCCGAGCTCATCTGCGCTTACACCTTCCGCCAGCTGCTCACCGTGGTCGCGGTGACCCCGGGAGGCCTGGGGATCACCGAGGTGGGCACCGCCGGTCTGCTGGTCCTGCTCGGCGGGGACCCGGGCGCGGCGTCGGCCACCGCCCTGCTGTACGCGATCTACGCGCACCTGCTGGTGGTGCCCTTCGGGCTGGCCGCCCTGGCGTCCTGGTGGGCCGGGCCCGGCCGGGCCGCGGTCCGGACCTAGCCGGCGGTGCGCAGCAGCCTGCGCACCTGGGCCTGGTGCGCCCGGTGCGCGAGGGTGTCGTCCACCTCACCCGGCACCCACTCACCGGTGGCCCGGCGCGCCGCCAGCGCCAGAAGCCCGTCGGCGAGGCCGGGGTTGGCCGGCAGGATCGGGCCGTGCAGGTAGGACCCGATGACGTGCCTGGTCCGTGCCCCCTCGGTGCCGTCCGTGCCGTTGTTGCCCTGGCCGTGCCGGACCCGCCCGAAGCTCTCCTGCCCCTCCCCCAGGACGGTGGACCCGGAGTGGTTCTCGTAGCCGACCACGGGGCCGAAGGAGGTCTCCAGGACGACCGGCCCGATCATCCGGGTGGCGTTGCCACGGGTGGTGACGTCCAGGATGCCCAGGCCCGGCAGCCGTTGCCCCTCGACGGTGATGAACGCCTCGCCGAGCAGCTGGTACATCCCGCAGATCATCAGCATCGGCACCCCGTCGGCCGCCAGGGCGCGGAGCCGGTCGGCGTGCCGGGCCAGGTCGTCGGTCACCCGTACCTGCCCGCTGTCCTGGCCACCGCCGCCGAGGATGATGTCGGCGCGCTCCGGCCACCGGGCGCCCGGGTGGTGGTCGTGCACCACCGGCGTGTACCCGTGCCAGCGCAGCCGGGCCGCGAGGCACCGGGTGTTGCCCAGGTCGCCGTAGATGCTCATCTCCCGCGGGTACAGATGGACCAGGTGCACCTCGCCCTTGTCGGCGGGCACGTCCGCCATCGCCGCGACGTCGTCGGGCAGCGCGACGGCCACCCCTTGCTGCTCGGTCATGGCTGCGGGTCCTCTCCGAAACGGGCCAGGCCGAAACGGTCACCCAGCCGGCGGCGCAGCTGCATCATGGCGGTGTAGGTGCAGAAGATCCGGCTGGGTCGCCCGGTGTTCTGGGCCAGGAAGCGGTCCAGGGCGGCGTCCAGGTCCGGCTCGACGCCGTCGACCTCCACCCCGTCGTAGCGCAGCCGCAGGGCCATGTCCCAGGCGCGCACCCCCGAGGTGAGCGTCACCCCCTGCCCGCGCAGCGACTCGAAGGACACGTCGTACAGCCAGGAGACGTCCCGCCCGTCGGCGTAGTTGTCGTTGATGGCGACCATGGTGCTCACCGGCTCGGAGCCGTAGGTGCCCAGCGCCACCGTGAACCCGGCGGGGTTCTTGACCAGCACCAGCTCCAGCGGCGCACCACCGGCGTCGATCACCTCGCCCCGGCCGAACGGCGGGGAGACGGTCGACAGCGCCTGCGCCGCCCGCTCCGCGGAGAAGTCCGCCCCGAGCAGCTGCCGGGCCATCGCGCTCGCGGCGGTGGCGTTGATCATCGCCGCCAGCCCCCGCTGCCGCAGCTGCAGCGGGCCCACGTCGGCGATGCCCTCCCCCGGGAACCGCACGGTGAGGGTGCGGCCGTCGTCGGCCGGCAGCAGCAGGGCGTCCTCGTCACCGGGCTCCGGGCGCTCCTGCGCCGCCTCGAAGCGGACGTCCGCCTCCTGCAGCTCGGGGAGCCGGTCCGCGATGCTCGGGTCCACCCCGAACCAGTCGACCTGCACGCCCGGCGCGGCGTGGTCGCGGATCCGGGAGATGAAGGAGTCGTCGGCGTTGAGGACGAGCCCCCGGCTGGTCGCCGAGGCCAGCGTGGTGAGCAGCCGGGCGGTGTGGTCGATCTCGGCGAAACGGTCCAGCTGGTCCCGCGCGACGTTCAGCAGCAGGGCGTGCTCCGGAGGGACCTGGGCGGCGAAGTGCAGCGCGTGCGCCTCGTCCAGCTCCACGACCGCGATGTCCGCGCGCAGCCGGCCGCTGAGACCGACCTCCCCCAGCAGCGAGGAGATGACCCCGCGGGTGAAGTTCGAACCGGTGGGGTTGGTGAAGACCTCCAGGTCGTGCGCCCGCAGCAGCGCCACCAGCATCTTGGTGGTGGTGGTCTTGCCGTTGGTGCCGCTGACCACGACCACCCCCCGGGGCAGCGATCCCAGGGTGTGCGCCAGCACCTTCGGGTCGATCCGCTCCGCGACCAGCCCGGGCAGGGCGGACCCGCCGCCGCGCAGCCGGGACGCCACCCGCGCCGCCTTGCCGGCCGCGAGCGCGAGCGTGGTCCTCACTCCCACTCGATCGTCCCGGGTGGCTTGCTGGTCACGTCGAGGACCACCCGGTTGACCTCCTCGACCTCGTTCGTGATCCGGGAGGACACCCGAGCCAGCACCTCGTAGGGCAGCCTCGTCCAGTCGGCGGTCATCGCGTCCTCGGAGGAGACCGGGCGCAGCACCACCGGGTGACCGTAGGTCCGCCCGTCGCCCTGCACCCCGACCGAGCGCACGTCGGCCAGCAGCACCACCGGGCACTGCCAGATCTCCCGGTCCAGCCCCGCCGCGGTCAGCTCCTCCCGGGCGATGGCGTCCGCCCGGCGGAGCACGTCGAGCCGGTCACCGGTCACCTCGCCGATGATGCGGATGCCCAGCCCCGGGCCGGGGAACGGCTGTCGCCAGACGATGCCCTCGGGCACCCCGAGCTGCAGGCCGACCTGGCGCACCTCGTCCTTGAACAGCGAGCGCAGCGGCTCGATGAGCTGGAACTGCAGGTCGTCCGGCAGGCCGCCCACGTTGTGGTGGCTCTTGATGTTGGCGGCGCCGCTCCCGCCGCCGGACTCCACCACGTCCGGGTAGAGGGTGCCCTGCACCAACCAGCGCACCGGGTGCTCGCCGTCCTCGCGGGCGCCGCCCTGCTGCGCGCCGTCCTGCTGACCCTCGCCGGACCCATCGGCGGGCCGGTCGACACGGGGCGCGTGCGCGGCGACGATGTCGCGGGCCGCCTGCTCGAAGACGCGGATGAACTCGCGTCCGATGATCTTGCGCTTCTCCTCCGGGTCGCTGACCCCGGCCAGCGCGTCCAGGAAGCGGTCCCTGGCGTCGACGACCACCAGGTCGACCCCGGTCGCCGCGACGAAGTCGGTCTCCACCTGCTCGGCCTCCCCCTGCCGGAGCAGCCCGTGGTCGACGAAGACGCAGGTGAGCTGGTCCCCGACCGCCCGCTGCACGATGGCGGCCGCCACCGAGGAGTCGACGCCACCGGACAGCCCGCAGATCACGTGGTCGGCACCGATCTGCTCACGTGCCTGCTCCACCAGCCGTTCGGCCACGTTCTCGCTGGTCCACGACCCGGACAGCCCCGCCCCGTGGGTGAGGAAGTTGCTCAGCACCTGCTGCCCGTGGGCGGAGTGCAGCACCTCGGGGTGCCACTGCACCCCGTAGAGACGCCGCTCGTCGTCCTCGAAGGCGGCGACCGGGGCGCCGTCCGTGCGGGCGGTGACCGCGCACCCGTCCGGGGCCTCGGTGACCGCGTCGCCGTGCGACATCCAGACGACCTGCTGCTCCGGCTGCCCGGTGAAGAGGGTGCTCGGCGCACCGGCGACGGAGGCGTCGGTCTGGCCGTACTCACGACGACCCGTGCGCGCGACGGTGCCGCCGAGCGCCTGCGCCATCACCTGGAAGCCGTAGCAGATCCCCAGCACCGGGACCCCGGCGGTGACGACCGCTTCGTCCAGCGCGGGGGCGCCGGGCGCATACACCGAGGCGGGTCCCCCGGAGAGGATGATCGCGGCCGGCTCCTTGGCGAGCATCTCCTCGGCCGGCATCGTGTGCGGCACCACCTCGCTGTAGCAGTCCGCCTCGCGGACCCGGCGGGCGATGAGCTGGGCGTACTGGGCGCCGAAGTCGACGACCAGCACCGTTTCCGGCCGGCGGCCGAGCGGGGGTGCTGAGGTCACGCGACAACCCTACCGGCGTCGGATCCGCGGGCCTCGATCCGGGCGCGGGCGTCGCGCGCCACCCGGTGCTCGACCCAGAACGACAGGAAGGGTATGCACCCGGCGAGCATCACGCCCACCATCCTGCCCAGGCTCCACCGCAGCTCGAACCCGAGCAGCGCGGTCGCCACCAGGTAGACCATGTAGACCCACCCGTGCGGGGAGGGCCACCACTCCAGGGCACCGTTGTCGAAGCCGTAGCGCAGCACCATGTGCACCACCAGCAGCAGCAGGCCGACACCCACCACGAAGGCCATCAGGCGGAAGAACGTGAGCTTGGCACGGGGGCTCATGAGGTGGGCTCCTTCACGGGGGCGGTCGATGTCGAGGTCACGGTATGCGCCGCGCCGGTCGGTCCCGGACCGTGCCCGTCGGCAGGGTCGGCAGGGTCGGCCGGCTCGCGCGGGTCGCGGGAAGCGTCCCGCAGGAAGCGGACGTACATGTAGACGGCGAAGACGGCGAAGACGAACCACTGCATCGCGTAGCCGACGTTGCGCCAGACGATCCCGCTCTCGCCGAAGACCGGGGGCGGGACGAGCGTCAGCTCTTCGGTCGCCGGCGGCGGGTCCTGCTCGACCAGGAACAGGAAGGCGTTGTAGATCGGCTCGTCCCAGTCGTTGGCCAGGTCGGCGGTGTCGATCGCCCCCCGTTGACCCTCAGGCAGGTCGACGGGGCCCGGGGACTCCCCCGGGGCCAGCGTGCCGAGGACGGACACCTCGCCGGCCGGCGGCGGGGTGGCCTGCGCGGGGTCGGTGACGAAGCCGCGCAGCACCGGCAGCAGCGCCGGCTCACCGGAGGCCTCCGTGCGCAGCGGGGTGACCACCCAGTAGCCGGACTGGCCCTCGAGCAGCCGTCCCGGGACGAGGAACTGCAGCTCTGCCCGGTAGCTGCCGTCGGCACCGACCGACCGGCCGGCCCCGTCGTCGGGGAACGTCTGGTGCGGGGCGGTCACCTGCCCCAGCTCCGCCGTCGGTCGCGCCGCCTGCCGCTCGGCCATCTCGCGGGAGGCCTGGTTCGAGCTCACCCCCAGCTGCCACATCCCCAGCTGGTAGAAGGAGACCACCACGGCCACCAGCACCCCCAGCAGGAGCAGCCAGGCGGGTCTGAGGGCGGTCCGGATCACCCTTCCAGGGTAGGTGACGCGGCTGGACGTCAGAGCAGGGTGCTCTGGTCGTCGAAGACGTAGATGCTGCCGCCGTAGCAGGCGACCCAGACGGTGTTCGTGACCGGGTCGTAGTCGATCCCGATCGGGTTGGCGTCCACCGGCACGGTGTCGATGACCTCCATGTCGGAGGTGCGGACCTTGGCCACCGAGGCGTCGTTGTAGTTCACCACGTAGAGCGCCTTCTCGTCCGGGGAGAGGGTGACGCTGCGGGGCTCCAGCCCGGGCTGGACCTGGTCGACGATCTCGTCGGTGCTGGTGTCGATCTTGAAGATCGTGTTGCCGGCGCTGGTGGTGAGGTAGAGGGTGCGGCCCTCGTCGGCGAGGTTCAGGTGCCGCGGTCGCAGCGCCGTGCTCATCACGACCTCGGCGCTGCCCTCCTCGAGGTCGAGCTTGTAGAGCTGCTCGGCATACATCGCCACCGCGTAGGCGGTCCTGTTGTCGGGCATGATGACGATGCCCCGGGGTGCCGCCGACAGCGGGATGACGCCGACCTCCTCGGCCTTCTCGGTGTCGATGACCGAGATGGTCTCGTCGCACCAGTTGCTCACCAGCAGCCGTGACTGGTCCGGGCTGATCGCCAGGTACTTGGGCACCGCGCCGACCCCGATCACCTGGTCCCAGTCCATCTCCTGCGCGTCGAAGCGGTAGACGAACGAACGTCCGACGCCGCTGTCCCGGGTGCAGGCGTCGAAGCCCTCGACGCCGAAGTTCTCGCCGTACATCGTGTACTGCGAGACGTAGGCGTAGCGCCCGTCCTCGGTCCAGACCGCCTCCACCGGCGACCCCTTCGAGGTGCCCGGGTGCCCCTCGATCCCGAAGTCGGCCAGCTCCAGGGAGTCGTCCAGCACCGCGACCTGCTCCCGGGTCCGGCTGTCGAAGACGGTCGAGGTGTGGCTGTACATCATGTTGTTGGCGATCATCAGCCCGTGCCCGGAGGCCATCACCGACTTCGGTGTGAGCCCGCCGGTGAGGTAGTCGACCTGCTCCAGGGCGGTGGTGTCGCTGGCGTGCTCGGGGTCGCCGGGCTGCTGCTGCCAGAACTCGGCCTCGGCCTCCGTCGTGGGGTCGCCGTCGCCGTTGCCGTCGTCCTCGGTCGAACCCTCGGCGGTCTCGGCGTCTCCGTCGCCGGAGTCCTCGGCATCCCCGGCGTCGTCGGTCCCGGACGCAGCAGCCTCGCCGTTCTCCTGCGCGGCCGGTGCGGCGGCACCGTCGCCGCCGCCGAGGACCCGGGTCAGACCCCACCCGACGACGAGCAGGGCGACCAGCAGTCCGATCAGCACCACCCGGCGGCGACGCACGTGGACCGGGTCCTGGCTGACGGTCATCGACCCGTGCTCAGCGTTCGCCATAGGGAGCCACCACCACCTCGACGCGCTGGAACTCCTTGAGGTCCGTATACCCGGTGGTCGCCATGGCGTGGCGCAGGGCGCCCATCATGTTGGTCGTGCCGTCGGCGGTCCGGGCCGGGCCGACGAGGACCTCCTCCAGGGTCCCGACGGTGCCCACGTGCACCTTCTCCCCGCGCGGCAGCTCCGGGTGGTGGGCCTCGCTCCCCCAGTGGAACCCACCGCCGGGGGCCTCCTGCGCCCGCGCCAGGGCCGCGCCGAGCACGACCGCGTCGGCACCGCAGGCGACGGCCTTGACGAGCTCGCCGGAGACGCTGGTGCCGCCGTCCGCGATGACGTGCACGTAGCGGCCCCCGGACTCGTCCAGGTAGTCGCGGCGGGCGGCGGCCACGTCCGCGATGGCCGTCGCGAACGGGGCGTGGATGCCGAGGGCGGTGCGGGTGCGGTGCGTGGACCCACCACCGAAGCCGACCAGCACGCCGGCCGCCCCGGTCCGCATCAGGTGCAGTGCGGCCGTGTAGGTGCTGGCGCCACCGACGATCACCGGGACGTCGAGCTCGTAGATGAAGCGCTTGAGGTTGAGCGGCTCCTGCCGGCTGGAGACGTGCTCGGCCGAGACCGTGGTGCCCCTGATCACGAAGAGGTCGACCCCGGCGTCGACCACCGCCTTCCAGTACTGCTGGGTGCGCTGCGGGGAGAGGGCACCGGCCACGGTGACCCCGGCCTGGCGCACCTGGCGCAGCCGCTCGGTGATGAGCTCCGCGCGGACCGGCGCGGCATACAGCTCGCGCATCCTGGCGGTCGCCGCCTCACCCTCCAGCGCCGCGATCTCGGCGAGCGCGTCGGTGGGGTCGTCGTAGCGGGTCCACAGCCCCTCGAGGTCCAGGACGCCGACCCCGCCGAGCCGGCCGATCGCGATCGCGGTCGACGGGGAGACCACCGAGTCCATCGGTGCCGCGATCACCGGGAGCTCGAAGTGGTAGGCATCGATCTGCCAGCTGATCGAGACGTCCTCCGGGTCACGGGTCCGCCGCGACGGCACCACCGCGATGTCGTCGAAGGAGTACGCCCGACGGCCTCGTTTTCCGCGTCCTATCTCGATCTCGCTCACCGGGTCAGGCTACCTGCCGCGGCGGCTCCTCCCGGCCGTGACCCGCCCTGCGGGCACGGGTTCCTCAGCCGTAGTTGGGGGCCTGGGCGGTCATCTCGATGTCGTGCGGGTGGGACTCCTGCAGGCTGGCCTGGGTGATCCGCACGAAGCGACCCCGCTCTCGCAGCTCGGGCACCGAGCGGGCACCCACGTAGAACATCGCCTGCCGCAGCCCGCCTGCCATCTGGTGCACCACGGCGCTGGCCATGCCCCGGTAGGCGACCTTGCCCTCGACCCCCTCGGGGACGAGCTGGTCGTCGCTGGCCACCTCCGCCTGGAAGTAGCGGTCCTTGGAGAAGGAGGCCTTGCCGCGCGAGCTCATCGCGGCCAGCGAGCCCATCCCGCGGTAGCTCTTGAACTGCTTGCCGTTGACGAAGATCAGCTCCCCCGGGCTCTCCTCGCAGCCGGCCAGCATCGAGCCCATCATCACCGACTCGGCGCCGGCGACCAGCGCCTTGGCGATGTCGCCGGAGTACTTCATCCCACCGTCGGCGATCACCGGGACGTCCGCCTCCCGCGCCACCCGGTATGCCTCGTGCACCGCGGTCAGCTGCGGCACCCCGACCCCGGTCACCACCCGGGTCGTGCAGATGGCCCCGGGGCCGACCCCCACCTTCACCGCGTCCGCCCCCGCCTCGACGAAGGCGGCGGCACCGGCGCCGGTCGCGACGTTGCCGCCCACCACCTGGACGTGCCGGGTGGCGGGGTCGCTCTTCAGCCGGCGGACCATGTCGGTGAGCATCCGCACGTGACCGTGCGCGGTGTCGGCCACCAGCACGTCCACCCCCGCGTCCACCAGGGTGGTGGCCCGCTCCCAGGCGTCACCGAAGTAGCCGATCGCGGCGCCGACGAGCAGCCGTCCCTGAGCGTCGTTCGAGGCGAACGGGTACTGCTCGCTCTTGACGAAGTCCTTGACGGTGATGAGCCCCTGCAGCCGGCCCTCCTCGTCCACCAGCGGCAGCCGCTCGCGCTTGTGCGCCCGCAGCACGGCGGTCGCCTCCTCCCGGCTGACGTCCGCCGGGGCGGTCACCAGCGGCGTCGGGGTCATCACGTCGCGGACCAGGGTCCGGTCCCACTCGGCGACCGGGGTGAAGCGCAGGTCGCGGTTGGTGCAGATGCCGAGCAGGTGGCCACCCTCGTCGACGACCGGGAGCCCGGAGACGCGGTACTCGCCGCAGACGTGGTCAAGGTCCTCCAGGGTGGCGTCCGGGCCGATCGTCACCGGGTTCGTGATCCGACCGGTCTGGGTGCGCTTGACCAGGTCCACCTGGTAGGCCTGGTCCTCGATCGAGAGGTTGCGGTGCAGGATCCCGATGCCCCCCTGGCGCGCCATCGCGATCGCCATCCGGGCCTCGGTGACGGTGTCCATCGCCGCCGACACCAGCGGCAGCCGCAGGGAGATCTCCCTCGTCAGCCGGCTGGTGGTGTCGATCTCGTCCGGGGAGAGGTCGGTCTCCCCGGGCAGCAGGAGCACGTCGTCGTAGGTCAGCCCGAGGGTCGCGAAGGGGTCGTGCGGGCCGGGGGTGTCACCGGAGGTCATGGTCCGAGTCTAGGCGTGGGCGGCTGTTCGTCCGTGGGCAGGAGGGCACAGTACGATCGGTCCGTCCGTGTCCCTCCGAGAGGAGCCCCTTCCCGTGGCTGACAGTGCACACCAGCCGGGTCCCGTCGCGGACCTGTGGGAGTGGCAGTTCGAGGGGGCCTGCCGGACCACCAGCCCCGAGGTCTTCTTCCATCCCGAGGGTGAGCGCGGCCCCGCCCGGCGCCGCCGGGACGAGCGGGCCAAGACCGTGTGCGCCGGCTGCCCGGTGCTGCAGCGGTGCCGCACGCACGCCCTCACGGTCCGGGAGCCCTACGGGGTCTGGGGCGGGATGACCGAGGAGGAGCGGGCAGCCCACTACGAGCAGGAGGACGCGGCACCGCCGCGCCGGCACCCCGGGGGCTGATCCCCGGCAGCCGCGGCCGACACCCGGCCCGGCACGAAGCAGGCCCGGCAGGAACGTGATGTTCCTGCCGGGCCTGCGTCGTGCAAGGGGCTCAGCTCAGTGGCTGTGCCCGTGGCTGTGGCCCTCGTCGTCGTCCTCGGGCTTGTCCACGACCAGGGTGTCCGTGGTGAGCACCATGGCGGCGATCGAGGCCGCGTTGCGCAGCGCCGAACGGGTGACCTTGACCGGGTCGATGACGCCGGCGGCGAACAGGTCGCCGTACTCACCGGTCGCCGCGTTCAGGCCGTGGCCCACGCCCATCTCGGCCACCTTGGTGGTCGCGACGTAGCCCTGCAGACCCGCGTTCTCCGCGATCCAGCGCAGCGGCTCGGCCACCGAGCGGCGGACGACCGCGGCACCGACGGCCTCGTCACCGGACAGGTCCAGGTCGTCGACCGCCGAGGCGGCGTGCACCAGGGCGGACCCGCCACCGGCGACGATGCCCTCCTCGATGGCCGCGCGGGTCGCCGAGACGGCGTCCTCGATGCGGTGCTTCTTCTCCTTGAGCTCCACCTCGGTGTGGGCACCGACCTGGATGACGCAGACGCCGCCGGCGAGCTTGGCGATCCGCTCGGCGAGCTTCTCCTTGTCCCAGTCGGAGTCGGACGCGGCCGACTCGGCCTGCAGCTGGGCCACCCGGTCCTGGACGGCCTGCGCGTCGCCGTTGCCCTCGACGATGGTCGTGGTGTCCTTGGTGGAGACGATCCGGCGGGCGCTGCCGAGCACCTCGAGGCCGACCGAGTCCAGGGACAGCCCGACCTCCTCGGCGACGACCTGGCCACCGGTGAGGATGGCCATGTCCTGCAGCATCGCCTTGCGGCGGTCACCGAAGCCCGGCGCCTTGATCGCGACGGCGTTGAACGTGCCGCGGACCTTGTTGACCACCAGGGTCGACAGGGCCTCGGCCTCGACGTCCTCGGCGATGATCAGCAGCGGCTTGCCCTCGCCGACGACCTTCTCCAGCAGCGGGAGCAGGTCGGCGACCTTGGAGATCTTGCCCTGGTGCAGCAGCACGAGGGCGTCCTCCAGGACGGCCTCCATCCGGTCGGTGTCCGTCACGAAGTACGGCGAGAGGTAGCCCTTGTCGAACTGCATACCCTCGGTGAAATCGAGCGCCATCGCAGTGGTCGAGGACTCCTCGACGGTGATGACGCCGTCCTTGCCGACCTTGTCGAAGGCGTCGGCGATGAGCTCGCCGATCTCCGGGTCCTGGGCGGACAGCCCGGCCACCTGGGCGATCTCGTCGCGGCCCTCGAGCTCGCGCGCGGTCTCCAGCAGGCGGTCGTTGATGGCCGTGACGGCGGCGTCGATGCCGCGCTTGAGACCCGAGGGGGCGGCGCCGGCGGCCACGTTGCGCAGGCCCTCCTTGACCATGGCCTGGGCCAGCACGGTGGCGGTGGTGGTGCCGTCGCCGGCGACGTCGTTGGTCTTGGTCGCGACCTCCTTGGCCAGCTGGGCCCCGAGGTTCTCGTACGGGTCCTCCAGCTCGACCTCACGGGCGATGGTCACGCCGTCGTTGGTGATGGTGGGGGCGCCCCACTTCTTGTCCAGGACGACGTTGCGGCCCTTCGGGCCGAGCGTCACCTTGACGGCGTTGGCCAGGGCGTCGACGCCCCGCTCCAGCGACTTGCGCGCCTTGTCGTTGAACTCCAGCTGCTTCGCCACAGGCGGACAGCTCCTTTCGAGGTATGTGTGATGGTGCGTCACTCATGCGCACGCCCCGGACACCGGTGGTCGGCGGCCGGGGCGGGCACGGTCAGTCGTGGTGTCCGACGGACAGCCGGGGGGCTGTCAGCCGACGATGGCGAGCACGTCGCGCGCCGAGAGGACGAGGAACTCCTCGCCCGAGTACTTCACCTCGGTGCCGCCGTACTTGCTGTAGATGACGCGGTCGCCCACGGTGACGTCCATGGGGACGCGGTTGCCGTTGTCGTCGATACGGCCCGGTCCGACCGCGAGGACCTCGCCCTCCTGGGGCTTCTCCTTCGCGGTGTCCGGGATGACGAGGCCGGAGGCGGTGGTCTGCTCGGCCTCGACGGCCTTGACGACGATCCGGTCCTCGAGCGGCTTGATGGAAACCGACACGGTTACCTTCCCTTTCCTGGGCCGACCGGCGCACCGGTCGGGATGGTCTGTGCTGCGTGGTCGTCACTCCACCGCTGGCGCCCACCGCCGTCGCGGGGGTCGGTCAGCGCTCGCGGCTGGCACTTGCGTGCCGAGAGTGCTAGGTCGAATCTAGGCAGGCACCTGGCACTCGGTCAAGCCGAGTGCCAGCGCGTCGCGGACCCGGGGCCTCAGACCAGCACCTGCAACGGCTGCAGGAAGCGCTCCACGACACGGTGGTGCAGCCCGCGCTCCTCCCACTCCCCCAGGGTGAGCTCGCGGCAGTAGCCGAGGTCGGTGCGGAAGATCTGCTCCATCTGGGCCGCCTGCGCCCGGTCCACGATCTCGAGGTTGATCTCGTAGTTGCCGAGCATCGAGAGCCGGTCGATGTTGGCGGTGCCGATGGTGGCCCACTCGCCGTCCACGGTCATCGTCTTCGCGTGCACCATGACGTCCTGGTAGAGGAAGAGGCGTACCCCGCCCTCGAGCAGGGTGGTGTAGTAGGACCGCGCGACCACGTCGGCGACCACGTGGTTGGAGCGCTCGGGCATGACCACCCGGACGTCGACACCGCGAGCGGCCGCGGTCAGCAGCCCGTGCAGGATCTCCTTGTCCGGGATGAAGTAGCCCTGGGTGATCCAGATCCGCTGCACCGCCCGGTCGATCGCCTCCAGGTAGAGCGCGCGGACCGGGTAGCTGGCCCGGCTGGGCTCGTTCCGGGCGGCCCGGACGGTGGTCTCCCAGTCGGGGGTGCCGGTGTCCGGCAGGACGGGGCGGCGCGCGCCGCGGTGCCGGTTCCAGAAGTCGACGAAGGCGTTCTGCAGCTCCCAGACCGCACGCCCGGTGACGCGCACGTGGGTGTCCCGCCAGCTGGTGGCGTACAACGAGCCGATGTTGTAGCCGCCGACGAAGCCCTCCCGCCCGTCCACGACGAGGATCTTGCGGTGGTCCCGGCCGGAGGCGCGGAAGTCGATGATCGGCAGCGTGGTCCGCAGCACCGGGAAGTGCAGCACGTGCACCCCCTCCGGGAACCGCTGGAACTCCCGGGGGACGACCAGGTTCGCGAAGCCGTCGAAGACCAGGCAGACCAGCACGCCCCGCTCGGCGGCCCGCAGCACGGCTTCCTTGAAGTCCTGACCGACGTCGTCGCCCTTCCAGATGTAGGAGGCGAGGTAGACGTAGTCACGTGCGCCGTCGATCGCGGCGATCATGTCGTCGTAGAGGTACCGGCCGTAGGTGTAGGTGGTGACCTCCGCCCCGTTCACCTCGATCGTCGTCGGGTCCTGGACCGGGGCGTCCCGCTCCTCGTGGTCACGCCGCTTGCGCAGCGCGTCGGCCGCGGTGATCCCCGCGGCCAGCGTCAGCTGGCCGGCCACCACGGCCCCGGCACCGGCCATCGCCCAGCGTCGGCCCCGGCGCAGCAGCCGACGGTACTTGCGGGGAAGGAGTCGGGACATGCCGACAACCTACCGGCCCGCAGAATGGGGGGATGAGCGACCACCTCCCGGCCGACCTGCTGCGGCGCCTGCAGGACGGCGTCGGGGCCGAGCTGCTCGCCGCCCTGCCCCCCTACCGGGAGGGTGAGGCGCTGCGCCTGGCCCAGCGGCTGCGCGGCGAGGGCCACGACCCGGAGCTGGTGGCAGCGGCCCTCACCCAGTCGCGGCTGCGCGCCCGCGCCCGGCCCCGCCTCGGCGACCTGGTCGACGACCTGCTGCTGACCGCCGACGGGGCGGAGCAGGCCACCCGGCCGCCGGTGGCGGCCCGTCGGGCCGCGAGGCTGGCCGGCTCCGGGGTGGAGCACGTGCACGACCTCGGCTGCGGCCTCGGGCTGGACGCGCTCGCCCTGGCGGAGGCCGGGCTGGCGGTGACGGCGGTCGAGTCCGACCCGACCGTGGCCGCCGCCGCCCGGGCCAACCTGTCCGCCCACCCCGGGGTCCGGGTGGTCGAGGGCGATGCCGACGAGGTCACCGTCCCGCCCGACCAGGGTGCCTTCCTGGATCCCGCCCGCCGTACGCCCGGGCTCGCCGACGCCAGCGGTCGAACCCGCCGGCTGACCCGGCTGGAGGACCTCTCCCCCTCCTGGTCACGGGTCCAGCAGGTGGCTGGGCAGGCCCGGGCGACCGTGGCCAAGCTCTCCCCCACCTTTCCCCGGGGGCAGGTGCCGGAGGGGACCCTGGCCGAGTGGGTCTCGCTGGACGGGGACGTGGTCGAGTGCACGCTGTGGTGGGGTGGCGCCGTCGACTCCCCGGGCCGTGCGGCCGTCATCGGCCGTTCCGGCCCCGCCGGGGTGGTCTGGCACGAGGTGCCCGCGCCGGCCGGTGCGCCGGCCGACCGGCTGGACAGCGAGGTCGACCTGCAGCCCTGGATCGCCGAACCGGACCGCGCGGTGCTCGCCTCGGGGCTCACCCACGCGCTGTCGCACGCCTGCGGGGGCAGGGAGCTGGACACCGGCACCGGCTACGTCACCGCCCCCACGCCGGTCGACCTGCCGTGGGCGCGCTGGTATGCCGTCCGCGAGGTGCTCCCGCTGCACCCTAAGGCGGTGCGCGCCTGGCTCCGGTCCCGGTCGGTGGCCTCGCTCACCGTGAAGAAGCGGGGGGTGCGGACCGACCCGGAGGCGTTCCGGCGCGACCTGCGGCTGCCCCGTCGACCGACCGGTGACCAGGACGTGACACTGGTCCTGACCAGCGTGGCCGGCACCCCGCGGGCACTGGTCGTCGAGCCCCGGTGAGCTCGCCGGTCAGCGTCGCGTCCGGCTCCGGGGCAGCGCCACGAAGCGCTCGACGTCGGCGATCCGCCCGGAGACCACCAGCTCGTCACCCTGCTCGACCACCGTCTCCGGCACCGCGTAGGTGAAGGCCTCTCCGGGTCGCTTGAGGCCAACCACGGTGATGGTGTGCCGCGAGCGCACGGCCGACTCGGCCAGGGTGCGGTCCCACGTCTCCACCGGGGCCAGGCACCGGGCGATGGCGAACTCGTCCTCGAACTCCAGGTAGTCCGCCACGCCGTCGGTGACCATGTGCGCGATCCGCTGGCCCATCACGTACTCCGGGTAGATGACGTGGGTGGCGCCGATGCTCTGCAGGATCTTGCCGTGCTTACGGGTGATCGCCTTGGCGTAGATCTGGTCGACACCGGCCTCGCTGAGGGTGATCACGCTGAGCACGCTGGCCTCGATGTCGGAGCCGATCGCCACCACCGCCCGGTCCACGCCCTCGACACCCAGCTGGCGCATCGCCTCGCCGTCGGTGGCGTCGGCCGTCGCGGCATGGGTGACCTCGTCGGCATACCGCTGCACCCGGCGTTCGTCGGTGTCGATGGCCAGCACCTGGACCCCCTGCCGGACGAGGGACTCGCACACGGCGGTGCCGAACCGGCCCAGCCCGACCACCAGCACGGTGGGGGCGGACTGCTCGGGACCGCGCTTCTTCCTAGCCAACAATGGGTCGCTCCTCGGGGAGTCGGTAGTGGCGGTGGCGTGTGTTGAGGGCCAACGCGGCCGCCACCGTGATCGGGCCGAGCCGGCCCAGGAACATGAGCACCATCAGCAGGACCTGCCCCGAGGCCGGGACGGCCGCCGTGATGCCGGTGGACAGGCCGACGGTGGCGAAGGCGGAGATCACCTCGAAGCCCAGGTCCAGCGCCGGCAGGTCGGTGAGGATCATCATCAGCACGGTGGCGGAGATCACCAGGCCGACCGCCAGCAGCGCCACCGAGAGCGCCTGCCGCTGGACCGCGGCGCCGATCCGTCGACGACCGATGACCACGTCCGGCTCACCGCGGACCTCGGACCAGATGACCGCGGCCAGGATGAGGAAGGTGGTCACCTTGATCCCCCCGGCGGTCCCGGCGCTGCCGCCGCCGATGAACATCAGGATCATCGTGATCGCCTGGGTCTCCTCGGTCACCGCGCCGTAGTCGACACCGTTGAAGCCGGCGGTCCGCGGGAACAGCCCGCCGCCGAGCGCGCCGACCGCCCGGCCGCCGAGGGACTGGCCGGCCATCGTCCCGCTCGCACCCGACTCGAAGACCCAGAAGGCGGCGACACCGATCACCATCAGCAGCACCGACCCCCACACCGTCAGCCGGGTGTGCACCGTCCAGGTCCGTGGCCGGCGTCCGCGCAGCAGCTCCTTCAGCACCGGGAAACCCAGGCCCCCCAGCACCAGGGCGACGCACAGCGGTCCGATCACCCAGATGTCCTGCGCGAAGCCGATGACACTGTCGGCGTAGAGCGCGAAACCGGCGTTGTTGAAGGCGGAGACGGAGTGGAAGAGCCCGTGCCACAGGGCCCGGTCCCAGGCGTAGTCGTAGCCCAGGCGGAACCGGAGCGTGAGGGCGACGAAGACCACCCCCTCGATGACGAGCACCAGCCGCAGCATCCGGCCCACGATGCCGCGCACGTCCCCCAGCGACCGGCTGTGGGTGTCCGTCTGGGCGGCCAGCGAGGTGCGCAGCCCCAACCGCCCGCGGACGGTCAGCGCGATGAGCGTGGCCAGGGTCATCACCCCGAAACCGCCGATCTGGATGAGCACCAGGATCACCGCCTGACCGAAGGGTGACCAGTAGCTCGCGGTGTCCACGGTGACCAGGCCGGTGACGCACAGCGCCGAGACGGTGGTGAAGGCCGCGACCAGCAGGTCGCCGGAACCGGACGGGGTGTAGGCCACCGGCAGCAGCAGCAGGGCGGTCCCCACGAGCATCACCAGCAGGAAGCCCAGGGTCACCATGCGGGCCGGGTGGGCCAGGATCACACGCACGAGGTACCACTGTCCGCCTCGGGGGTCACCTCGGCAAGGCGACGCGGCGTGAGGGTGGTCACACCCGGACCGTCGTCCCCTCCGGCGTCAGAGCCGCACCTGTCCCACCGGCAGCGAGGAGTCGGTGGGCAGGTCCAGGCGGGAAGCGTGCCGGCCCCTGGCCACCACCTGGGCACCCAGTGCCGCGACCATCGCCCCGTTGTCCGTGCACAGTGCCGGGCGGGGCACCCGCAGCCGGATGCCCGCCGCCGCGCACCGCTGCTCGGCGACCGCCCGCAGCCGGCTGTTCGCGGCCACCCCACCGCCGATCAGCAGGTCGGTGACCCCGTGCTCGGCGCAGGCGGCCACCGCCTTCGCGGTGAGCACGTCGACGACCGCCTCCTGGAAGGAGGCGGCGACGTCCGCGACGGGGATCGGCTCCCCGGCGGCCTCGCGCACCTGGACCCAGCGCGCCACCGAGGTCTTCAGCCCGGAGAAGGAGAAGTCGAAACGGTGCCTGTGCAGGTCCCGGCCGGTGGTCAGCCCGCGCGGGAAGGTGATGGCCCGCGGGTCGCCGTCGGCGGCCACCCGGTCGATGTGCGGGCCCCCGGGGTAGGGCAGCCCGAGCACCCGGGCCACCTTGTCGAAGGCCTCCCCCGCGGCGTCGTCCAGGGTGTGCCCCAGCGAGGTGATCCGCTCGCTGATGTCGTCAACGCGCAGCAGGTTGGTATGTCCGCCGCTGACCAGGAGGGCGACGGTCGGCTCCGGGAGCGGACCGTGCTCGAGCACGTCGACCGCCACGTGCGCGGCCAGGTGGTTCACCCCGTAGATCGGGACCCCGAGTCCCAGGGCCAGCGCCTTCGCGGCGGCCACCCCGACGATCAGGGCGCTGGCCAGCCCCGGACCGGCCGTCACCGCGACCGCGTCGACGTCCCGCAGGCGGACGCCGGCCTCGCGGCACGCCCGGTCGATGGTCGGGACCATGGCCTCCAGGTGCGCCCGGCTGGCCACCTCGGGCACCACGCCGCCGAAGCGCGCCTGCTCCTCCACGCTGCTGGCGACGGCGTCGTGCAGCAGCGTGGAGCCCCGGACCAGGGCCACCCCGGTCTCGTCGCAGCTCGACTCGATCCCCAGGATCAACGGTTCGCTCATGTCAGCTCCTTGCGCAGGACCAGCGCGTCGACACCCCCGGGGTAGTACCCCGGGCGGGTCCGGATGAGGCGGTAGTCCCGGCTCAGGTAGAGCCGGTGCGCCACCGTGTTGTCGGCGCGCACCTCCAGCAGCATGCTGGTGGCGTCCGCGTCCCGAGCCAGCCCGTGCAGCTCCTCGAGCAGGCAGGCCCCCAGGCCCCGTCCCCGCGCCGCCGGGTGCACGGCCAGGGTCATCACGTCCGCCACCTCCCCCGTCAGGTCCAGCCCGGCGTGGGCCAGCACCCCGGAGCCGTCGGTAGCGACCAGGTAGTGGCGCCGCGGACGCGCCGCCAGCTCCGCCCAGAGGGTGGCCTCGCTCCACGGGTCGTCGAAGGCGGCGCGCTCCACCTCGCCCATCGCGGGGATGTCGCGCCAGCCCGCCTCGCGCACCGTCATACCGGGTGGGCCGCTCACGACCCCGCCATCGCGACCGCGTCCGGGCGGCGCAGGTAGAGCGGCACCGGGGGCAGCAGTGCCGACCCGGCGTCGGGGTGCGCGTTCCGCCGCAGGGCCGCGGCGAGGTCGGCCAGGGCCCCCGGCGACAGGTCCACCGGTCCGTCGGCCAGCGGGTTCGGCAGGGCCTCGGGATACAGCTCCGGGCCCCTGCCCAGCGTCGGCAGCCGACGCAGCGTCTCCGGCAGGTCCTGGGCGCGGGCGACGCCCGGACCCTCGACCCGGCGGGCCCACCCGTCCTCGAGCCGGTAGCGCGCCCAGTACACCTCCTTGCGGCGGGCGTCGGTGGCGACCAGCAGCTCGCCCTGGTGGCGGTCGACGACCTGGTGGGCGAGGGCGTCCAGCGAGCAGATCCCCTGCGGCGCGTCCAGGTCCTGGGTGCGGGCCAGCACCAGCGCCGTCACCACCCCCACCCGCAGACCGGTGAACGGACCCGGCCCGACACCGCAGACGACGGCGGTGAGGTCGGCGGGTCCGGCCCCGACCTGGGCGAGCACGTCGGCGACCGCCGGGGCCAGCAGCTCGGCGTGCCGTCGCACGTCGTGCGCCACGTGCTCGGCCAGCACCCGATCCCCGTCGTGCAGGGCGGCGCCGACGGTCCCGGTGGCGGTATCGATCGCGAGCAGCACCCGCTCAGGCTACCGTTGGGGGTGTTGGAGCCCTGCCCGACCCACGCATTAAGGATGGCTGATGTTCACTCTCTTCGCCCCCACCATCGAGGTCAGCGCGCACTGCGACCTGCCCTGCGGTGTCTACGACCCCGCTCAGGCACGGATCGAGGCCGAGTCCGTCAAGGGGATCTGCGAGAAGGTCGCCGGCAACGACGACCCCGACTTCCGCACCCGCGCCATCGTCATCAAGGAGCAGCGCTCGCAGCTGGTCAAGGAGCACCTGTGGGTGCTCTGGACCGACTACTTCAAGCCGCCGCACTTCGAGAAGTACCCCGAGCTGCACGGTCTCGTGAACGAGGCCACCAAGCTCGCCGGTGCCTCCGGCACGAAGGGCGAGTTCGACGTCGCCCGGGCGGACGAGCTGCTGGCCAAGATCGACCGGATCGCCGAGATCTTCTGGGAGACCAAGAAGGCCTGAGCCCGCTCACGCCTGCTGACGCAGGGCCGCCCCGCCGTCGCGGGGCGGCCCTGCGTCATGTGCGGAGCAGAGCACCCTGGGCGGGTGAGAGCACCCCTCGACGCTCGAGCTGCCGGACGAGGGCGTCCACCACCAGCGGGTCGTACTCGTGCGGCGTGCTGCGCTGGATCCGGTCCAGCGCCTTGATCGGGCTGCCGCCGCCGGTCAGCCGGGTCGCCCGTCCGGTGAGGTCGTCGTAGGCGGAGACCACCCGCAGGATCCGGGCCACCACCGAGACGTCCCCGCGTTCCAACGCCCGGTGGTGGGACACCCCGACGTCCGCGACCACCGTGGCCAACCGGGAGAGCTCCGCGGTGCGGGCCAGGATCGCGGAACCGATGGCGGCGATCTGGCGCTGGTCACGGCCGGAGACCTCGACGGTGGCCCCTCCGGGCACCGGCCTGGACAGCCCTACCTGACCGATGTCGTGCAGCAGGGCAGCGGCCTCCACGTCGGGGAGGTCGGCGCCCTCGACGCCCAGCTCGCGGGCCACCGGGACCGCCAGGGCGGCCACCCGGGCCCCGTGCCCGACCGCGGTCAGCCCGGCCTCCTCGGGCAGCCGGGCCAGGGCGAAGACCGTCTGTCGCTGGGCCAGCCGGATCCGCCGCTGCCGGGCCACCGCCGGCTGCAGCACCAGCAACGGCACCAGGGCGATGAGCAGACTGGCCGGGCCCAGGTGGCTCAGCGCCAGCGCCATCACCACCGCGGTGGACGCGGTCGCCAACGCCACCGGGCCGTGCCGGCCCACGTCCACCACGATGCTGGTGCGCAGCGGCTCGTGGCCCCCCAGGCCGCGTCGCACGGCACGCAGCAGCACCGGCGCGGTCACCGCGACGACCGCGACCGCCAGCAGCATCAGGGCGGTGACCACAGGGCCCCCGTGCGGGGTCCCGGTGCGCTCGATCAGGGTCTGATCCCCCGGCAGCGGCAGCCGGACCAGCAGACCGGCGAGGACCACCGGCAGGACCAGCCGGGTCAGGTCGTGGCGCAGGTGGCGCAGGTGGCGACGGGTGAGCGCGACGACGAGCACGGCGGTCGTGGAGAGCAGCAGCGGCCCGACGAGGCCACCGACGCCCCCTGGGTCCGGGGCGCCGGCCGCCAGCGGCGTCCACGCGGTGGCCATCGCCAGGGCCACCGCGGTCGACTGGGACAGCGGCGCCTCGCCCACCGGTCCAGGTGAGGCGATCCGCCACATCTCACCGACGACCATGATGACGAGGGCCACCAGGGCGATCCCCCAGGTCAGCATCATCGGCGTCCTCCTCGTGCAGGGGTGCTACGCAGGGCCGCGCTCATCCGTACGGTCCCACGGGGTCCAGCTGCCAGTCGGCGAAGGAGTCGCTGACGTCCGGGTGGTCGTGGTCCGGGACCGCCCGCGGCTCCTGGCTCGCGGTCCGCGGCCCTTGGCCCTCGGCGAACCTGCCGACCAGCGGGCGGTCCAGCACCGAGCGCAGGGCCGCCACGACGGCGGGGTCGAGGTGGCTGCCGGTTCGCTGCTCCAGCTGCTCGAGCACCGCCTCCGGCCCGGTGGCACCGGCCGAGGTGAGCGCGTCGAAGGCGTCGGCGACGGCGATGATCCGAGCCGCGAGCGGGATCTCCTCGCCGCTCAGCCCAGACGGGTAGCCGCGACCGTCCCAGCGTTCGTGGTGGTGGCGGATCGCGGGGAGCGCGCTCTCCAGGAAGTCGAGCCCCCCGAGCACGCTGACCCCGGCCTGCGGGTGCGCGCTCAACGCACCGAGGAAGGAGACCTCCTCGCTGCGCGGGTCCGCGGGCATCTCCGGTCGCACCACGACCATCCCGATGTCGTGCAGCAGGGCCGCGTAGAGCAGTTCCTCGGCCCGCGGCCCGCGGACCCCCAGCTGGCTGCCCAGCGCCTCGGCCAGGTCGGCCACCCGCGCGCTGTGCCCGACCGAGGCCGGGTCGGACTGCTCCAGGGCCGCGACGAAGGTGGTCACCGTCTCCTGGTGCTCCCTCCGGGCCAGGGCCTCCCGGCCGATGGTCCAGTGCGCGACGAGCAGCGGCCCCAGGACGAACAGCGCCGCGGTCGCGCCGAGATCCACCGGCCCCCAGAGCACGACGAAGAGGAAGCCGATGACCACGTGCCCCATGTACCCCCAGCCCAGGCTGCGCAGGACGGAGCCCGCCATCCCGAGCACCGGGGTGCCGCGGACCGCCGCCGACATGGCCCCGATGCACAGCACGTTGACTGCGGTCATCACCGCGTAGGCCACCACCAGGGGCAGGCCGACGTGGAGGACAAGCCCCAGCCCCGAGTTGGGGGCGTCGTTGACCAGCACGCCACCGAGCAGGATGTAGCAGACGCCCCCGACCGCCCCCATCAGCGCGGTCATCGCGGTGTTGAAGAGGCGGGTGCGCCAGGTCCGGGCACGGACGTCCGCGAGGTAGGCGAGGCCCACCGCGGTCGCCGCACCCACCGGGCCGGCGACCGGGATGGCGGCCGCCATCACCACCGTGGCGACGGACACGCCCAGGCTGGGACCGAGCCCACGCTCTCGCAGCAGGACGCCCATGATGGCCAGCCCGAGCAGGATCGCGAGGCCTCCCAGCTTGACGCCGGCGGTGGGCTGCAGGGAGACCAGGGTCCACCAGACCAGCCCCGCCGCCGCCAGCGACATCCCGCCGACCAGGACCGCGACACGCAACGACGAGGGGCGCGGATCGGACCGATCCGCGCCCCTCGTGCTGCTAGGGGTTACTTCTTGTCTTCCCAAGAGACGACGTCGATCACAGCGCTGAACGCGTCGAAGGCGCCGGAGGAGAAGCCGGTGGAGAAGAAGTCGAGAATGAGGTGCATCACGATGATGTCCTTCCGTCTGGTGACCCCGAGGACTGGGGCACGGGCGGGACCGGCCAGGTCGCCGGTCTTAGACTCATGTTCTCACAGCAAAATGGTGTATGGAGCACCTCCTGCCCCACCCGATACATTCTTGGACAAACCTTTACCCTTCCTGTGACATGGGTCACTCTCCCGGCCCTGTCCCGAGCGTATGGGACACTGGCAGGGACCACAACACGCCGAGGAGAACTCAGATGAGCAAGCGCGCCCGCAAGCGTCGTGACCGCAAGAAGAAGGCGGCCAACCACGGCCGCAAGCCGAACGCCTGACCCACTCGGGTAACGACGAGGGCCGACCGGGATCTCCCGGTCGGCCCTCGTCATGTCCCGCGCTCGTCGCGGGGCAGCGTCAGGTCACTCCTCGCGCCGGACCATCGTCACGCTGGTGATCCGCGTCAGGATCTGGGTGCGCAGCTCGTCCGGGGCGTTCTGGCGCACACAGGCGCGCCGGATCAGCGCCTTCACCAGGACGTTGTGGTCGTACTCGGCCAGGCAGGACCCGCATTCGTCCAGGTGCGCCTGGATCCGGTCGGCGTCCAGCGGCAGGCTCTCGTTGTCGACGAACTCGATCAACCGGAGCAGCACGTCGGCGCAGTCGACCCCGCTCTCCCGTGACATCTCGTTCACGATCCCTCACCCGGCCTCACGAAGCCGCGCTCGACGGCATAGTCCGTGAGCAGCTCGCGCAGCTGCTTGCGTCCACGGTGCAGCCGAGACATCACGGTACCGATCGGCGTGTCCATGATCTCCGCAATCTCCTTGTAGGCGAAGCCCTCGACGTCGGCGAGGTACACCGCCATCCGGAAGTCCTCGCCGATGGTCGCCAGCGCCCGGGTGACATCGCTGTCCGGGAGGTGGTCCAGCGCCTCGGCCTCGGCGGATCGCAGCCCGCTGGAGCTGTGCGACGCGGCACGCGCCAGCTGGTAGTCCTCGACCTCCGCGGCGTCCGACTCGAGCGGCTGACGCTGCTTCTTGCGGTAGCTGTTGATGTAGCTGTTGGTCAGGATGCGGTACATCCACGCGCGCAGGTTGGTCCCGGGCCGGTACTGGTGGAAGGCCGCGAACGCCTTCGCGTAGGTCTCCTGGACCAGGTCCTCGGCGTCGGTCGGGTTCCTCGTGGTGCGCAGGGCGGCGCTGTACATCTGGTCCAGCAGCGGCATCGCCTCGCGCTCGAACCGCGCCGCGCGGTCCTCCGGCGACTCGGTCGCCACGTCGACGTTGGCATCGTCGAAGACGTCGACATCGACATCGAGGGCCGGCTGGTCGGTGTTCATCGAGGCCCAGCCTATCCCGTGGCTGCCGACCACGGCGAAGTCACCGACCCGTGGGCCGGGGGTGAGTTGGGTGGCGAGCAACACTGCCTCCTGGTGCAGACGACGGACCTCCCGAGAACGCCGCACCACGACCGAGTCATTCCCGGGCCCGGTCGTTGCCGGGCCTGGTCGTTCCCGGGCACGCCTCTGCGGCCGGGAGGCCCGCGGGTGGGACGATGGGCCGGTGAGCCCGACGAGCCGACCACCGCTGCGCCCGCTGACCCAGCCGGTCAAGCTGCAGAACGTCCTCTACGAGATCCGGGGGCCGGTCGCCGCCCGGGCCGCCGCGCTCGAGGCCGAGGGCAACCGCATCCTCAAGCTCAACATCGGCAACCCCGCACCCTTCGGCTTCGAGGCGCCCGACATCATCGTCCAGGACATGATCGCGGCGCTCCCGGACGCCCAGGGGTACTCCGACTCCCGCGGGATCCTGCCCGCACGCCGCGCCGTCGTCTCCCGCTACCAGGACGTGCCGGGCTTCCCCGACCTCGACGTGGACCGGGTCTACCTGGGCAACGGCGTCTCCGAGCTCATCATGATGACCCTCCAGGCGCTCCTCGAGCAGGGGGACGAGGTGCTGGTACCGGCTCCCGACTACCCGTTGTGGACCGCCGCCACCAGCCTCGGCGGGGGCATACCGGTGCACTACCGGTGCGACGAGGAGGACGGGTGGAACCCCTCGATCGAGGACATCCGTGCCAAGGTCACCCCGCGTACCAAGGCCATCGTCGTGATCAACCCCAACAACCCCACCGGCGCGGTCTACTCGCGGGCGGTCATGGAGGAGCTCGTGGAGGTGGCACGTGAGCACTCGCTGCTGCTGATGGCCGACGAGATCTACGACCGGATCCTCTACGACGACGCCGAGCACGTCTCGCTGGCCTCACTGGCACCCGACCTGCTCTGCCTGACCTACAACGGCCTGTCCAAGACCTACCGGGTGGCCGGCTACCGGGCGGGGTGGGTGACCATCACCGGACCGACCGCCCACGCCAAGGGCTTCCTGGAGGGCGTGGAGCTGCTGGCCTCGACCCGCCTGTGCCCGAACGTGCCGGCCCAGCACGCCATCCAGGTCGCGGTCTCGGGGCACCAGAGCATCGAGGAGCTGGTCCGCCCCGGAGGACGGCTCGCCGAGCAGCGGGACGTCGCCGTCTCCCTGCTCAACGCCATGCACGGGGTCAGCTGCGTCCGCCCGTCCGGGGCCCTCTACGTCTTCCCCCGCCTCGATCCCGAGGTGCACGAGATCCGGGACGACGTGCAGCTGTGCCTCGACCTGCTCGAGCAGGAGAAGATCCTGGTGGTGCACGGGACCGGCTTCAACTGGCCCACCCCGGACCACCTGCGGGTGGTCACCCTGCCGTGGGGGGCCGACCTGAAGGACGCCCTGGAGCGGATGGGTAACTTCCTCGCCGGGTACCGACAGTGAGCCGGGGGTCGGGCTGATGTGCGGCCGGTATGCCTCCAGCGCACACCCGGACGAGCTGGTCGAGGCCTACGAGGTGGACCTGGACGCCACCGACCAGGTCTCGCGCAGCGTGCTGAAGAACCCGCAGCAGCCCCCGGCCGGTGAGCCGGACCACAACCTGGCCCCGAGCAAGCAGGCCCCCGTGGTGCTCACCCGGCGACCGCGGGAGGAGCCGGAGGCGCCGCCGCTGCGCCAGCTGCGGCTGCTCACCTGGGGCCTGGTGCCGTCCTGGGCCACGGACCCCTCCGTCGGTGCCCGGATGACGAACGCCCGGGTGGAGACCCTGCTGGACAAGCCCGCGTTCGCCAAGGCCGCCGCCAGCCGCCGCTGCCTGGTGCCGGCAACCGGGTGGTACGAGTGGCAGGCCAGCCCGGTGGCCACCGACGCCAAGGGCAAGCCGCGCAAGCAGCCCTTCTTCGTCTCCCGCGCCGACGAGGCACCGCTGGCGCTCGCGGGCCTGTACGAGTTCTGGCGCGACCCCGCGTCCCCGGCCGAGGACCCGCTGTCCTGGGTCGTCAGCTTCACCATCGTCACGACCGCCGCCGAGCCGGGGCTGGACCGCATCCACGACCGGCAGCCGCTGGCCCTGGAGCCCGCGCAGTGGAGCGACTGGCTCGACCCCGCCCTCACCTCCCCCGACGACGTGCGGTCGCTGACCGAAGCGGCGCAGGTCCCGGGCCGCTTCCGGGCCTGGCCCGTGGGGCGTGCGGTCGGCAGCCCGCGCAGCAACGGGCCCACACTGATGGAGCCGGCCGACCCCGCCGAGCTGGAAGGTGTGGTGGACCCGGGCACCGGGGAGGTGGTCGGTCCGTGACCGGCACGACGACCGACACCCACCCCACCCCCGCTCCCGTCGAGGTCCCCACCTCTGACGGCAGCGCCCACGTCCGGGTGCTGTCCGGGGGCGGACCCGCCCGCGGGACCTTGCTCCTCGGGCACGGGGCCGGCGGCCGGCGGGACGCCGCCGACGTGCTGGCGCTGACCGACCTGACCCGGGACGGCTGGACGGTGGCCCTGGTGGACCAGCCCTGGCGGGTGGCCGGACGCCGGGTGGCCGGCCCACCGGCGGGTCTGGACCGGGCGTGGTCGGAGGTGCTCACCCACCTGGCGGAGGGGTCGGCACCGGAGGCCGCTGCTGCGTCCCCACTGCTGCCCCGGCCCTGGGTCTACGGCGGCCGCAGCGCCGGGGCGCGGGTGGCGTGCCGGACCAGCGCACCCGGGTCCGCCGCCGTCGAGGGCGTGGCCGCGGTGCTGTGCCTGGCGTTCCCGCTGCACCCACCCGGACGCCCCGAGCGCAGCCGCGCCGAGGAGCTCGCCCTGCCGTTGCAGGCGGGCCTCCCCGTCCTGGTGGTGAACGGGACCCGGGACCCGATGGGGAGCCCTGAGGAGATCCGGGACGCGGTGGGGCCGCACGACGGCCTGAGCCTGCACGCCGTCCCCGGGACGCACTCCCCCTCGACCCACCTGGAGGACGTGCTGACTCACGCCAGGTCCTTCCTGGCGACGGTGACGTCGCCCCGACCCGACCACAGGAGCCCGACCGCATGACGGACGCACCGACCTGGGCCGCGCCCTCCCCCACCGGACCGGTCCACGCCCGGGTGCGGGTGCCGGGGAGCAAGTCGCTCACCAACCGCTGGCTCGTGCTGGCGGCCCTCGCCGGAGGCGTCAGCACCCTGCGGCACCCGCTCCGCTCCCAGGACAGCGAGCGGATGGTGGCCGCGCTGCGCGCGCTCGGGGCCCTCGTGGACGACACGGACGAGGGCCGCTGGTCCGTGACACCCCCGCCCGGGGGCCTCGTCGGGGACACCGACGTCGACTGCGGACAGGCCGGCACGGTGATGCGCTTCGTGCCACCGCTGGCCGGGCTGGCCACCGGCCCGGTGCACTTCGACGGCCACCCCAGCGCCCGGACCCGCCCGGTCGGGCCGGTCCTCGCGGCACTGCGGGCCCTCGGCATCGGCGTGCAGGACGACGACCGGGGGACCCTGCCGTTCACCGTCGTCGGCAGCGGTCGCCCGCGTCGAACCCTGGGTGACGACCACGAGGACCACGCCGATGGCGGGGGCGACGGCGCGGGCAGGACGGCCCGGCCCGTCCCCCGCGTGCCGATCGACGCCTCCGCCAGCTCGCAGTTCGTCTCCGCGCTGCTGCTGGCCGGCGCGGCATACCCCGACGGGCTGCGCCTCGAGCACGTCGGGCGGGACGTCCCCAGCCTGCCGCACATCGAGATGACGCTCGAGGTGCTGGCCCGGGTCGGGGTGCAGGTCGAGCGGCCCACCCCGACCAGCTGGGTGGTGCGCCCGGGGCCGGTCGACCCGTTCGACGTCACGGTCGAGCCGGACCTGTCCTCGGCGGCCCCCTTCCTCGCCCTCGCCGCGGTGACCGGCGGGCGCGTCGTCGTCCCGGACTGGCCCGCCGTGACCACCCAGCCCGGTGACCGGATGCGCACGATCCTGGCGTCCATGGGCGCCGGCACCCGGCTCAGCGCCGACGGGCTGGTCGCCGACGGCGGCCCCGACGGACGCCTGCGGGGGGTCGACCTCGACCTCTCCGAGGTGGGCGAGCTGACCCCGGTCGTGGCCGCGCTCGCCGCGCTGGCGCAGGGACCGAGCCGGCTGCGGGGCATCGGCCACCTTCGGGGGCACGAGACCGACCGGCTCGCCGCGCTGGTGACCGAGCTCTCCCGGCTGGGCGCGGACGCCCGGGAGACCGACGACGGCCTGGTCATCGACCCCGCGCCGCTGCGGCCCGCGACGCTGCAGACCTACCACGACCACCGGATGGCGATGTTCGCCGCGGTGGTCGGCGCCCGGGTCCCCGGGGTCCGGGTCGTCGACGTCGCCACCGCGGGCAAGACCTTCCCCGGCTTCGACCGGGCCTGGGAGCGCGCGGTCGCGACCAGCAACATCGGCGGCAGCGGCATCAGCGGCACGACAGGGTCGGCCGGATGAGCGGGCGCTACGACCACCTGGACGAGTCGGACGTGCCGATCCGTGCCTCCCGGCGCGGCTCCCGTCCGCGCACCAAGGAGCGCCCCGCGCACACGGACGCCGTCCTCGGAGTGGTGACGACGGTCGACCGCGGCCGCTACACGACCCGGGTCGGGGATGAGGTCGTGATGGCGATGCGCGCCCGGGAGCTGGGCCGCAGCCGGATCGTCGTCGGCGACCGGGTGGCGATGGTCGGCGACACCACCGGGACCGCGGACACCCTGGCCCGGATCGTGCGGGTCGAGGAGCGCCGGACCGTGCTGCGGCGCAGCGCCGACGACAGCGACACCGTGGAGCGGGTCATCGTCGCCAATGCCGAGCAGCTGGTCGTGGTCACCGCGCTGGCGGACCCGGAGCCGCGGGCGCGGATGGTCGACCGCTGCCTGGTCGCGGCCTACGACGCCGGGCTCCGACCGCTGCTGGTGCTCACCAAGGCCGACCTGGCCCCGGCCGAGGACTTCCTGCGGCACTACACCGCGCTCGACGTCCCGCACGTCGTCACCCGCAGCGCCGGCGGGCAGCCCGGGGCACCGCTGCTGGACCGGGACTCCGTGCAGCGGGTGCGCGAGCTGCTGGCCGACCGGACCAGCGTGCTGATCGGCCACTCGGGGGTGGGCAAGTCGACGCTGGTGAACGCCCTGGTGCCGGACGCCTCCCGGGCGGTGGGTGCGGTGAACGCGGTGACCGGGCGCGGGCGGCATACCTCGAGCGCGGCGATCGCCCTCGAGCTGCCCGGCGGCGGCTGGGTTGTCGACACCCCCGGGGTGCGCTCCTTCGGCCTGGGCCACGTCGACCCGGACACCTTCGTGGAGCACTTCGACGACCTGGCCCCCGGTACCCAGGGCTGCCCCCGTGGCTGCGGTCACGACGAGCCGGAGTGCGCCCTGGACGACTGGGTGGACCAGGGGCGGGCCGGGGAGGCCGGCCGGGAGCGTCTCGACTCGCTGCGCCGGCTGCTGCGCAGCCGCACCGGGGATGAGCGCGGCTGATCACCGGCCAGCGGCTACCGTGAGGGCGTGCCCGGCTACGACGACGACCTGCGCCTCGCCCACGTCCTCGCGGACGCGGTCGAGCGCACCGCGCTGGAGCTCTTCGGATCCCTGGACCTGGAGGTCCAGGTGGGTCCGGACGGCGCGCTGACCACCTCGGCCGCCACCCGGCTGGAGGAGCTGCTGCGGCACCAGCTGCAGCGGACCCGTCCCCGGGACCGGGTGGAGGGCCGCACCCTGGAGGCGACCGGCCACGGTGACCGTCGCTGGGTGCTGGACCCGATCGACGGGACCGCCAACTACGTCCGCGGGGTGCCCGTGTGGGCCACCCTGATCTCGCTCGTCATCGAGGACCAGCCGGTGCTCGGCCTGGTGGCCGCCCCCACCCTGAACCGCCGGTGGTGGGCCGGGGTGGGTTCGGGCACCTGGACCGGCCGGAACCTGACCCGGGCGCGCCGCGTCGGCGTCTCTCAGACCTCGGTGCTGGAGCACGCGTCGCTGTCCGCGGACGACGTCGCCGCCTGGGTGCACGGGCCGCACGGCGACGGCTTCCGCGACCTGACCGACCGGGTATGGCGTACCCGCGCCTACGGTGAGTTCTGGAGCCACACACTGGTCGCCGAGGGCGCCGTGGACGCCGGCCTGGGTGCCTGGGGCGACCCGGTCCAGATGGCCACTCTCGCGCCGCTGGTGCGCGAGGCGGGGGGGCAGGTCACCGATCCTTCGGGTGCCGACGCGGCCCGGCCGCTGGGCGTGCGGGCGGGGGGCCACCCGGTCATCTCCTCCAACGGCCGGCTGCACGACCAGCTGCTCGGTGTGCTCGCCCCGGGCGAGGGCCCCCAGGGCTGAGTGCCGACGGGGTGGCTCAGCCCTCCACCACCCGGACCGGACCGAGCCCGAGGTCGGCCAGGGCGTCGATCTGCTCCGGGTCGCCTACCGCGACCACCGTCCAGCCCGGACCCCGACGCACCTCGTCCCAGGCCGCCGCTGCCTGGTCCCGGGTCAGGTCGTGCAGCTGTGCCAGGGTCCGGGTGACGGTGCCCGGCTCCAGCCCGTCACCCACCAGGGAGACGATCTCGTCCGCGACCGCGTCGGCGGTCAGGTAGCGGCCGGGAGCGGTCATCGCGGTGAAGTCCGCCGCCTCGCGCACCTCCCGGGTGGTCAGCTCGGCGCCGGCGACGTCCAGGATGCTCAGCAGCTGCTCCGTCGCGGGCAGGGTCGCGTCGCTGCGCACCGACCCACCCACCACGCACTGGCCGCCGACCGAGCGGGGCCGGAAGCCCAGCCGCATTCCGTAGGTGTAGCCGCGCTCCTCCCGGAGCACGCGGTCCAGCCGTGCGTGCGGTGACCCGCCCAGCAGCAGGCTGAGGGCCTGGTAGGTGCCCCAGCCGTGCGCGGTGCGCCGGTCCGGCCCAGGCCGAGCCAGAGCCAGCTCGGTCTGGGCCAGGCCCGGTCGGCGGACCAGCACCAGCCGGGCGGCGTCGTCGGCCCGTCGCGCCGGCCCGGGAGGGGTCGGGGCCTGCGGCGCCCCGGCGCTCCAGGCGCCCAGCGTGCGGGCCAGCAGCTGCTCCGGGCCGTCCACGGTGGAGAGGTCACCGGCCAGCACGACGGCCCCGCCCGTCGGCCCCAGGGCGGCGTGCCGGGCGCGCAGCACGTCGGGGGTGAGCGAGCCGACGCTCTCCGGGGTGCCGCCGAGGGGTCGGTGCGGCCGGTCCCGCGGGTCGAAGTAGGCGCCCCGCAGCTCGGCTGAGGCACGGGAGCCGGGGTCGGCCCGCTCGTGCGCGATGTCGGCCATCCGGTGCCGCGCCAGGCGGGCCACCTCCGGGCCAGGGAAGGTAGGGGCAGTCAGGCACTCGCCGACCAGCTCCAGCGCCACCGGCAGGTGCCGTGCGGTCACCTCCACGCCCAGGTGCACGCCCCGCTCCCCCGCGCCGCCGCCGAGCGCGATCCCGTGCCGTTCGCTCAGTTCGGCGAGCTCGTCGGCGGTGTGCCGGTCCGTGCCCTCGTCCAGGCTCTGCACCATCAGCAGCGTGGACCCCTCGGTCCCCGGCTCTTCGTGCGACACCGGCGCCGGCAGCGTCATCCGCAGGGACAGCACGTGCTGGCCGGGCTGGTGCACCAGGAGCAGGCGCAGCCCGTTCGGGAGGATGCTGGTGGCCGGTTCGGGGAAAGCCCACGGCACCGGCGCTCCGACGGTGGGGCGGGTCAGCACCCGCTCGGCGCCGCTCATACCTGCTCCGGACGGCGGTAGACCAGGGTGCCGATCGCTTCGGGCACGACCCAGCGCGCGGCGGCACGGCGCACCTGCTCCGCGGTCACCGCCATCACCTCGCCGAGGTGCTGGTTCACCTGCTGCGGGTCCCCGAAGACCAGGCTGGCGCGGCTGAGCAGCTCGGCCCGCTCGTCGTACCCGGCCATCGCCTCCAGCCAGGACCGCTCGGTGTCCGCGCGGGAGGCCTCCAGCTCCCCGGCGGTCGGTCCGTCCTCGGCGAACTCGCGCAGCACCGTCCCCACCTGCTCCTCGACCGCACCGGGCTCGACCCCGTCGCTGACGTCCAGGACGAGCAGACCGACGGAGACCCCGTCGCGCAGCCCGAGGGCGACCGCCGAGCATCCGCTGACGCTCTCCTCGCGCCGCAGCAGACGGTGGTGCAGCCGGGACACCGACAGTGCGCCGAGCGCGTCCAGGGCCAGGGCGCAGGCGAGGAACTGCGGGTCCGTGACCGCAGGCAGCCGGAAGCCCAGGTAGAGACGTTCGGAGGGCACGTCCTCGACCAGCTCGCGGCGCACCGGTGCGGGCAACGGCCCCAGCGGCGGCGTCGGCGCCGGGCGCGGCAGCGTCTCGCCCTCCAGGTGGCCCAGGTAACGCTCGGCGAGGGCCACGCCGGTCTCCGGGGTGACGTCGCCCACCAGGGTCAGCACGCTGGTTGCGGGGCCGTAGTGCGCCCGGTAGAAGTCGTGGGTGTCCTGCAGGCTGGCCGCGGCCAGGTCCTCCATCGACCCGATCGTCGGGTGCCGGTAGGGGTGCCCCTCGGGCAGGACCAGCTCGCAGACCTGGGCCAGCGCGGTGCCGTAGGGGGCGGTGTCGTAGCGCTGGTGCTTCTCCTCGACCACGACGTCCCGCTGGACGTCCAGGTTCTCCTGCGTCAGCGCGCTCAGCAGGTGCCCCTGCCGGTCCGCCTCCAGCCACAGCGCCAGCTCCAGGGCGTTGCTCGGCACCGACTCGACGTAGGCGGTGCGGTCGAAGCTGGTGGTCGCGTTCGCCCGCCCGCCGTGCGCCATCAGGGTGCTCATGTGCTCGCCCTCCCCCACCAGCTCGCTGCCCTCGAACATCAGGTGCTCGAAGAGGTGCGCCAGCCCGGTGCGCCCGGGCTGCTCGTGGCGGGAGCCGACGTCCACCCAGAGGCTCAGCGAGACGCTGGGGACGGCGTGGTCCTCGCTCACCACCACCCGGAGTCCGTTGTCCAGGGTGGTGCTGGTGACGGGGAAGGTGGGGGGCATAGGACGAACACCCTACGTCCCATCCGGGGCGGACGTGCGAGAGGCCCGGACCACTGGTCCGGGCCTCTCGACCGCGTTCGACGCGCTGCGTAGCGGGGGTAGGATTTGAACCTACGACCTCCGGGTTATGAGCCCGGCGAGCTACCGAACTGCTCCACCCCGCGTCGTTGCGATTCCTACGTTACGTCATCGCGACGCCGAGGCAAAATCGGGGGCCGACAGGGCCGGCACGGACCAGCCCCGACGGGGCGCCCCGGTCAGGGCGCCTCCGTCTGGGCGGCGTCGTCGGCGCCGCCCCCGTCCTCGATGCTGACCGAGCCACCCTCGGGGCTGGCCTCGATCGCCCGCGCGATCGCCTCCTGCAGCCGCTCCTGGGCCTCGCCGTAGGCGACCCAGTCGCTGTCCGCCAGGGCCTCCTGGCCCTCCTCGTAGGCGGCCTCGACGTCGGCCAGGGCCTGCGCGAGGTCACCGTCGGGGTCGACCGGCTCGGCCGGCTCCTCCGGGGTCTCGCCCTCGCCGGAACCCTCGTCACCCTCGCCCGGGATCGGGTCGATGACCTCGCCGTCCTCGTCCACCGGTCCGGAGTCCCCGGCGTCACCCGCGGTGGCCCCGGAGTCCCCGCCGAAGAGCTCGTCGAGCGCGCCGTCCAGGGTGTCCGACCAGGCGAGGTCGTTGCCGAAGGCGACGACGACGATCCGCTGCAGCGGGTAGGCGTTGCCGCCCTGCGCCTGCACGTAGACCGGCTCCACGTAGAGCAGCCCACCACCGACCGGGAGGGTGAGCAGGTTGCCCAGCAGCACCTCGGAGGACTCGCTGCTCCGGTTCAGGTTGAGGAACTGGGACAACGTCTGCCCGAAGGCGTCGGAGTTGGCGTCCGAGGAGTTGATGTCGTTCTGGAACTGCCCGGGTCCGCGCACCGTGGTGTCCCGGGGCAGCACCAGCATGCGCATCTGGCCGTAGCCGTCCCGCCGTTCCCCGGCGGTGGTGCCGGCATCCGCGTCCACGGCCATGTAGCCAGTGAGGTTCTGCCGCTCGTTGCCCCGCGGGATGTAGGTCGTGGTCAGGCTGAACGTCGGCTCCTCCTGCCCGGGCATCGTCACCGACAGGTAGTGCGGCGGCATGTCCGGCTGGTTGTCACCTTCCACACTGGGGTCCTCGGAGACCGCCCAGAAGTCCTGGCCGGTGAAGAACGAGCCCGCGTCGTCCACGTGGTAGCGGGAGAGCACCTCGCGCTGCACCTTGAACAGGTCCTCGGGGTAACGCAGGTGCGACATCAGCTCACCGTCGATCGCGGACAGCGGCTGCACCGAGTTGTCGAAGGCCGAGGACCAGGCCTTGAGCAGGGGGTCCTCCTCGTCCCAGGCGTACAGGTCGACGCTGCCGTCGTAGGCGTCCACGGTGGCCTTGACCGAGTTGCGGATGTAGTTGACCTGACCGGGGCCGATCCCCTCGATGTTGGCGGCGCTCTGCAGCGAGTCGACGGTGACCTCGCCCAGCTCCTCCATCTGGCTGTAGGGGTAGCGGTCGCTGACGGTGTACCCGTCCACGATCCACTTCACCCGCCCGTCGACGACCGCCGGATAGGGGTTGCCGTCCAGACGCAGCCACGGGGCCACCCGCTCGACCCGGTCACGGGGCTCGCGGTGATCCAGCATCCGCGACTCCTCGTTCACCGAGTCCGAGAGCATGATCTCGATCTGCCGGTGCTTGATCGCGTAGGCCGCCCGGCGCACGAAGGTGCCCATCGCGACCCCGCCGCCGCCGCTGTAGGTGTTGCGGATCTCACCGGTCTCCTGGCCGCTGACGGGGTAGTCGAGCTCCCGGTCGTCCTGGCCCTCCGGGGCGCCGACGATCGAGTAGTCGGGTGAGGACTCACCGAAGTAGATTCGCGGCTCGTAGTCACCCAAGGCACCCACCGGCGGGATGTTCTGCTCGAAGAGGATCGGCTCGCCCTCGGTGGAGCGACGGTTGCCGTAGCTGGCCACCACCCCGAACCCGTGGGTGTAGACCGTGTGGTCGTTCACCCAGTTGCGCTGGTCCGCGGAGATGCCGTCCAGGTTGAGCTCGCGGACCGCGATCACGGTGTCGACCAGCTCGCCGTCGACCTCGTAGCGGTCGACGTCGAGCGCCTCCGGGAACTGGTAGTAGTTGCGCACACCCTGCAGCTGCCGGAACGTCGGCGAGACGACCGAGGGGTCCACGATCCGGATGCCGGGGATGGTGTCAGCGTCGCTGCGCAGCTGGCCCGGCTCGGCCTCGGTCACCGCGTTGTAGTCGGTCATCTCGATGTCCTCGAGGCCGTAGGCGCTGAGGGTCGAGTCGATCGCCCGCTGGATGTAGGGAGCCTCCAGCTGGGCCTCCGAGGGGTTCACCCGGAACTGCTGCACCAGCGAGGGGTATGCCCCGCCCAGCACCAGCGCGACCACCAGCAGTCCGGCCAGCCCGATGACGGGCAGCCGCCACGCCTTGGTCCAGATGGTGGCGATGAAGAAGGCGGCGCACAGCAGCGCGGCCACCGCCAGGATGCTGCGGGTGGGCAGCAGCGCGGTGGCGTCGGTGTAGGTCATACCCGTGATGCGCGCGTGCTGGGTCATCGAGAGGGAGAACCGCTCGATCCAGTAGCCGCCGGCGCGGACGACGAGGATCAGCCCGAGCAGCACCGCCAGGTGGATCCGGGCCGCGTTCGTGGTGCGCTGGCCCCGGGAGGTCGGCTGCAGCTGGACGCCGCCGTAGATGTAGTGGGTCAGCAGCGCCCCGATCAGGCTGAGTCCGAGCACCAGCGTGCCGAAGGACACGACCATCTGCCAGAAGGGCAGGCTGAAGACGAAGAACCCGACGTCCATCCCGAACTCAGGGTCGACCTCGCCGAAGGGCTGCCGGTTGATGAAGAGCAGCACGGTCTGCCACTGGGCGGCGGCGGCCGTGCCGGCGAAGAGACCGAGCACCGCAGGGACCGCGACGAAGACGAGCCGGCGGACCGGGTCCAGCGCGCTGCGGTACCGGTCCAGCGCCGCCTGCTCCGGCGTGGAGGGCGCGTAGATCGGCCGGTGCCGCCAGGCCAGCCAGAGCCCGGACCAGACGATGCCGCCGGTCAGCGCACCGGCGACCACGAAGAGGCCGACCTGGGTCAGCAGCCGGGTGACGAGCACCTGACGGAAGCCGAGCGACTCGTACCACAGCACGTCGGTCCACAGGGTGGCTCCCCAGCCCACCAGGGCCACCACGGCGACGACGATGAGGACGGTCGGGATGAGCCGCCCGCGCGGCATGCCACCGGTGCGGCCCCGTCCCGGCCGGGACGGACCCGAGCCCCCCGGACCGCCACCGCCCGGGCCCCGTCCGGGCCCGCCGACCGAGGACGGCCCACCGGATCCGGCGCCTCCCGACCCGGGAGTCGGCCGCTGGCCGGGCATACCGCTGGAGGACTCGTCCGGACCAGGGCCGTTCTTGGGATCGCCGTCACTCACCGCTCCAGCCTAACCGGCGGCCAGGGTCGTCGCGGACGCGCGTCCGGTGCGACCATGTGGGGGTGCCACCGATCGACACCACCCCGTCCTCCGCCGACACCCCCGGCCCCGGCCCGCTGCTGCGGGCTGCCGTCGACACCGAGCAGCACGTCGCCCGCGGGGGGTGGGACCAGCCGCCGCGACTCTTCGCCCTCGTCCGCACCGGACTGCTGCGCGACCGCGAGCCGGCGCTGGCCGAGCAGCTCACCGCCCCGGAGGACGACGGCTTCACCGCCGTCGAGCAGGAGCGTCTCCCCCCGACCACCGACCTGGAGTCGCTGCTCGGTCGGATCGCCTGGCCGGAGGACGTGGAAGGCGTGGCGTTGGCCATCGAGCGGATCGTGGTCCCGCCGGAGGCGGAGCGCGACCTTCCCACCGACCGTCAGGAGGCCACCGACACCCTGATGGCGCACCCCGCGCGCAAGGACGTGCGGCTGCTGGCCGCCTGCCTGCGCGACGGCACCCGGACCTGCCTGCTGCGCCAGCGCGACCACGACTCCGACGACGCGGTCGCGGTCGGCGAGGACCTCGCACCGGGGCTGACGCACGCGCTGGCGATGACCCTGGTGGACGACGCCCGGTAGCGTCAGCCGTTCCCCTCCGCGAGGACCTCGGCGCAGGTGCGCAGGTCCAGCTCCGCCGGATCGGCGTCCGGGTCCGCGGTGAGGGTCTCCACCGTCTGCACGGCCTCGTCGAAGGTCGCCACCGGCACCACCGTCAGCCCGTCCGGCTCGGCACCGGCCACCTCCGTGCAGTTGCTGGCCGGCGCGAGGAACAGGGCGGCGTCGGCCTCCCGGGCGGCATACATCTTCTGGGTGATCCCGCCGATCCCGCCGACGTCACCATTGCCGGTGATAGTGCCCGTGCCGGCGACGGACAGGCCCTCGGTCATCGCCCCGGGGGTGATCTCGTCGTAGACCGCGAGCGAGAACATCAGCCCGGCGCTCGGCCCGCCGACGTTCCCGGCGTCGATGGTGACCTCGTAGGGGTTGTCGTACACCGGGGCCAGGTAGACCCCGACGATGGTGCGTCCGGTCTCCTCGTCCTCGACGGTGGGGACCTCGAGGGTCACCTCCTCACCGTCACGCACCAGGGTCATCGGCACGCTCGTGCCGGGCGTGACCTCCTGGATCTGCTCCCGCACCGCCTCCGCGTCGGTGACGTCCTGCCCGGCCACCCGGAGGATCTGGTCCTCGACGCGCAGCACCCCGTCGGCCGGGGCGTCGACGATGACCTGGGCCACCACCACCTGCTCCTCGATCTCCAGGCCGGTGGCGCGCAGCGCCACCACCGCGGCGTCGTCCTGCGAGTGCAGCATCAGCTCGGTGTTCTGCTCCCGCACCTGGTCGGCGGTCACGTCGTCGGGGAAGACGTCCTCGCGCGGCACCACGGTGGCGGAGCCGTCCAGCTCGGCGCGCAGCCACTCCCAGGCGCTCAACGGGTCCCCCGGGCCGCCCCGCAGCCGGATGGTGGTGAAGAAGAGGTGTCCGTCGGTGTCGAAGTTCTCGAGCTGCTCGTCGACGCTGACCACGCTGGTGCCGTTGATCTCGCCCAGGGTGTCGTAGACCGGACCGGGCACGTAGACCACCCTGTCCACCTCCACCAGGTTCAGCAGCGAGCCGGCGAGCACACCGGTGGCCACCACGCTGAGCAGCACGGTGGCGCGGCGACCCACCCGGGTATGCGGTGGGCCGGAATGCGAGCGGCCGGGTGCCCTCGCGGCCGTGGGCTCCGCTTCTTGCCCGCTCACAGACCCACCCACTCGTGCTCCCCTGCCTCGAACTGCTGACGCTTCCAGATGGGCACGGTGGACTTGAGCTCCTCGATCAGGTGCCGACAGCCGTCGAAGGCCTCGGCTCGGTGCTCGGCGGCGACGGCACACACGACGGCCAGGTCACCGACCTCGAGCGTGCCCACCCGGTGCACGGCGTACACCCCGTGCACCTGGGGTCGACCGGCCACCTCGTCCACCAGCGCCTGCACCCGGTCGACGGCCCCGGGGTGCGCGGAGTAGTCCAGGCGGGTCACTCCCTCGCGACCCTCGTCGTGCTCGCGCACGGTCCCCACGAAGAGGCTGACCGCCCCGGCCCGGGGGTGCCGGACCTCGCGCAGCGCCTCGTCCACGGACAGCGGGAGGTCCCGGACGTCCACGACGATCGACTGGTGCTGGCTCACGCGGCCATCATGCCTGATCCCGGCTGGGAGGCCGCTGTGCGCCGCGGCCCCGCAGGAACAGGTTCGCGGGCGGAACTCCCACGGGCCGCGCGGTGTTGGACACTGCAGGACCATCGGTCGGGACGGCACCGCGCACGGTGTCGTCCCAGCAGTGGCAGGCTGGTGGTCGAGCACCTGACCCGAGGAGGAACCGCACGTGTCCGATCACGAGCCAGCAGAGCGCCCCGACGAGCCGGACCCCCTGGAGGCCATCTTCGGCGGCCCGGTCCCACCCCAGCTGCGTGACGCCCTGGAGTCGATGGGGCTGGGTGACATCGATGCCGACCAGGTCGCACAGATGCGGTCCCAGATGGAGATGCTGATGGGAGGTGGCGGAGGCGACGACGGACCGGTGAACTCCGAGCTCGCGCACGACGTCGCCCGGCAGCTCGTCGCCCAGGAGGGGGACTCCTCGATCACGGAGGCCACCCGCCGCGACGTCGACCAGGTGGTGCAGGTCGCCACTCTCTGGCTCGACCAGGTGACCGAGATGCCCCGCCCCGACGGGAGCGGGATCGCCCTCAGCCGTGCGGAGTGGGTGGAGCGGACGCTCCCGCTCTGGGAGCGCCTGACGACACCGGTGGCGGAGGGCCTGCAGGCCGCGATGACGTCGGCCATGCAGCAGCAGCTCTCCCAGCTGGGCGAGGACGGTGCGCCCGCCATCCCCGGGCTGCCGCCCGGGATGAACCCCGCCGCGATGATGGGGCAGATGGAGCCGATGGTCCGCCGGATGTCCGCGAGCATGTTCGGCGGTCAGGTCGGACAGGCTGTCGGCACCCTGGCCGGGGACGTGATCTCCGGCACCGAGGTGGGGCTGCCGATCATGGGCGACGAGTCGGTCGCGATCCTGCCGGCCAACGTCGCCGCCTTCGCCGAGGGCCTGGAGGTGGACGGCGGCGAGGTCCATCTCTACCTGGCGGTGCGTGAGGCGGCCAGGGTGCGGCTCTTCGCCGCCGTGGCCTGGCTGGGCCCGCAGCTGCTGACCGCGGTGGAGGACTACGCGCGGGACATCCGGATCAACACCGAGGGCATCGAGGAGGCCGTCCGGCAGGCGGACCCCCAGGACCCGGAGTCCTTGCAGGACGCCCTGGGCGACAGCCTCTTCTCCCCTGAGCCCAGCCCTGCCCAGCAGGCGGCGCTCACCCGGCTGGAAACCCTGCTGGCCCTCGTCGAGGGGTGGGTCGACGTCGTCGCCGCGCAGGCGGTGGAGCCGCACCTGCCGCACGCCGAGGCGTTGTCCGAGGCGGTGCGTCGGCGCCGGGCCACAGGCGGCCCGGCGCAGCGGACGTTCGCGTCGCTGGTCGGGCTGGAGCTGCGACCCCGTCGGCTGCGGGACGCCGCCAACCTGTGGGCGGCGCTGGAGTCGCAGCACGGGCGCGACGCACGGGACGAGGCCTGGGGACACCCCGACGTCGCCCCCAGCGGTGCGGACCTGGACGACCCGCTGGGCTACGTGCAACGGCACGGGGCCGGTGGCGGCGACGTCGACCTGACGGTCACCGACGCGGACATCGAGCAGCTGCTGCGCGGTGAGGCCGGTCCGTCCTCGACCCGGGAAGCGGAGGAGGACCACGGCGGCACCGACGCCGGTGACGACCCGAGGACCTGAGCCCGCGGCGTCGCTGTGGACAACCCTGGGCACCGCGGTACCACCCGTGGCAGTGTCTGGCCATGACGCCTACGGATGGGGCGGGGCCGGGCAGGCCCTCCTGGCTGCGCAGACCCGACGGTCGCGTCCAGGTGGGTGTGGGCCCGGGGGCGTGGGTCGTGGACGGGTGGGATCCCACCCTGGACCAGCAGGGCCCCGCGACCCAGCTGCTGCGGCAGCTGGAGCGGACCACCCAGGTACCCCCGCCCGGCCCGACCACCACCCGGTTCACGGTGGTCGGGACCGGGCAGGTGGCGGATGAGCTGGGTCACGCGTCGCCGGACGTCACCGCGGTGCGCGACCTCGGCGAGCTGCGCCGTCTGGGCCCCGGGGACGAGGGCGCGCCGGTGGTGCTCGTCAGCCCTTACCTGGTCCCCGTCGGATCGGCACGCCACCCGACGCTGCTGGGCCGGTCGGTGCTGCCGGTCCTCCCACAGACGGGCCGTGTGGTCGTGGGGCCCTGGACCGGGCAGCCGGACGGACCCTGCCTGCACTGCCTCGACCTGCACCGCAACGACCGCGACCGGGATTGGCCAGGGCTCGCGGCCGCGCTCGACGACCCGCTCACGGCGCCCCTGCCGCCGCGGCACACGGCCCCTGTCGTCGCGGCCGTCACGGCGCTGGTGGTCCTGCTCGTGGCCGCGCCCGTCCCTCGCGTCCTGGGGATCGCGCACGAGCTCGGTCCTGCCCCACCGCACGTGGTGACACGCCGCTGGCCCACCCACCCCACCTGTCCATGGCACCGGCCGGGGACAGGTGGGTGAGCGGGATCAGCCCTCCTCGCCGACGTCACCGTCGCCACCCTCAGGCGGCCACCTCGTCCTTGCGAGGGCGTCCGCGCGGCCGCTTGCGGGCCATCACCCGGCCCTGCAGCAGGAGCTGACCTCCCCAGACTCCCCAGGGCTCGGCGCGTTCAAGGGCTCCGGCGAGGCACTGCTCCCGCAGCGGGCACGGGCCGCACAGCTCCTTGGCGTGCTCGACCTCCGCGGGGAGCTCGGCGAACCAGAGGTCGGCGGGGTGCTCGTGGCAGGGCAGGGCGGCTCTGGGCGGCACCAGCCCCAGGGGAGCGTGCCGGTCGTCGGGTCGGTGCTGCCGGTCGGCTGCGGGAAGCACTGCGGATCCTTCCTGATGTCGGTGCTGCTGCGGGTCTTGGGCCGGTGTCGTCATGGCGGTCGCCTCGTCGTCGGAGATGGAGGGACCCGGGGACGAACCGTGCCGCCGGAGGCACCGGCTGGGCAGCAGAACGGCCGCGGATCCTCTGGCGAGGACTCGCGGCCGGAACAGGAAGGTGGTGCCTTCTAGGGTGTCCGGGCAGAGCTCAGGCCAGGGAGGGGGTCGGAGGACGGCACGGTGCCGGTCCCCGGAGCGCCGACCTCGAAAAGGGCCGGGCGCGGAGCCACCGCGTCCTCGTACGCGCCGACCGCACGGGGGCGGAAGGCACGGAGGGTGGACGTGGTGAACCTCGGGAGACGGGCGATGCCGCCGGTGACGATCATGGTCTTCATCGTTTCCACCCTCCTCTCGTCTGCGCTCGACCCCGGGCCATGAGCCGCGGGCTGGACGAGGAACACTCTAGGCGCACTCCTCGAGAAGCCGCAACGACTTTTTCCACGGTGCTCCTCACGACCTCGTCGACGGGCCCACCGACGGGGTCGTCAGCCGTCTTGGTGCAGGATCTGCAGCACCGCGTCGCCGTACATCTCCAGCTTGCGGGCGCCGACCCCGGAGATCTGCTGCAGGGCGACCCGGTCCCCCGGGGTGCTCTCGGCGATCGCGATGAGGGTGGCGTCGGTGAAGACGACGAAGGCGGGCAGCCCGGCCTGCTGGGCCTGGTGCCGTCGCCACTCACGAAGCCGCTCGAAGACCGCCTCGTCATAGGTCGCCGGGCACGTCGCGCAGCGCCCCATCTTGCGCTCGGCCGCACCGGTGAGGATGGCACCGCAGGTGCGGCAGGTCCGCGGCGGGCGGGGACCTGAGCGGGTCGACCGCCTGGCCGACCTGGCCGGGCGTCCCGCCTCGACGGCCTCCCCGCCGAGCACCGCGCTCGCCGGTGCCAGGAAGCGGGAGACGGACCGGCTCTGCCGGCCACCGGGGCTACGGGCACCGGCCCAGCTCAGGAACAGGTGCTGCTGCGCCCGGGTGATCCCGACATACAGCAGCCGACGCTCCTCCTCGACCCGCGCGGGGGTGTCCGCCAGGGTGATCGGCAGCAGGCCCTCGCTGCACCCGACCAGGAAGACCGCCTTCCACTCCAGCCCCTTCGCGGCATGCAGCGACGCCAGCGTGATCCCCTGCACCGTCGGAGCGTGCTGCTCCTTGGAGCGTCGGTCCAGCTCGACGACGAGGTCGCCCATCCGTGCCTGGGGTGACTCGCGAGCCAGGCCGTCGGCCAGCGAGGCGAGTGCCTGCAGGCTCTCCCACCGCTCGCGCACGGCACCGGCGCCGGCGGGCGGGTCAGGGGCCCACCCGGCGCCGGAGAGCACGTCCCGGGTCAGGTCCCCCAGCGGCGCGGACCCGTCGTCCGAACGGACGGCGCCCCGCAGCAGCACCACCGCGTTGCGGACCTCGGCCCGCGAGAAGAACCGTTCCCCGCCGCGCACCAGGTAGGGGATCCCGGCACCGGCCAGCGCGCTCTCGATCACCTCCGACTGCCCGTTGGTGCGGAAGAGCACCGCGACCTCGCTCGGCTCCACGCCCTCGGCCAGCAGCCGCGCCACCCCCTGCGCCACGCCGGCGGCCTCGGCCTCGTCGTCGGCACAGGCGGCCAGCGCCGGGGCCGGTCCGTCCTCGGACTGGGCCACCAGCGGCGCGCCCGCGGTGGTGCCGGGTCCCCCGGCGCCCGGGGCCGCCCCCAGGACCAGGTTCGCCAGGTGGACCACCTGGGGGGTGCTGCGGTAGTTGCGCACCAGCCGCACGGTGCGTGCATCCGGGTACCGGGCGGTGACACCGAGGAGGTGGTCGGCCGAGGCCCCGGTGAAGGAGTAGATGGACTGGGCCGGGTCGCCGACCACGCAGAGGTCGCTCCGCTCGCCCAGCCACAGCTCGAGCAGGTGCTGCTGCAACGGGTTCACGTCCTGGTACTCGTCGACGACGAAGTGCCGGTACTGCTGGTGGATGGTCGCGGCGACCTGCGGGTGCTGGTCGAGCATCCCCACGGTCAGCAGCAGCACGTCCTCGAAGTCGATGACGTGCCGCTCCGCGCAGACCTCGTGGTAGGTCTCGATCAGCCGGCCCATCGCGCTCGGGTCCAGGTCGGCGACGGAGCGCCCCAGCGCCCTGGCCCGGGCCGGGTAGGTGGCGGCGGTCAGCATCGAGACCTTGGACCACTCGATCTCGGCGGCCACGTCCCGCAACGCGGCGCGGTCCAGCCGCAGCCGGAGCCGTCCCCCGGCCTCCACCACCGCGGGGACCTTCGCCGCGATCACCGTCGGCGGGGGGCCGCCGACGGCCTGCGGCCAGAAGAACTGCAGCTGGCGCAGTGCCGCGGCGTGGAAGGTCCGTGCCTGCACGCCGCTGACGCCGAGCTGCCGCAACCGGGTGCGCATCTCCCCGGCGGCCCGGGAGGTGAAGGTCACGGCGAGGACCCGACCGGGCGGGTAGGCGCCGCTGGCGACGCCGTAAGCGATCCGGTGGGTGATGGCACGGGTCTTGCCGGTGCCGGCCCCGGCGAGCACCACCATCGGCCCGAGCGGGGCGGAGGCCACCTCACGCTGCTCGGGGTCCAGCCCGGCCAGCAGGGCGTCGGGGTCAGGTGCCTCCGTCACCGGGGGGCCACCTGGCCGTCCCCCGGCAGCGGGCCACCGAACCACTCCTCGATGAGCCGGCGCGCGATCGACACCCGCGACGGGAGGGTGAGCCTCCCCTCGGCGACCCCCTGCTCCAGCTCGTCCCTGGTGTACCAGTCGGCGTGCCGCAGCTCGCTCTCCTGCAGGACCAGCCGCGTCGTCGACGCGCTCGCCCGGAAGGCGAACATCAGCGAGGCCGGGAACGGCCAGGGCTGGTTGCCGCGGTACCGCAGGTCGGTGACGGCGACCCCGACCTCCTCGGCCACCTCCCGGATGACGGCCGCCTCCAGCGACTCCCCCGCCTCGACGAACCCGGCCAGCACGGAGACCCGTCCCTGCGGCCAGGGCAGCCCGGTGCCCAGCAGCAGACGGTCGTCGGGGTCGGTGACGGCCATGATGACCGCCGGGTCGGTGCGCGGATGGTGCTGGGAGCCGTCCTCCGGACAGCGACGCACCCAGCCGGCCTCGACCACCTCTGTGGCCCGCCCGCACCGGGGGCAGTGGCCGTGGCGACGGTGCCACTCGGCGAGCGCGGTGGCGGTGGTCAGCAGACCGGCGTCGGTGTCGTCCAGGTCGGCCCCGACCTCGCGGAGGCGGGCCCAGCCGGCACCTGCTCCGTCGGGCAGGGCGGTCTCGGGCAGCGCGTCCTGCTCCTGCACCGCCAGGTAGGTGGCCCCGTCACGCACACCGAGGAACCAGGGGTCGCCCTCGGCGTCGGCCGGTACCGGAGATCGCAGGTGCAGGTGCAGGCCGTCGGCGTCGGTGCGCACCGGCGTGGCACCGTCCCGCAGGACCACCACCCGGGTGCGTCGGTCCGCCAGGGCGGCCCGCACGGCGTCGTCGTCGGCCCTGACCGCGGCCGACCGGTCGACGGACGCACGGGAGAGGGCAAGGTCGAGGTAGGTCTCGTCCGGAGGTGTCACGCCCGCCACTGTAGGCGGCGCCCCCGACACGGTGAGGACGTGCCGGGTGGCCTGCCACCGTCGGCGTGCGACACGGCATACCGTGTGAGGCGTGAACCGCAGCGACCTGGCCCTGGCCGCCCTCGCGAGCGCCGCCGTCCCCGGGATGAAGCCGGTGGCCGTGGCGCGGATGGGTATCGACGAGGCCGAGGCCCAGCTGCAGCAGGCGGTGGTCGAGGACGCGACCGGCCGACGGTGGCTGGTGCGTGCCCCCCTCACCGCGGTGGCCGGGGCCCGGCTGCAGCGCAACGACGAGCTGGTGCGCCAGCTGTCCCGCCACCTCCCGTTCACGGTGCCGGCCCCGGCCGGGTACGCGGCCGTCGGCGCCGAGGGGAGCGCCGCGGTCTACCCGCACGTCGAGGGGATGACCCTGGACCTGGCGCACCTGCCGGAGGGGGCAGGGCTGGCGCACGCGGTGGGGCGGGCGATCGCCGCGATCCACAACATCCCTCCCGCCGTGTTCGAGAACCAGGACGTGCCCACCTTCGACGCCGCCGGTTGCCGGCAGCGGCTGATCGCGGACATCGACCGGGCCGCCGAGACAGGCCGGGTGCCGACCCGGCTGCTGGCCCGGTGGGAGGAGGCGTTCGAGGCGGCGCCGTTGTGGCAGTTCGCGACCACGCCGGTGCACGGCGCCTTCCGCGGGTCCACCGTGCTCGTCGCCTTCGCCGACGACGACGCCGGCAGCGGCCGGGTCGTCGCGGTCACGGACTGGGAGGAGGCGATGGTGGCGGACCCCGCGACCGACCTCGCGGACCTGTACTCGCGGGCCACCCCCGGTGCCTGGGAGTCGGTGCTGGACAGCTACGGCCTCGCCCGCTCCCACCGCCCCGATCCCTACCTGCACGCCCGCGCCCGGCTCATCTCCGAGACCCGACGGCTGCAGGGCCTCGCCCGGGCCGTGGGTGAGGGCGAGGAGGACCTCGCCCGTCGCATCGTGGAGTCGCTCCGGCGGATGGACAGGCTCACCGAGGACGAGGACTCGCTGGTGCCGACCACGGCCCGCGGCGCTGCCGGGGTGACCGCACCGACCCCGGCAGGGACGGTGACCGAGCAGGTGCGACCGGTCCTCACCGGGGACGCCCCTGTGGACCAGCCTGAGGACGACGGCGACGGCGACGGCGACGCACCCGACCACGATGCCCCCGGTACAGCCACGGACAGGATGGACGGTGGCGACGTGCCGGCGGTGGACCCCGACGCGACGGCCGAGGTGATGGTCCCCCGTCCGGTCGCCGAGGACAGCGAGGACGTCGAGGACACCGACGACCGCTCGACCGAGGTCGGGTCGGCCGGGCACGACGGCGCCGTACCCGATGAGGGTATGCGCGACGAAGACAGTCTTGAGGGGGTCGCTCCCGGGAGTGTGACCGAGGAGGACGACACGTCCGAGGAGATGGCTGACGAGGAGCGCCTGCACGAGCTGTACGGGATGCCCGCCGAGGATCCCGAGCGGACGCAGCCGCCCCGGGACCGTTCCTGAGCCGCTCTCAGCCGGGCCCGGACAGCCGGTCCAGCAGCGAGACCAGGTCCACCTCGGTGGGCAGCTCGGGACGCACCGTCCTTCCGGTGGCGGCGTAGAAGAAGGCCGCACCCACCTGGCCCGGGTCCAGCCCGATGAGCCGCGCGTAGGCCAGCCGGTAGACCCCCAGCTGCACCACCCGTGCCCGTTGCTGCTCGGGGCTGCCCGGGGAGCCCGTCTTCCAGTCGACCACGGTCACGCCCCCGTCGGGCTCGGCGAAGACGGCATCGATCCGGCCCGCCACCGTGCGGCCGCCGACGGAGGTCTGGACGGGGACCTCCACCGCCGTCGGGGTGCGTCCTGCCCACTCGCTGGCGAGGAAGTGTGCCTGCAGCGGCGCCAGGTCCTGGGAGAGCTGGGTGGCCGTGTCCGCCGACTCGAGGGTGTCGAGGTCCACCAGGGTGGCCGCGGAGTAGTGCTGCTCGACCCAGGCGTGGAACGCGGTGCCGACCCGGGTCCGCGGCGCCGGTGGCCGCGGCAGCGGGCGACGCACCTGCGCGACGAAAGCCTGCGGGTCGGCGGCGAGCTCGACCAGGGCCGAGGTGGACAGGTGGTCCGGCAGCACCGGGCCGGGCGCCGCCCCGGCACGCGCGGCTCGCTCGGCCAGCAGCACCGTCACCGTCTCCGCCCAGGGCGAGGCCGTCGTCGATGGGGGCTCCTCCGAGGTCGCCCGGGCGGCGAGCAGTGCCGAGGCGAGGTCACGCACCGCTGACCGACGCTCGTCCTGGGGTACCGGCCACCGGGCGCTCAGCTGCTCGCTGAGCCGCGGGTTGGTCATCTGGGCCGCGTCGTCGGGGTCGGGCATCGGGGCCCAGGTCCGCACGTCCACCCCGTCACCGCGACCGACCTCCTCGAGGAAGCGGGAGGTCACCCGTGGCATCCGGCCGGTGGACCACACCGGCGCGGTGAGGAGCACCCGGTGCCGAGCCCGGGTGAAGGCGACGTAGGCCAGCCTGCGCTCCTCCTGGACCGAGAACCTGCCGTTGGCCAGGCCCAGCTCCTCGAGGTCCGTCCGCAGGGCACGGGTGTCCGGGACCGACCACCACGCCAGGTCGGGCCGTCCCTCGCGGTCACCGCGCAGCGGCGTCGGCAGCCTGCCCACCCCGGCCAGCCATCCCTTCTCGGCACGGTCCTTGACGGTCCACTCCCCCTCCCGGTGGGTGGGTGTCGTCCGGCCCGCCGGGAAGGTGCCCTCGACCAGGCCGGGCACGGCGACCAGGTCCCACTCCAGCCCCTTGGCGGCGTGCACGGTGAGGACCTGGACGGCGCCCGCGTCGACCGACACCTCGGCCAGCTCGGGGACCTCCACGTCCTCCAGGCCCCGCTCGTGCTCACGGGCCGCGTCCAACCAGTCCAGGAAGCCGCCCAGGGTGCTCCGGTCGGCTCCGGCGAGGTACCCGGCGGCCACGTCGGCCAGCGCGTCGAGGGGTGCCCTCCCCCAGCTCGGGTGCAGGTCCGGGTCGGAGGCGACCTCGAGGTCCAGCCCGAGCAGCCGTTCGGCCTCGACGACGAGGTCGGGCAGCGGCAGGCTGGTGAGGGCGCGCACCCTGCGCAGCACGTCCGCCAACCACTGCACCCGCCGGCCGCCCTCCGGCGACAGGTGCTCCCCCCCGCGTCCCACCCACCCCTGCGGTGGTGGCTGCTCCACCGCCTCGGCCAGGACGGCGGCGTGCTCACGCTCGGAGGCGACGTCGTCCCCCGGATCCCGGGCCAGCTCCCTGGCACGGGACCAGAGGGCGTCGATGTCGGTGGCACCGAGCCTGCAGAGCGGGCCCGCGAGCAGCCGCATCACCTGGTCACCGCGCGTCGGCTCCTGCGCCAGCCAGAGGAGGGCGACCAGGTCCAGCACCTCGGGGGTGTCCAGCAGGCCACCGAGACCGACCACCTCCACCGGCAGGCCCCGGCGACGCAGGGCGTCCACCACCGTCGGGAACTGGGCCCGCGCCCGGCACAGGACGGCCGCGGTGCCCGCTCCGGGCCGGCCCCAGTGCTCGGCGACCCAGTCCGCCACGTGCTCGGCCTCGGCCACGTGGTCGACCAGGCGGGCGACCTCGACCAGCCCTGGTCCCGCCGCCGGCCCCGGTCGCAAGGTGGCCACCGGCACCTCCGTCAGCCGACGCAGCTCCTCGGCGACGGCGTTGGAGGCGGCCAGCACCGCGTGGTCGTTGCGCCAGGAGGTGCTCAGCTGCAGGACGGGGGCGGCCCGCCCGTCCAGGGCGAAGTCCCGCGGGAACCTGGTCAGCGTCGTGGCGCTCGCACCACGCCAGCCGTAGATGGACTGGTGCGGGTCACCGACGGCGGTCACCGGCATGGGCTCTCCGGCGAACAACGAGGTGAGCAGCACCATCTGGGCCTCGGAGGTGTCCTGGAACTCGTCGAGGAGCACCGCCCGGTACCGGGTCCGCTCCCCCAGGCCGACCGCGTCGACGTCCCGTGCCAGTCGGGCGGCGAGTGCCATCTGGTCCCCGAAGTCGAGCGCACCCCGGGCCACCTTGGCGGCACGGTATGCCTCCACCAGCGGATACATGAGCGCCTGCTTGCGCAGGGTGCCGGCCAGGTCCGCGCCCGTCTTGAGCGGCCGCCCCTCGTGCGGCAGCGCCTCGCAGCGGTCGGCCAGCCGGTGCAGCAGCCGATGCGCCTCCTCCGGCGCCACCAGGTGCTCCCCGAGCTCACCGGACAGCGCGATCACCGAGCGCACGACGGTGCTGGGCGCGCTGTCCATCCCGTCCATGTCCCCGTGGTATCCGCTGACCACGTCGTGGGCGAGCTGCCAGCAGGCGGCCTCGGAGAGCAGCACCGCGTCCGGCTCGACCCCCAGCCGCAGGCCGTGCTCGCTCACCAGGCGACCGGCGTAGGCGTGGTACGTGGAGATCGTCGGCAGGTCGAAGTCGTCGGAGCTCCCCGACCACCGACCGGGGTGGGCCCCCTCCGGCATCTGGTCGGACGAGCCCGACCAGAGCCCTTCCTCACGCAACCGACGCAGCTTGCTCGTGAGCCGGCCGGCGAGCTCGAGCGCGGCCTTGCGGGTGAACGTGAGACCGAGCACGTCCTGGGGTGCCACCAGGTCGTTCGCCACCAGCCACAGCACCCGGGACGCCATCGTCTCGGTCTTGCCCGAGCCTGCGCCCGCGACCACCGCGGTCGGCAGCAGCGCAGCGGTGATGACCGCCTCCTGCTCCGGGGTGGGCGGAGGCGTGCCGAGCGCCGCAGCCAGGTCGCCCGGCGTGTACCGCACCGCCGGGGTGGGGTCGCTCCCGCTCATCGCTGCCGCCCCTCCGGCTGGAGCGGGCAGGCGAAACGGGCGGGGCAGCGACGACAGCGACGCTCCAGGTCCCGGGCCGTGAACCCTGCCCCGGCCATACCCTCACCGACCTCCAGCACCATCCGCCGCGCCCAGCCCGGGTCGTCCGTCCCGTCCAGCGCCTGCTGGTCCCGTTCGATCGCCCCGGTCGCGCCCAGCTGCACCAGCAGCGCCCCGCCGCTCTCGGTGCCCACCTGCTCCGCGAAGGCGCCCTCGGTGACGGCGACCTGGTAGGCCCCCAGCTGGGCGTGCCGCTCGGCGTCCGCCTTCGGCACCGGAGTCCGCCCGGTCTTGAGGTCGGCGACGACCGCACGACCCTCGGCGTCCCGCTCCAGCCGGTCGACCGCCCCCACGAGCCGGACCTCACGCCCCACCTCGTCCTCCCCCGGGCGCAGGGTCACGTCCAGGTCCAGCTCCACGCCGACCACGTCGCGTCCCTGCCCGGCCGCCTCGGCGACGTACCGGCCGTAGCGCTCCAGCATGGTGCGGGCGTCGTCCCGGGCCCGGTCGTTGATCCACCCGTCGGGCAGCCCGAGGTCGGGCCAGCGTCGGTCCAGCTCCTCCCCGAGCTGCGCCACCGACGCGTGCGGTGCGGCGGCCACGACGTCGTGCACCAGGGTGCCGAGCTCCGCGGCGAACGCCTCTCCGGTGTCGGCGCCACGGGAGGTGAGGAACCAGCGGAGCGAGCAGTCGAGGTACGTCTGCAGTCGGGACGGCGAGACGCGCACGGGACCCTCCGGACGGATCTGCCCTTCGCTGGAGACGTCCCGGGTCGCCCACCACGAGCCCGGGTCCGCGCCGGCGACCCCCTCCTGCCCCAGGCGGAGCAGCACGTCGACGGCCTGGTCCCTGGTGGCCCGGTCACCGTCGCGCTGGGCACGCGCCGCGGTGCGCCGCAGCTCGCCGACCAACCCGCGCAACGTCATCGGCGCCGGGACGTCCACCGGAGGGCGGTCCCGGAAACCCGGCTCCACCAGGTCCAGGAGACCCGAGGGCTGGTCGTCGGTGCTCGAGGTGGCGGTGACCAGGAGCTGCTCCCGGGCGCGGGTCACGGCCACGTGGAACTGGCGCAGCTCGTCCGCCCTCACCTGCGCCAGCGCAGCCCGCCACGCCTCCTGGCCGGAGACCGGACGCCCGTGCACCGCCGCCACCAGCGCCTCCGCGCCGAGCAGGGTGTCGCGCAGCCGCAGGTCCGGCCAGATGCCGTCCTGCACCCCGATGACGGCCACCCGGTCCCAGCGTCGGCCCGCTGCCGCGTGCGGCGTCAGCACCTGCACCTGCTCGGCCCGCCGGGCACCCGTGACCAGCGTGTCGGCCGCCACCTCGGCGCTCTGCACCTCGTCCAGGAAGCCACGCGCCCGACTGCCGGGGCGTCGCTCGACGTAGCTCTCGGCCGCCGCGAAGAGGACCAGCACGGCATCCAGGTCACGGTCGGCCCGGGCACCCACTGCTCGTCCCTCGGCCGCCTGCGCACCCCAGGTCAGCGCCAACCCGCTGGCCGACCACAGGGCCCACAGCACCTCGTCCGCCGCACCGGCACCGGCGGCGGTGCCCTCGCCCGGTCGGTGGTATGCCTGCCACCCGGCGTCGAGCACCTGCCCGACCCGGACGACCGCCTCCTTGTCCGCCGGGACCAGCGCGGGTGACCCGGACCGCAGACCGGGGTCGGTGACCTCGTGTGCCAGGAGCTCGTCGGCCCCCCGCCGGCCGTCGGCCGCCAGCTCCTCGGCCCGGAGCCGTCGACGGAGCCGGCGCAGCCCGACCGGGTCGAGCCCGCCCAACGGACCGGTCAACAGGGCGGTGGCCTCCTCCGCGCTCACCACCCAGCCCTGCTCCGCGCCGGGACGGGTGACGACGTCCAGGGCCAGCAGCAGCGGCAGCACGGCCGGGTCCGCGCCCAGCGGCAGGCCGGACCGGTCCACCTGGACCGGGACACCGCCCGATGCGAGCACCCGGCGGACGGTGTCCTGCTGCCCCCCGCTCCGGGCGATGACCGCGAGCCGGTTCCACGGCACCCCGTCCACGAGATGGGCGCGGCGCAGCCAACGGGCCACCAGCGCCGCCTCCTGGGCCGGGCTCCGGGTGAGGCGCACCATCGCCGAGCCGGACCTCTGCTCGGCGTCGACGCTCTCTGGCCGCCGGTGCCCGGCGTCCCCGCTCACCCCGATGCGGGAGGCGACCCGGTCGGCGACCTCGCCGACCTGCGCCCCGACGCCGTGCCGGTGCCCCAGGATGATGCGGTGGGTCCCGGTCCCGTCCTGGGCGGCCCAGCGGCGCCCCAGCTCCAGGAACAGACCGGGGACGGCGCCCCGGAAGCCTTGCACCGTGCTGTCCGGGTCACCGACCAGCAGCGCGTCTGCCCCGGGCGGGCGCACCGCTGCCAGCAGGCGGGCCGCGGAGGTCGTCAGCTCCTGCGCGTCGTCCACACCGACCAGACGGACCCTCCGGTGCACCAGGCCACGGAGCTCGTGGTCCTGGTCGAGGGCGTCCGCCGCCGCGGTGCAGATCCAGGCGGGGTCGAAGCTTCCCGGGTCCGACAACGCGGTGACCTGGTCGTACTCCTCGAGCACCTCACCGGCGCAGGCCCATTCCGGCCGGTCGTGCTCGGCGGCCAGCCGCTCCAGGTCCTCCCGCCCCAGCCCGTGCTCGACGGCGCGCATCAGCAGGTCGCGCAGCTGTCCCCGGAAACCGGTCGTGGTCAGCGCGGGCCGCAGGTGCTCGGGCCAGTCGGGTCCGGTGCCGTTCTCCCGGTGCCCGACCAGCAGCTCGCGCAGCACCGCGTCCTGCTCCGCCCCGGAGATCAGCCGCGGGACCGGCTCGCCGGCGCGGGCCGCCGCCAGGCGCAGGACGGAGAAGGCCAGCGAGGCCGCGGTCCGCGCCAACGGCTCGGTGTGCGTGGCCCCGAGCCCCGCCCCGATGTCCGACCGGAGCCGGGCGGCGCCCTGCCGGGTCGCGGCGATCACCAGGCACTCGTCCGGCAGGAGGCCCTGCGCCACCCGGTGCTGGACGTGCTGCGTCAGCACGGTGGTGCGCCCGCTCCCCGGCCCGCCGAGCACCAGCAGCACACCACCACGGTGCCCGATGACCTGCGCGTGCGCCGGGTCCGGCCGGTGGGGGGCGGGGGTGGTCGCGGTACCTGCCATGACACCCATCACATCACCCGGTACGGACAGTGCCGTCCTTGGCCGGTGGGCGAGGTGCCCGGCCTAGGATGGGCACCGACCCAGAGGAGAGACGTGTGAGCATCCCCCCAACGCCTGCACCGGGCGCACGACCCGGCCGGCAGGAGCGTCGCGGCATGGTGCTGGACGCCGCGCTCGAGGCGTTCTCCGAGGACGGGTACCACGCGACGGCGATGGACGACATCGCCGAGCGCGCCGGCGTCAGCAAGCCGGTGCTGTACCGGCACTTCGAGAGCAAGCTCGACCTGTACCTCGCGGTGGCGCGTCGGGTGGCCGACGAGGTCGTCGAGATGACCGAGCGGGCGCTGGCGTCGTCCGAGAACAACGAGGCACGGATGACCGCCTGCCTCACGAACTTCTTCACCTTCGTGGAACGACCGGCCTCCGGGTTCTCCCTGCTGTTCGCCTCCGACATGCTCTCCGAACCGGCGGTGGCCACCCTGCTCGACGAGACGCGCCAGGCGTGCGGCGAGGCGATGGCGCGGAGGATGTCCACCGAGATGGCGCTTCCCTGGGACGAGTGCGTCCTGCTGGGCATCACCATGGTCGGGATCGCGCAGAACTCCGCCCTCTACTGGTACCAGCACCAGCACCGGCTGCCCCGCGAGCGCGTCCTGTCCCTGGTCACCACGGTCACCTGGACCGGGCTGGTCTCCGTCCCCCCGGGCGTCGGGGCGGCGAGCGCCGAGGACTAGGCTGTGACCGACCGCAGGGGCCGCCCTGCCCACCGCTTCGATGGAGGTACCACCGTGGAGGTCCGCATCGGGATCCGCGACGTCGCCCGTGAGGTCGCTTTCGAGTCCGCCCAGACGCCCGCGAAGGTCCGCGCGGCCATCACCGAGGCCCTGGCCGGGGACAGCACCCTCATCGAGCTGGAGGACGACAAGGGCCAGCTCGTGCTGGTGCCCACCGCCGCGCTCGCCTACGTGGAGATCGGGGTGCAGGAGAAGGGGCGCGTCGGCTTCGGCACGCACTGACCGACCCACCGGTCACGCCACGCCCCGCGAGACCCCCCGGTGCGGTGGCGTGTTGAGGTGGTGCGCCGCCCCGATCGGCTCTACGATGAGCGCCGATCCTGCGGGCGACCCGATGTCGCCGGCAGGACACCAGTGACGGGGAGTGCCCCGTGCTGGACACACGTCTCGAAAGGCACCACCTCATGATCGCCACCATCATCGTCGCCCTGATCGTCGGCTGCATCGTCGGTCCGCTGGCGCGGCTGATCCTCCCCGGTCGTCAGAACATCTCCCTGCCCGCCACCATCGGCCTGGGTGCCGTCGGTTCCCTGGTCGGCTCCTTCGTCGGTGCCAACTTCCTCGGCACCGAGGGCTCCCAGTTCAGCTTCTGGGGCCTCATCCTCGGCACGGTCTTCGCGATCATCGCCGTCGTCGCCTACCTGGCCATCACCGGCCGCAACAACAAGGCCGTCCGCTGACGCGCTGACCTCGACGTCCGACGACGCGCCCTGCCCGCTCGGGCAGGGCGCGTCGTCGTCGTCCGGTAGAGTTGCAGCGTTCACCGGTGCCCGGTCGGCCGTCCTGCCCCGTAGGCAGACGGTTGATGCGGGTCGGGCACAACGCCCCGTCCCCTTTCATCGCACACGTACCCGATCGGCCCGGACCGCCCCGACACACCTGTCGGGAGGCGGCCATCCGTCCGATCAGGAGTACGCATGCTGGAAGACCGCACGTTCGCCGACTTCGGCCTCCACCCGGACATCGTCCGGGCCGTGGCCGACGGTGGCATCACCCACCCCTTCCCGATCCAGGCGATGACCCTGCCGGTCGCGCTGGCCCGGCACGACATCATCGGCCAGGCGAAGACCGGCACCGGCAAGACGCTCGGCTTCGGGCTCCCGTTGCTGCACAACACCGTCGCCCCCGGGGACGACGGCTTCGCCCGTCTCGAGCGCCCGGGAGCCCCGCAGGCCCTCGTCGTCGCACCCACCCGTGAGCTCGCCGTCCAGGTGGCAGGTGACCTGGCCAAGGCCGCCGCGCACCGGGGCATCCGCATCCTCACCGTCTACGGAGGCCGCGCCTACGAGCCGCAGATCGACGCCCTGGCCGCCGGCGTCGAGGTCGTCGTCGGCACACCCGGTCGACTGCTCGACCTCGCGGCCAAGGGGTTCCTGACCCTCGGGCACTGCCGCACGGTGGTGCTGGACGAGGCGGACGAGATGCTGGACCTGGGCTTCCTCCCCGACGTGGAGAAGATGCTGGCCCTCACCCCGGCCGGTCGGCACACCATGCTCTTCTCGGCCACCATGCCCGGCGCCGTGGTGTCGCTGGCCCGCCTCTACATGACCCAGCCGACCCACATCCGGGCCATCAGTGAGGACGACAGCGGCCAGACGGTGGCCGCTGTCGAGCAGTTCGCCTACCGTGCGCACGCGATGGACAAGGTGGAGATGGTGGCGCGCATCCTGCAGGCCGAGGGTCGTGGGCTGTCCATCATCTTCGCCCGCACCAAGCGCACCGCGGCCAAGGTGGCCGACGACCTCGCGGACCGCGGCTTCGCGTCCGCCGCGATCCACGGCGACCTGGGCCAGGGGGCCCGTGAGCAGGCCCTGCGCGCCTTCCGGGCCGGCAAGGTGGACGTCCTGGTCGCCACCGACGTCGCCGCCCGCGGCATCGACGTCGAGGCCGTGACCCACGTCATCAACTACCAGTGCCCGGAGGACGAGAAGACCTACCTGCACCGGATCGGTCGTACCGGTCGGGCCGGCGCGACCGGGGTCGCGATCACGTTCGTGGACTGGGACGACATGCCGCGCTGGGGCCTGATCAACAAGGCGCTCGACCTCGGCTACCCCGAGCCCGAGGAGACCTACTCCTCCAGCCCGCACCTCTTCGAGCAGCTGGGGATCCCGGCGGGGACCCGGGGCACGCTGCCCAGGTCGGCGCGTACCCGTGAGGGGCTCTCCGGCGAGCGCCTCGAGGACATCGACGGACCCGGCGAGCGACGCCAGCAGCGGGGCCGCGGCCCCTCCGCCGGTGGCGCAGGTCGAGGAGGCCGGAGCAGCGGTGGGCGAGGCAGCGGCGGCGGCCGTCCTGACGGTGGCGCCGGCCAGCCCCGTCAGGAGGAGCGTCCGCGCCGCGAACGCGCAGAGGGCGGCGAGCCCGGGTCCGGCGGCGGTCGTCGTCGGCGGCGCCGTCGCACCACCTCCGGTCAGCCGGAGTCCCCCAGCAACGGATGACCACTACCGGCCCCGAGGATCGCGTCGAGCACCTCGGGGCCGGTCAGGTTCTCGCCCAACCGGTTGGGCTTGCCCGCACCGTGGTAGTCGCTGGACCCGGTGGTCAGCAGTCCCAGCCGCCGGGCCAGCTCGCGCCCGTGGGCGCGCTGCTCCGGGTCGTGGTCACGGTGCTCCACCTCCAGGCCCAGCAGCCCGGCCCGCGCCATCTCCCCGATAACCGCGTCCGGGACCAACGTCCCTCGCGCCGCGGCGAACGGGTGGGCCATCACCGCGACCCCACCGGCCGCCCGGACCAGCTCGGTGGCGTGCACCGGTCCGGGGGCGTAGTGCCCGACGTGGAACGGACTGCCGCTGGCCAGCACGTCGGCGAAGGCCTCGTCCCGGGAGGCGTACCGGCCGTTGCCGACCAGCACGTCGGCGATGTGCGGCCGACCGAGTGACGCCTCGTCCCCGGCCAGCGCGAGCACCTCCGGGTAGCTGACCGGGAAGCCCTCCGCCGCCAGCAGCTCCACCATCCGCCGCAGCCTCGTCCGCCTGCTCTCCCGGGTCCGTCCCAGCTCCTCTGTCAGCCCCGGGTGCCCGGGATCGACCAGGTACCCGAGCAGGTGCACGGAGACGCCGTGCCAGCTGCAGGAGATCTCCACCCCCGGCACCACGACCACCTTGTGCCGCCTCCCGGCGCGGTCCGCCTCCGCCCACCCGGACACGCCGTCGTGGTCGGTCAGGGCGACGACGTCCAGCCCGGCGGCGGCCGCCTCGCGGACCAGCACGGCAGGGCTCTCGGTGCCGTCGCTGCGGTCCGAGTGCGTGTGCAGGTCGATCCGGGCGTCCGGGTCGAGGGGGGGTCGCGGCATGAGCACACGGTATGCGCTCGGCCGATGGGGTCATACTGGAACCTCACCCCTGACGTGCCGCTCGGCGCACCCGACCCGAGGAGAAGAATGACCCCCACCCGTCGGTCCCTGACGACCCTTGGCGCCGCCACCTTGCTCGCCACCCTCGCGCTGACCGGTTGCGCGGAGGAGGAGCCCACCCAGGAGCCGTCGACCAGCTCCTCCCCCGAGGACGAGGCCGCCACCAGCGCGCCGCAGGACGCCGACGAGGCGGAGCAGACCGAGCCGCCCGAGGACGCCGCGGTCACCAGCGCCCCGGCCGACGACGCGGAGGAGACCGAGCCGCCCGAGGACGCCGCCGTGACGAGCGCGCCGGAGCCGGAGGCCGAGGAGGTCGTCCTCACCTCGTTGGACGACACCTTCGAGGTGAGTCTGCCCGAAGGCTGGGAGGACGTGACGGACACCGTCGAGGAGGAGTCCGTGCTGGTCGCCGCCCGGCAGACGGAGCGGCTCGACGACTTCTACACCAACGTCGTGGTGACCCAGGAGGAGTACGTCGGCAACCTGACCTCGGCGGTCGAGAACACCGCCGAGCAGCTGGCCGGTGAGGACGGCGAGTACGAGATCCTGGAGCCGGCCGAGGTCGACGGGCACCTGGCGCCGGGCTACACGCTCACCCGGGAGGTGCAGGACCTCACCGTGCAGCAGACCCAGCGCTGGATCTCCCGGGACGGGACGCTGCACGTGGTGACCTTCTCAGCGGTGCAGAGCCAGGCGGAGGACGTGGCACCGGTGCTGGACGAGCTGCTGGCCAGCTGGACCTGGACCGACTGAGCACGGGCGCCTCAGTCGATGGCGCCTGCGGTGCCGCGCGAGCGGCGCCGGGCCCGGATGGCCGCCCGGTCCAGCCCGAACTTGCGGCGCGCGAAGAACCCGCCGATCGCCAGCCCGGCCGCCAGACCCAGCCCGGTGGACAGGGCCGCGACGAAGTGGATGATGGCGTTCGCCACCGTCACCGGGGTGTTCTGCATGATCAGGTAGAGCCCGCGGTACACGGACAGTCCGGGGAGCAGCGAGACGATGCTGGCCGTCGCGATCGCGGCCTCCGGGACCCGCAGCCGGCGGAACGCGGCATACGCCAGGGCCCCCACCACGGAGGCGGCGATCGCGACCGCGACCGGGGAGGCGATGCCGACCAGCAGCAGCACCTCGAGCACCAGCCAGGCCAGCGCGGAGATGAGGATGCTGAGCACGGTGGCCCGGCGGCCGGCGTAGGTGGTCAGGCAGAAACCGAGGGCGATCAGCATGGCGCCGATCGTGCTGATCAGGGGGGTGCCACCGAGCACGATGATCGGCGAGGCCTGCATCGAGACGCCGAACCATCCGGCGATCCCCAGCACCAGCGAGACGCCGACCGCGATCCCGAGCGTGAGCATCAGGACCTCCAGCCCCCGGGCCCCGGCCGTCACGTAGTAGCCGTCGAGGGCGTCCTGGGCGGCGCCCAGCACCCCCAGCCCGGCCAGCAGCACCACGATGCCCGAGATCACCACCACGGACGGGGCCTCACGGCCCAGGGCATACATGCCGAGCGCGATCGCCGCCGGGATCGCGGCGCTGAGGATCTGGCTGAAGAACGCCGCGACACCCCAGATGTAGAGCCAGCGCTGCACCCGGTCCACCAGCGCCGCCGAGAACGCGGCCACCAGCCACATGAAGGGTCCGGCGCCGAAGAGCATGACCACCCCGACGGACATCACCGCGGCACCGACCGTCACCAGCCAGCGCCGGTAGGGGTGCGGCGAGGCGAGCAGGTCGGAGAGCCGCTCCCGGGCCACGTCCACGTCGGCCAGCGGACCGGCGGTGCCCGCGGAGGCGACGATGTCGTCGATGTGCTTCTGCACGGCCTCGAGCCGGGTGTAGTCCGGGGAGCGGTCGGTGATGACCCGCATCACGGTCAGCGGGTCCTCGGTCTCACCGCGGTGGATAGACACCGAGATGGACGTGTAGGTGATGTCCACGTGCATCGCGACGATGCCGTAGGCGTGCCCCAGCCGGAGCACGGTGGCCACGGTGTCCGCCGCTGAGGCACCGGTGGAGAGCAGGGCCTCACCGACGCGCAGCGCGAGGTCGATCACCGCCCGGGCGTGCCGCTGGGAGATGTCGTCGAAGGCCGAGCGCTGACCGAGCGGGATGGTCGGCGGCGAGGTGCTCCGGACCACGTGCACAGCCGCGTCGCGCAGGTGCCGACCCAGCCGCGAGGCAGGCATCAGCTGCCGGCGCGCGATGCGCTGGGGGCCGGTGACCTCGCCGGGCATGTCCGTGAGGGGTGTGTGCTCGCTCATCGGTGCCCAGCCTAGGGCTCCGCGCTGACCGTCACGTCGGAGGTTCCCGGGCAGCACCTAGGATGGCGAGGTGAGTGAGAAGCAGCACAAGGCAGAGCATCGGAACCGGCCGACCGGCGAGGCCTTCATGGCCTTCATGCGGGACGGCTGGGCACCCCGCACCGGCTCCCTCCCGGAGCTGACCGAGGCGGCGAGGTATGCCGCAGCGCGGCGGGAGGTGCTGGCCGCCACCTTCCCGGGCGAGCGCCTGGTGGTCCCCGCCGGCGGGCTGAAGATCCGCAGCAACGACACCGACTACGTCTTCCGCCCGCACAGCGCTTTCGCGCACCTGACCGGGCTGGGCGCCGACCGGGAGCCGGACGCGGTGCTGGTGCTGGACCCGCTGCCCGAGGGCCGACACCGGGCCACCCTGTACTTCGCTCCGCTCGCGGACCGGGACAGCCCGGACTTCTTCACCGACTCGCGGGTCGGTGAGTTCTGGGTGGGGGCCCGCCCGACGCTGGACTCGGCGTCGGCCGAGCTGGGGCTCACCACCCGGCACCTGGCCGAGCTGGACGACGCCGTCGCCAAGGACGTCGGCCCCTCCGGCCTGGCCGTGCGGGTGGTCCGCGAGGCGGACCGCGAGGTCGCCGGGATCGTCGACAGGATCCGCACCCAGGCCGGCCTCGCCTCCACCGAGGCGGTGGAGGCGAGCGCGCAGGCGGACGCCGAGCTGTCCCGTGCGCTGTCCACCCAGCGCCTGGTCAAGGACGACTGGGAGGTCCGCCAGATGGAGGAGGCGGTGCAGTCCACCGCGACCGCCTTCGACGCCGTCGTCGAGCAGCTCCCCGAGGCGGTCCGCCGCGGACGTGGCGAGCGCTGGATCGAGGGGGTCTTCGGCCTGCACGCACGGCACACCGGCAACGGCGTGGGCTACGACTCCATCTGCGCGGCCGGGGACCACGCCACCACGCTGCACTGGATCCGGAACACCGGCGAGGTGCACGAGGGCGACCTGCTGCTGCTCGACGCGGGCGTGGAGACGGACTCCCTCTACACCGCCGACGTGACCCGCACGGTGCCCGTCTCCGGGACGTTCACCGAGGTGCAGCGCCGCGTCTACGACGCCGTCCTGGAGGCGCAGGAGGCCGGGCTGGCGGCGGCCCGACCGGGCAACAGGTTCCAGGACGTGCACGCCGCCGCCATCGAGGTCATCGCCCGGCACCTCCTCGACTGGGGGCTGCTGCCCGAGGGCATCACGCTGGAGCAGACCCTGGACGCCCAGGAGGGACAGTTCCACCGCCGGTGGATGGTGCACGGCACCAGCCACCACCTGGGCATCGACGTGCACGACTGCGCCCAGGCGTTGCGGGAGGACTACGTGGAGGGGGAGCTGCGCGAGGGGATGGTGCTGACCGTCGAGCCCGGCCTCTACTTCAAGGCGGACGACCTGCTGGTGCCCGAGGAGCTCCGCGGGATCGGTGTCCGGATCGAGGACGACGTGGTGATCACCGCCGACGGCGCGCGCAACCTGTCCGCGATGCTTCCTCGCACCGCCGACGAGGTCGAGGCCTGGGTCCAGGGCGGGGGCCGGCGGGGCTGACCGCAGCCGACGCCGCGGACCCGGCCCCGCGGACCGCGCGGCGCCAGGTCAGGTCAGGTCAGGTCAGGTCAGAGTGGTTGTCCCGGGGCGGGAGTCCAGCAGCTCGCGCGCACGCTCGGCGTGCTTGTGCTCGGTCAGCACCTCGTACCGGGTGGCCACCACCTGGCTGACCGAGGTGAAGTCGCGGCGGCCGCGGGTGAGGGCATACCCGATCAGCCCCCAGACCAGGCCGAAGACGGCACCGAAGAGGATGGACCCGATCACCGTGACCAGGGCGTCCCGGGGGCCGGCGAAGAGGGCGAAGACGAGGCCGACGAAGAGGCCGAGCCAGATGCCGGACAGCGCTCCCCCGATCGCGACCCGCCCGGTCGTCAGCCGTCCGGTGACCCGTTCGACCTGCTTCAGGTCGGTCCCCACGATGAGCACGTGCTCGACCGGGAACTCCTCGTCGGAGAGGAAGTCGACGGCCGCCTGGGCGTCCGCGTACTGCTCGAAGACACCGAGGCTGCGGGGGTAGTCGAGGTCCAGGGTGGGACCGGGAAGGGTGCGGGGCGCGCCGACGGGGGAAGTCACGGTGCTCATTGTGCCAACTCCCCGGCCCGGCCGCGACAGCAAAGGACCCCCGTACGCCGGGCGGCGTCGGGGGTCTGCGGGTGTGCTCGGGTCAGCGCCGGAAGAAGCGGCGACGCGGGCGGACGGGACGCTTCGCGACATCCTCCGCCAGGGTGTGGCGGTAGGCGCGGTCGGCGGTCGGACGGTATGCGATCAGGCTGCCCATGAGGGTCTGCTGGTCCTTTCGGTTGCTGCGATGGGTCTGCGCGACGCTGCGACAGGAAGAGTGAGAGGTGCGGCCGCCCCGAGGGGCGGACCAGCACTTCTCATGTATGAGATACGCCCTGGTGAGGCGGGATATTCCACTGCGTGACGTGCCTCACGGGACACGGTCGATAGTCTGGCCCGGTGAGCACCCCCCGCGTCTTCGTCGCCCGGCTGAACGGGCTCAGCGTGTTCGACCCGTTGGGTGACGAGGTCGGTCGGCTGCGTGACGTGGTGGTCACCCTCGGCGGCCGGGCCGCGGCCCAGGGGCCGCGGGTGATCGGGCTGGTCGTGGAGGTGCCGGGGCGTCGCCGGCTCTTCGTCCCGATCACCCGGGTGACCTCGATCGACGTCGGGCAGGTGATCACCACCGGGCTGGTGAACATGCGCCGGTTCGAGCAGCGGGCCGGGGAGACCCTGGTGGTGGGTGAGCTGTTCGACCGCCAGGTCACCCTCGCCGACGGCGACGAACGTCACCCGGCCGTCGTGGAGGACATCGCGATGGACCGGCAGCGCAGCGGTGACTGGCGGCTGACCAAGCTCTTCGTGCGCCGCGGCCGCGACGAGCAGGCGCGACGCGGACTGCTCCGGCGCCGACGTGGGGAGACCCTGCTGGTCGACATCCAGGTCGTCGACGGACTCGCCGAGCAGGGCCCCCCGCAGGCTGCGACCGCCCTGCTGGAGGCCTACGAGGACCTCAAGCCGCAGGACCTCGCCGAGGCGATCCACGAGCTCTCCGTCCGGCGGCGCACCGAGGTCGCCGACGCCCTGGACGACGAGACGCTGGCCGACGTGCTCGAGGAGCTGCCGGACGACGACCGCCTGGAGATCCTCACCCACCTGCCCACCGAGCGGGCGGCCGACGTGCTCGAGGCCATGCAGCCGGACGACGCCACCGACCTTCTCTCCGACCTGCCGGAGGACGTACAGGAGCAGCTGCTCCAGCTGATGGAGCCGGACGAGGCCGCGGACCTGCGCCGGCTGCTGACCTACGACGAGAACACCGCAGGCGGGCTGATGACCACCGAGCCGGTGATCCTGGGCCCCGACGCCAGCATCGCCGAGGCGCTGGCGCTGGTGCGGCGCGAAGAGCTCCACCCCGCGACCGCCTCGCTGATCTACGTCACCCGACCCCCGCACGAGACCCCCACCGGTCGACTCCTCGGCAGCATCCACATCCAGCGGCTGCTGCGCGAGGCGCCCCACCAGCCGGTCGGCTCGGTGCTCGACACGGACATCGACCCGGTCCCCCCGGAGGCCTCGCTGGGCACCGTCACCCGGGCCCTGGCCGCGGACAACCTGGTCGCGCTGCCGGTCGCCGACGCCGAGGGTCGGTTGCTGGGCGCGGTGACCGTCGACGACGTCCTGGACCACATCCTCCCGGACGACTGGCGCGAGGGCGGGACCGGCGAGGTGGGCAGCCATGTCTGAGCCGACCTCCCGCCGACCGGTCCGCGACCAGGCCGCCCGTAAGCGCACCGCCGGGTCGTCCCGCACGGTGGGCCTGGACCAGCCGCTGGCCAAGCAGCCCCGCTGGATGCCGCAGCGGCGGATGGACCCGGAGAGCTTCGGCGCCTTCGCCGAGCGGTTCGCGAGGTTCATGGGCACTGCCCGGTTCCTGGTCTACATGACGCTCTTCGTCATCGTCTGGATCGCCTGGAACACGGTGCTGCCGAACGGGGCGCGCTTCGACCCGTACGCCTTCATCTTCCTGACCCTGATGCTCAGCCTCCAGGCCTCCTACGCCGCGCCGCTCATCCTGCTGGCCCAGAACCGGCAGGACGACCGGGACAAGGTGCAGATGGAGCAGGACCGCACGCGCGACGAACGCACCCAGGCGGACACCGAGTTCCTCACCCGGGAGGTCGCCGCGCTCCGGCTCTCGATGCGCGAGCTCGCCACCCGTGACTTCGTCCGGTCCGAGCTGCGGGACCTGCTCGAGGAGCTCGAGGAACGGGCCGAGGAGCGCGGTCGGCGGGCCGCGCTGGAGCAGCTGCGGACGGAGCCGGGCGACCGCGGCGGCGGTGACCAGGCACCTCCGCGGCCACCCGGCTGAGCCCCCTCCCCCGGGCGGCGGCACCGGCCCCGAGGACGCCTACCATGGAGGGTATGCCCGCCCCCAGCACCGAAGCCCTGCACGCCGCCCTCGCGACCGTCGACGACCCGGAGATCAGGAAGCCGATCACCGAGCTCGGCATGCTCGAGTCGGTGGAGGCCGGCGAGGACGGCCAGGTCCAGGTCACCGTCCTGCTGACGGTGCCCGGCTGCCCGATGAAGGACACCATCACCCGCGAGGTCACGAAGGCGGTGTCCCAGGTGGAGCACGTCACCGGGGTCGACGTCCGGCTGGGGGTGATGAGCGACGAGCAGCGTGGGTCGCTCAAGGACCAGCTGCGCGGTGGCCAGGCGGAGCGGGAGATCCCGTTCGCCCAGCCCGACTCGCTCACCACCGTGTATGCCATCGCCTCCGGCAAGGGCGGTGTGGGCAAGTCCTCGGTCACCGTGAACCTGGCCGTCGCGCTCGCCGAGGAGGGCCTGCGGGTGGGGGTCGTCGACGCGGACATCTACGGCTTCTCGGTTCCGCGGATGCTGGGGGTCTCCCAGCCCCCCACCCAGGTCGACGACATGATCCTGCCGCCGGTGACCGAGCAGAGCGGGGTGAAGGTCATCTCGATCGGGATGTTCGTGCCGGGCAACCAGCCGGTGGTCTGGCGTGGGCCGATGCTGCACCGGGCCATGCAGCAGTTCCTGGCCGACGTCTACTGGGGCGACCTGGACGTGCTGCTGCTGGACCTGCCCCCGGGCACCGGCGACATCGCCATCACCGTCGCTCAGCTGCTGCCCAGCAGCGAGCTGATCGTGGTCACCACCCCGCAGCAGGCCGCGGCCGAGGTGGCAGAGCGGGCCGGTGCGATCGCCCTGCAGACCCACCAGCGCCTCGCCGGGGTCATCGAGAACATGTCCTGGCTGGAGATGCCGGACGGCTCCCGCCAGGAGCTCTTCGGCAGCGGGGGCGGCCGCTCGGTGGCCGAGTCGCTGTCCCGCTCGATCGGCGCCGAGGTGCCGCTGCTGGGTCAGGTGCCGCTGGACGTGGCCCTGCGCGAGGGCGGCGACCAGGGGCTGCCGGTCGTCACCGAGCACCCCGACTCCCCCGCCGCGACGGCCCTGCGCGGGATCGCGCGTCAGCTGGCCCGCCGGGGACGTGGGCTGGCCGGACGCAAGCTCGGCATCACCCCGACCGCCCGGGTCTGAGACCTCAGGTCGCGTCGGTGTCGTAGGGCGTGGCCCGGGTCGGGTCGTGCACCACGCCCCGGCGGGCGGTGGCCGACGACGCCCCCGGCACCGCGGCCATCCTGGTCGCCGGCTTCTCGGTGCCGGGTGCGGCACCCCCCTCGGCCGGGGTGCTGAGCGCCTCCCGCACGATCCGGCGCGGGTCGTACTGGCGAGGGTCCAGCTGGCGCCAGTCGATCTCCTCGAAGCCGGGGCCCAGCTCGTCCTTGAGCTGGCCCTTGGCTCCCTCGGCGAGGTCCCTGACCCAGCGCACGCCGCGGGCCAGCTTGGCGGCATACTCCGGCAGCCTGGCGGGTCCCAGGATGACCAGCGCGGCGAGGACCAGCAGCAGGATCTCGCCGCCGGACAGGTTCCCAATCACGCGTCTCCTCGGTTCGGCACGGTCCGGTGTCTGCAGGCGCGAGCCGGCAGGGTGCAGCCTACCTAGTCGTTCGAGCCCGCCAGCGTGATGCTCACCGTGCGCTCCTGACCGTCCTCGTCGCGGAGCACCATCTCCACGGTGTCCCCCACCGCGTAGGAGCGCAGCGTGACCAGCAGCTCCTGCGAGCCGGCGATCCGTACGCCGTCCACGGAGACGATGACGTCACCGGGACGGACCCCCGCCCGGTCGGCCGGTCCGCCCTCGACGACGGCCTCGCCGCCGTCCTCCCCGGCACCGGGCTGCACCCGGGCACCGTCGCCGGTGTAGGTCAGGTCGATCAGCACCCCCATCACCGGGTGCTCGCTGGTCCCGGTCTCGATGAGCTGGTCGGCGGTGCGGCTCGCCTGCTCCGCGGGGATCGCGAAGCCCAGGCCGATGCTGCCCGCGGGGCGTCCCCCGCCGGCGCCGCTCGGCACCTGGGCGATGGCCGAGTTGACGCCCACCACCTGGCCGGAGAGGTCGAGCAGAGGCCCACCCGAGTTGCCCGGGTTGATGGCGGCATCGGTCTGGATCGCGCTGATGTAGCTGGTGCTCTCCCGGTCCCCGGCGATCACCGGGCGGTCCAGCGCCGACACGATACCGCTGGTCACGGTGCTGTTGAGGCCCAGCGGCGCCCCCACCGCGACCACGGTCTGGCCCACCTGCACGAGCGCCGAGTCGGCGAACGGCAGCGCCACCAGGCCCGCCTGGTCGACCCGCAGCACGGCGATGTCGTAGGCCTCGTCCGAGCCGACCACCTGCGCCGTCAACGGCTCCGCCCCGGGGAACTCCACGCTGATCGGTGCGTCCCCGGCGGCCTCGATGACGTGGTGGTTGGTCAGCAGGTAGCCGTCGGGGCGGATCACGAAGCCGGAGCCCACCCCCAGGTCACCGTCCTCACCGATCAGGATCAGCGCGACGCTCGGCAGCACCGCGCTGGACAGACCGCTGATCGACCCGTCCGTCGGCACCGGCGGGACGGCCGTGTCGGCAGCCGCCGACGACGCGGAGCTCTCGGGGGCGTCGGCGCCCTCCGTCGCGGACGGGTCGCCCGACCCGGCGGCGTCGAGCTGCAGGGCGAGCACCCCGCCGCCCAGACCTCCCAGCAGACCGGCGACCACGGCCACCGCGAGCACGGGCAGCATGCTGCGGCGCACGGGGCGGGGTCGCGACGGCGGACGGTCGGTCCGCGGCGGCTCCTGCAGGGGATCGGTCATGGCAGGAGATTGTGCCAGCGGGTCCGGTCAGCCGAGCGCGGGGGCGGGCCGTGCGAGGGCCACCCCCCGGCTCGCGCCGCGGCTGGGGCGGCGGTGCGCCAGGGACTGGCGCAGCAGGGACCGGCCGCGGTGGATGCGGGAGCGCACCGTGCCCATCTTGATGCCGAGCGTCTGGGCCACCTCCTCGTAGGAGCAGCCCTCGATGTCGGACAGCACGACCGCGGCCCGGAACTGCGGCGGCAGCGCCCCCAGCGCGTGCTGGATGTCGTCGTCCAGGTGCGTCATCGCGTAGACCTGTTCCGGGTCGGTGCCGGAAGCGCGCAGCGGCAGCCGCGCGGCCAGGTCCTCGGTCAGCGCGTCGAAGCGGATCCGCTGCTTGCGACGCACCTTGTCCAGGAAGAGGTTGGTGGTGATCCGGTGCAGCCAGCCCTCGAAGGTGCCCGGCCGGAAGGTGTCCAGCGAGCGGAACACCCGCACGAAGACGTCCTGGGTGAGGTCCTCGGCCTCGTGCGGGTCACCGGTGAGTCGGTAGGCCAACCGGTAGACACGCGGCGAGTGCTCGCGGACGATCTCCTCCCAGCTCGGGGGGACCCACTCTTGCGTCGTCACCGCTCCAGGCTGGCAGGCGAGGCTGGGAGGAGGCTGGACGGGGCGCGCACCGGGATAGGGTGAGCCCATGGCAGCCCCCAAGGCCTCCTCGATCGCCTACACCGAGGACTTCATCAGCCCCCACCCCGTCATCGAGTCCGCCGCCCGGCGGGGTGAGGAGCTCGGCGCCACCCCCATCAGCAGCGGTGCCGGTGCCACCCTGCGGATGCTGGCCGCCGCGGTGCAGGCACGGCACGTGGTGGAGCTCGGCACCGGGGCCGGCAGCTCCGGCCTCTGGCTGCTGCAGGGGATGCCCCGCGACGGGATCCTGACCACGATCGACAGCGACCCGGAGTGCCAGCGCGCGGCCAAGGAGGCCTACGCGGCGGCCGGCATCCCGTCCCAGCGGGCGCGGGTGATCAGCGGTGACGCGGCGTCCGTGCTCGGGCGGCTGACCGACGGTGCCTATGACCTGGTGCTCGTCGACGCGGACGAGGACGGCTACCCGGTCTACGTCGAGGCGGCGCTGCGGTTGCTGCGACCGGGTGGGGTGCTGGTCCTGCACAACATGCTGCTGAACGGCCGGGTCGCCGACCCCGCGGCGCGGGACGAGACCACCTCCACCCTGCGCGACCTGGGCAAGAAGCTGCGCGACGAGGAGGGCCTGGTGCCGGCGCTGCTGCCGGTCGGCGACGGTCTCCTGGTGGCCGTCCGCCGCTGACCGATCTGCTGGCTGGCCCCGACCGTCCCCGGCCGGGCCCCCAATGGACGACCGGACACGACAGCCCCCGGATCGACACGATCCGGGGGCTGTGCTCGTTGCTGGGTGTCCGCTGCTAGCCGACGCACTCCTTGATGGCCACGCCCAGGGCGCTGGCCTCGTCGGCGTTCATCTCCACGACCAGCCGACCGCCACCCTCCAAGGGCATGCGCAGCACGATGCCACGCCCCTCCTTGGTCACTTCCAGCGGACCGTCTCCGGTGCGAGGCTTCATTGCTGCCATGGTTGCCCTTCCTCGTGGCGCGGCCCCTCGGAACCGCCCCCGCCTCGGTGTCGGCGGGAATCGAACACCCACCCATTATTCCCCCCCGGCTCGCGCGCCGCCTAATCGGGTGTGCCCGCCGCCGGGCCCGGGCCGTCGATCGCCGCCCGCCGCCTGCGGCAGACTGGGACCTGTGCACGCCCGCTCCGCCGTCGTCGACCTCTACGGTGACCACCTGCGCCATCGTGGCTGGTGGGCGCCCGTCTCGGCGGTGGTCGCCCTGGCCGCGGAGGTCGACGTGCAGCCGGCCGCGACCCGCACCGCGATCTCCCGGCTCTGCGCCCAGGGGTGGCTCTCCGCCCGGGTCGCGCACGGCCTGCGCGGGTATGCCGCGACCCCCCGCGCGCAGGACCGCTGGCAGGGCGCGCACGAGCGGGTGTACGCCGAGCGGCCGGCCCCCTGGGACGGGCGCTGGCACGTCGTCCACGTGAGCACCGGCGGCGAGCGGCGGCGGCGGGACCAGGTCGCCCGGACCCTGGAGTTCCTGGGCTACGGCCGGCTCGGCGGCGGCGGCTGGGTCAGCCCCCGGCCCAACCCCGAGCTGGCCCCCTCGCTGGAGGGGCTGGCGGTCGGCTGGGTGGCGGTGCACGGCGACCTGGAGCCACCCCAGGACGCCGCGCGGATCGCCGCCCGGGTGTGGGACCTGGACGGCCTCGGCGCGGACTTCGCCGACTTCTCCGCACGGCTGCCGAGCGTGGCGGGGGCGGGCCGGTTGGCGCCGGGCCCGGCCTACTCCACCCGGACCCGCCTGGTGCACGAGTGGCGCAGGTTCCTCTTCCGCGACCCCGCGCTCCCGCCGGACGTGCTGCCGACGTCCTGGCCGGGGCAGCAGGCGCGGGCCCGCTTCCTGGAGGTCGCCGCCACGCTGTCACCGGCCGCGGGTCGGCACGTGGACCATGCCCTGGAGGTGGCCGGGACGGAGCGCGCGTGACCGGTCGGTAGATTGCCCGGATGAGCACGCAGCGCAGTACCCCGCCCGTCGTCCTGACCCACCAGGACGGGGTGGCCACCCTCACCCTGTCCCGTCCCGAGGCGATGAACTCCCTCGACGTCCTGACCAAGGAGACCCTGCTGGACGCGCTCCGTGAGGTCGCCGCCGACCCCGACGTCCGTGTCGTGGTGCTCACCGGGTCCGGGAGGGCCTTCTGCGTGGGCCAGGACCTCAAGGAGCACGTGGGCCTGCTCGAGCAGGACCCGGCCGCCCTGTGGCGCACGGTCGCGGAGCACTACAACCCGGTCGTCGAGCTGATCGCGACCATGGACAAGCCGGTCGTGGCCGCGGTCAACGGGGTGGCCGCCGGAGCCGGGGCCGCCTTCGCCTTCGCCTGCGACCTGAGGTACGTGGCGGCCTCCGCCGGCTTCAACCTGGCCTTCACCGGGATCGCCCTGTCCTGCGACTCCGGCACCTCCTGGTCGTTGCCGCGCCTGGTGGGGACGGCCAAGGCCAAGGAGCTGCTGCTGTTCCCGCGCACGGTGCCGGCGCAGGAGGCCCACGACCTGGGGCTGGCCACCGAGGTGGTCCCGGACGGCGAGCTGGCCGGCCGGGTGGCCGAGGTGGCCGCCACCCTGGCCGCGGGGCCGACGCTGGCCTACGGCGCGGTCCGCCGGTCGCTGGCCTTCTCGGCCGGGCACGGGCTCGGCGAGTCGCTCGCCTTCGAGGAGGAGCAGATGCGTCGCACCGGCACCAGCGAGGACCACCGCAGCGCGGTGGCCGCCTTCCTGGCCAAGGACCGGCCTGTCTTCACCGGGCGCTGAGGCCGCTCACGGCGGGTAGTCGCTGGGCGGGACGAACTGGAACAGGTACCAGACCCACCACACCTGCCAGGCCACCATCAGCGCGGCCAGCACCCCGGTCCGGGTCAGCGCGGCCCATCGGGGCACGTCGGGTCCCGCGCCCCGGGCCCAGCCGGCCCCGGCCAGCACCACGAAGAGCGGGAAGAGCAGCATCAGGTAGCGGTACAGGCTGGTCCACGGGTCCAGCGCGGCGAACAGGTAGAAGGCATACCCCAGGCACCAGGTGCGCAGCGCCAGCCCCAGCCCCGCCGCCCACGGCCCCAGCACGGCGGTCAGCAGCAGCCCCGCACCGACCGCCAGCACCACCAGGCCGAGCACGTCCCCCCACAGCCACTGCGCCCGCTCGATGCTGGGCAGGAAGGGGGTGACGCTCTCCCCGCCCCGCCAGGACGACATGGTCCGGGTGTAGGCGTCCGGGACCCCGGTGCGCCACCAGGCGACCGCCGGCCAGATCAGCCCGGCCAGGCCGCAGCCGACCAGGGCCGCGGCCATGCCCGCGTACTCCCCCCGCGGCACCGGACGTGCGGCGCGGCCCCGCCAGCGGGCCACCACCACGACCAGGGCGACCAGCCCCAGCGGCAGGGCCACCGGACGCGCCAGGCCGGTCAGCAGCGCCACCAGCGCCGCCGCCCACCAGCGCTGCCGGACCAGGAGCCACAGCGCGGCAGCCAGCAGCAGCAGCGCCAGCGACTCGGTGTAGGCGACCTGGAAGGTCGGGGCGCTGGGGTAGGCACCCAGCAGGGTGACCCCGGCCAGCGCGCCCCACCGCCCCACCTGCTCCCGCAGCAGCCCGGCGACGACGACGGCAGCGGCATACCCGAGCACGGTGGCGACCGCCACCCCGGCCACCGCGAAGGACACGCCGGTGAGCGCCATCACGCCCCGCGCCAGCAGCGGGAAGATCGGGTAGAAGGCCCACGGGTTCTGCTGGACGGAGGTGCCGTCGGACCCGGTCGGGAGCCGCCCGGGGTATCCCTGGGTGGCGATCTGCTCGTACCACTGCCCGTCCCAGAGCACGGCGAACTGGAAGAAGACGGGCACCGACGAGCCGTCGTAGACGGACTGGTCCTGGTGGTGGTGCGCGACCTGCCAGAGGATCACCCCGCTGACCAGGCGCAGCACGGTCCAGAGCAGCAGGACGAGCGCCAGGAAACGGGCGTCCAGGAGTCGGCGCACCGGGACGGTGCGCCGAGCGTCGGCCACCGTCATGAGCCGGCGCGCATCCCCGTCAGTCGGGACCCGGACCGCGAGGCGCCGGCCCGGAAGCAGCCCGCCAGGTGGTCGTCGACCAGACCGCACGCCTGCATCGCGGCATACACGGTGGTGGGGCCGATCTGGACGAAGCCGACCTTGCGCAGCCGCTTGGCCAGCTGCTCTGACTCGGGCGTCTGCGCCGGGACGTCGGCGAAGCCCTGCGGGCGAGGGGTCGGCTCGGGAGCGTGCGTCCAGAGCACCTCCTCCAGCCCGCCGTGCTCGCGCAGCGCCACCGTGGCGCGGGCGTTCTCGATGGTCGCCTCGATCTTGCGGCGGTTGCGCACGATGCCCTCGTCGCGCAGCAGCCGCTCGACGTCCGCGGGCCCGAAGCCGGCCACCACGTCGGGGTCGAAGTCGGCGAACGCCCGCCGGAAGCCGGGCCTTTTGCGCAGGATCACCAGCCAGGACAGCCCGCTCTGGAAACCCTCCAGGCACAGCCGCTCCAGCAACGGCGCCTCCCCGTGCACCGGCTTGCCCCACTCACGGTCGTGGTAGTCGCGGTAGTCGGCGTGGTGGATCCCGCTCCACCCGCAGCGCGCCACCCCGTCCGGACCGACGTGCAGGTCCGAGTCAGCCTCGTTCGTCATGCTCACCCCTCCCGGGCACGGCCGTGCCCGTCCTCCGATCTGCCTCCGCGCGCAGGCGGGTGATCTCCGCGTCCCGGTCGGCCAGCTCGGTGCCGAGCAGCTCCAGCACGTCGTCCACCTGGCTCATCCGGTACCCCCGGAAGGCCTGGTCGAAACGCACCGCGGCGATGTCCACGGAGGTGACCGGCCCGGGGGGCAGGGTCACTGCCCCGTGGGTGGCGACCGGGTCCGCGACCCCCGGCACGCCGGTGCGGGTGATCGCCCAGGCCAGCCCCGCACCCACGACGAGCACCGCAGCGACAGCCCCGATGATGATCACGGCACAGATGATGGCACGCCGGTCCGACGCCGCCCTAGCCGCCCTCCCCCGCGGTCATCCAGGCGACCGCCTCGTCGACGTCGTCGGTGACCTTCAGCAGGTCGACGTCCGCCGGTGAGATCATCCCCTCGGACAGCAGGGTGTCGGTGATCCATCCGAGCAGCGGCGACCAGAAGTCCCGGCCGAGGAGGACGATCGGGAAGTTGGTCACCTTGCCGGTCTGGATCAGGGTGACCGCCTCGAAGAGCTCGTCCAGGGTCCCCATCCCGCCGGGCAGCACCACGAAACCCTCGGCGTACTTCACGAACATCGTCTTGCGCACGAAGAAGTAGCGGAAGTTCACGCCCAGGTCCACGTGCTCGTTCAGCCCGGTCTCGAAGGGCAGCTCGATCCCCAGCCCGACGGAGGTGCCGCCGGCGGCGGCCGCCCCCTTGTTGGCCGCCTCCATGACCCCCGGGCCACCCCCGGTGATGACGGCGTACCCGGCCCGGGCGAGCCGGTGACCGACCTGCTCGGCGAGCGCGTAGGTGGGGTGGTCCCGGACGGTCCGGGCCGAGCCGAAGACGGCCACCGCCGGGCCGAGCTCGGCCAGCGCGCCGAATCCCTCCACGAACTCGGCCTGGATCCGCATCACCCGCCAGGGGTCGGAGTGCAGCCAGTCGGCCGGGCCGTGGTCGTCCAGCAGCCGTTGGTCCGTGGTGGTCCGCGGCACCTGGCTGCCCCGCAGGGTCACCGGCCCCTGGTGGTAGTCGCGTCGGGTCACGGCTCGACCCTACGACAGCGCCGTGCCGCCGGAGCGCGTGCGCCCCGGGCCGTGTCGGGAGCCCTCCTAGACTGACCCGGTGCCCCGCTCCCGTCCGCGTCGTCCGCTGGTCCTCCTCGTCGTCGCCGGCCTGACCGTCGGCGCCGCGGTGGTCGGTACCCGCTGGGCGGTGGACGAGCTCGCGCCCGCCCGGTGCGTGTTCACCGCCGCCGACCAGGAGGTCCGGCTGACCCCTGAGCAGGCCGCCAACGCGGCCACCATCGCGGCGGTCGCCGGTCGTCGTGGGCTGCCGCCGCGGGCCACCACGATCGCGCTGGCCACCGCGATCCAGGAGAGCAAGCTGCGCAACCTGCGCTACGGCGACGCGGACAGCCAGGGCCTCTTCCAGCAACGCCCGAGCCAGGGCTGGGGCACGGTGGCCGACGTCACCGACGCGGTCTACGCGAGCAACGCCTTCTACGACGTGCTGGTGCAGGTGGAGGACTGGGAGACCGGGGTGGTGACCGAGGTCGCCCAGGAGGTGCAGCGCAGCGCCTTCCCGGACGCCTACGCCGACCACGAGTGGGAGGGGCGCGTGCTGGCCTCGGTGCTGACCGGGCAGGAGGGCCGCGCGACCCTCCTGGACTGCCGGCTGGGTGACCCGACCGGCACCGGCTCCCCGGCGGAGCTGGCCGACAAGGTGAACGCCCAGCTGGGCATGGAACCGGTCACCGACGGACCGCGGGTCCGGGTCGAGACCGGTGACACGGCGCGCGCGTGGGCAGCCGCCACCTGGGCCGTGAGCCACGCCACCAGCGAGCGCGTCGTCAGCGTCCAGGTGGACGGTATGCGCTGGGACCGGCGCTCCCGGGTCTTCGTCGAGTCCGGGAACGACGACGACGGCGGTGCGGTGACAGGAACGCTGTCACCGACCGCCGTCGTCATCGAGGTGGGCTGAAGGGCTCTCAGCCGCGCTGGTCGACCGGGACGTAGCTGCGCTCGGGCTCGCCGGTGTAGATCTGGCGCGGGCGGCCGATCTTGGTGGCCGGGTCATTGATCATCTCGCGGTACTGGGCGATCCAGCCGGGCAACCGGCCGATCGCGAAGAGCACCGTGAACATGTCGGCGGGGAAGCCCATCGACTCGTAGATGAGGCCGGTGTAGAAGTCCACGTTCGGGTAGAGCTTGCGCTCGACGAAGTAGTCGTCCTCCAGGGCCCGCTGCTCCAGCTCGACCGCGAGCTCCAGCAACGGGTTGTTGCCGGCCTTGGCCAGCATCTCGTGGGCGGTCTCCTTGACGATCGCCGCCCGCGGGTCGTAGTTCTTGTAGACCCGGTGGCCGAAGCCCATGAGCTTGACCCCGTCCTCCTTGTCCTTGACCTTGCGGACGAACTCGCCCACGTCACCGCCGTCGGCCTGGATCTGGCCGAGCATGGACAGCACTGCGCTGTTGGCGCCGCCGTGCAGCGGGCCGGAGAGCGCGTGGATGCCCGCGGAGATGGCGTTGTAGAGGTTGGCCTCGGAGGAGCCGACGAGGCGCACGGTGGAGGTGGAGCAGTTCTGCTCGTGGTCGGCGTGCAGGATGAACAGCTGATCCAGCGCCTTGGCCACGAGCGGGTCCATCTGGAACGTCTCCGTGGGCTGCCCGAACGTCATCCAGAGGAAGTTCTCCACCAGGTTGTAGTCGTTGTTCGGGTAGAGGATCGACTGGCCCTGGCTCTTGCGGAAGGCGTAGGCGGCGATGGTGGGCAGCTTGGCCATCAGCCGGATGGTGGAGATCTCCACCGCCTCCGGGTCGTGCGGGTCGAGCGAGTCCTGGTAGAACGTGCCCATCGCGGACACCCCGGAGGAGAGCACCGACATCGGGTGGGCGTCGCGCGGGAAGCCGTCGAAGAAGTTCTTCATGTCCTCGACGAGCAGGGTGTGACGACGCAGCTTCTGGTCGAACTCCTCGAGCTCCCCGGCGCTGGGCAGGTTGCCGTAGATCAGCAGGTAGCTGGTCTCCAGGAAGGAGGACTGCTCCGCCAGCTGGTCGATGGGGTAGCCGCGGTAGCGCAGGATGCCCTCGCCGCCGTCGATGTAGGTGATCTCGGACGTGCAGGACGCGGTGTTCACGAAGCCCACGTCCAGGGTCACGTCCCCGGTCGTCTTCAGCAGGGCGCTGACGTCGAGCCCGTCGTTGCCCTCGACGGCCGGCACGACCGGCAGGGACAGCTCGTGCTCACCGTGGGTGAGGGTCGCCGCCGGGCGGCTGGTGGTGGGGTCGGTCATCAGTTCCTCCTGGTCATGGGGGGGCCGGGGCCGGGGAAGGTCGGTCACTCGTCGTGGGCCTGCGGGGGGAGCGCCGCGATGATCGGGTGGTCCTTGGCGATGACACCCATCTTGGCCGCTCCACCGGGGCTGCCGAGGTCGTCGAAGAAGTCGACGTTCGCCTTGTAGTACTCGGCCCACTCCTCGGGGACGTCGTCCTCGTAGTAGATGGCCTCGACCGGGCACACCGGCTCGCAGGCACCGCAGTCGACACACTCGTCCGGGTGGATGTAGAGGGAGCGCTCACCCTCGTAGATGCAGTCGACCGGACACTCCTCGATGCAGGCCTTGTCCTTCAGGTCTACGCAGGGCTGGGCGATCACGTACGTCATGAGCACAGACTAAGCCGTCCGGGGCCCTTCGGCCCCACGGGGTGCGCCGGGGCCCACCGGTCAGCGACCGGAGGTCTCGGGGTTCGTGCAGACGATCTCGTCGGCCGCCTGGTAGGTGGTGGTGAACTCGTCCCGTCCCACCTCGTCGCCGCCCTGGCTCAGGATCCGCACGGTACGGATGGTGAAGCCCTCGGCGGGGTTCTGCGGCACGCAGTCCTCGCTGTCGTCGCTGCGCCGCTCCCCCCGGGTCACGTCCTGACGCTCTCCGTCGACGGTGCGCACGGAGTACTGCCGGTCCCCGAGGAAGGTCATGGTGATCTCGTCCCCGCTGATCCCGGCCCGGACCACGACGGGGGTGTCGGTGTCGTTGGTCCACACGTTGTCGATCGAGGGGATCGCCAGGGTCGCCTCACGCCCGGCCGGGTACCGCGCGATGTAGAACGAGTGCGGGGTGTGCGCGTCCAGCTGCACCCCGGCGAACCAGCTGGTGTTGAAGACCACGGTGGAGATCTGGGACAGGCCGCCACCGAGACCCATGACGAGGCGCCCGTCCTGGATCACCGGGGCCTCGACGTAGCCGGCGTCCTCGCTGATGTCGCCGAGCGCCTGGCCGAGGCGGAACTGCTCGCCGGGCATGACCACGGTCCCGTTGACGTTGCGCACGCCGACCCGCAGGTTCTCGGTCCGCGCCTCGTTGGCCGGCCCCGTCGGGAACGCCGAGGTGAAGCTGGCCATCTCGCCGAAGGTCCAGTCCTCGGCGACCGAGTCGGGGATCTGCGGCTGGATGCTGGCGACCTCGGCGGTGACCGTACGGTCCTCACCGGTCGCCCCGAGGGCCGCCGAGACCTCGTCGACCAGGCCGTCGGTCTCCAGGCTGTAGCCGGCTCTCGCCCCGACCGTCTCGACGTCCGAGCCGTCCAGCCGTACCGAGGCGTCCCGTGGACCGCGCTCGAGCTGTCCCAGGTCCTGGCGGACGCGGGCCAGGGTGGCCTCCTCGTCGATCGACAGGGACAGCTCGTCACCGTCCTGCGAGATCTGCAGCAGGGTGAGCAGGTCGCGGCGGCCCAGCTCGGCGGTCGCGCTCTGCTCGGTCTCCCCCGAGCTGCGGGTGGCCTCGACGAGCACCGGTGCGGACAGCGCCGGGTCCAGCTCCTCCTCGGTGAACGCAGCGATCTCCTCCGTGGTCAGGGCGGGCGGGACGAGCATCGCCTCCCCGTCCACCTGCCGTTCCTGCCCCGGCTCCTGCCGTTCGCCCCAGACCTGGTCGACCCACGCGCGGTCGAGCCGTGCCGCGGTGGCCCCGACGTCCAGCGTGCGCCCGTCGACCGCGTCCACCACCTGGACGCCCTCGTCGGTGAGGGAGACCTCACCCTCTACCGGAGCGGTGTCGTAGTCCTGCGCCTGGCGCTGCAGCTCCTCCTCCAGGGCCGACCGGTCGACGGCTCCGACCAGCGTGAGGTCGGTCTCCTCGCCACCGGTCACGTGCTCCCACAGCACCCTGGGGTCGAAGGAGAGCCCGGTGGTGCCGCGCAACGTGGAGTCGAGGTCGAAGGACATCCCTGCCTCCTGGGGTACCAGGTCGAGGGCCTCGTCCCCGTCGCCGTCGCTGCCCGGGCGCAGCTGCACGGTCAGCGGGTCGCTCAGCCGGTCGGCGAGCTCACGGTCCAGCTTCTCCCGGGCCTCGTCCTCGGACAGCGACCCGATGTCCACGCCGGAGACGGAGACGCCGGCCGGCGCGCGGTCCTGGAAGTACAGGGCCACCGCGACGTAGGCGCCACCCAGCACGACGGCCGCGATCAGCAGCCGGAGCAACGCCGGAACCCAACCGCGTCGGTCGGACTCCTCCGTCAGCGTCGTGGGTCGGTCCACGGCGTCGTCCATCGCCTCGTCCTCTCGTCACACATGGTCCCGGGGCTGCCGCTCCCCCACGTCAGCGCAGCTCTCCCAACCGCCCACGGTAGTGCACGAGGGCGTGCCGGTCGGTCGGCTCGGCCTCCATCCCCAGCACCTCGCCCAGCACCAGGGTGTGGTCACCGGCCTCGTGCAGGGCGTGGGTCCGACACTCGAAGGTGGCCAGGGCGTCGTCCACCAGGGCCATGTCGGTGGCCGGCCCACGGTGGTGCGGGACCCGCGCCAGCTGGCGGTGCAGGGGGCGACCGGTCTCCCCCATCCACTGGGCCAGGGCCCGCTGGTCGGCGCCGAGCACGCTGACGCCGAGCCCGGACCCCTCCTGGACGGCCTCCAGCACCCGCGCCTCCGGGTGCAGGCTGACCAGCAGCAGCAACGGGTCCAGCGAGACGCTGGTGAGCGAGTCGACGGTCAGCGCCACGTCGTGGCCGCGCAGCCGGGCGGTGACCACCGCGACACCGGTCGCGAAACGGCCCATCGCGAGCCGGTAGCGCGCCGGGTCGACCGGCTCAGGGGTCGGTACGCTCACGGCTCCGGCACCCCCTGCAGCCGCTGCAGGACCGCGCGGGCCTGCGGCCAGGCCGCATAGCCCTCGCGTCCGGGCAGCCGGGCGGCGATGTCGTTCGACAGCGTGAACCAGCCCGGGTGGACGCTTACCTGGGTCGGGTGCCGGGTGAGCGCCGCGACCTGGCGGGGCAGCGCGTCGGGGTCGACCACGGCGTGGGTCACCACCTCGTCCGCCACCACCCCCGGGGGGAACGCGTCCTGCGGGTCCGGGACCCGGGCCGTCGCACCGGTGGGGCTGGTGGCCCCGGGGGGCACGTGCGACGCGAGCCAGGCCCGGTCCTGCTCGGCCCAGGACCAGGGCGTGAGGACGACGTAGAGCGCGGGCGCGTCGCAGCCGGACCTCGCGTGCAGCAGCTCCACCGCCCGGGCCGTGACCCGGTGGGTCTGGACGTGGTCGGGATGGCCGTAGCCTCCCCACGGGTCGTAGGTGAGCACCAGGTCCGGGGCGATGACGGCGAGCTGGTCCGCCAGCAGCGCGGCGGCCTCCTCGACGTCGGCGGCCGCGAACGCCCGGGGGTGGGCGGCGGCGGGCGAGCCCGCCATCCCGCTGTCCCGCCACCGGGGGCGCCGCCCGCCCAGCAGGTGGTGGGTGACCCCGAGCGCCGCCATCGCGCCCTCAAGCTCACCCCGGCGGTGCTCGGCCAACCGCTCGCCGTCCCCCTCCAGGTGCGCCAGGCCGGGGGTGATGACCTCACCCTCCTCACCGAGCGTGCAGGTGAGGACGTGGACCTCGTCCCCGGCCTCGACGTGGTGGGCGAGCGTCAACCCGGTGGTCAACGTCTCGTCGTCCGGGTGCGCGTGGACCGCGACCAGGCGCAGCGGTCGGTCCGCGGGCATCCCGTCGCGCAGCGTCCGGTGCGCGGGCACCGGGCTCAGCCCTTGGACCGGGCCGCCCTGGCCCGCAGGTTGCCGTCCAGGATGACCTTGCGCACCCGCACGGCCTCCGGCGTCACCTCCACGCACTCGTCCTCCCGGCAGAACTCCAGCGACTGCTCCAGGGAGAGCACGCGCGGCGGGACCAGCCGCTCCAGGACGTCGGCACCGGCCGACCGGACGTTGGTGAGCTTGCGCTCCTTGGTGATGTTGACGTCCATGTCGTCGGCGCGCGAGTTCTCCCCGACGATCATCCCCTCGTACACCTCGGTGGTCGGCTCCAGGAACATCGTCCCGCGCTCCTGCAGGTTGAACATGGCGTAGGTGGTGGCGACCCCGGTGCGGTCCGAGATGAGCGAGCCGGACTGGCGCGTGCGGATCTCGCCGAACCAGGGGGCATACCCGTCGAAGACGTGGTGCGCGATCCCGGTCCCCCGGGTCTCGGTGAGGAACTCGGTGCGGAAGCCGATCAGGCCGCGGGAGGGGACCACGTACTCCATCCGGACCCAGCCGGTCCCGTGGTTCGTCATCTGCTCCATCCGGCCCTTGCGCGAGGCCATCAGCTGGGTGATGGTCCCCAGGTGCTCCTCGGGGGTGTCGATGGTGAGACGCTCGACCGGCTCGTGCAGCTTGCCGTCGACGTCCTTGGTGACCACCTGGGGCTTGCCGACGGTCAGCTCGTAGCCCTCCCGGCGCATCTGCTCCACCAGGATCGCGAGCGCCAGCTCACCACGGCCCTGCACCTCCCAGGCGTCCGGCCGCTCGGTGGGCAGCACCCGGAGCGAGACGTTGCCGACGAGCTCCTTGTCGAGCCGGTCCTTGACCAGCCTGGCGGTGACCTTGCTGCCCTTGACCCGGCCCGCGAGCGGGCTGGTGTTGGTCCCGATGGTCATCGAGATGGCCGGCTCGTCGACGGTGATCAGCGGCAGCGGGACCGGGTTGTCGGTGTCCGCCAGCGTCTCGCCGATGGTGATCTCCGGGATACCGGCGATCGCGATGATGTCACCGGGCCCGGCCTCCTCGGCCGGCTTGCGCTCCAGGCCCTCGGTGATCAGCAGCTCGGTGATCTTGACGGTGGTGATCGACCCGTCGCGCCGGCACCACGCGGCCTGCTGGCCCTTGCGGATGCGGCCCTCTCGGACCCGGCACAGCGCGAGCCGGCCGAGGAACGGGCTGGAGTCGAGGTTGGTCACGTGTGCCTGCAGCGGCGCGCCCTGGGTGTAGGTCGGCGAGGGCACCGTGTTCAGGATCGTGGCGAAGAGCGGCTCCAGGTCCGGGCTGTACGGCATCCCGCCCTCCTCGGGCGCCTCCAGGCTGGCGCGCCCGGCCCGCGCCGAGGCGTAGACCACCGGGAAGTTGAGCGCCTGCTCCACCTGCTCCGCGTCGTGCTCGTCGAGCAGGTCCATGAACAGGGCGTAGACCTCGTCGACGACCTCGCTGATCCGGCTGTCGGGGCGGTCCACCTTGTTGATGCACAGGACCACCGGCAGGTGCGCCGCCAGCGCCTTGCGCAGCACGAAGCGGGTCTGCGGCAGCGGGCCCTCGGAGGCGTCCACCAGCAGCACGACCCCGTCCACCATGGACAGTCCGCGCTCGACCTCGCCGCCGAAGTCGGCGTGGCCGGGGGTGTCGATGATGTTGATCACCATGCCGCCCTCGGGGGCGGAGGGACCGGCATACCGGATGGCCGTGTTCTTGGCCAGGATGGTGATCCCCTTCTCCCGCTCCAGGTCGCCGGAGTCCATCACCCGTTCCACGTCGGACCCCTCGGTCCGGTGGTCGGCGAAGGCGCCGCCCTGGGTGAGCATGGCGTCCACCAGGGTGGTCTTGCCGTGGTCGACGTGCGCCACGATGGCCACGTTCCGGATGTCTGCGCGCATGTCGACGCTGGGAGAGTTGTCACCGAGGGGCATGGCCCCAGTGTCTCACCCGGAGCGGCCGCCTTCGCGCGGACCGCCTCCCGGGTGCTGCAGCGACGCCCGGACGTGCTCGACCACCGGGCGGTCGTGGACCAGCCACCGGACCTCGTCCAGCTGGTCGGCGCGCAGCCAGCGCAGCTCGTCGTGGTCCTGCAGCGGCCGGGGTATGCCGTCGTCCGCCACCGCCCACCACAGGCGCAGCAGCCGCGGCGGCGCCAGCGGCCAGTCGGCCCCCACCTGGGCGCCCAGGTGCACCCGCACGCCCAGCTCCTCCCAGGCCTCCCGGACCGCCGCCTCCCGGGGGTCCTCCCCCGGCTCGACCTTGCCCCCTGGGAACTCCCAGAGCCCGGCCAGCTCGGTCGGGGCGCTACGGCGTGCGGCGAGCAGCCTGGTCGGTCGACGTAGGTCGTCGACCAGCGCGACGGCGGCGATCAGGGAGCGCTCGGGCATACCGACATCCTGGCAGCGCGCCGGTGCACGGGAAGGGTCAGGTCACGGTCCTGTCACGACTGGGCGGTTCCTCTTCCCAAGGGACGCGCCGTGTGGTGTGGTCACCCTGGATCGGGCCGTTCCCACCCAGTGCCCGGACATCACGCCTGTAGGAGGAACGATGAAGAACCGCAAGGTCGCGATCGCCGCGACCGGCGCTGCTCTGGCCCTGGTGCTGAGCTCGTGCGCAGAGTCCGACCGGGACACCGACTCGGCCGAGGGCGACGGCGCCTCCGGGTCCGGGGACGCCGGGGGCGAGGCTTCCGACGCCACGTTCATCTTCGGTGCCGCCGGTGCCCCCACCACCTTCGACCCGTTCTACGCCAGCGACGGCGAGACCTTCCGCGTGACCCGGCAGATCTTCCAGAACCTCGTCGGCATCGAGCCCGGTGGCACCGAGTTCGTGCCCGAGCTGGCCACCGAGTGGGAGGCCTCCGAGGATGGCCTGACCTGGACCTTCCAGCTCCAGGACGGCGTCACCTTCCACGACGGCGAGCCCTTCGACGCGGAGGCCGTCTGCTACAACATGGAGCGCTGGGCCGACCAGAACGAGGCCGGACAGAACCCCTCCGCCGCCTACTACTACGGCAACGACTTCGGTTTCGGCGAGGACTCGCTCTACGACAGCTGCACGGCCACCGACGAGATGACGGCCGAGGTCGTGCTGACCCGCGCCACCGGCAAGTTCCCCGGCGTCCTGTCGCAGAGCTCCTACGGCATCTCCTCCCCCGCCGCGCTGGAGGAGTTCGACGCCAACGGCATCGAGGTGCAGGGAGAGGGCTTCACCTTCCCCGAGTACGCGACCGACCACCCGACCGGTACCGGCCCGTTCATGTTCGAGTCCTTCGACGGCACCAGCAACGTGACGCTGACGCGCAACGACGACTTCTGGGGCGAGCAGGCCGGCGTCCAGGAGATCATCTTCCGGATCATCAGCGACGAGACCGCGCGCCGCCAGGAGCTGGAGTCCGGCACCATCAACGGCTACGACCTGCCTAACCCGGTGGACTGGGCCGGGCTGGAGGAGGCCGGCAACCAGGTCCTCATCCGGGACCCGTTCAACGTGCTCTACCTGGCCCTCAACCCGGTCGCGGACCCGCAGCTGGAGGACCCGCTGATCCGGCGGGCGCTCTACCACGCGATCAACCGCGAGGAGCTGGTCGCCAGCCAGCTGCCGGACGGGGCGACGGTGGCCACCCAGTTCATCCCGCCGACGGTCGCCGGCTACGACGACTCGATCGAGGCGTACGCCTACGACCCGGAGGCGGCCGAGGCCCTGCTCGAGGAGGCCGGTGCGTCCGACCTCGAGATCGACCTCTGGTACCCCACCGAGGTCACCCGGCCCTACATGCCCAACCCGCAGGCGATCTACGACGCGGTCGCCGCCGACTGGGAGGCCGTGGGGATCACGATCAACCCGATCGCCCGCCCGTGGGCCGGTGGCTACATCGACGGCACCCAGCAGAGCCAGGCACCTGCCTTCTTCCTGGGCTGGACCGGTGACCTGAACTCGGCGGACAACTTCCTCTGCGCGTTCTTCTGCGGCGAGGACAACCAGTTCGGCACCGGCGCGCTGCCCTTCCAGGACGAGCTCCAGGAGGCCCTGCGCGAGGGTGACGCCGAGCCCGACGAGGCGGCGCGCACCGCGCTCTACGAGGAGCTCAACGCGCAGATCATGTCCGAGGAGTGGCTGCCCGGCCTGCCGCTGAGCCACTCCCCGCCCGCCATCGTGGTCGGCCCGAACGTCGAGGGGCTGGTGCCCAGCCCGCTGACGGCCGAGGACTTCTCCACGATCACCCTCAGCGAGTGAGGGCGTGGGGCCGGGACGATCCCGGCCCCACCGCCGCGCCAGGATGACGACGGGCCGACCTCCCCGGTCGGCCCGTCGTCATACTGGCCCCTGACCCCACCACTTCCTGGGCCGAGGAGTCCGCCGTGCTGAAGTTCATCATCCGCCGCGTCATCCAGATGGGGCTGGCGCTGTTCATGCTGAGCATCCTGCTCTTCGCCTGGCTGCACGCGCTGCCCGGCGGGCCGGTCAGCGCCCTGCTCGGTGAGCGGGGATCGCCGGAAGCGGCCGCAGACCTGCGGCGCCAGCTGGGACTGGACCAGCCGCTGCCCGTGCAGTACGTGAAGTTCCTGCAGCGTGCCCTGCAGGGCGACTTCGGCATCTCCACCGGGGTGTTCCGCGGCCAGCCCGCGCTGGACATCTTTCTCGCCCGGCTGCCCGCGACCGTCGAGCTCAGCGTCTTCGCCCTGATCATCGCCCTGGTGCTGGCCGTCCCGCTCGGCTACATCGCCGCCCGCCGTCGCGGCGGCGTCCTGGACACCGGCCTGGTGATCAGCTCGCTGGTCGGGGTCGCCGTGCCGGTGTTCTTCCTGGCCTTCGTGCTCAAGTACTTCTTCGCCGTGCGGTGGGGCCTGCTGCCCCCCTCCGGCTACCAGACGGCGGGCATCGACGCCACCAGGGTGACCGGGTTCGCCGTGCTGGACGGGTTCCTGACGCGGGAGTGGGACGCCTCCTGGGACGCGTTCCGGCACCTGCTGCTCCCGGCCATCGCGCTGTCCTCGATCCCGTTCGCCGTGGTCTTCCGCATCACCCGGGCCTCCGTGCTGGACGTGATGGACGAGGACTACGTCCGGACCGCCCGGGCGAAGGGCCTGAGGTCCCCGGTGATCCGGGTCCGCCACATCATGCGCAACGCCCTCATCCCGGTCATCACCATCATCGGCCTGCAGGTGGGGGCCCTGCTCGCCGGCGCGGTGCTCACCGAGAAGGTCTTCGCCTTCCCCGGCATCGGTCAGGCACTGGCCCTGGGCTTCGAGACCCGCGACTACCCCGTCCTGCAGGTGCTGATCATGATGGCCGCGCTGATCTACATCATCGTCAACCTGATGGTCGACATCGCCTACGCCCTGATCGACCCCCGCGTGCGGACCAAGTGAGGACGTGGACATGACCTCCTACGGAGACACCAAGAAGCAGCGGATCGACTCCCTCGCCGAGGCCGGTGCCCTCAGCGACGACCAGGGCGTCAGCCTGTGGCGCTCCGCCTGGCTGCGGCTGCGCACCAACCCGGTCTTCCTGGTCGGGGCCGGGATCGTGGCCGCCTTCGTCGTGCTGGCGATCATCGCCCCCTGGATCGCCCCGAACGACCCGGCCGCCCGGCTGCTGATCGGCGAGGTGAGCCGCCAGTCCAACCCGGTCCCCGAGCCCCGGCCCGGCTTCCCGCTGGGGGCGGACGACCGCGGTCGTGACCTGCTGTCCCGGCTGATCGTGGGCTCCCAGCAGACCCTCATCGTCGGGGTGCTGGCCACCATCGGGGGTCTGGTCGGCGGTCTCACCCTGGGCACCCTCGCCGGCGGTATCGGCGGGTGGGTCGACGCCGCGGTGATGCGCGTCGTCGACGTGATGCTCTCGATCCCCTCGCTGCTGATGGCCTTCTCCCTGGCAGCGATCCTGCAGCCGTCCCAGTGGAGCGTGATCGCGGCGATCGCGATCATCCAGGTGCCGATCTTCGCCCGGCTGCTGCGCGGCTCGATGCTCAGCCAGCGGCACAGCGACCACGTGCTGGCGGCCCGGGCGCTCGGGGTGAAGCCCGTCCCGATCGTCTTCCGGCACATGCTCCCGAACGCCATCGGCCCGGTCATCGTCCAGGCCACCCTGGTGCTGGCGGTGTCGATCATCGACGCCGCCGCCCTCTCGTTCCTCGGCCTGGGCAACCCGGACGACACCCGCCCCGAGTGGGGTCAGATGCTGGGCGCCGCCCAGCCGTACTTCAACAGCTTCCCGCACCTGGCCTTCTACCCGGCGATCTGCATCGTGATCGTGGCCCTGGGCTTCACCCTCATGGGTGAGTCGCTGCGCGAGGCCCTCGACCCCAAGTCCCGTCGCTGAGGAGGCCGTGCGATGACCGAACGATCCCTGACCCGCCCATCCGCCACCCGGGGCGGCGACGCCCCGCTGCTCTCGGTCCGCGACCTCACCGTCACCTTCGGCAGGGGCGCGAAGGCCTTCACCGCGGTCGACCAGGTCAGCTTCGAGGTCCGCCCCGGCCAGACGGTCGGCCTGGTCGGCGAGTCCGGCTGCGGCAAGTCGGTCACCTCGCTGGCCATCATGGGCCTGCTCCCCTCCCGCGGCAACACCGTCACCGGTGAGGTCGTCTACGACGGGGAGGACCTGCTCCGGCTGCGTCAGGAGGAGCTGCGGGACCGCCGGGGGGCGGAGGTGGCGATGATCTTCCAGGACCCCCTGTCCTCGCTGAACCCGGTCGTCCCGCTCGGGGTGCAGGTCGCCGAGGTGCTGCAGCGCCACCGCGGGATGCGCCGCGGCCCCGCCCACCGGCGCGCCGCCGAGCTGCTGGAGAAGGTCGGCATACCGGACCCCACACGCCGCCTCAAGGAGTACCCGCACCAGCTGTCCGGAGGTATGCGCCAACGTGCGCTGATCTCGATGGCGCTCGCCTGCGAGCCGCGGCTGCTCATCGCCGACGAACCGACCACCGCCCTGGACGTCACCATCCAGGCGCAGATCCTGGCCCTGCTGCGCGAGCTGGTGACCGAGTCGGGCACCGCGCTGATCATGATCACCCACGACCTGGGCGTGGTGGCCGGGCTGTGCGACCAGGTCAACGTCCTCTACGGCGGCAAGGTGGTCGAGCGTGCCGAACGGCACGACCTCTTCGCCCGCCCCCGGCACCCCTACACCGGCGGGCTGCTGGCCTCCATCCCCCGGCTCACCGAGGAACGGGGTCGACGCCTGGACCCGGTGCCCGGCTCGGTCGCCGACAACATCCCGTGGGAGGGCGGCTGTGCCTTCGCCCCCCGCTGCTCCTCGGAGACCAGTGTCTGCCGTGAGCGCAGCCCCGAGCTGGTGGCCGACCGGGCAGGTCTCGGCACGGACCGGCTCCTTCGCTGCCACAACCCGCTGGAGGCGCACCCCCTGGACGACATCGACGGTGCCCGGAGCACGGGCACCCTGAAGGAGCAGTCATGAGCGCGCCGGCGCAGCAGCAGCCCGACCCCGGCACCGGCACCGGGACCGGCACCGGTGGCACGGCAGGGACCGACACCGCCGACGTGCTGGTGGACGTGCGAGGGCTCAAGGTGCACTTCCCGATCAAGAAGGGCATCGTCTTCGACCGCACCGTGGGTCACGTCTACGCCGTGGACGGGATGGACCTGAAGATCCACCGGGGCGAGACCTACGGCCTGGTCGGCGAGTCCGGCTGCGGGAAGTCGACCTTCGGGCGCGCCCTGCTGCAGCTGGAGACCATCACCGAGGGTGAGGTGCACGTCGACGGGACCGACCTGTCCACCCTCTCCGGGGAGAAGCTGCGCACCTACCGGCGGCACATGCAGATGGTCTTCCAGGACCCGCTGGGCAGCCTCGACCCCCGGCAGACGGTGGAACAGCTGCTGCTGGAGGGTATGCGTGCGCACGGGATGGCCAAGGACGCCCGGGCCGCCCGGACCCGGCTCTCCGAGCTGCTCACCGCCGTGGGTCTGCCGACCGCGGCGCTGAGCAAGTACCCGCACGAGTTCTCCGGAGGTCAGCGGCAACGGATCGGGATCGCCCGCGCCCTCTCGGTCGACCCGCAGCTGATCGTCGCCGACGAGCCGGTCAGCGCCCTGGACGTCTCGGTGCAGGCGCAGGTGGTGAACCTGCTGGGTGACCTGCAGGACGAGTTCGGCCTGACCTACCTGGTCATCGCCCACGACCTGGCCGTGGTGCGGCACATCAGCGACCGCATCGGGGTGATGTACCTCGGCGCCCTGGTCGAGGAGGCGGACGCCCAGGACCTGTACGACATGCCGTTGCACCCGTACACCCGGGCCCTGCTCTCCGCGGTCCCGGTGCCTGACCCGGTCATCGAGGACACCCGCGAGCAGATCCTGCTCTCCGGCGACCTGCCCTCCCCCGCCAACCCGCCGACGGGCTGCCGCTTCCACACCCGGTGCCCGTGGCGCCAGCCGACGCGCTGCGACGAGGACCGCCCGCAGCTGCGGGTGGTCCAGATCGAGGGCGCCCCGGGCAGCCACCGGGTGGCCTGCCACTGGGCCGAGCAGATCGCCTCCGGCGAGCTGCAGCCGCACCCGGTCGCGCAGGGCGGCGACGGTGACGACGATGCCGAGGGCGGCGGACCGCACCGGCAGGAGCCGCTCTACGGGGAGTCCGCGGACGCGACGCTGCAGGCCCGCACCCTGCCGGACACCGGCGCCTGAGCCCCGCCTGGGCCTAGGCTCACGCCCATGAGCACCGCAGGGCGGGTCCTCGTGGTCCAGCACGAGGACAAGGCGCCGCCGGGACTGGTCCTGACCGCCCTCGAGCACGCCGGGCTGACCGGTGACGTGCTCGCGGCGCACGAGGGCCGCGCGCTGCCCGCGGCGCTCGCCGACCACCTCGCCCTGATCGTGCTGGGCGGCTCGATGAACGCGACCGAGGACGCGGACCACCGGTGGCTGCTGCCGACCAAGGCCCTGATCGCCGGCACCGTGGCCTCCGGGCGTCCCTTCCTGGGGATCTGCCTCGGTCACCAGCTCGCGACCGTCGCGCTCGGCGGCCTGGTGGGACCCCACCCCCTCGGCCCGGCCCGGGGGCTGCTCCCCTGGGGACCGACCCCGGAGGGACAGGCCGACCCGTTCACCGGGATGCTCCGGGCGGGCGCGCCGGTGCTGCACTGGAACGGAGACGTGGCCCTCGCCCTCCCCCCGGGCGCCCAGGCCCTGGCCGCGGCACCTGACGGCACCGTGCAGGCCGCGCGCTTCGGTCCGCTCGCCTGGGGCCTGCAGTTCCACCCGGAGGTGGACGCGGACCTGGTGCAGCACTGGCTGGGCGACCCGGGGCGGGACGTGGCGCACCAGGGGGTCCGGATCGGCGGCACCTCCTCCGGCGACACCCTCGAGGACGTCGAGCAGGCGGCGCTCACCGACCTGCGGGAGCGCCAGGACGAGCTGCTGCCGGTCTGGCACGGGCTGCTGGTGCACTTCGGTCGGCTGAGCCTGACCTCCGGACCGCCGTGAGCACGCCCCGGAGCGCCCGGTGAGCGAGGCCGCCGTCTTCATCGCCGCCACCTTCGCGGCCGGACTCCTCTCCACCATGCTCCGGATGCCGGCCCTGCTGGGTTTCCTGCTGGCCGGCTTCGGGCTGAACGCGCTCGGGGTCCAGGAGCTGCCCTACCTCGACTTCGTCGCCGACCTCGGGGTCACCCTGCTGCTCTTCGGGATCGGCCTCAAGCTCGACGTCCGCAGCCTGCTCTCCCGGGAGGTCTGGGCCACCACCGCCGGCCACATGGCGTTGTCCGTGGCCGTCGGGACCGGCTTCCTGTGGGTGCTTGCGCTGCTGGGCTACCCGCTGCTGCAGGGCGTCGACCTGCAGACCCTGGCCCTGGTCGGTTTCGCGCTGTCCTTCTCCTCCACGGTCTTCGTCGTCAAGGTGCTCGAGGAGCACGCCGAGCTGCAGTCCTTCTACGGCCGGGTGGCGATCGGGATCCTCGTCATGCAGGACCTCGCGGCGGTGATCTTCATGACGGTCTCGGGCGGGCGCATACCCAGTATCTGGGCGGTTCCGCTGCTGCTGGCGCTGGTGCCCACCGCCTGGGTGGCGCGCCGGCTCTGGAGCCACATCCCGCACGGGGAGATGCAGGTCCTCTTCGGTCTGGCGATGGCGCTCGGTCCCGGGTATGCCGCCTTCGACGCCGTCGGGTTGAAGGGTGACCTGGGCGCCCTCGTCGTCGGGATGCTGCTGGCCGGGCACACCGCCGCCGGTGAGCTCTCGCACATCCTGTTCCAGCTCAAGGACCTGCTGCTCGTCGGCTTCTTCATCTCCATCGGGTTCATCGGGACGCCCACCGCCGAGGCCGCCGTCCTCGGCCTGCTGCTGCTGCTCCTGCTGCCCGTGCAGATCGTCATCTACGTGTGGCTGCTGGACCGGCACCGGCTGCGACGACGGACCTCCGTCAAGGCCGGGGTGCTGCTGGGCAACTACTCCGAGTTCGGGCTGATCGTGACCTCGGTGGCGGTGGCGGCCAGCATGCTCTCCGAGGACTGGCTGGTGGTGATCTCGGTGGCCGTGGCGGCGAGCTTCGTGGCCGCCGCGCTGGCCAACGAGCAGTCGGACACGCTGCTGCGCTGGGCGCGCACCGTCATGCCCGGTCATCCCCCCGACCGGGTCCATCCGCACGAGCGGCCGATCTCCTTCGGTGACGCCCGGGCGGTGGTGATGGGTATGGGGCGCATCGGCCGCAGCTCCTACCTGGAGCTGTCGCAGGTGCACGGGCTGGAGGTGCTCGGCCTGGAGAATCTACCGGCCCGGGTCCGCGGCCTGCGCGAGCGCGGCTTCCGGGTGGTCGAGGCGGACGCCGCCGACCGCGACTTCTGGCACCGGTTGGAGTCGACCCACCAGGTGGAGATCGTGGTGCTGGCGATGCCCTTCCACGGCGCCAACCGGCTCGCCCTGCAGCAGCTGACGGCCGGCGACTACGACGGGGTGATCGCGGTGGTCGCCCAGTACGACGACGAGGTGGCCGACCTGGTGGAGCTGGGTGCGGACGTGGTCGTCAACCTCTACGAGGGCGCCGGTGCCACCATCGCCGAGCGGGCCGCCGAGGCCAGCGCCGGCTCGCCCTGAGGGCTCCCCCGCCGCAGCACCGGGCCTGCTCCCCCAGCGGTGCCGCTTCCGTAGACTCGGGCAGGAACGCCTTGACCGCCCAGATCCAGGGAGACGCATGTCCACGATCATCTACACCCGCACCGACGAGGCGCCCCTGCTGGCGACCTACTCGCTCAAGCCAATCATCGAGGCCTTCGCCGGGGCGGCGGGGATCGACGTGGAGACGCGGGACATCTCGCTCGCCGGGCGGATCATCGCTCTCTTCCCGGAGCGGCTGACGCCGGAGCAGCAGCAGCCGGACGACCTGGCGGAGCTGGGCGCGATGGCTACCACGCCCGAGGCCAACATCATCAAGCTCCCCAACATCTCCGCCTCGGTCCCCCAGCTCAAGGCGGCGATCGCGGAGCTGCAGGCGCAGGGGTACGACATCCCGGCATACCCGGAGGCACCGGGCAGCGACGAAGAGCGCGAGGCCCGCGCCCGTTACGACACGGTGAAGGGCTCGGCGGTCAACCCGGTGCTGCGCGAGGGCAACTCCGACCGGCGCGCGCCGGAGGCGGTGAAGAACTACGCCCGCTCCTCGCCGCACTCGATGGGCACCTGGAACAGCGACAGCAGGACCCGGGTGGCGACCATGGACGGCCGCGACTTCGCCGCCAACGAGAAGTCCGTCGTGCTGGAGGCCGCCGACACCCTCAGCATCCGCCACGTCGCCGAGGACGGCACGCAGACGGTGCTCAAGGACGCGGTGCCGGTGCTGGCCGGGGAGGTCGTGGACGCGACGTTCATGGACGTCGCGGCGCTCGAAACGTTCCTCGCCGAGCAGATCCGGGCCGCCACGGACGACGACGTGCTGCTGTCCCTGCACCTCAAGGCCACCATGATGAAGGTCTCCGACCCGATCATCTTCGGGCACGCGGTGCGCACCTTCTTCGCCGACGTCTTCGCGCGGTACGGCGAGCAGCTGGCCTCAGCCGGGCTCTCCGCGAACGACGGCCTCGGCGGGATCCTGTCCGGCCTGGACGCGCTCGGGGACGACGCGGCGCAGGTGCGCGCGGCCTTCGAGGAGCGGCTCGCCCAGCTCCCGCGGCTCTACATGGTCAACTCGGACAAGGGCATCTCCAACCTGCACGTGCCGAGCGACGTCATCATCGACGCCTCGATGCCTGCTGTCATCCGCAACGGCGGCAAGGCCTGGGGCCCGGAGGGCGAGGAGGACGACACCCTCGCGGTGATCCCGGACTCCTCCTACGCCGGCGTCTACCAGGCGGTCATCGAGGACTGCCGCGCGCACGGTGCCTACGACCCGACCACCATGGGCTCGGTCCCCAACGTCGGCCTGATGGCCAAGAAGGCCGAGGAGTACGGCTCGCACGACAAGACCTTCGAGATCGCCGCCGCCGGCACCGTCCAGGTGGTGGACGCCGCCGGCCAGGTGCTGCTCGAGCACCAGGTCGCCGCCGGCGACATCTGGCGGGCCTGCCAGACGAAGGACGAGCCGATCCGGGACTGGGTGAAGCTCGCGGTCACCCGGGCCCGCGCCACCGGTGACCCGGCCATCTTCTGGCTGGACGAGGCCCGGGCGCACGACGCCGTGCTCATCACCAAGGTGCGCAGCTACCTGGGTGAGCACGACACCGAGGGCCTGGACCTGCGCATCATGTCCCCGGTCGAGGCGACCCGGGTCTCGGTGGAGCGCATCCGCGAGGGCAAGGACACCATCTCGGTGACCGGCAACGTGCTGCGTGACTACAACACCGACCTCTTCCCCATCCTCGAGGTGGGGACCAGCGCCAAGATGCTGTCGGTGGTGCCGCTGATGAACGGTGGCGGCCTCTTCGAGACCGGCGCCGGCGGGTCGGCGCCCAAGCACGTGCAGCAGCTGCAGCAGGAGAACTACCTGCGCTGGGACAGCCTCGGCGAGTTCCTGGCCCTGGCCGAGTCGCTGCGCCACCTGGCGGAGCGGGAGGGCAACCACCGCGCCACGGTGCTCGGTGACGCGCTGGACGCCGCCACCGAGCGGGTGCTGACCGAGGGCCGCTCACCGGCCCGCCGTCTCGGCCAGATCGACAACCGGGGCAGCCACTTCTTCCTGGCGCTGTACTGGGCGCAGGCGCTGGCCGAGCAAGCTGCCGACGCCGAGCTGGCGCAGCGCTTCGAGCCGGTGGCCGCCACACTGGCGGCGCAGCAGGAGCAGATCACCGCCGAGCTGATGGCGGTCCAGGGCAGCCCGGTGGACCTGGGCGGCTACTTCCACCCGGACGACGAGCTGGCGTTCGCGGCGATGCGTCCCTCGGCCACGTTCAACGCGGTGATCGACGCCCTGCGCGGCTGATCGAGGACCTGCGGCTGACCGCTGCACGAGCACGAGGCCTCCTGACCCCTCGGGGTCAGGAGGCCTCGTGCTCGTGCAGGTCGGTGATGGTGACGGTGAGGTCGGTGTCCGGGTCGAAGCCCGGACGCTCCCCCAGGTGCTGGGCCAGGACCCGGACCGCCTCGACGCGCGCCCAGACACCCACCTGCTGCAGGTCCTGGGCGTAGGTGGCCACCAGCTCCAGGTCGAGGTGCACCAGGAGGTCGTCCTCGACGTCGAGCTCGATGCCCCGCGGCTCCACCGTGGCCGTGGTCAGGGCACGCCGCAGCGCGTCGCGGACCACCCTGCCCGAGACGTAGGTCCGGGATCCGTGCTCGTCGCGCAGGTCCTCGCCCTCGGCGTCGACGGTCAGGATCCGGGCCGCGGGCCACGAGATCCCGCGGACCCGGGCCATGATCGCGTCCGACAGGTCGAGCCACTGCGGCTGCTCCGCGTCCTCGCGCAGCTGCCTCCGGGCCCGCTCCAGCGGGTCGGGGGTTCCTAGCGCCATCGCGACATCCTCTCGGCGAGCCTGGTTCGTCCTCGGTGCAGGTGACCCCTCACGCTACCGACCGGAACACCCAGGGTGTCCGCGATCTCCTGGTACTGCATACCCTCCACCTCACGCAGCAGCCAGCAGGCGCGCTGCAGCTCGGGCAGCTGGGCGAGCTCACGACGCAGGTCGGCCAGCAGCTCCTGCCCCTCGGCCTGCCGTTCCGGGTCGCCGCCCGGGTCGGCCACCAGGTCGGCGAAGTGCTCGTCCTCGACCGGCACCGGGCGCCGGGCGCGGTGGTGGTCCATCGCACGCCGGTGCACGAGCCGGTAGAGCCAGGTCTTGAGCGAGGAGTCCCCCCGGAAGCTGGGCAGGCCCTTCCAGGCCGACACGAAGGCCTCCTGGACCACGTCGCCCGCGTCCTGGGGCTCGGCCACCAGGCTCCGTGCATACCGGAACATCCCGGGTCCGTAGCGGTCCACGATGACCCGGTAGGCGCCCTGGTCACCCAGCCTGGCGGCCCGGACCAGCGTGCCGTCCGAGGGCGCCCCGTCCGCGACCGGCGGGTCGACCGCGGCCGGCTCACCGGCGACCGCGTCCGCAGAGACTCTCACCCGGCCATCATGCGCCCCCGACCGCACCGGACGCCCCGGTCGACGAAGTGATGCATGTCACACGGGTTCTGCGTGACGAATCCGGTGCGACCCACGACTACGAAGTGTCAGCACATACAACGAGAGAGGTAGAGATGACCGAGCAGAAGCAGTCCACCACCACCGAGGTCGCCCGCCAGGAGGCCAACGGTCCGCTGGTGACCGACCAGGGCCGCACCTCGATCGCGGACACCGTGGTGTCCAAGATCGCCGGGATCGCCGCCCGTGAGGTCAGCGGCGTGCACGACCTGGGTGGCGGCGCCGCCCGCGCCGTCGGGGCCGTCCGTGGCCGCATCCCCGGCTCCCGCACCAACATGAGCCAGGGCGTGGCCGTCGAGGTCGGCGAGCGCCAGACGGCGATCGACATCGACCTCGTCACCGAGTACGGCGTGTCCATCGCGGACCTCGCCGCCGGCGTGCGCAGCAACGTCACGTCCTCGGTCGAGCGGATGACCGGGCTCGAGGTGACCGAGGTGAACATCAGCGTGCACGACGTCTTCCTCCCCGGCGAGGACGACGACGACGCCGAGGCGCGGGAGAGCCGTGTCGAGTGAGACCCCTGAGCCGGCTCTGGCCGAGCTCGTCGCCGAGCGCGTCCTCGCCGTCACCGGGGTGCACGACCTGCACCCCGGGGTGATGGGCGAGATCGGCACCTACCTGCCGGGCCGCCGGGTGCCGGGGGTGCGGCTGGACCAGGACGGGTGCGAGGTGCACGTCGTCCTGGACTGGGCCGCCCCGGTGGACACCACCACGGACAGGGTGCGCGCCGCCGCGCGCGCCCTGGTCACCGGCCCGGTCGACGTCGTCGTGGAGGACGTCGCCGGCCCCGCGGAGGCGTGAGCCCCCTCGTGGACGAGGACCTGCGCAGCGCCCGGCGACGGATCGCCCGTGAGCACCACCCCGACCGGGGCGGGTCCACCCAGGTCTACCTGGACCTCCTGCGCGAGCTGGAGGACCGGACCACCGGCACGGGGACGTCAGCGCCCACCGTGCACCGTTCCCCGGCCGGCCGGCTCAAGGGCTGGTGGCGGTCCGCCGCCGCCCGCGCCCGCAGCCTCCGCGCCGCCTTCCCCACCCATCTACCCGGTTCCCGACGCTTCGGGAACCTGTCCTGAAGGAGATTCACATGAACACTGCCACCACCGGCCTCCTGGTCGGTCTCCTGCTCGCCCTCATCGGCATCCTCGGCGGGCTCGGCGGCTTCCTGCTGGCCCTGGTGCTGGGCGGGGTGGGGTATGCGGTCGCCGGCCAGCTCTCCGGCGAGGTCGACCTGACCGCCGCCCTGCGCGGGCGTCGTGGCTGAGACCACCCCGGCGCGCCCTCCCGAGCAGGATGGGGCCGCCGGAACCCTCAGCGTCGCCCACCGGGTGGTGCGCAAGGTGGTCGAGCAGACCGCCCGGACCGTGCCCGGCGTGACCGTCAGGACCGGCACCCTCGACTCGCTGCGCGGGCTCAGCAGCCCGCACGCGGATGTCCGGATGACCGGGGGCAGCGCCACCGTGCAGCTCACCGTGGACGCCCTCTGGCCGTGCGACCTCACCGGTGTGGCGGCCCGCGTCCGGGACACCGTCCTGGAGCAGACACCACGCCTGACCGGGGTCGACGTGCACACCGTCGACGTACAGATCCGCGCCGTCACCCCCGGTGACGACGCACGAGGAAGGAAGGTCCAGTGAGAACCCCACGTCGACGACCCGCCGCCATCTGGCCGGCCCTGCTGCTGGCCCTCGGCCTGGTCGTCCTGGGAGTCCTGTCCGTCCGTGAGCTCCTGGTGATCCAGGGCTGGGTCGGCGGTTCCCCCTGGCTCACCCCGGCACTCACCGCCTCGGCGACCGTGACCGCCGACCCGCGGGCGCTGGCCATCGCGGTCGTGGCCCTGCTGCTGGGACTGGTCCTGCTGCTGGTCGCCCTGCGGCCCGCGTCCCGCACGCACCGTCGGGCACCGGGTGACGCCGACGTCTGGACCTCACCGGCGGCGCTCACCCACCTGGCCCGTGAGGCTGCGGAGCGCACCCGTGGCGTGTCCGCGGTGGAGCGGGTCCAGACCACCCGTTCGAAGGTCAGGCTGCAGGTGCGCACCCCTTCCACTGGCAACCGTGACGGCCTGGCCGAGGAGGTCACCCGCACGGTGACCGACCGTCTGGACGGCCTGGCACAGCCCCGGGTCGACATCACCGTGAAGGAGCCCACCCGATGAGCCGCCGACTCGCCGCCCTCGACCGCACCGTGGTCCTGATCCTCGGCCTCGCCCTGCTGGCCGCCGGCCTGCTGGCGCTGGACTGGCGCTTCAGGCTGGTCTCCGACGCCTACCCGGACGAGGTGTCCCTGGGCGGCGCAGGGTCGTTCACCGAGGCGCCCTGGTGGCCGTGGGCCGTAGCCGGTGCAGGGCTCGTGCTGGGGATCCTCGGCCTGGTGTGGCTGGTGCTGCACCTGGCGCGCCCCTCGGTCGAGGAGCTGGGCATGGGTGAGAGCCGGGCCGACGGCCGCCTCCGGGTGGACCTGTCCAGCCTCGCCGGCGCGGTCGGTGACCAGCTCACCATGCTGGCCCCGTTGGACCACGTCCGTACCCGCACCGCGGGCACGCCGACCCACCCGGTCCTGCAGGTCCGCGCCGACCTGGCACCCGGAGCACGGGGACCCGACATCCAGCGGGCCGCGGCGCAGTGCGCCGAGGACCTGCGACGGGCCCTCCCGGACACCGACGTGCGGCTGCAGCTGATGGTCGATGCTCCCCGGCGCCGCCCGCTGCAGCGGACCACCTCCGCGCGGGTGCAGTAGCCCCCGCGCACAGCACAGCCACGTGGGTGCGACAGCGCACCCACGTCCCGAGAAAACAGCATCATCACGAGAAGGAGAAAGACATGTCGTTCGCCGACAAGGCCAAGAACACCGCGCAGGACCTGGCCGGCAAGGCCAAGGAGGCCGCCGGCAAGGTCACCGACAACGAGCGCCTGCAGGCCGAGGGCCAGCAGGACCAGGTGGCCGCCGACGCCAAGCAGGCTGTCGAGAAGACCAAGGACACCTTCCGCAACTGAGCGTCAGGATCCGCTGCACGGCTACCCCCGGCCCCAGGCCGGGGGTAGCCGTGTTTTCGTGAACGGGTCGCTACGGTGTGCACCAAGGGGAGCCCGAGCAACGGCCCGGGCCTGAGGCAGGGAGCACGTCATGGCATTCGTCGGCGGAGACCCTGCATCGATGACCGGGGGTGCGCACACCCTGTCCCAGGCTGGTCAGCGGATCGGCAGTGCCCGGATCGACGGGATCGCCATCCTCGGGGAGCCGGAGTGAGCCGGTCCGACTCCTCCGGACCGGCTCGTCTGCTGCACGCGACGACCGCCGGTTCCTTCGGCCTCCTGCTCGGCACCAGCGCGGCCAGCCTGCTGACCTACGTCATCGCTCCGGGGCCCTGGCACCTGCTCGTCCAGTGGGTCGTCGGCGTCGGCTGCGCGTGGCTCGCTGTGCGGCTGCTACGCCGCCGACCTCTGGACCGGCGGCTGAGTCGTCGACGCACGGTGATCAGCGCCGGCCTGGCCCCGCCCCTGGTGGGCAGCGCCCTGCTGGTGCTCCTGCTGATGGTGGCGCTTGAGCCCTCGGCGCCGCGCTCCCTCGAAGGGCTCTTCGGCTCGATCTGGTTGACCTGGTGGTTCCTCGTCCCGATCGGGGTGATGGCTGCGCTGATGGCCTGGATCTGGACACGCCCGCTGTCCCCCTCCAGGCCCGCCTCCGGCTGACGTCAGCGCTCTCGTGCACGGTCGACGCCAGCGCTCCCGCGCTGCGGCAGAATGACCGCGTGGACGACCTCACCGTGCCCCCGGGCCCCGGGGCCCCAGGTGGCCTGCGGGTGCCGGCCGGCGAGCTGGTCGAGCAGTTCTCCCGTTCCTCCGGGCCGGGTGGACAAGGGGTCAACACCGCCGACTCACGGGTCCAGCTCAGCCTGGACCTTGGCACGACGACGTCGTTGAGCGAAGACCTGAGGCCCCGGGTCCTCGCCCGGCTGGCCGCACGGCTGTCCGGCACCGTGCTCACCATCAGCGCCAGCGAGCACCGCACCCAGGTGCGCAACCGCGCGGCCGCCCGCCGCCGGCTGGCGGACCTCCTGCGTGAGGCGGTGGTCCCCCCGACCGTACGCCGGCCCACCCGCCCCACCCGGGGGTCGCAGCGGCGTCGCAGCGAGGCGAAGTCGCGACGCTCCCAGGTGAAGCAGCAGCGGCGGCGTCCCGGCGCGGAGTGAGACGGGGCCGGTTGATCCGGCGCGCCGGCTCCCCCCGGCGCCCGGGTCGGCCGACCTCAGGACTGCTCGACGGGCAGCCAGAGCTCGCAGGTGGCCGAGGTCTCGGTGAGCTCGAGGTAGCGCACGATCGAGGGTCCGGGGCGCAGCCGCCACGGGTTGGAGGGGAACCAGTCCGTCGCGGTGGCCGCCCAGAGCTGCTGGAGGGTCTCCGGGAACGGGCCCCGGGAGCCGAAGACCGCCCAGCTCCCGGCGTCCGCCCTGATGACGTCCAGGTCCTCCGGCACCGGGGTGGTGGTCGCGAGCGCGACCCCGTGCAGGTAGGTGAGCAGCGACCCCTCGGGCGCGTCCGGCTGCACCTCCGCGGTGACCGCGAGGATGCCTGTGGGGTCGGTGTCGCCGAGCTCCTTCAGGCGGGTGTGCTCCTGCGGCGGCATCGAGGCGATGTGCTCCTGGATCTGCGGGTTCACCCCCTCGTGCAGGAGCGGGACCTGGGTGGCGTGCCCGACGAGCACGAGCTCCGGGCGGTGGGTGATGGTGACGTCCATCGGGGTACTCCCTTCGACGCTCAGGCGGAACCTGAGCATAGGTTGGGTGCTGAGCGGACCACCGTGTCGCCGCACGTCGGCCGGGGCGGTGCCGTGCACCGACCGGAAGGCCCGCCCGAACGTCTCGGCCGAGCCGTAGCCGTGCTGCACCGCGACGTCCAGCAGGTTCGGCGCACCGCGCGCCAGCTCCGCGCCGGCGAGGGTCATCCGGCGGCGGCGCACGTACTCCGAGAGCGGCATCCGGGCCAGCGCCGAGAACATCCGGCGCAGGTGGTACTCGGTGGTCCCGTGCCGCCGGGCGAAGGCCGCGACGTCGATCGTCTCGCCGAGGTCTCGATCGACGAGGTCGACCAGGGCGTTGAGCGTGTGGATCATGTGGTCCTCCTGACGCCGTCCATCCTGCTGGACCGCCGGGGTGACGCGCCCGAGGATCGTGGCCGCATACGGTCGACCCTCGCGCAGAGGCAAAGACTTGGCCAAGACCCCTTCCCGGTATGCCGGTGAGCCGCTAAGTTCCGCGAGTAGGCGGTCGCGCACGGTCTGCTCGACAGCCTCCCACCCTGTGTGTCGATGTCGGACGGCCGCTCCGCTCCCGGGACCGTCGTGCGACCCGGAGAACGGAGCACCACGATGCAGTCCCGCCACTACACCGCCCTGTCCGCCGCCCTGGCGGTCTGCCTGGGCGCGCTCGCCCTCGCCCCCGCCGCGTCCGGCTCGACCACCACCTCCGAGGAGGGACAGCCCGGTGAGCTCAACGCCATCACCGACGTGCCGGGCATCCACGTCGGACAGGTCCAGTCCGACACCGCCCCCTTCCTCACCGGCACCACCGTCATCTACACCCCGGAGATGGCGGTGGCCAGCGTCGACCAGCGCGGCGGTGCCCCGGCCACCAAGGAGACGGACCTGCTGAGCCCGTTGAACTCCAACCCCGGCATCAACGCCATCCAGCTCGGGGGGTCGAGCATGTACGGCCTGTCCGCGACGAACGGGATCATCCGCTGGCTCGAGGACCGGGGCGAAGGCGTCCCCCTCGGGTCGGCGGGGGTCGCGCCCATCGTGCCGGCCGCCGACATCTACGACCTGAACCGGGGCGGTGACCCCAAGGCACGGACCTCCGCGGAATGGGGCTACCTGGCGGCCGAGGCGGCCACCGACGGCCCCGTCCGCCAGGGGTCGGTGGGTGGCGGCACCGGCGCGCGGGGCGGGGGTCTGCGCAGCGGCGTCGGCACCGCCAGCGTGTACCTCGGGGACGGCATCTGGGTCGGTGCGTTCGTCATCGTCAATCCGGCCGGGTCCCCGGTCGACCCGTCCGACTGCAGCCTGTGGGGCGCGCAGTACGGGATCGGTGACGAGTTCGAGGGCTACCAGGTGCCCACCGAGGCCGAGTGCGCCGGCCCGGACTCGGACGCGGCCCAGACCACCTCCGAGGAGTCGCTCAACACCACCATCGCCGTGATCGCCACCAACGCCCCGCTGGAGAAGGCGGCCGCCCAGCGGATGTCCGGCAACGCGCACGACGGCATGGCCAGGGCCATCAACCCGATCCACACCCTCGGCGACGGAGACACCGTCTTCGCCGTGTCCACCGGCGAGGGCGAGCCGCTGCAGGTCAACGACCCCGCGGACTCGGGGCAGCTGAACGGGATCTTCAACGCCGGCGCCACCACCCTGTCGCGGGCGATCACCAAGGCGGTGCTCTCGGCGGAGTCCCAGGGTTCGCGTCTGAGCTACTGCGACACCTACCCCTCCGCCTGCGCCGATATGCCGCAGCTGGAGCAGTGGCGCACGGCAGGGACGGCGCCCGACGTGATCCGTCCCGAGTTCAACCGGGCCCGCAAGGCGCTGGAGCAGACCCCGGTGCCGGGCCCTGGCAAGCGGAACCCGTCCAGCACCGAGGACGGCTCTGCGCTCCCGGGTGCGGCCGGTGGCGGCGACCCCATGAGCCCGGCGGGCGGGATCTCCGCCAGCGGGCTGTCGGCGTCCGACCTGACCTTCGGTGTGTCGCTCAGCGTGCTGGGCGTCGCCGGTCTCCTGCTGCTGCGACGTCGCTCACAGCCGGTGCCGCTGCACTGATCCGGGCCGGTTCGTCGGCCCGGGCCTCTACTGTCCCTCGGTGTCCTCGGCGGAGCCCTCGGGGTCCTCGGTCGCGAGCCGGTATGCCTGGCGCAGTACCTCGACCTGGGCAGGGTTGTAGAGCTCGGTGACCGCCTGGGCGACGTCCTGCAGCGAGGTGCGTCGAACACCCGGCGGAGAGGTCCGGGTGCGTGGGTACTGCTCGTGGATCGTGCGGAGCACGGGAGCCAGACGTGCGGCCACAGCCCGGATCTCGTCAGCGGGGGCGTCCGCCGCCAGCTCGTCGAAGGCGTCGTCGGCCTCCTGGTGGTGCGCGGCGATGGCCCGCATGTCCTGCAGTCCCTGCTCGTCGACGACGCGGGCGCTGATCATGACGATCGCGCGGTCAGCAGGCGTGAGGTCGTCCGCGACGTCGGCGAAACCGACCGGCACGTCCGGATCGGACCGATGGCGCAGGAGGTCGGCGATCTCGGCGCGCAGGGCCTGGTGGTGGGCGATGGAGGCGGCGAGCCGGGAGTCGAGGGTGCGGAGCGTCTGCGTGAAGGTCTCCCCGGACGTCTCGAGCTCCGCGACGCTCGACAGCGGCATACCGAGCTCGCGCAGGCGCGCGATCTGCAACAGGCGCACGAGATGGGACGTGCCGTACTGCTTGTAGCCGTTGGCGGCCCGGGCGGGCTCCTCGAGGAGCCCGATCGCGTGGTAGTGCCGGACGGTCTTGACCGTCGTGCCCGCCAGGTCGGCGAGTCTGCGCGTGCTCCAGGCCATCAGAGGTCGCTCGACAGGTCCGACATGAGGCCATCTTCCCCGCTCGGACGGGGGACGGGACAGACAGGCTTGACCGTGCCCCCAGGGCATCGTTTCGGATGAGGGCACCGATCGCACCTCACCGAAGGAGCTTCATCACCGTGTGTGCCGCATCAGTCCCCCCTCGCTTCGAGGCCGAGGACCTGTTCCTCGACCCCGCCTTCTCACACCCGGTGATCTCCCCCGACGGAGCCTGGCTGGCCTATCTGGCGCCGGCAGGTGGGCGGAACAACGTCTGGGTGCGAGGGATCGATCAGGAGCACGAAGAGGCCCGCTGCGTCACGCACGACTCCCGTCGCGGCATCCTCACCTTCTTCTGGAGCGACGACCCGCGTTGGCTGCTCTACCTCCAGGACACCGACGGGAACGAGGACTGGCACCTGTTCCGGGTGGACCTCGACGATCCCGACTCCGCACTGCAGGACCTGACGCCTCTGCAGCCGGGGTCGCGGGTGTTCTCCGCGGAGCCGATGCCGTTTCGGCCCGGGACGGTGCTGGCCACCATCAACCTCCGACCCGCGCACCTGGACACGTTCTTGATCGACGTGGGCTCAGGCCGGATGACCCTGCTGCACGAGCAGCCCGAGGCCGGGGTGGACCTGCTGCTGGACCGCGATGGCGAACCGGCATTCGTCTCCAGGGTCACCGAGGACGGGAGCACCGAGTTCTGCGCGATCGACCCGGAGTCCGGGCAGCAGCGGCTGCTGCTGCGCACCGGCGGGGCCGAGCAACCCATGGGCGTCGAGGTGCAGCGCTCCACCCCTGACGGCACCGGTCTCATCCTGAGCCTCTATCTCGAGGGCGACGACCTGCAGCTGGTGCGTGTCGACCGGGAGTCCGCGGAGGTGAGCGTGCTGGCCGCGGTCCCGGGGCGGAGCCTGGACATCATGAGCGTGCTGGCACCCGGCGTGCTGCCGCCGACCCTGGTCACCGACCGTGCGACCGGGGAGATCCTCGCCGCCCGCTTCACCGGGCCCCATCCGCACATCGAGGTGGTGGACCCGGGCTTCGCCGAGGTATACCCGGCGCTCGCCGCGCTCTCGGACGGCGTTCTCGGCTCCCTGAGCTCTGACACCTCCGGGACGCGCTGGGTCGCTACCTTCCTCCACGACCGCGAACCGGAGGCCTGGCTGTACGACCACGCCACCGGGCGCAGCCGCCGCCTGTCCCCGCCCTACCCGCACCTGGACACCGCGCATCTCGCACCGATGGAGCCGATCCGGCTCCTCGCCCGGGACGGGCTGCCGCTGCCCGGCTACCTCACCCTGCCCGTCGGCATACCTGCCAGGAAGCTCCCGTTGGCACTCGTGGTCCACGGCGGACCCTGGGCGCACGACAGCTGGGGCTACAGCGCGCAGGCCCAGTTCCTGGCCGACCGTGGCCACGCCGTGCTGCAGGTGAACTTCCGCGGATCCTCCGGCTGCGGCCGGCGCCACACCCTCGCGGCGCGCGGCGAGTTCGCCGGGGCCATGCACACGGACCTCCTGGACGCGGTCGACTGGGCCGTCGAGCACGGCATCGCCGACCCGGACCGGGTGGCGATCATCGGCGGCTCCTACGGCGGGTACGCCGCTCTCGTCGGCGCAGCCTTCACCCCGGAGCGTTTCGCCGCTGCCGTGAGTCTCGTCGGCATCGCGGACCTGTCGAGCTTCCTACGCAGCCTCCCGCCCGTGAGCCGTCCGTACATCGCGAGCAACTGGCTCGCCTACGTCGGCGACCCGGACGACCCCGCGCAGGAGGCGGACATGCTCTCCCGGTCCCCGATGAGCAGGGTGGAGGCGATCACGACCCCGCTGCTGATCGCCCACGGCGCGAACGATGCCCGGGTCGGGCGCGAGGAGTCGGACCGTATCGTCACCTCGCTGCGTGGGCGGGGCGTCCCGGTCGAGTACCTGCTGGCCCACGACGAGGGCCACGGCTTCGGCAACCCCGAGAACGAGATCCGTCTGCAGCGGGCGATCGCCGCGCACCTCGCGCGGCACCTGGCCTGAGCCGGAGGGCCCGGGCAGGGGGCGGCGCCCGGTCAGACGTTGAAGCGGAACTCCACCACGTCACCGTCGGCCATCACGTAGTCCTTGCCCTCGATCCGCACCTTGCCGGCCTCCTTGGCCTTGCTCATCGACCCCAGCGAGTCCAGGTCGTCGTAGGAGACCACCTCGGCCTTGATGAAGCCGCGCTCGAAGTCGGTGTGGATGACCCCGGCCGCCTGCGGCGCAGTCCAGCCCTGGCGGATCGTCCAGGCGCGTGACTCCTTGGGGCCGGCGGTGAGGTAGGTCTGCAGCCCCAGGTTGGTGAAGCCGACCCGGGCCAGCTGGTCGAGCCCGGGCTCGGTGACACCGACGGACTCCAGCAGCTCTGCTGCCTCGTCGTCCTCCAGCTCGGCCAGGTCGGCCTCGAGCTTGGCGGAGAGGTAGATCGCCTCGGCCGGAGCGACCAGCGCGGCGAGCTCGTCGTGCAGCGCGTCGTCGGTGAGGCCGTCCTCGTCCAGGTTGAAGACGTAGAGGAAGGGCTTGGTGGTGAGCAGGCCCAGCGAGCGGGCGATCCCGAGGTCGACACCGGCCGCGGCGCCCGCGGCATACAACGTGTCCCCGGTCTCGAGCACCTTCTGCGCGGCGAGCGCGGTGTCGAGGACCTCCTTGTCCACACGCTTGCCCTTGACCTCCTTCTCCACCCGCGGGACGGCGTTCTCCAGCGTCTGCAGGTCGGCCAGCACCAGCTCGGTGTTGATCGTCTCGATGTCGTCGACCGGGCTGACCTTGCCCTCGACGTGCACCACGTCGTCGTCCCGGAAGGCCCGCACCACCTGGCAGATCGCGTCCGCCTCGCGGATGTTGGCCAGGAACTTGTTGCCCAGCCCCTCCCCCTCGCTGGCACCCCGCACGATGCCGGCGATGTCGACGAAGCTCACCGTCGCGGGCAGCACCTTGGCGCTGCCGTGGATCTCGGCGAGCCGGTCCAGCCGCGGATCCTTGAGCGGGACCACCCCGATGTTGGGCTCGATCGTGGCGAACGGGTAGTTCGCCGCGAGCACGGTGTTCTTGGTCAGCGCGTTGAAGAGCGTGGACTTGCCCACGTTGGGCAGGCCGACGATTCCGATGGTGAGTGCCACGGGGTCAGGAGTCTAGTCGTCCGGGAGGCCCTCCCCCGCCAGGTGCCGTCCGAGGTGGGGCAGCAGCTGCTCGACACCCGGACGGCTCAGCACGATCGTGTAGTGGTTCACCTCGACGACCGGCACCATCCTTAGGGTGGGCAGCTGCCCGGTCCACCTGGCCCGCGCCGCGTCCGGGTAGAGCGGAGGCACCTCGTCCAGCAGGCCGCGGGGAGCGACGAACCAGGTCACGGGCCGGTCCAGCCGCTCCAGCGCCCGCTGCACCGAGCTCCCGTCGACCAGCTCCCGGATGTCCTCCTCGAGCGCCGCGGTCCGGGTTGACGGCCGGAGCTCCGGCGCCGCACCCACGAGGTCGTAGTCGACGTAGGCGGTGCGCAGGTCGTCCCACCCCGGGCCAAGGGCCGGGTGCTCGCGCCAGAAGTCCCGGTATGCCTCCTGGCTGGCGAAGCTCATCCGCAGCCGGTCGGCGGCCGGCCCCAGCACCGCGGCCGCGACGTCCTCCGGAGCGACGCCGGGAGGCGGGAGCAGCGGCATACCCCCGTCGACGAGCACCAGCGACCGGACCAGACCGGGGTGCCGGTCGGCCAGCACGAGCGCGACGAAGGCGCCCATCGAGTGGCCCACCGCGACCACGTCGGACAGACCCAGGTGCTCCAGGGTCGCGGCCACGTCCGCGGCGTGGCGGGGCATCCCGTAGGGCCCGGGCAGGTCACGGGACCGGCCCCGGCCGCGCAGGTCGGGAGCGACCAGGCGGGTGCCGGGCAGGGCAGCGGCCAGCGCCGCCCAGGAGACGTGCGAGGCGGTGATCCCGTGCACCAGCACCGCGGTCGGGGTCCTCCCGTCCGCCCCCGGCGGCTCCCAGACCCCGACCTGCAGGGTCCCTCCGTCGACGGGCACCGGCACCGTGCGGTGGTGCGGACCCACGACGTCCTGGACGGACGGCGGCAGGGGCGTCGTCGTGGTGCTCACTGTGCGGTCCACCCGCCGTCCATCGCGTAGGACGTCCCGGTCACCATCGCGGCCTCCTCCGAGACCAGGAAGGCCACGAGCGCTGCCACCTCGGCCGGCTCGGTCAGCCGTTTCACCGGGGACCGGGTCAGCATGACCTGCTCGACGACCTCGTCCGCCCCGATGCCGTGGGCGAGGGCCTGGTCGGCGATCTGCGCCTCCACCAACGGGGTACGCACGTACCCGGGGTTCACGCAGACCGAGGTCACCCCGCGGGTGGCCCCCTCCAGCGCGATCACCTTCGACAGCCCCTCCAGCCCGTGCTTGGCCGCCACGTAGGCCGACTTGAAGGCCGAGGCCCGCAGCCCGTGCACGGAGCTGATGTTGACGATCCGCCCCCACCCGCGGGAGTACATGTGCGGCAGTGCCGCCCGGGCCAGCAGGAACGGTGCCTCGAGCATCAGCCGCTGGATGAGCCGGAAGTCTTCCGGGTCCAGCTCCTGCACGGGGGCCACCCGTTGGACCCCGGCGTTGTTGACCAGCACGTCGCACTCCAGCGACAGGTCGTCCAGCGCGGCCGTGGCGGACAGGTCCACCCCCCAGGCCCGGCCTCCCACCTCTTCGGCCACCTCCCGGGCGGCCTCCTCGTCCCGGTCGGCAACCACCACGGTGAAACCGTCGGTCGCCAGACGGCGGACGACGGCGGCACCGATGCCGCTCGCCCCACCCGTCACCATCGCTGTGCGCGTCATGCCTGCTCTCCGTTCGTCGTGGGCGCGAGCGCCCCCTCGATCAACCTCATCAGCTGCTCGAAGACCTCCTCGGGGATCTGCCCGGCCTGCTCCCAGAGCACCCAGCGCATCCCGATCAGCTCCCCCGCCCCCATCAACGCCCAGGCGGCGACCATCGGGTCGAGGTCGCGGACCTGCCCCTGGTCGACGGCGCGCTCCAGCCCCGCGGCATACCCCGAGCAGATGTCGTCGTAGTGCGCGCGCATCACCTCCGGGGAGACGAACTCCGCCTGCCGGATGATGCGGTAGAGGGCCGGGTGCTCGGCGGTGAAGGCGAAGAAGGCCCGGAAACCCGCACGCTCCGCCTCCAGTCGCGTGCCGGCCGCCGTGGAGGCCTCGCTCATGGCCTGACGGACCCGCCGCGACAGGTCACGCACCACCTCGTCGAAGATCTCCTTCTTGCCGGTGAAGTGCACGTAGAAGGTGCCCAGGGCCACCCCGGCGAGCTCGGTGATGCGCACGATGGAGGCGTCGGGGTAGCCGACCGTCGCGAAGACGTCCTCCGCGGCCTGGAGCAGTCGCGCCCTGGTGCGTGCGCCGCGTGCGGTGCGCGGCGCCGGCCGGACGGTGGCAGGCTCCTGCGCGCTCATGTCCGGGCCTCCTCAGTGCGGGCACGCTGCACCAGGGCTCGCACCGCGACGAGGTCAGCCTTGCCGATCCCCACCTGGGGGATCTCCGCGACCGTGATCACCTGATCCGGCACCTTGAACGGTGCCAGCGACGCCCGGCAGTGCTCCAGCAGGTCGCGCTCGTCGGTTGCGGCCCCCGGGCGCAGCACCACGAGCGCCGTCCCCACCTCTCCCCAGCGCTCGTGCGGCACCCCGACCACGGCGGCCTGCGCCACCGCCGGGTGCCGCCGCAGGGTGGCCTCGACCTCTGCCGGGGCGACGTTCTCCCCACCGCTGATGTAGATGTTCCGGAGCCGGTCCACGATGCGCAGGTAGCCCTGGTCGTCACGGACCGCCACGTCACCGGTCCACAGCCACCCGTCGTGCAGCACGGCAGCGGTGGACTCCGGGTCGTGCAGGTAGCCGGTGAACACCCCGGGACCGCGGACCAGCAGCTCACCGGTCCCTGCCCCGGTGCGGAGCTCTCCCGTGACCGGGTCGGCCAACGCGACCTCCACGTGCGGGTACGGGACCCCCGCCCACCCGGCGCGTTCGGTGGCCTGGTGCGGCGGCAGGCACAGCACGTTGGGGCCCGCCTCGGTCAGGCCGTAGCCCTGGGTGAGGGCGACGCCCCGGGCGTGGAAGGTGCGCAGCAGCGGCGGCGGCATGGGCGCGCCGCCCACCACCGCGCTGCGCAGGCTGGTCAGGTCGGCGTCGCGGAAGTCAGGGTGCTCGGCGAGCAGCAGGTACTGCGTCGGCACCCCCATCATCGTGGTGACCCGGTGCTCGGCGATGAGGCTGAGCGCACGGCCCGGGTCGAAGGTCCGCTCCAGCACCACGGTCGCGCCGGTCCACCACGCCAGCAGCGGCTGGATGTTCCACCCGCCGGCGTGGAACTGGGGCAGCACGGCCAGCACCACGTCCCGTTCGGTCAGCTCCAGCGTGCGCGACAACGACAGGTTGGTCCACCAGCAGGTGCGGTGGGACAGCACCGCCGCCTTCGGGGCCGTCGTGCTGCCGGAGGTGAACACGACGAGCAAGGGGTCCTCGTCCCGGACCTGCTGCTGCGGGACCGCGCCCAGGCCGGTCACCTCGCGCACGGCGCCGGGCCGGTCCAGGTCACCGAGGGATGCCGTCCCCACCCGGTGCGCCAGGCGCTCCCCCACCGCCCTGGCCAGTGGCGCGGTCTCCTCCTCGACGACCAGCAGGACCGGGTCGAGGAGCTCCACCTGGCGTGCCAGCTCGAAGGCCGTCAGCCGCCAGGACAGCGGCGCGAGGGCGGCCCCGACCCGGGCACAGGCGAAGAGGAGCACCACCTGGTCGGCGCTGTTGCCGACCAGGGTGGCCACCCGACGCCCCCGTCCGACGCCCGCCTCGAGCAGCGCGCGGGTCAGTCGCTCGACCCTCGTCTCCAGCTCGCCGTAGGTGAGCACGACGCCCCGGTCCACGACGGCACGCTGCCCAGGCGTGATCCGGGCACGGTCGGCCGGCCACCTCCCCAGGGTGTGCAGGTCGTCGTCCGCCGGCGGCCCGCTCATCGTGCACCCGCGTCGACGGGTGGCATCCGGTCGCTCTCCTGGTCGTCCACGCCGTCCAGGGTGTCAGTGTCGGGCGCGCCGCGCCCGCGACCGGCCATTCGTGACACGGTGCCGGCGATCCCTCCCGGCAGGAAGAGCACCACCAGGACGAAGAGGGTGCCCAGCACGAACATCGGTTCCGACAGGGGGATCCGCAGCGGCGCAGGGAGGTCGTGCACCCACGGCGCCTGCACCAGGGCGGTGAGACGCTGGTTCAGCAGCACGTAGAGCACCGCTCCGGCGACCGCGCCCCAGCGTGACCCGACCCCGCCGATGACCACCATGAGCAGCAGGGAGATGGTGAACTCTGCGCTGACGATGTGCGGCACGGCACCGGAGTTGAGGAGCAGGTGCACCATGCCCATCCCGGAGGCGATGACGGACGCGGCGACGAAGATCACCAGCTTGACGAGGAACGGCCGCATACCGAGCACCCGGACCCGTAGCTCGTTTTCCCGCACCGCTTCGGCCACCCGACCGGCTCGGCTGCGCTGCACCCAGGTGACCAGCAGGAAGACCAGGACCACCGCCGCGAGGGCGAGCCAGTAGAGGTGCCGGGTGTTGGCCACCCCGACGAGCACGTCAGGGACCTGGTCGGTGGGCAGACGCAGCCCCTCCTCGCCACCGGTCACCCGTCCCGGGTCGCGCCGGACGAGCACCGACCCCGCCTGGGCGAAGGCGAGGGTCACCATGGCGAAGGGGATGCCGCTCACCCGCAGGCTGATCGCGCCGAGCAGGGTGGACACCACCACTCCCACCAGCAGCACCAGCAGCACCGAGGGCAGCAGGCCCAGCCCGAGCTCCCCCATCACGACACCCAGCAGGTATGCCCCCAGGCCGAAGTAGAGCGCGTGCCCGAACGAGAGCAGCCCGGCCACCCCGAGGAGCAGGTGGTAGGACAGGGCCAGTGCGGCCATCACCATCGCCAGCGCCAGCAGGTGCAACGTCCCCGGGGTGTAGGTGGGGCCGGGCAGCAGCCCGGGCAGCCGGAGGTCGAGCAGGGGCAGACAGGCGAGGAGCACCACCAGGACGAAGGGCGCGGCGCGGCGGACCAGCGTGCTCATGAGCGTCTCCCCATCAGGCCGGAGGGTCGGGTGAGCAGGACCACCGCGAGCAGCACCACGACGGCGAGGTCGCCGGTGCCGGCGAGGTAGTAGTTGGCGAACTGCTGCAGCAGAGCCACCAGTACCGAGGCGATCGCCGCCCCGGTCAGGGAGCCCAGCCCACCGATGACGGTCACGATGAAGGCGAAGACCAGCAGGGTCTGGCCCAGCAAGGGTGAGACGTAGCCGAAGTAGTGGCTCGCCAGCACCCCGCCCAGGCCGGCGGCGATGCCGCCGATCGTGAAGACCAGGGTGAACGCGGTGCGCACGTCGATCCCGAGGGCGGTGACCATGGCCCGGTTCTCCACCCCGGCGCGGATGATCATGCCGTAGCGGGTGCGCTGCAGGAACAGCACCATCGCCACCAGCACCGCCCCGGCCACCGCGATCGCGACGAAGCGGTCGTTGGGCACGTTGGCCCCGAGGACGTCGGTGGTGCTGCCCATCCAGGCTGGACCCTGGATGAAGCGTGGGTCGGTGCCCCAGATGCCGTCGAAGAGGGCCACTGCGGCCAGACCCAGGCCGACGGTCACGAGCACCTGTTCGATGTGCCGCTCGTAGAGCCGCTGCACCAGCAGCCGTTCGGTCAATGCAGCGAAGAGCGCGCCGGCCAGTGCCCCGGCCAGCAGGGAGGCCGCGAACCCGGTCCAGGTGGTGGCCCCGAGCCGGGTGGCGACCTCCAGACCCAGGAAGGCACCGAGCGAGAGGAACACGCCGTGCGCGAAGTTCAGGACGTGCATCAGCCCGTAGATGAGGGACAACCCGGAGGCCACCAGGAAGTAGATGGCACCGAGACCGACCCCGGTGATGAGCAGCAGGACGACGGTACTCATACCGGTCCCCTGTCGTCCTGCGCGCGGAGGTCGCCGTGCACCCCGAGCAGCCGTTGGGTCAGCTCACCGTCGGCCAGGAACTCCGCGGCGGACCCGTGGTGCACGCTGCGCCCGTCGGTGAGGACGACGACGTGCTCGGCCAGGTCCTTCACCACCTGCAGGTTCTGCTCGACGAGCAGGACAGGGGCCACCTGCGCAGCTCTGTCCAGGGCTCGGCTGACCTCCTGCACGAGCCGGGGGGCCAGGCCCTTGGTCGGCTCGTCGATGAGCAGGACCCGGTTCTCGTTGAGCAGAGCCCGGGCCAGGGACACCATCTGCTGCTGGCCGCCGGAGAGGGTGCCGGCCGCCTGACCGCCACGCTCCTTGAGCTCGGGGAACAGGTCGTAGACGAGGTCGTAGCGGTGCTCGCTGCCGCGCCGCTCGGCCAGTCGCAGGTTCTCGGTCACGGACAGCCCGGCGAAGACCTCACGGTCCTCGGGGACGTACCCGACGCCGCGCTGGACGATCTGGTGTGTCGGCAACGCCGTGGCCTCGTCCCCCTGCAGCTCCACCGTCCCGGTACGGGAGATCAGCCCGAGGACCGCCTTGATGGTGGAGGTCTTGCCCACCCCGTTGCGCCCCAGCAGCGCGGTGACGCCCACCGGTGCGACGTCCAGGTCGACGTGTTCGACCACCTGCTGACCGGCGACGTGGGCGCTGAGACCGCGGACCCGGAGCACCGGCACGGCCTGGTCCTCGCCGACGGCCCGGGAGGACGCCTGGGTCCTGGGCGCGTTCACACCGCTTCCCCGAGGTAGGCGCTCTGCACGGTGGGGTCGGCCATCACGGCCTCCGGGGTGTCGATGGCGAGCAGATGTCCGAAGTGCAGGACGGCGACCCGTTCCACCAGGCCGAGCAGCACCTCCATGTGGTGCTCCACCATGAGCACGGTGCACCCGTGGTCGCGGTGCAGACCCCGGATGACCTCGGTGAGCCCGGGGACGTCCCCGGACGCCACCCCGGCCATGGGCTCGTCCAGGAGGACCACCTGTGGGTCCGTGGCGAGCAGCATGGCGATCTCTAGCTTGCGCTTGTCCCCGTGCGGCAGATCACCGGCCCGGTGACCCGACCGGTGCGCCAGACCGACCTCCTCCAGCAGCTGGTCGGCACGACGGCTGGCCGGGTCGGTCCGCCGGGGGAACCTCACCAGCGAGACGGAACCTCCCTGACGGACCTGCGCGGCCAGGCGGGCGTTCTCGTGCACGCTCAGGCCAGGGAACAGGGACGACGTCTGGAAGGTCCTGCCCAGCCCGGCCAGGGCACGTCGGCTGATGCTCGAGCGGGTGACGTCCCTTCCGGAGAGCAGCACCTGTCCTCCGGACGGCTGGTGCACCCCGGACACGAGGTTGAACAGGGTCGTCTTGCCCGCTCCGTTGGGGCCGATCACCCCCACGATCTGACCGGCCGGCACCGTGAAGCTGATGCCGTCGAGGATCTGCGCGCCGCCGATGCGCAGCGAGAGGTCCCGGACCTCGAGGGCGTGCGGCGCGGGAGGGCTCGACGCGCCTTCGTCCTCCTGGGTGGGCGCGCTCACTCGCCGGACGCCTCCGGCGGCGCGACCTGCTCGGCAGGGTAGGTGTCGATGACCTCGGGGGTCCAGGTCTCGCCCTCCTGCACGAGGCGGGCCGTGAACATGTCCTGCACCAGTGCGTGGTCGCTGGCGCGGATCGTCGTCCGCCCCTTGGGACCGTCGAACTCCCACCCCTCCAGGGCCTCGATCATGGCGTCGATGTCGTCTCCGCCCTCGGCCACGGCCTGCACGATCATCTGCCCCGCGACGAAGCCGTCCACGGTGAAGAGGTCGGGGGTGCCCCCGGCCTCGGTGACGGAGTCCACCAGCGCCTGGTTGACCTCGTTGTCCGGGGCGCTGGGGAAGTAGTGCGAGAGGAACGAGATCTGCTCACCGGCGGACCCGTACGCGGCGTAGGTCGCGGAGTCCGCGAGCCCGGTCACGACGGGGGCGGAGTCGAAGACGTCCTGCTGGGAGAGCGACTGCCACATGTTGCCGGCGGTAGCTCCTGCCCAGGCGACGAAGACGAGGTCCGGGTCCTCGTCGACGACCTGACGCGCGAACCCGGTGAACTCGGTCGCGTCCTCCGGGACGAGCACACTCGCGACCTCGGCACCCTCGGACCCGAGCACCGCCTCGACCGCGGCCAGGTTGCCCTGGCCGAAGGCGTTGTCCTGGGTGAACACGACGACCTTGCCCGACCGGTCCTCGAGCATCGCCCCGGCGGTGGCGACATCCTGGAAGCTCTGCCGCCCCGAGCGGAAGGTGTAGTCGTTGACACCGGTGATGGCGTCGGTGGCGGCGGGGCCGGCGATGTAGAGCACCTCGTTCTGGGCGGCCTGCTCGGCCATGGCCACCGCGATGCCGGAGGCGACGGTGCCGCCCAGGATCCGGTAGTCCTGGCCGATGAGGTCCTTGGCCACGGCCACGGCGGTGTCCGAGCTGCCGGCATCGTCGCGGTACTCGACCTCGATGGTGGTGCCGTCGACCTCCCCCGTGCCGCCGGTGGCGTGCTCGATCCCGGCCTCGAGACCGGCCCGGTACTGCTCCCCGTAGGCGGCCAGCGGCCCGGTCTCGGAGTAGATGATGCCCACGCGTGCCGTGTCGGCTCCAGCGGAACCTCCGGCGGAGGCGTCCGCGTCCTCACCTCCACCCGTGGTCGAGGGGGCGCAGCCGGCCAGGGCCAACGCCGCCGTGGCGGACATCAGGGCGATCAGTCTGACGGGTCGTGCAGTCACCGGGAACACTCCTTCGTGCTGGCAACATGAAAGGTGATTCATGTTTCGTCGGAGAACGTACGTCAGCGGGGGACGGCTGTCAATGCCTGTCTCCTTGGCCGGTTGTCGGTGCTGCCTGCAAGGGTGTGCGCATGACCACGGACCTGGCGCTCACCGACCTCGCCCCGCTGCTGGTGACCCTGCTGCTCGGGCTGGCCCTCGGTGTCCTGCTGACCCGCGTCCTGGGCGACGCTCGGCTGGCGCGGGCCGCCACCGAGGCGGCCCTCGTCCGGGCCGAGCGGGACCGGGCGCTCGCCGAGGTCGCCCGCCTGGAGCAGGACGAGCAGTCTGGGCTGGACGCCCGGGAGGCCGACTCCCGGACCGCCGCCGAGCTGGGCCCGCTGCGGGCGTCACTGGACCGGGTGGAGTCCCAGGTCCGCGCGCTGGAGCGGGACCGGGTGGAGCAGTTCGGGCAGGTCGGAGAGCACCTGGCCCAGGTGGTGGTGCAGACCCGCACGTTGCAGCAGCAGACGGCCAGCCTGGCCGGTGCGCTCTCCTCCTCCGGCACCCGGGGCACCTGGGGGGAGCTGCAGCTGCGCCGGGTGATGGAGCACGCCGGCATGCTGGCGCACTGCGACTTCGACGAGCAGGTCGGGGCCATCAGCCGGCACGACGCCCGGGTCCGACCGGACGCGGTGGTCCGGCTGCCCGGTGGCCGGGCGATCGTGGTGGACAGCAAGGCGCCGATGAGCTCCTTCCTGCGGGCCCAGGGCACGGACGTCCCGGACCAGGAGAGCGAGCGGCTGCTCCGCGAGCACGCAGCCGCGCTCCGCGGCCACGTGGAGACGCTGGCCGCCAAGGAGTACTGGAGCGCCTTCCGCAGCTCCCCCGAGCTGGTCATCTGCTTCGTCCCCAGTGACGCGGTGCTGGCCGCCGCACTGAGGGCGGCACCGGAGCTCTATGACCACGCGCAGTCGCGCAAGGTGGTGCTCGCCTCCCCCGCCACCCTGCTGGCGGTGCTGCGGGCGACCGCGCTCGCCTGGCAGCAGGACGCGCTTGCCGAGAACGCCCGTGAACTGCTCACCCTCGGCACCGAGCTGCACCGACGTCTGGGCACCGTGGGCAAGCACATGCACGGCATGGGCACGTCCCTGCGCCGGTCCGTGGAGACCTACAACCAGCTCGTCGGGACGCTGGAGTCACGGGTGATGGTCACGTCCCGTCGGATGCACGAGCTCGGCCTGGCCGAGTCCGAGCACCCCGCCCTCAGCCCGGTGGAGGTGGCACCCCGCCCCACCGGGCAGGGGTGGCTGTCCGTCGAGCTGGACGAGGCCACCCCCACCCGGGACGAGCTGCCCGAGGCGGCGCCGGACCAGGAAGGAGACGCGGTGAGGGGGCGTCCCCGCGGCCGCTACGCCTGACCGATCTCCTGCAGGAACGCCCGACCGCGGGCGCTGCTGGGCTGCAGCAGCACCTTCTCGGGCGGGCCCTGCTCGGCGATCCCGCCGTCGGCCAGCAGCACCACCCGGTCGGCGGCGTCCCGGGCGAAGCGCATCTCGTGCGTCACCACGACCATGGTCATCCCCTCGGACGCCAGGTCCTTCATCACCTTGAGCACCTCACCCACCAGCTCCGGGTCCAGCGCCGAGGTGGGCTCGTCGAAGAGCATCAGCGCCGGGTCCATCGCGAGGGCCCGGGCGATCGCCACCCGCTGCTGCTGCCCGCCGGACAGGTTGTCCGGGTAGGCGCCCGCCTTGTGGTCCAGGCCCACCCGCTCCAGCAGGGTATGCGCCCGGTCCCGGGCCTCCGCCGCGCTGCGGCCGAGGACCTCCCGCTGCGCGACGCAGATGTTCTCCCGCACGGTCATGTGCGGGAACAGGTTGAACGACTGGAAGACCATCCCGATGCGCGACCGGATCCCGTTCAGGTGCTTCTCGTCGTAGCTGAGCCGCTGCCCACCGACGTCGATGCTTCCGCCGGTGATGCGCTCCAGGCCGTTGATGCAGCGCAGCAGGGTGGACTTGCCGGCACCGGAAGGCCCGATCAGGCAGACCACCTCTCCCCGTGCCACGTCCAGGTCGATCCCGTCCAGCACCGTGGTGGACCCGAAGGCCTTGACGATGCCGCGCAGGCGGACGACGGGCTCACCGGTCGTCGCCGTGCTGTCCTCGCTCGTCATCAGAACGCTCCTTCGCTCTTCAGCTTGGCCTTCGCCTGCACCTCGGGGCGGCGGTGCTTGCTCAGCCGCGCCTCCAGCCGGTTCACCAGCAGGGTCAGCACCAGCACGATGGCCAGGTAGTAGATCGCCACCACCACGTAGGAGGTGAGCGGCTGGTAGGTGGACGCCGCCATGTTCTGCGAGGTGCGGAACAGCTCCGTCATGCCGATGAAGGCGACCAACGAGGAGTCCTTCACCGCGATGATGTACTGGTTGCCCAGCACCGGCAGCGTGATCCGCAGCGCCAGCGGCGCCTGCACCCGTTTGAGGGTCTTCAGCCGCGACATCCCGAGTGACCGCGCCGCCTCGGTGGCTCCCTTCGGCACCGCCTGGAAGCCGGAGCGAATGATCTCCGCGATGTAGGCCGAGTTGTGGAACGCGAGGGCCAGCGCCCCGGCCCAGAAGGCCGGCAGGGTCACCACGTAGGCCAGGCCGAAGTAGATGATGAAGATCTGGGTGATGAGCGGGGTCCCGCGCACCAGCCCGATGTAGGCGGTCGCCAACCACCGCAGCGGTCGTATCGGGCTCATCGCCAGCCAGGCGACGAACGCCCCCGCCACCATCGCCAGCACCAGGGACACCGCCGTCAGGCTGAGGGTGACCCAGGTGGCCTCCAGGAACAGCGGCGCATACTCCCCGAAGAGGGAGAGGAAGTCCACGACTTCGGCCTCAGTCGCCGGACGAGCCGGCGACGTCGCCCGAGATGTCCTGGCCGAAGTACCGCTCGCTGATCTCCGCGTAGGTGCCGTCCTCGATGATCGCCTGCAGCGCCTCGTCGAGGTCCTCCACCAACGCGGTGTTGTCCTTCTTCACGGCGAAGGCGGGCTCCTCGGTGTAGAGCGGGTCGCCGCACTCGACGACCTCGAGGCCGGCCTCCTCGATCTGGTGCAGGCCCACCAGCCGGTCGGTCATCACCGCGTCCAGCCGGCCGGTGCCCAGGTCACGCAGGGCCACCACGTCGGAGTCGAAGGTGCGCACGTCACCGACCCAGTCGCCGCCCTCCTCCTCGAGGTAGGTCTGGTACGTGGTGCCGGTGGCGACCCCGATGGTGGGGCTGTCCAGCTCGGTGATGTCGGTGCACTCGGTGCCCTCGGGGACGAACGCCTGGGCGCCGGAGCTGTAGTAGCCGGCGGTGAAGTCGACCGCCTCCGCACGCTCCTCGGTCGGCGTCATCGAGGCGATGAGCACGTCGTAGCGGTTGGCCTGGACGCCGCCGATGAGGGAGGCGAAGGCGGCCGTCTCCGACTGCATCTCCAGACCCATCTCCTCGGCGACCGCGACACCGATGTCGTAGTCGAAGCCGGTGAGCTCGTTGCCCTCGAAGTAGCTGAACGGCTGGAACTCACCGCTCATCGCCACGACCAGCGTGCCGTCCTCGACCAGCTGGGGCTCTCCCCCGGCCTCGGACCCACCGTCGTCACCACAGGCGGACAGGGCGAGCGCGGCGGCGGCCGCGACTCCGATCAGGCTCGTGCGCGATGCGGACATGGATGGGCTCCTCGTCTCAGCGGGAGCGGCCGGACTGCTCGCTCCCTCGGCTGCGCCGACCGCGGTCCTCCCCCGGACCCGGCCTCGGCATACCCACCATAGGCACCCTCTGAAGGAGGTCGAACCTCCCAGGGTCGCGACTTGCCCCATCCCACCACGGCTGCTACGCGCACGCGCGATGGACCGCCGCCCGGACACCTCGACCAGGCACCGGACGGGCGCCCGGACCGTGATGGAACCGTGACCTTCACCGCGACCCGTGGAGGGTATGCCGCGGCGAAGGTCACCGTTCAGCGCAGCGAGTCCTCGCGTCCGCTCGGGATCGAGCCGGGGTCGTGCTGGACCTTGGTGGCCTCCTGGCCGGCGGCCTTGAGGTCCCGGCGGATCTCGGTGGGCAGCGAGAAGAGCAGGGTCTCCTCGGCGGCGGTCACCGCGCTGACGTCCTGGTAGCCGCGCTCGGCCAGCCAGTCGAGCACGTCCCGGACGAGGATCTCCGGGACGCTGGCCCCGCTGGTGACACCCACCGTGGTGACACCCTCCAGCCAGCCCTCCTCGAGCTCGTCGGCGTAGTCGACGAGGTGCCCGTCCCGGGAGCCGTACTCCAGGGCGACCTCGACGAGGCGCTTGGAGTTCGAGGAGTTCTGCGAGCCGACGACGATCATCAGGTCGCAGTCGGAGGCCATCTGCTTCACCGCCACCTGCCGGTTCTGGGTGGCGTAGCAGATGTCGTCGCTCGGCGGGTCCTGCAGCAGCGGGAACTTCTCCCGCAGACGGCGCACGGTCTCCATCGTCTCGTCCACGCTGAGCGTGGTCTGCGAGAGCCAGACGACCTTCTCCGGGTCACGGACCTCGACGTGGTCCACGTCGGCGGGGCTCTCCACCAGGGTGATGTGCTCCGGCGCCTCGCCGGCGGTGCCCTCGACCTCTTCGTGGCCCTCGTGCCCGACGAGGAGGATGTCGTAGTCCTGGTCGGCGAAGCGGACCGCCTCGCGGTGCACCTTGGTCACCAGCGGGCAGGTCGCGTCGATGGTCTGCAGGGACAGGGCCTTGGCCTCGGCGTGCACGGCAGGGCTCACCCCGTGCGCGGAGAAGATGACCCTGGCACCCTCGGGCACCTCACCGGTCTGGTCCACGAAGATGGCGCCCCGTCGCTCGAGGGTGCGCACCACGTGCTTGTTGTGCACGATCTCCTTGCGCACGTAGACCGGAGGGCCGTACAGCTCGAGGGCCTTCTCCACGGTCACGACGGCGCGGTCCACGCCGGCGCAGTAGCCCCGGGGGGCGGCCAGCAGCACCCGCCTGCCCCGGGACGTCTCGTCCCCGGACGGCACGTCCTGGATGTCGGTCGGTCGGGTCGAGGGTGTCGCGGAAGTCACCCCTCCAGTGTAGGTGCCACGGCTGGACCGGACCTGTGCCCGTCCAGCACCTCGCGCACGACCCTCGCCACCTGCTCCGGGTGGGTCAGCGGCAGCAGGTGGCTCGCCCGCGGCACGAGGACCACCCGGGGGTCCTGGCAGGCCCGGGCGAAGCGCCGCACGTGCACCCGCATCTGGTCCAGCTGGCCGTTCACCAGCACCACCGGGGCCTCCACCCCGGTGAGCAGCTCGGGCCGCGCCCGGCGCATCACCAGGGCCCAGGCGGCCGGGAGCGCGGCGTAGCCCGCCCCGTCCGGCAGCGGTGGCGCCCCGGGGCCGCGCTCTGCGCCCAGCGCCCGCAGCAGCCTGTTGACGACGCGCGCCATCCTGTCCGGTCCGACCACCGGCAGCAGCCGGGCGAAACCCCGGTAGAGGCCCGTCAGCGGCCCCGCGGGCACGGCGCTGGCCCCCACCAGCACCAGCGCCGCGAGGTCGCGCGGGTGCTCTGCCGCCCACATCATCGCCAGGTAGCCGCCCAGGCTGTGCCCGACGAGCACCGGGGCGGTGGCCGTGCCGGCGCGGGCGACCGCGTCGTCGATGGTCCGCAGGGCCGCCTCCTCGGTGAACTCCTCACCGGCACGGTCCCCGTGACCGGGCAGGTCCACGCTGAGCACGTCCACCCCCGGCAGCAGGGCCGGGTAGCGGTCCCACTGCGCCCTGCTCATCCGGGTGCCGTGGACGAGCACCACGGTGGGGCGGACCTCGGCGCCCTCCGGGCTCTCCGGCTGCCGGTCCGGGACTGCTCCCCGCGCGTTCTGCATCGGCCCAGTGTGCCGGGAGCGGTGCGGTGGCGGCATACCCTGGTCGGGTGCCGACGCCGCAGCTGCCCCCCACCGCCCGGGACACCACCGCGGCCTCACCGTGGCCGGTCCGCACGCTCACGATGAAGATCAGCGACTACGTGGACAAGATGTCGCCGCTGTGGGTCGAGGGACAGATCGTCCAGCTCAACCGTCGCCCGGGGATGTCCACGGCGTTCCTCACCCTGCGCGACACCGACGTCGACATGTCGCTGTCGGTGGCCATCCCGACGGGCGCGCTCGACGCGATGCCGGCCCCGCCGGAGCCCGGCGCCCGGGTGGTCGTGCACGCCAAGCCGAGCTTCTGGGCGAAGCGGGGCACCCTGCAGCTCGAGGCACGGCAGATGCGGCACGTCGGCGTCGGAGAGCTGCTCGCCCGGCTCGAGCACCTCAAGCAGCTGCTCCGCAGCGAGGGTCTCTTCGACCAGGCCCGCAAACGGCCGCTGCCCTTCCTGCCCCGTCGGATCGGGCTGGTGACGGGCCGCGCGACCGCCGCCGAACGGGACGTCCTGGCCGGTGTCCACCGTCGCTGGCCGGCGGCCCGGGTGGAGGTCCGTCAGGTCGCCGTCCAGGGCACCGACACGGTGCCTGCGGTCTGCGCCGCGCTGCGCGAGCTCGACGCCCTGGACGAGGTCGACGTCATCATCCTGGCCCGTGGCGGGGGCTCCTTCGAGGACCTGCTGCCCTTCTCCAACGAGGCGCTCGTCCGGGCGGTGTCGCAGGCCGGGACGCCGGTGGTCTCGGCGATCGGCCACGAGAGCGACTCCCCGTTGGTCGACTTCGTCGCCGACCTGCGGGCCTCTACCCCCACCCACGCCGCCGCCTCGGTGGTCCCCGACGTCGCCGACGAGCAGCGGGGGCTGCTCACCGTCCGCGCCCGTGCCCGGCGCGCGCTCACCGCCCGGATCGGCCGCGAGCGCGACCGGGTGCGCGACGTGATGGGCCGTCCGGTGATGGCAGACCGGGCCGCCATCGTGGCCCAGCACCGTCGGGAGCTGGCCGCGACGCGCACGCGCGGGCAGGCGCTGCTCAGCTCCCGCCTGGACCGCGAGCGCGACCGCAGCGAGCAGCTGGCCCGGCACCTGCGCGCGGTGTCCCCCCAGCACATCCTCGAGCGGGGGTATGCCGTCGTACGCCACGGCGACGGCCGGATCGTCCGCGACCGCGAGGAGGTCGCGGCGGACGAGCTGCTGCGGGTGAGCGTGGCCCACGGCGACTTCGCGGTGCGGCCGGTCACCCGCTAGCTCGTCGGCAGGCCGGACAGTCGCAGAGCCGCAGCTGGTGCGTGGTCCCGGCGTTCCAGAGGCTCCCCGGTGGGTGAAGCGGCTCGCGGGCCCCACCGGGCATCGTGAAGGTGGCCACCAGCACCGGTTCCGGGTCGAGGTCTCCCGGCCCGCGGCAGCACCGGCACCCGCTGTAGCCGCGGTCACCACCCTGGTGCGAGGTGGCCCGGTGCCGGCAGGTCCGGCACAGGTGCATCAGCACGCTCACGGGCGCTCCGGCGCCAGCGGCATCACCAGGGCGAGCCGGGAGCCGCTCTCGTCCTGCAGCAGCCAGGGGCCCAGGTCGGACGGCAGCCTCAACTGCCCCCCGGGGCCCACCTGCTCCACCGCCTCCCGCAGGTAGGTCCGGTCGACCCGCCGCTCCCCCAGGGCGAACGGAGCGGGCCGCCCCTGCCGGCTCTCGGCGTGGCCGTCCTCTACATCGTCCCTGTCGTCCCCGTCGAGCCCGTCGTCGAGCGCCTGCGCCAGCTCGCCGAGGTCACCCATCACCTGTCCCCCGGGCACCGTCTCCAGCACGACTCGGTAGTCGGGGTAGTCGGCCTCGGGGACGAGCGGGACCTGGAGCGGGGGCCCTGCCTCGGGACGCACCCGCAGCTGCCCCGGAGCCACCACGAGCTCCACCTGCCCCTCCTCCGGGAGCTGCGCCAGCAGGTCGTCCACCCCGTCCGCCCCGAGCACCACCGAAACCGGCCACGGCGCCGTCGCCCGGAGCCGGGTCGAGGCCAGCGCCAGCCGGTACCGGTCCGTGGCCACCACCCGCAGCTCGTCCCCCAGGCACTCCAGCAGCACCCCGCCCAGCTCCGGGAAGCGGGAGTCGGTGGAGACGGCATACCGGACGGCGCGCAGAGACGACCCGAGGCCGGCGGCGTCCACCGGCACCGCGCCCACCACGTCCCCGGCCAGAGCCGTCACCCGCGCCAGCTGGGTGCGGGCCTGCTCGAGCCCCCGCTCCAGGCGCCGGACGTGGGCGCCCAGCAGGTCCCGCACGGTTTCGGTGTCCGCGCCGGCCTCGAGCACCGCCGCCATCTCGGCCAGCGGCATCTGCACCCGACGCATCCCGGCGAGCATCCGGGCACGAGGCACCTGGTCCTCCTGGTAGCGCCGGTAGCCGGTGACCGGGTCGACCCGGGCGGGCGGCAGCAACCCGTGCCGGTCGTAGAAGCGCAGCGCGCTCACGCCCAGGCCGCTGCGCCTGGACATCTCGCCGATGGGCAGGAGGTGGGGGTCCATGAGCCCAGGCTCCGCCCTCGACCTGGGTGAGGGTCAAACGTCCAGCACGTCCAGCACGTCGAGCGCTCCGTCGCTGCTGCAGTCCCGGCCGCGTACGGTGGGACCGTGACTTCACCCGCAGCCGACGACACGACCCCGCCCGCCCCGGTGGACGAACTGAGCTACGAGCAGGCCCGCGACGAGCTGGTCGCGCTGGTGGCGCGTATCGAGTCGGGTCAGGTGCCCCTGGAGGAGTCGATGGCCCTCTGGGAACGCGGCGAGGAGCTGGCGGCCCACTGCCAGGGCAAGCTCGACGCCGCTCAGGAGACCCTGGACCGCGCCACCCGGCGTGGCGAGGACGCCGGAGAGCCGGCCGAGGGCGACTCCGCGGCCACCCCGGAGCAGGACCCCGCGACCGGCGAGGGTGAGCAGGTCACGGCCACCGAGGCCACACCCGCTGCCGAGCCCGAGCGCTGAGCACCCTCCCGAGCACCGGGTCCTGAGGACCCGGTCATCATTCCTGGGCCCGGACCGCCCTCAGCAGCTCCTCCGCCTCGGCCTGCCCGGCCGTGCCGTGCACCACCACGGTCGCCCCACCGGTGACCTCCGGCCCCAGCACCCAGGCGTTCTCCGCGTTGCCGGAGTCGGCCTCCCAGGCCTGCCAGGCCTGCTCCCCCACCGGCCCCGGCAGCACCTGCTCGCCGACGGGCTCGGCGCCGGAGAGCACCGAGTCCTCCCAGTCCGGGGAGGCGTCCGAGGCCTGGTGGATCGCAAGGTACTCCCCCTCCGGTGTCACGTAGGACACGTGCCAGGTCGGCAGCTGCTCGAGCGGCTCGAACCAGGCCACGGTCGGGGTCCATCCCTCGCCGACCTCCGGCACCCAGACCGGCCACGCGGCCTGCTCCGCGGCGTAGGACGCGGTGGTCGTCACCTCGACCCTGCGGGGTTGCGGCTCGGTCGGGTTGTAGGTCAGCGACCACCACACCAGCACCAGGGCCAGCACGATGAGCGTGGAGTAGACCATGTTGCGGATCGTGTAGGAGGCGAGGCGCTGGCGACGTCGGTCCGGGGCGGGGGACGTCGGGGCGCCCGAGGAGGGGGCCTGCGATGCGCTGCTCACCCCCCTATGGTCGCATCCGACCAGGGTGGCCCCCGGACCCGGCGCACCCGATAGTCTGACGACGCGCACCGCCGACGAAGGAGTCGCTCATGGCCGACCGTTCACCCAAGACCACCGACCAGGTGCTCCCCGACCGCAACCTCGCGCTGGAGCTGGTGCGCGTCACGGAGGCCGCCGCGCTCGCCGCCGGACGCTGGGTGGGCCGCGGGGACAAGCTGCTCGCCGACAACGCCGCGGTGGAGGCGATGCGCAAGGTCATCTCCCAGGTCGCGATGGACGGCGTGGTCGTCATCGGTGAGGGCGAGAAGGACGAGGCGCCGATGCTCTTCAACGGCGAGCACGTCGGCGACGGGTCCGGTCCCGCGGTGGACGTCGCGGTGGACCCGATCGACGGGACCACCCCGACCGCCAAGGGGATGGACAACTCGATCGCCGTGATGGCGGTGTCCGAGCGCGGGACGATGTACGACCCGTCCGCCGTCTTCTACATGGACAAGCTCGTGGTCGGGGCCGACGTGGCCGACCGCGTCGACATCCGCCTGCCGGTGCACGAGAACCTGCGCCGGATCGCGCGGGCCAAGAAGCGTTATGTCGAGGACCTCACCGTCATCATGCTCGACCGCCCCCGGCACGACCGCTACACCGAAGAGGTACGGGAGGCCGGGGCGCGGCTGCGCTTCATCACCGACGGTGACGTCGCGGCCGCGATCGCCGCCGCCCGGGAGGACTCGTCGGTGGACATGCTCATCGGCATCGGCGGCACCCCCGAGGGCATCATCACCGCCTGCGCCATGAAGGCCATGGGCGGCGTGATCCAGGGCCGGCTGTGGCCCAAGGACGACGACGAGCGCCAGAAGGCGATCGACGCCGGTCACGACCTGGACCGCGTGCTGTCCACGGACGACCTGGTGACCGGCGACAACTGCTTCTTCGTGGCGACCGGGATCACCACCGGTGAGCTGCTGGGCGGCGTCCGTTACGGCTCCGGCACTGCGGTCACCCACTCGCTGGTGATGCGCTCGCGCTCCGGCACCATCCGCGAGATCACCTCCCACCACCGCCTGGACAAGGTGGCCGCGATCGCCGACGCGCTCTCCCCGGAGTCCCGCTGATGGCCGGTGTGCTCACCGTGGGTGAGGCACTCATCGACATCGTCGTGCCGCACGGGGACGGCGAGCGCAGCGAGCACGTGGGCGGCTCCCCCGCCAACGTCGCGATCGGGTTGTCCGCGCTCGGGCACCCGACCCGGCTGGCGGCATACCTGGGCGACGACGAGCACGGGCACCGGGTCCGCGAGCACCTGGAGCGCCACGGGGTCGAGCTCACGGACGGGTCGATGGAGGCACCGCGCACCTCGACCGCCACCGCCCACCTGGACGCGGACGCGGTCGCCACCTACGACTTCGACCTGTCCTGGCGGCTCGGACCGCAGCAGCTGGACGGGATCGGCCACGTCCACACCGGCTCGATCGCGGCGACCCTCGAGCCCGGTGGGTCCGCGGTGGCCCGGCTCATGGCCGACGCCCGGCAGCACGCCACCGTGTCCTACGACCCCAACGCCCGGCCCTCGATCATGGGCTCGCCCACCGACGCCCGGCAGCGGATCGAGGAGTGCATCGGCCGCAGCGACGTGGTCAAGGCCAGCCTGGAGGACGTCGAGTGGCTCTACGGGGACGCCGACGTCGTCGAGGTCGCGCACCTATGGGGGCAGCTGAGCCCGCACCTGGTGGTCATCACCCGGGGTGGCGAGGGGGCGGTCGTCCACCTGTCCCGGGACGACACCACCATCGAGCTGCCGTCGTTGACCGTGGACGTGGTGGACACCGTCGGGGCGGGCGACTCCTTCATGTCCGGCCTGCTCAGCGGCCTGCTGGACGCCGACCTCCTGGGCTCCCCGGACGCCCGCACCCGCCTGGCCAGGGCGGACCTGGAGGACATCGCCCCCGCCCTGGAGCGGGCCGTCGCCTGCGCCGGCTGGACGGTCGCCCGGGCCGGGGCGGCGGCACCGACGCGGGAGGACCTGGAGATCGGCTGAGCCCGGCCCACTAGGCTGAGCGCCATGTCCGGATCATCCGCCTTCGAGGACCTCCTGCAGGCCAACGAGGAGTATGCCCTCGCCCACGCCGACGCGCTCAGCGGCTACGACGGCATCGCCCGCGCCGGGGTCGCCATCGTCACCTGCATGGACTCCCGGATCGAGCCGTTGCAGCTGCTCGGCCTGACCCACGGCGACGCCAAGATCTTCCGCAACCCGGGCGGCCGGATCACCGACGCGGCCCTGGAGGCCCTGGTGCTGGGGGTGCACCTGCTCGGTGTGCGGCGGATCCTGGTGGTCCCGCACACCCGGTGCGCGATGACCCGGTTCACCGAGGACGAGCTGCGCGAGCAGGTCAGCGAGCTCTCCGGCCAGGACGCCTGGTGGCAGAGCTTCGGAGTGGTAACCGACCAGGAGGCGGCCCTGGTGGGCGACGTCCGCCGGGTCACCACGCACCCCCTGATCCAGGGTCGGGCCCAGGTGGGCGGCTTCCGCTACGACGTGGACACCGGTCGGCTCAGCCAGCTGGTCTGACCGGCCCCCGGGGGTTCCGCACCGATGCCCACCGCCCTGTCGCTGGCGCCGCTGACGCTCGCCGCCGTGCTGGTGCTCTCCGGGCTGGCCAAGCTGCCCGACCCGGGAGCGACGACGAGCATGGTCGCGGCGCTGCGCCTGCCGGCGCTGCTGCGCCGGCGGTGGGTGGCCCTGTCCCTGCCGGCGCTCGAGCTGGTCGTCGCCGTGCTGCTGCTCACCCCGTGGCCCTGGACGTATGCCCTCGGCGCGTCCGGCGCGCTCGCCCTGTGCGTCGCGTTCCTGGTGGTCGTCGTCCGGGCGATGGGCTTCCACCCACGTCCCACCTGCAGCTGCTTCGGCCGGGTCGGTGACCACCGGATCACCGGCCGCACGGTGCTGCGCAACGCGCTGCTGGTGGCGTTGTCGCTCGTCGCGCTGCTGATCGCCCTGGACGGCAGCAGCGCCGGGGCGCTGGTGGCGGGTTCCTCGACGCAGGACCGTCTCTGGTTGGGCATGACCCTGGCGGTGGCGGCCACCGCCGTGCTCGTCCTGGGCCGGGGGGCACCAGAGGACGCGTCCGACCCGCCGACGGAGCCGGCGGGGACGGCGGGGACGGGCCGGTCAGGTCCTGGTGCGGGGCGCAGCCCGGCAACCGGGGTGGTCGTCGACGAGGACCTGCGTCCCAGCAGCCTCATCGCCCTGACCCGGGCCGGTCCCCAGCTGCTGGTGCTGGTCAACTGCTGGTGCGGCCCCACCTTCGCCGTGCTCGAAGAGCTGCCCCGCTGGCGGGAGCGGCTGCCGCAGCTGGGGGTGCCGCTGGTGCACACGCTCGCCCCCTGGGGCGAGCCCCGCCTGCAGGGGGTCGACGGCGTGCTCTGGGACCCTGGCTCCCAGCTCTGGACAGCCCTCGACGCCGGGGCCGGCCCGTCCGCGGTGCTGGTGGACCGGGGCGGCGTGCTGCTCCGCGGTCCGGTCACCGGTATCCCGGCGATCGAGGAGCTGGTCGACCATCTGGCCGCGGACCCCCGGTGGGGGTCGTGACCGGGCCCTGACCCGCGCCTCGTGCGCTCAGAGGGCGAGCCGCTCCCGGACCACCTGGGCGAGGCTGTCGGCATACCCCTGGGCGCGCTCCTGGGAGTCCGCCTCGACCATCACCCGCGCCACCGCCTCGGTGCCGGACTTGCGCAGCAGCACCCTCCCCTGATCGCCCAGCTCCTGCTCGACCTGCCCGACCGCGGCCAGGACACCCTCGTCGCTGTCGACACGGTCCTTGTCCACCCCTCGGACGTTGACCAGGACCTGCGGCAGCCGGGTCATCACCCCCGCCAGCTCGTGCAGCGCCCGGCCCGAGGAGACGACCCGCTGCGCGAGCGCCAGCGCGGTGAGCACGCCGTCGCCGGTGGTGCCGTGCTCCAGCATGATGACGTGGCCGGACTGCTCACCCCCGAGGGAGTAGCCCCGGGACCGCATGGCCTCCAGCACGTACCGGTCTCCCACCGCGGTCTGCACCACGTGCACGCCCTCGCGCTCCATCGCCTGCAGCAGACCGAGGTTGCTCATCACGGTGGCCACCAGGGTGTCGTCCTGCAGCTCGCCGCGCTCGTGCATGGCCACGGCCAGGATGGCCATGATCTGGTCGCCGTCGACCTGCCCGCCCCGCGCGTCCACCGCCAGGCAGCGGTCCGCGTCGCCGTCGAAGGCGACACCCATGTCGGCACCGCGCAGCCGGACGGCCTCCTGCAGCTTGTCCAGGTGGGTGGACCCGGCGTCGTCGTTGATGTTGAGCCCGTTGGGGTCACCGCCGATGACGTCGACGGTGGCCCCGGCTCGTCGGAAGACCTCCGGCCCGACCTCGGACGCCGCGCCGTGCGCCGCGTCGATGACGATGCGCAGCCCGTCGAGCCGTCCGGGGGCTGCCTGCAGCAGGTGCTCCATGTAGAACTCCGCGCCGCGCCCGAACGGCAGGATCCGACCCACCCCGGCACCGGTGGGGCGGTCCCAGTCGGAGCCGACCCGCCCGGAGATCCGGTCCTCGATCTCGTCAGCGAGCTTGTGACCGCCGCTGGCGAAGAACTTCAGGCCGTTGTCCGGCATCGCGTTGTGGGACGCAGAAAGCATGGCGCCCATCTCCGCGTTCATCCGCTTGGTCAGGTAGGCGATCGCCGGGGTGGGCAGCACCCCCGCGTCCAGGACATCCACCCCGGCCGAGGCCAGCCCGGCCATCACCGCCGCCGAGAGGAACTCACCAGAGGCCCGGGGGTCCCGGCCGACCACGGCACTGGCACGGGCGCCGCCGAAGACGCTCTGCCCGCCGAGCTCGTGCGCCACCGCGACGGAGAGGTCGAGCGCGAGCTCAGCGGTGATGTCCTTGTTGGCCAGACCGCGTACGCCGTCGGTGCCGAAGAGTCGTCCCATCGTCGTCCTTCACTGGTGCAGGTTGCGGGTGAGTGCTGACACGGCAGTATGCCGCACCCAGGTGCCGGGACCGGTCCCGGCCGTCCTCGGCCGGGTCGCCCACCGCAAAGTCTCGGTCTGGAGTTGGTCAAGACACGGTCAACCTTCGGTCACCGTTCGGTCTGGACCTGCTCCTCGGGGCTGCCGGGACGGCCGATCTGTGTGCAGGGTGGAGCCGCGGCAGCGCTTACAGCCGCATCATTTCCCTGAAGGAGAAGACCATGCAGCACATCCGACGCAGGACCCTCGCCTCGCTCGCCGGACTCGCCGTGGCCGCCGGGGTCTGTGCCCCGGCCGCGTCCGCGGCCCAGCTCTCCCCCTCCGCGGACGACAGCATGGCGCCACTGCTCGAGGCCACCTCCGGCGAGGCGGTCGAGGGGTCCTACATCGTCATGCTGGAGGTGTCCCGCACGACCACCGGCGAGTCCACCGGCAGCCGGGCCCAGGCCGCCGTGACCGCGGCCACCGAGAGCAAGGTCGACCAGGCCCGCTCCGCCGGCATCGCGGTGGAGCGCACGTACGGCACGCTGGGCGGGTATGCCGCCTCGCTGACCGACGCGCAGGTGGCCGAGCTACGTCAGGACCCGGACGTGGCCTGGATCGAGCAGGACGCGACCGTCTCCCTCTCGCAGACCCAGAACGGCGCCACCTGGGGCCTGGACCGGATCGACCAGCGCAGCCGTCCGTTGGACGGCAGCTACACCTACACCTCCACCGGGCAGGGGGTGGACAGCTACATCATCGACACCGGCATCCGCACCAGCCACGTGGAGTTCACCGGACGTACCGCGAGCGGCTTCAACGCGATCAACGACGGTCGCGGGTCCTCGGACTGCAACGGCCACGGCACGCACGTCGCCGGCACGGTCGGCGGCAGCGTCCTCGGGGTGGCCAAGGGCACGACGCTGGTGCCGGTGCGCGTGCTCGGGTGCGACGGCGGCGGCACCAACGCCGGCGTCATCGCCGGGATGGACTGGGTCACGGCCACCGCCTCCGGGCCCTCGGTCGCCAACATGAGCCTCGGCGGCGGCACCAGCACCAGCATCGACGCCGCGGTCTCGCGGATGACCGGGTCCGGCGTGACCCTGGTGGTGGCCGCGGGCAACGAGAGCCAGAACGCGTGCAACGTCTCCCCCGCCCGGGCCGGCAGCGCGATCACCGTCGGGTCCACGACCAGCAGCGACAGCCGTTCGAGCTTCTCCAACTTCGGCAGCTGCGTGGACGTCTTCGCCCCCGGAAGCTCGATCACCTCTGCCTGGCACACGGCTGACAACGCCGCGAACACGATCTCCGGCACCTCGATGGCGAGCCCGCACGTCGCCGGGGCGGCGGCCCTCTACCTGGAGGACAACCCGTCCGCGAGCCCGTCGCAGGTGACCTCCGCGATCCTCGGCAACGCCACCACCGGCCGACTCTCCGGGATCGGCACCGGCTCACCGAACCGGCTGCTGTACACCCCCGGCCTCTGAGGCCGCGCAGACGGACCGACGGCCCGGTGGGATCTCTCCCACCGGGCCGTCGGTGTTCCTGTCGTCGCCGCCCACAGGGGCGGCAGGCAGGGTCAGCGCTTGCTGTACTGCGGCGCCTTGCGGGCCTTCTTGAGGCCGGCCTTCTTGCGCTCGGGGACGCGGGCGTCCCGGGTCAGCAGCCCGGCACGCTTCAGCGCGGGGCGGTTGAGCTCGGAGTCGATGCCGTTCAGCGAACGGGCGACGCCGAGGCGGACCGCGCCGGCCTGGCCGGAGGGGCCACCGCCGTGCACGCGGACCAGCACGTCGTACGCGCCGTCCAGCTCGAGCAGGGTCAGCGCCTCGTTGGCGATCTGCTGGTGCACCTTGTTGGGGAAGTACTCCTCCAGGGTGCGGCCGTTGATCTTCCAGGTGCCGGTGCCCGGGACGATCCGCACGCGGGCGACGGCCTGCTTGCGGCGACCGGTGGCGGCACCGGGAGCGGTGGCGCGGGGGCGCGAGGCGCCCTCGGCCGGAGCCGCGGACGACTCGCTGGTGTACTCGGAGACGGCGTTCTCGTCGAAGCCGTCGCTGTCCGGGGTGTCGGTGTCGTTGACAGTCATGTGTGCCTCGGCTTCCTTACTGGGCGACCTGGGAGATGGTGTACGGGACCGGCTGCTGAGCAGCGTGCGGGTGCTCGGCGCCGGCGTAGACCTTGAGCTTCGACATGACCTGTCGACCCAGGGCGTTCTTCGGGATCATGCCGCGCACGGCCTTCTCGACCGCACGAGCCGGGTTCTTGTCGAGCAGCTGGGCATAGCTGTCGGCCCGCAGCCCACCGGGGTAGCCGGAGTGGCGGTAGTCCTTCTTCTGCTCCAGCTTGGCGCCGGTCAGGGCGACCTTGTCGGCGTTGACGATGATGACGAAGTCACCGGTGTCGACGTGCGGGGCGAAGATCGTCTTGTGCTTGCCACGCAGCAGGATGGCGGTCTGGGACGCGAGGCGCCCCAGCACCACGTCGGTGGCATCGATGACGTGCCAGGCGCGGGTGATGTCTCCGGCCTTCGGGGTGTAGGTGCGCATTCGCCTACCTTCATGTGGGGGGTATTCGGACAACCTCTTCAGTCTACCGAGGCGTCGACGTCTCCTCCAAACTGGTGAAACCGCAGGTCAGGGGCCATGTGCAGGCACTGTAGAGCGTCCGGCACAGAAAGTATGCACAACTATTGTGCATGGCTGCCGGGCCGCGTACGCTGCCAGCACACCGACAGAGAGGTGACCCGTATGCCCCGTGTCGCGACCGCGTCCGCGCTCCGCGTCCTCGCCCACCCGCTGCGCAGCCGCCTGCTGGCCGCCCTCAGGGTGCACGGGCAGGCGACCGCCACCGAGCTGGCCGAGGCGTTGGCCACCCACACGGGTGCGACCTCCTACCACCTGCGCAAGCTCGAGGAGGTGGGCCTGGTCGTGGACGCCGGTACCGGCGCCGGCCGACGGCGCGTCTGGCAGGCGGTGGACGAGGCCCGTCCCGGGGCCTTCGACGACGAGCCGATGGACGAGGACGACGCCGAGGCCGCCGACTGGCTGGCACGAGACTACCTGTCGCACTTCGGCGACCGGGCCCAGGCCTGGCTCTCCGACCGGCATACCTGGGCGCCGGCATGGCAGGAGCAGTGCGGACTGGAGGACCACACGGTGCAGGTCACCACCGAGCAGCTGACCGCCTTGCGGGCGGAGCTGCTGGAGGTGCTGGACCGCTACCGGCGGGTGGGTCAGGGGAACCCGAAGGCCAAGCGCGTGGTCGTCTACACCTGCGCGCTGCCCGTCGACGAGGGTGCGGGGACTAGTCGAGCAGCGGGGCAGCTCGTGCGTACGGCCCCACCCAGGGCAGCGGATGGCCGAGGGTCTCCGCGGCCCGGTGCCACCAGTGCGGATCGGCGAGCAGCGCCCGGGCCATCATGACCACGTCGGCCTGCCCTTCGGCCAGCACCTGCTCGGCCTGGTCCGGACGGGTGATCATGCCCACCGCGCTCACCGGCACCTCGACGGCCCGTCGCACCTGCTCCGCGAAACCGGTCTGGTAGCCGGGCCCGATCGGGATCTCGGGGCGCGGGACGTTGCCGCCGCTCGACACGTCGATCAGGTCCACACCCCGCTCGACGGCCCACCGGCTCACCTGCACCGTGCGTTCCAGGTCGTCCGCCACCTGCCCCGACCCCCAGTCGGTGGCCGACAGGCGCAGCAGCACGGGCATCCGGTCAGGCACGGACGCCCGCACGGCGTCCACGACCTCGAGCAGCAACCGGGCCCGGCCGGCCAGGTCTCCCCCGTACTCATCGCTGCGCCGGTTCACCAAGGGGCTCAGGAACTGGGCCAACAGGTACCCGTGCGCGGCGTGGATCTCCACCGCGTCAAACCCTGCGGTGACGGCGCGGCGGGCGGCAGCCCCGAAGGCGGCCACCGTGCTCGAGAGCTCGGCCAGGTCCAGCTCCCGCGGATCGGCGTAGCTCCCGAACGGTGCGGTACCCGGGCCCACCGACTGCCAGCCACCCTCCGCGACGGGGACGGACCCGGATCTCTCGTGGAACGGGGCGTAGGTGGACGCCTTGCGACCGGCGTGGCCCAGCTGCACCCCGATGAGCGAGCCGGTCCGGTGCACCAGGGAGACCACCCTCTCCCAGGCGCCCACCTGCTGGTCCTGCCAGATGCCGGCGTCCCAGGGGGAGATCCTGCCCACCTCGGTTACCGCAGCCGCCTCCGTCAAGATGAGCGGCGCCCCGCCGATGGCGAACGAGGTGAGGTGGGCCAGGTGCCAGTCCGTGACGAAACCGGGCTCCCCGGGACGACACGAGTACTGGCACATCGGCGCCACCCATGCCCTGCCAGGAACCTCCAGGCCGCGCACGGTCAGGGGTGTGAAGAGACGGGGAGCCATGGGGCCAGTGTGTCAGGGGGTGGGTGTGGACGTGAAGAAGGGGCTCACCCCCTTTTTGTGGGGGGTGAGCCCCTTGCTTCGTGTTTCTAATGGTGGTCCGGCGGTG